>CAZCYQ010000005.1:0-102655 GCA_964503085.1 uncultured Rhodothermaceae bacterium | reverse complement strand
TCTTTTGCCTTGTCAGGCATGGGATCACTCGTGATGATGTCATGGTAAGCAATGGGCAGGGGCTGTCCTGTTCCATTGCGTCTGACATCAATATAAGCAGTTTTGGGGATAGGACTTCAACTACCCCATATAAGTCCCTTCGCAATCCTGCTGGTGTACCCCTTGGTTTCGCCACTTGGCTCTCGTAGTCATCCTAGGAATAACAACATCTCACTGGGTCCCGGCGCGGATTTATCTACGGTTGAAGTCATTTACGGTACTGGCACGAGCGCACTGGTTCGCACGCTCCCTAGTTACTCAAAAATTGCCGAAGTAAACAGGGAATTTGAAGACTTTCATGTAATTGTCTCTTAATCTTATCTTAACGGCGAGGAAATATTAATCTGGGAACTCCCTAGTAAAACGTGATTCACAACCATTCTTTATTCATGATTGAAGCTACTTTGTCGATTCTTGCCTCACTCCTAATTGCTGGTTCTGTGGATGCTCAGAATACCATTAGCGGGATCGTAACCGACGCAGAGTCCGGATTACCTCTCCCAGGGGCGACGGTTATTCTTGTCGGTACAACTACAGGTTCAGTAGCAGATGGCGAGGGGGCCTACCGAATTAGTGATTTGCCTTTGAGTACTTACACTATTCAAGTGTCCTTTGTCGGATACGAAACGGTCTTGCAGCCCGTTACGCTTCAAGATGCAGATGTCACGTTTGATTTTGCTTTGCAAGTGTCGAGCCAAGCACTTGAAGCCCTAGAGATATTCGCGTCAAGAGCCTTAAACCGGCAAACTCCAGTCGCTTATTCAGACATTGAAAAACTCCAGGTTGAGCGTGAGCTGGGCTCGCGCGATGTCCCATTAGTTTTGAATACGACCCCCTCCGTTTATAGCACCGCTCAGGGAGGTGGAGCTGGGGATGCACGTGTGAATGTTCGCGGATTTAATCAGCGGAATGTTGCCGTCATGATCAATGGCGTTCCGGTGAACGATATGGAGAACGGTTGGGTGTACTGGTCAAACTGGGACGGTGTTGGGGATGCAACCACCTCCATTCAGTTGCAGCGGGGGCTGTCCGCAGTGAATTTGGCGACGCCTTCTATCGGTGGAACACTGAATATCCTTACGGATCCTGCTGCAAATAGACGGCGGGTCATGGCAAAACAGGAATTTGGGAATGACGGATTTCTCAAATCGACCGTCTCTGCTTCAACTGGCTTAATTAACAACCGCTATGCATTCACTGTGAGTGGCGTCAGAAAGTCCGGCGATGGCTATTATGACGGTACATGGACGGATGCGTGGGCTTATTATGTTGCTGCTGCATGGAATATCAGCGCGAAGCATAGGGTAGACTTCTATGCGGTTGGAGCACCTCAGCGGCATGGACAGAATCTGTATCGGCAAAACATTGCTGCCTATGACCATGAGTATGCCCGTACAGTCTTCGAGGCAGATGGGCTGGATGAATTAACGATTACAGAAATTCTGCAGACCATCCCGGAAGCAGGACGACGCTGGAACCAGAATGTATCACCGGTTTCCTCTTCTTACACCAACGAACAGCATAATGGCTTTGGCACCGTTCGCCGCAATTTGCGGAATTCCATCAACGAGCGCGAAAATTTTTTCCACAAGCCTCAACTGAACCTGAATTATTTCGCCCAGCTAACGAACCGGTCACTCTGGTCAACAGTCCTTTACTACTCCGGTGGCAAAGGCGGAGGAACAGGGACCCATGGACGGATGCAGTGGAATGCTTCAGGTCCATCGCGTGTGGTTGATTACGATGGCACTATTGCAGCAAATCAGGAGAACGGCGAATCCCAAGGGATCCTGCGAAACAGCCATAATGTGCAGTGGACGATTGGAGCAATCTCAAAATTCAAGCTTGAGATGACCGAAACAGTAACACTTGAAGCAGGCGTTGATTGGCGCACAGCCTCGATTGACCATTACCGAACGTTGCGAGACTTGTTGGGTGGGAGTGGATATCGGCGTTTTGATAACGATTTTTGGGGAGAAAATGGCAGGCTTCTTCAGCCGGGAGATCGATTCAATTATAACAATACCAACAAGGTAGACTGGTTAGGTGGGTTTTTGCAAGGTGCCTATCAGAGCGGCGGTATCTATGCCTATGGTATGGCAGGATACTCAGCCATCAAATACTCTCATGAGGATTATTTTCGGGATTCAGGAGACGGAACCACATTTACCATCTCTACGGATCGTATTGGTGGATACCAGATCAAGGGTGGTGCTTCCTATTTGCTCAATGACATGATTTCTGTGTTTGTCAATGCAGGATTGGTATCCAAAGTGCCGATTCTCGATGGGGCACTGAATGATATCACAGGTGTTTTGAACCCAGACCCTCAAAATGAGCAATTCCGAGCAATAGAGGCCGGGATTTCTTATGAGTCCCCGGATCGCACTTTGAATACCACCGTTAGTCTGTACAACACCGTATGGAACGACCGCACGATCACACGTTCAGTATTGGAGCAAAACGGAGACGATGGCTTGATCAACATCCTTGGGTTGAATGCATTACACCGCGGGGTTGAAGCGGAGGTGGCTTATCAGCCGCTACGTGTTCTCCGCGCAGATATGGCACTGTCCATCGGCAATTGGCAATATACCGATGATGTTTCTGCGAGATACACACCGGACCGTTCAGATCCTTCCACCCAGGAGACTGTATCTCTTTACGTAAAGGATGTAAAAGTGGGGGATGCACCCCAGACTCAGGTCGCCTACGCGATCAGCGTTTTTCCTGTGAGGGGGATGTACGCCAAAATTACTGGACGATCCTACTCGAACTACTATGCAGATTTTGATCCCTCAAGTCGCACGGATAGTGGGCAATCGGGACAACCCGTCTGGAAGGTGCCGAGCTATAATATATTCGACATTAACCTCGGCTATACGATTCCCCGTCGTCTGGGGCCAGGACAAATTCGCGTATTTGCCAATGTATTCAACCTGTTTGATTCGTTCTATATTCAAGATGCAACAAACAACTCTCGCTTTAATGCTTTTCGTGGCAATGGTACGGGAGCAAACAGAGCGGATGACGCAGAAGTTTTTCTTGGACTGCCACGCTCCTTCAACCTCGGATTGCAGGTTACACTTCAGTAGCTTGGCTGGTCCTACTGCGAATCGTTTGGAATAATTCAGACTTCGTTTTCACCAAAGTCAGGACTACCTCGAAAGCGAAAATATTCCTGAGCATTTGTGTAGCAGATGTTCTGCACAACTTGGCCAAGCCAGTCTAGGTCATGGGGTATCTCACCTCGGTCAACCTGCGTCCCAATCATATTGCAAAGGATACGCCGAAAGTATTCATGCCGCGGGAAAGACAGGAAGCTTCTTGAGTCGGTCAGCATGCCCACGAAGTGACTCAAGAGCCCCATGTTTGCAAATGCAGTTAGCTGCCGTTCCATACCGTCAATCTGATCCATAAACCACCACGCGGTTCCAAATTGGACTTTCGCTGGGACGGGATGCTCACAGAAATTGCCACACATGGACGCAAGTACCTCATTGTGTGCCGGGTTGACTGAATAGAGTATTGTTCTAGCCAGCTGACCACTGGCATTGAGACGATCCAAGAAGCTGGCAACCCCCTTCGCAATTGCAAAATCACCGATTGAGTCATAGCCGCTATCTACTTTTTGTGCGCGAGAATTGTTATCTCGCAATGCAGACAAATGGAACTGCTGCGTCCACCCTGCAGCATGATCCATCTTCGCCAATTCATACAGTAGCCAACTCTTGAATAACCTGACGTCACTTTGAGATGGCGCAATGCCACGCAACGTACGAGCAAAAATGCGCTGAATATCAGCAGGTGTATAGCTCTCAGCGTACAGTAGCTCCTCACCATGATCGCTGACCATACATCCACATTCAGCGAAAAAATCATGACGGATCTGCAACGCTTCAAGTAGATTATCTGGAGAAGTAATGTCTAGATTCGCCGCTTCTCCGAGAGCAGAAATATAGGAGCGCCAACCGCCAGTATTCGTAATCTGAGAAGCTCTATCCGCTCGAAATCCAGGAACAACTACCAATCCACCTCCCTCTTCCGCGATCGCGGTGTGAGCAGACAGGTCTTCAATTGGATCATTGGTTGTACACACAACCCTTACCTTCATGCGCTCAAGCAATGCACGACAACTGTATTCTGGAGTTCTCAGCAAATCTGTGCACTGTTCAAATATTCTCCTTGAGGAGCCGCTATCCAGGATATCTTCTATCCCGAAATACCTCCTTAATTCCAGATGCGTCCAGTGGTAGAGCGGATTCATGATTGTATGCGGGACCGTTCGCGCCCAAGCATCGAATTTGTCTCGGTCTGCGGCAGAGCCGGTGCAGTAGTGCTCCTCAATGCCATTCATGCGCATTGCTCGCCATTTATAATGATCCCCCTCCAGCCACGCCTGTGTTAAATTTTCAAATCTTCTGTCGGCTGCAATATCCTCCGCCGACAAGTGGCAGTGGTAGTCAATTATGGGCATCTCAGCTGCGTACTCGTGATACAGTACCTCTGCAGCCGGGCTTCTAAGCAGAAAATTCCGGTCAAGAAATCGTCTCATAGATCATTTAGCTTGTTACTCAGTCAAATCTCGTAATTTCTCTCTGAAATACCTATACTCTCCTCATGATTCCTATCCGACGCATTGGACCTATCATTACGGCCCCTCCCCTCTCGGCAACTCAACGAAGGCTGCATGGACGTGCAGTCGTACCCGGGAGTGATGCGCTTCGCAAGGTTGAGCTATTTGATGCACGCGGGGCCTTGAATAGATACCAGAAAGTAATCACGGCTGGTAATTCTAGTTTTGAGTACCTGCGCATGGCACGTGTTATACTTGATCCCTCGGGACCAAACTACAAACCCGTAGAAGTTAAGCTACCTCAGGATGCCGAGGCAATATTCTACGTTAACCGAGGTAAAGCAATTATTGAAACCTCCACCGCATCCTATGCTCTCGGCATGGGAGATCTGGTCTATGCCGGCATTGGTGATCGCATCCTGATTAGTGCTCCAGAGGGGATCTGTGATGTTAGCGAGTACCGAGCAATCCACTGCCACACCCGTTACCCCACCGTCCTCGTACGACACGCCGAGATCGAAGGAACTCCCCTGGCAGCTGATGTGGGGACAAAACGTCCGATGTCCAAGCGCACCGTCTATAAACTAGTTGATCAGAATATTCAAGCCTGTCGGCTGCTTTTTGGGGACACCTTCATGGGACAGCGGGGAGGAGTAGGAAGCTACCCGCCTCATTTTCACGGGCCAGATGGACCTAGTGGACTAGGATCGGAAGCTAAAGAAGAAATTTATCACTTCCGCTGCGCGTCGGACATCGAGGGGGATACGCCCTATGTACTTCAGAACTGTGCACGCCCACCGGAAAAGGTGAACACCTATGTGCATGTTTTTGATGAGCAGGCAATCAACGTGACACCCAATTACCACGATACCATTGCGCCACCGTCGATAGATTTTATGTTCGTTTGGTGCCTTGGGGCATTCACTGAGAATGTTCGAGACTGGTCAGCCATTGTAACGCGCCCCGGATACGAGAACGAATGGTAGGTCGACTCGCTGTACTGATATTTCTTCTAACCGCGAGCTGCACACGCACGGGCGTCGTGGAAACCATCAAACTCGGCCATGGGCTCGACACCAATCATCCGGTCCACCAAGCCATGGTTTTCATGCAGGAAAGACTCGACAGCCTGTCCGGTGGTACGCTCCAAATCCAGATTTATCCAAGCCAACAACTGGGCACCGAGCGACAACTGCTTGAACTATTGCAGCTTGGAAGCCTGGGAATGACAAAGGTGGCCTCAGCCGTACTCGAGGGATTTGCACCCGAATATAAAGTGCTCAGCTTACCCTATATATTTCGAAGCGAAGCGCACCGTTATGATGTTCTGGGTGGACCTGTTGGACGCCGAATTCTATTGTCCAGTGAACAATACTGGTTACGCGGCCTTACTTATTATGACGCCGGAAGTCGAAGCTTCTACACAAAAGAGCGACCGGTTCACTCACCCGAAGATCTGGAAGGACTCAAGATCCGTACGCTTGAAAGTGCAACTCAGGTTAAAATGGTGAATAGCCTGGGAGGGTCAGCAACCCCCATTGCATGGGGAGAACTTTATACCGCACTTCAACAGGGCGTCGTCGACGGTGCGGAAAACAACCCTCCCTCGTTCTATACCTCCCGTCACTATGAAGTATGCAGATTCTATTCACTTGACGAGCATACTGGACTCCCCGATGTACTGCTCATCAGTACCATCGTATGGAATCGGCTTACGCCAGAACAGCAGTCATGGGTACAACAGGCGGCTGACGAATCCGCCGAATACCAGAAGCAACTGTGGAAGGCCGCTACCGAAGAAGCCCTCCAGAAAGTGCAGGAAGCCGGCGTAGAGATCATATACCCTGACAAGGAGCCCTTTGCGGCGCGTGTGACTTCCCTCTATGACGAATACCGGGAAACCCCCGAAATCTATACACTCATAGAGCAAATCCAGGCGACCTCTGCGTGTGATAACTCAGAGACTTGTTGAATGCACATCAATTACCTGGCAATGAATCATTTCAGTCTTGAATGACCCATACTCGCAAATGGCTTGACCGCTCTCTGGCTGTACTTGTGGCTACACTCATGGCCGCATTGGTACTGGATGTGCTCTGGCAGGTCTTTACAAGGTTTATCCTTCGAGATCCCAGTTCATGGACGGAAGAGCTGGCACGGTACCTGATGATCTGGGTGGGACTCATTGGAGCTGCGTACGCTGCCGGTCGGAGAATGCATCTGAGTGTGGATCTCCTGCCAGGCGCTCTTACGGGCAACCGGGCGCACACCTTGCGCATTTTCATTGAGTCACTGGTCCTCGTATTTGCGTTAGCGGCTCTTTTTGCGGGAGGAGCACGCCTTGTCTGGGTAATGCTGAAATTAGGCCAAACTTCGGCCAGCCTGCAACTCCCACTGGGATATGTCTATCTGGCTGTCCCAATCAGTGGACTGCTGATTGCCTGGTACGCAATACTTGATCTCACTGACGCAATCAAGGGCCTGCGCAATGGAAACAGTTGAAATAGTTGTACTGGTAGTAAGCTTTGCGGGATTGCTCCTCCTGGGCGTTCCGATCGCATACAGCATTGGACTGGCGACGTTGACAACAATGCTGGTGACCATGGGAACCTGGCCCGCCCTGACTACACAAGCGCAGCGAATTGCCACGGGCCTTGACAGCTTTGCATTACTTGCGATACCGTTTTTCATATTGGCCGGACAGATCATGAACCGGGGAGGTATGGCCAGGCGATTAATTGACTTTGCCCGTTCACTGCTCGGTCTGTTTCCAGGCGCTCTGGCACATGTGAATATTTTGGCTTCCATGCTGTTTGGAGCCATATCCGGGTCAGCTGTTGCTGCTGCATCTGCAGTCGGTGGAATCATGACACCCCAAATGGAGAAAGATGGGTACGAACGCAATTACTCCGCAGCTGTCAACATTACCTCGGCAACGACAGGGCTTCTGATTCCTCCAAGCAATATTCTGATTGTCTATTCGCTCGCCAGCGGTGGTGTATCTATTGCCGCACTGTTTCTGGCGGGTTATCTGCCTGGAATCCTGGTAGGCCTTTCACTGATGGCCGTAGCTGGCGTAATTGCACTGCGCCGCAAATACGGTGCTGCACAGACCATGAATATCAGGCAAATTTTCTGGAAATTTCTGGATGCTATTCCCAGCCTGACCTTACTTATCGTTGTGATGGGAGGGATCGTTGCAGGATTTTTTACTGCTACTGAGGCTGCCGCAGTAGCCGTACTTTATGCACTGATTCTCGCACTGATCTATCGGGAAATCTCTTTTCGAGATCTCCCCCGCATCCTGATAGATGCCAGTGGCACCACAGCGGTTGTTTTGCTCCTAGTTGCCACTTCGGTCGGGATGTCGTGGATCATGGCGTACGTAAACATCCCACAGCAACTGACCGCGTCACTCCTGGCACTGACGGATAATGGTATCGTCATCCTTTTGCTCATCAACGTGATCCTTCTCTGCGTGGGGGTCTTTATGGATATCACACCTGCTGTCCTCATATTTACACCAATATTTCTACCTATCGCAGTTACCCTGGGAATTGACCCGATTCACTTTGGAATCATTATGGTGCTGAATCTGTGCATTGGACTTTGTACTCCTCCAGTAGGTAGTGTGCTGTTCGTAGGGGTCGGTGTAGCTGGAACAAGAATTTCCCGTGTGACTCGCCCCCTCATGCCCTTTTTTATTGCAATGATCATAGCGCTTATGGTTGTCACATATATCCCGGACCTTAGCCTGTGGCTCCCCAGTCTCTTCCTGAAATAGCAGACACTGTAGTGACTATACGTCTTGTAATATCTACAAATTGGTGATCTTGTGGAAGGCATCTCCACGTCTGAATGCCATAGTAAGCCTCGGGTGGATTACAGATCAAGCTCGTACAGTCCCTGCGAGGCACAGGACGCTTTTTTACGAAAAGAAAGAAAAGAGGTCGGGGGCACCGAAATGATTATCTTCGTGCAATAAACGCAAAAACGAGTTTCCCATGCCATTCAGGACAAACGCAGGCGATGATCAACCAGAGATTTTTCCTCAGACTGAAAGGATATTGCAGTTCGGGACCGGACGCTTTCTGCGAGCATTCGCGGATTGCTTCGTTGACGAGGCTGTAGCCGTTGGACGCTATGACGGTCTTATTGTTATGGTTGCCTCAACACCCAGTGGGCGTGTAGAACTTTTGAGAAAACAGGACAAACGCTACACCCTGTGGACGCGGGGGGGCACCGAGGACAAGCCTATTGATGAATTTCGTACAGTCAAAGCGGTTAGCCGTGTGCTGGCTGCCAGCGAAGACTGGGACAAAGTGCTTAGTGTCGCGCGCAGTGCTGATCTGAAAGTAATTCTTTCTAACACTACCGAGATCGGTCTTTCTCTGCAGGAAGACGATGAGTTGGCATCTCCAAGATCTTATCCTGGACGACTTTGTGCGCTGTTGTTTGCGCGTGCAGAGTTTTTTGACTTCGCCCATTCAAACGGCGTTGTTATTCTACCCTGTGAACTAATAGACAACAATGGTGATCTGTTGCGTAGCCTAGTCATTGAGCAGGCACGCCGCTGGAAGCTCGGAACACGCTTTCTGGATTGGGTACAGCATGCAAACCTGATCTGTAATTCTCTGGTAGACCGAATCGTGCCCGGCTTGCCGGGCAAAGCTGAACTGGATGCCGCGTACGAATATCTGGGTTATTCTGACGAACTGCTTACTGTTTGTGAACCTTACCGGATATGGGCAATCCAGGGCGACGAGATCTTGCGCTCCCGGCTGGGGTTTGCTGAGGGCGCTGACGAAATTGTTATCGCCCCCGACATTGCCCCCTACCGCACTCGAAAGATCAGACTCCTCAATGGAGCGCACACGCTTTCTGTGCCTGTAGGACTCCTTGCAGGATGCCAAACCGTCCTGGACAATATGAATCATCCCGGCGTAAGCAATTTTATTGAATCCCTCTTGCGATACGAAATTGGACCGGTACTCCCCGTGGATCCAAGTACTGTAAATCCCTATATAGACGAGGTACTCGAGCGCTGGCGAAACCCGTATATGTATCACCGGCTAATTGATATTACACTGCAATCAACAACAAAACTGCGACACCGGGCTGTTCCGACATTGCTTGATCACTATACACGCTACCCCGATGGACCCACCCCAAAACGCATTGCATTAGGGTTTGCCGCTTGGCTTCGGTTCATGCGGGGAACTTCGGAAGCGGATGGTATAGTGCAGGGCCAGCTGAAGGGGCAATTATACCCTATTTATGATGACCATGCAGCACGATTCTTTGATTGGTGGCCAACGGACGATAAAATGATTCCCAGCTTTGTTGAGGATGTGCTATCCAGTGACGATCTGTGGGGTGTGCGCCTGAGTGATCTGCCGGGTTTTACGAACGCCGTAAAATATCACCTTCAAACGATCCTCCGTCATGGTATTGAGTCTGCTATCAATGGCACCGAGGCCTAATAATTACGTTATATACCGTGCTTCGTAGCGCCATCCATGAGTAAAGATTTTCGGCTTTTCAATACATTAACCGGCCAGGTTGACCCCCTGATTCCAATTGAACCTGGCCATTTGCGCTTCTACAGCTGTGGACCAACCGTTTACTCCTATGCGCATATTGGAAACTTCCGATCTTTTCTGACCGCAGATCTCATATTGAGAACTGCACGGGCCATTGGCTGGAAAACCACTTATGTGACAAATATCACGGATGTTGGGCATCTAACTGATGACGACACCACGGATCCATCCGGGGAGGACCGTATGGCACGCTCACTGCAATCCAAGGAAGGTCAACGGTTCGCTAATGTCTGGGATCTCAGTCGTCACTATTCGTCGGCCTTGCAATCTGACTGGCTTACCTTGAACCTTCTTGAACCGGATGTCCGACCACGGGCAACTGAGCACATTCGAGAGCAGATTCAGACAATTGAGCAACTGCTGGCCCGCGGTGCTGCGTATCAGACCTCGTCCGGCGTCTACTTTTCCGTCGAAAGCTTTCCGAACTACGGCTGTCTGTCGGGCAACAAAGCAGCCGAGTCACTTGAACTCGCTGTCCGAGATGTCGTGGTGGATCCCGAAAAAAAAGACCCGCGTGATTTTGCGCTTTGGAAAAAGGATGCCGAACACCTCATGCAGTGGTACAGTCCTTGGGGATGGGGATTCCCCGGATGGCATATTGAATGTTCAGTGATGGCCCAAGCCTACCTTGGACCGGAAATTGACCTGCACGCTGGTGGAGAAGATCTGATCTTTCCTCACCATGAATGTGAGATTGCCCAAGCAGAAGCCCTTACTGAACGTCCGTTTTCCAGGCATTGGGTGCATACGCGCTTCCTCCAAGTGGAGGGACGCAAAATGTCCAAACGACTCGGGAATTTTCATACGGTGAGAGAGTTGGTCAATGATCGCGGCGTCGCACCTCTGGCCGTACGCCTTGCGCTGATTAGTGGACAGTACCGCAAGCCTTTTAATTTCACTTTTTCGACACTTCGGGATAGTGAGCGACATGTAGCGCGATTCAGCGAAGCGTTCAAATTGACCCAACGCGCCAGAAATCGTGGAGATAACGATGCATCAACGGTTGGGAATACACTAGAAGACAGATATCAATCTGTCTTGAATGCCTTATTGGACGATCTTAATACCCCTGCCGCAATTGCCCAGGCGCTTGACGGAGTACGTATTATCCTCGGCCACAAAGATCAACTGGACGACCGGGCCTACAACTTTATGTGTGGGATTTCAGACTTGCTGGGAATTGTACCGACCACGAATATATTGTCCGCAGATTCCAATGAAACGGAAACTGTATCGGAAGCATCCGACGTAGACCCTCTCACAACCAAGATTGAAGAGCTTATCCAGGCACGTTCAGAAGCTCGCAAAACACGCGACTTTAAACTCGCAGACAAGATTCGCGATGAGCTATTGGCTATGAACATCGAAATCAAGGACAGTCCGAACGGGACCTCCTGGCGAAAAAAAAGCAACATCTAAATACCATGCACTTTCAACACATTGATCACAGCGAAGTAGGCGGCGGTCTCGGACGAATGATGGACCGGTTTATGACCGAAGGAACGTTGACCGGAGATGCAGACGAAGACGCTTTTATTGCTGCAAGCCCAACGGCCGCCCTACTCGGTCTTTTGTATGACCAGCGTGTACGTGCAGAGGTTGCCTTCACGGGAGCTAAACGATTATATGACCGTCTGGGACACCTAGATTTGGAGGCTATAGCTAACATGAATGAGGAGGCGTTGCGTGATGTTTTTGCTCAGTCACCAGCTGTGCACCGGTTCTCCAACAAGATGTCCAACACAACACAGAAAGTTGCACGTGTAATCGCAGACGAATATGGCGGCAAACCTGAGTGTCTGTGGAACGATGGCGCCCCTATCAAAACGGTTGAGAAGCGCATAAAGGCGTTGCCTGGTTTCGGTCCAGGCAAGGCTGCCAAGATTAAGTACGTTCTGCATTATTTCGGCTTCCGTGACTTTTCTGGGGGATAGCAACCAGGCTGGTCGTTTGCCCGCTTAACTCAAATGCTAAGGCCACCCCGATATCCTTGGAGCGGTCACATTGGGTGCATGACGAAGAATGTGAACGGGCCCGTTACCGGATATTCACAAAGCACCCCGCGTGCACAACGCGGCTGCCCGGCAATGACGCATGCACCCTGAATAGGTACAACCCAGGGGCAACGGAGCCACGCTCAGGATTAAGCGACGTTGCCATCCGGCTGTCAGATCAGCCGAGAGCGTCGTCAGTACAGAGCGGCCTATCACTTCCACTGTCCAACGGAGAAGCAACAGGCGGAGCTGACGGAGTGTGTATTTCTGAGGTTGTCGCAGCGGGATTACGGGCGGGTTGCCCGAGAATTTGCAGATAGCTGTGGATTGAGTGCCTCGACGGTGAGTCGGGCATTCCAGGCCCGCAGTGCCCAGGTTCTGCGGGAGTTTGAGTAGCGCAGTTTATCGCGGGCCACGTATGTCTGAACTTCCCCCGTTGTTCGGCGGGGCGTGGTATCAAACTTAGTTTTGAAAATATCTGGGAGTTTTAACGCCAGAATTGTACCCGATAATCAGTAAATTCTTGGACCGCAATGTGAAGATGGGATAACTTCCCTATTTTGCCTAAATTACATCACGTTTCCAGCATGTCGTTGTCTGAAGAATTACGGAAAGCAATCCGCCTCCTACGGTCGGGCGTGCCCACAAGTGAAGCACAGGTAAAACAAGCAGTTATTATCCCGATCTTGCGCTGCTTGCAATGGGAGGACTCGAATCTGAATCAAATTTATCCCGAGTACTCAACCAAGGAAGGCTTTGTCGATTACGCTCTATTAACGCCGGCTGGTCCGCGCGTATTTATTGAAGCGAAGCGAATCGGTGGATTGGGCATCCAGGGTGAAACTCAGCTTTTTACATATGCCGCTAATAAGGGCATCCCTATACTTATTCTTACTGACGGAAATCACTGGAATTTTTATTTGAGCATGGCTCCCGGGGAGCCATCCGAGCGGTGCTTTTTGTCACTCGAACTCATGAACGACAGCGCTGGTGTGGATAGTGAGAAGCACCTGCGTTCAGTCCTAAGGCGTGATAATGTGGAAGGTGATTCGGCCAGGCAATATGCTGAGAACTTGCTCAAATCCAAGCTGCGGAATAAGCGTGCCCGTCAACAGATTCCACGGGCATGGCAATCGCTCGTAAGCGAATCCGATGGCCTGCTTCAGGACTTGTTAGTGGAGAAGGTTGGCGAGATGATAGATGCCAAACCTACTTACGAAGATGTCGTGCAATTCCTGCATGCGCTGGAGTTCGTTCAGAAACCCAGCAGAAAACCACCACAAAAAACACCGATAAAGAACAAACGCTCACCGCCAAGATCCAAAATTGTTGGATTTCAGCTCGGAGAGCACAGTGTGCAGCCGGGAAGCGCGATCGGTACCCTGGTAGAGCTGGTAAAGTACTTGGCGAACCAGGATCCCCGGTTTATGGAGCAACTGGCATCCAAAACTGTCGGGCGCACCAGGAGGCTCGTCGCGAGACGCTCTATCGACTTATATGATAATCCGATTTATGTTAAGCATGCCAAAGATCTCGGTAACGGGTGGTGGTTGGGTGGCCAGCTGAGCGGGAATCAAGTGCGAAAGAAGATTGAGATCGCACTGAGCATTTCGAATACAGGCTCAAAGTTTAGTTTTCTGTACAACTGAACTTTCCCCCTTGGTGTAGTATAGCAGGGGGGGGGGACTCCCTACTATTTATGCAAGTCAAAAACGGGAAAATTCGATTGATTTCAATTTTTTATTTGACTTGCGATGTACGTGAGTCCTCTGGACTTACATGATGCGGATTAATTTTCGTTTTTCATGCAATTCGGAGATCGTTCTTCGAACTGTTTGTCCTTTTCGTCTTCCCCTGCCACTTCATTTGTTATGCTCCCGGGGCTAACCGGCTGGTTGGAGTGATTTGGCTGCGGCGGTTGCTCTACTGCGGTCAAAGCAGGTTTGGTCGCGGAGCATTGCACAAGCGGTGGCCAGCAGGCGGTCTGCGACCGATCGCAGGGCGCGGCCGTGACTATGGCCTCGCGCACGCAGGGCTTTGTACTTCGCTTTGCTGATGGGATCGTGCTGGACCGCCACACGACTCCAGTGGTAGACAGCATTGACCAGACGTGTTTGACTGGCTCGTCGTCGGACCACCCGCCAGGATTTTCCCGAACGTCGCGTGACGGGAGCGACGCCAGACAAGCAACGGAGGCCTTTGTAATCTCGGTTCTTGAACAAGCTGGATGCCTCCGAGAGGAGCGTTGCCAGTACCGTTGTTCCCACGCCGGGCATGGAGGAAAGAATCTCCACATCCCGCGACGTACATCTGGAAGAGGACGGTTCACACCCAGGACGGGTCTCCTCTTCTCCAGAAGAAGCCGGGGTTAATCTCTGCTCCGTGGAGAGCGATGCGAGGAGCGTTTCCATGGCATGTTTCGCCTCGCTGAGGTGTTGCTCAATCAACGCAAGCTGCTGCAGAAGCAACTTGACACGTGTAGTTGCCGCCTCCAAGACGCCGGCAGCCGTCGTGACCGGCCGTGTCCGCAAGCTTTGGAGGACCTGCTCTGCATTCAAACGCCGAATCCGGTGTGTTTTAAGCACCTTTTCCACGGAGGAAAGGCGTACCCGGCGAGCACGTGTTGGGGTGGGAATGAGGGTCCACAGGGCCATCATCACCGGAGAGGACAGCGAGAATCCGAGCTTTAGGAACTGCGGGAAGTACCGCCAGAGCTGGTCTCGGACCTGATGCGTAAGTCGCGTACGCTGATTGGTCAGTTCGTCGTGCATCCGTGACCACTCCCGCAACTGGACGATGCGGGCATCCAGTGGATCAAGTTCACGCAGACAAGCCGGATCGGTGCGGAGCGCGTCCGCGAGCACACGTGCATCCCGGCGATCATCTTTCGCCCCGGCCGGCGAAAAGCGATCCCGGAAGCGGTCCAGCTGTTTGGGATTGATCGAAAAGACCGAATGCCTCGATCCAACAGACTGTCCACAACGGGACCATGCGGAATTTCAATGGCGACGCCAACGTGCGCCGCAGCACAGCCTGCACAGGCAAGCACCCAGTCCAGCAGTTGACCGAGTCCCTCCCCGGAATGGGGAAAAGCGCGCTCCCCGAGAACCGTGCCCTTCGAGTTCAATACGCAGACCTGATGCGACTGGGAGCCCCAGTCAATCCCCGCAAAAATGAAGGGTTGAGATTTCATAGACATGATATAAGTATCTTCTAAGTTGAAGGGTTTGCGGGTCACCGTGACGTTCCGTCTGTCCCTGTATCGGTGCTCAATGGCACAAACTCCCTACGGGGCGTGGATCACGGTACTCCCTGGGGCACAGTTCCCCCCCAGGCGCTCAAGACGCAGGGGGCGATTGGTTGCTCCCAGGGAGTTACCCGCGCTTACGCGATGCTTGACACGAGCTCAATGCACTTGTGTTCTCGGAAAAACACTCCTGCGCCTAGTCAAAAATCTTCGGCTGTGCCTCCAACTTTAAACTTCATCAATCCCTCCAAATTTGAACTCAATTAAGCATCGCGTTTAAGATACAGGGGGAGTTCAGCCAGGAGGATCCGAAGCCCCTCAATGACCTCCATGGTGAGCTTGGTTTTGGCTAGGGTGGCTTTGACGACTTGACCATTCGCAACAGCGTTCGATTTTGCGCTGAGAGTGATCCAGTGATGACCCCTTCAAGAAGAAGCGCCACCCCTGCCGCAGGTATGTCTACTCATCTCCCGAGTCCAGCGGCAGATCAATCCGCATGGTCGTACCCTGCCCCAATTCCGTGCTAAAGCTTATGGATCCCCCGGATAGCTCAACTGCCTGCCGGGCAATTGCCAATCCAAGCCCGGCCCCACTGGTTTTTGTGGAGAAACTGGGCTCATAGATTCGGTCTTGAGCCTCCAAAGGGATCCCTGGACCATTATCTATCACTTCGGTAATCACTTGGTCAGCTTCCTGTCTGGCTGTTACCGTGATCGTCCCTCCGTCAACGTCCTGCACAGCCTCCAATGCATTCTTGATCAGGTTGATATAGGTACGAAGAAGCTCACTGGGATCTCCCCGAACGGGCAAAGGATCGTTGGAGAGCTCTAGCTCCAAAGTAGCGTTATCGGACGCCTCTGCCCGCATAAGCCCATACGCTTCACCGATCACCTCGCGCAAATCAACGTGTACAACCTTGCGCGCGGGAAGCCGTGCAAATGTCGAAAACTCATTGGCAATATGCGCCAGCGAATCAATCTGTGCAACAATTGTTGCTGTCGTTCGAGCAAACTGTCGTCTAAAACGGGTCGTATCTGTCTTCGCATTGTCGTATGAGCGCTGGAGATGCTGGATGGACAGTTTCATTGGCGTGAGCGGATTTTTGATCTCATGTGCGATCTGGCGAGCCATTTCGCGCCAGGCCAGCTGTCGCTCCTGCCTGGCCAGCTTCTGTCTGTTTTCCGACAGCTGTCGCTGCATCGTATTGAAGGTTTTGACCAGCTCTCCCACCTCATCGCGCGACTCAACCGGTAACACATGTTCAAATTTTCCTTGCGCCGCTTCTTGCAAACCCTCCTGAAGTCTGGCAATTGGTCGTGCCAACGCCCGGGAGAGCACCGAACCCGTAAACATTACCAGTACACCCAGACCCAGCATTGCCCCAAACAGATAGGCTAATGTCCGTGCTCGTTCCTCCTCAATCCGCTCAGCTTCCGGCAGCGTAGGCACTGAAAGGACGTAGGCCGGATTGCCGCTAGTGTTCAATATGGCACGGTAGCCCGCAGTGTACTCAAAATCCCCAAGCTTGTGATCCACAAATGTAAAATGCTGGGCACTGCCGTATATGGCACTGAAAACTTCCGCTGGAAGTCGTGTATCTACTATTCGATCATCCACCAATTGGCGTCGACTCGCAGCTATAAGCTCCGTGCCACGGTACAGATTCAAATCCAGTCCAACGCGGGCAGCTAAGGAGTCGATATTGATGCGCGCCAACGCATCAACGTTATTTTCCCCCAGCCTTCTTTCCGGTACCAGCGTAGACTCAACGCGCTCCAAATGCTGTCGAAGCCAACTTTGAACCGCTTTTTCATTCTCCTCGGTTACAACATTGTATCCGGCAATACCGACTGGAATTACCGCGATGACACCTACCAGGAAGAATGCATTCATCACTTTATCCTGGTAACGTACACGCTTTCGCGGAAAAAGGCCGGCCCTTAACTGCAAGATGTATCCGACCGTGCAAAACGGAATACATAAGAGTAATCCACCGGCTACCAAACGAAGCAAGTAGTAGAGGTGGTCAAATGGACCATCCGTTGTCATTCGGGCAGCTACGACCTGATTGCCTCTGCGAAGATAGTAAGTCAGATATGTGCTACCACCTCCTACTGACTCCTGCTTCCATTGCGATGATTGTCGGGCCAGTTCTATTTCAATCTGAGGGTCCAGTCTATACTTGGCAAAT
This sequence comes from uncultured Rhodothermaceae bacterium, assembly GCA_964503085.1. Classification (GTDB taxonomy): domain Bacteria; phylum Bacteroidota; class Rhodothermia; order Rhodothermales; family Bin80; genus Bin80. Next base: position 85,005 of record CAZCYQ010000005.1, on the reverse strand, counting down.
CGGCGGCCGAACGTACGGGTTAATTGCCCGTCACTGTAAGAAGCCAGCGATAAATCTTCGTACAGGTCCAGATAACCGGACGACAATAGCACGCGCAGAAGTGGGGTATCGGCCTCTTCAGACACAATGTGAGGCTGTGCCCGCACAAGAACCCATCCGGCTCCAAGTGGAGCCAATCCTGCATACTGATACCGAGCGGCTCCCGGTGATTGCGGCTCAACAAATCCATAATTGCTTGAGGTCAGTTCTATCCCAGTTCTCAACTGTGCCCATAGTGCCTTCGTAGCTTCAGGAGATGTTGTGGTGGAGACGCTGCCAGTACTGTAAAGCTCATCACCACTCGTTGAGAGGACGGTCAGACTGGCGTCATATGCTCCTAGTGAAGAAAGAAGTGTGCCCTCAAGTAATTGCTCTACTTCACTGGCAATATCATCACCAGATACCAATGCGCTGTACAACTCCGGTCTTTGAAATGCCTCTTCGACAGCTTCGCGTACCGCCAGCGATACCTCATGATCACTCCCTCGATCAAAAGTCTCGACAGCATATGCAACCCGGTCCCGCTTACGCTTGTCCAGATTGTCGTAGTAGGCGGGGTAAAGCAATAGGCAGATACCTAGAACCGCTGGCACAGCCCGTCGCAGGGAGAGCCACTCATAAATACTTCCACTTTCTGCCCTTGCTGCAAGGTACAGACAGACAGACAATAAACTTAGACTGGCCACCCACGAGCCCCACTGCAGCAACTCCAGAGTTACAACGATCCCGACAGCAACTGTGCACAGAGAAACTAGGCACACACGACTAGGGCGCATCTCCAGTCCCATGCGAAGTACACTGATCGCTATGAGTGCTGATCCCAGCGTCAGGAGCACGAGAGATATATATACGACTAACTCCAGAGAGCTTGGTAGAAGTGCAGCGCGCCCTGTATAACTGAGTGTAGAATCCAAAACACTTGCCTGCACAACCACCGCCAGCATCAATGCTAACACAAGTGTCAAAAGAATACCGCTTCCAAGACGAATCCAGGCATTGCTTCCGTGCTGTGTAGACGGGTTTGAGTGTGCGTTAGCATAGCGAAGCACTGCTAACCCGAGAATCAAAACACACAGCGCTCCAATAAACAAATCGCCCGTCGTGCGCATTAATCCACCCCCTACCGTAGAGGCAAGATGTACTGGATCAAATAATGGACTGAATGGAGCTTTACCCATCTGATACCTTGCCGGTACTTCCAAGTAAAGCCAAGCGATACGCCCCAAACCCAGAACACCTACAAAGGTCATAAGGCTGTACAACTTCGGAGCGCTCCAGTACCATCGCCAAACACCCCAGACAAGCCAAAGAACCAGTAGCGCCATCCCCGCCGCCGTCAGGTTGTCATAAAATGCAGCAGTTGCAGCAATCAATTTAGCCTCGGTCGGCGGAGTCACGGTGTATGTCCCCAATACGCTCCCGTCTACAGACAGAAGCGTGTTCTCACCGAGATCCCCTCCATAATCAACCTGAACCTCTAATCCAGTCTGGCGGGTCCAGATGTCTGTGATGTCATAATTATCCAGTACGGAATTACGTACAGGCGCTCTTACAAATAGATTTTGAGTCACGCGGATACTGCCAATTTCAGCATCTCCCGCATTCAGGGGCTCCCATAGAACCAGCGTGATACGCCAATCATCGTCCCGTATGATGCTCCACCGGGGGCGTTCAAATATGCCTTCCTTGGCCAATGGAGTACTCTCTCCTCGCCATGCGACCAATCGCATGTCTATATCATAGATAGACAGCGCCCCGTGTTCCGGTACGATGATGCGGGTCAACTCCTCGGTCAGCAAAGGGTCTGGAACGCGCCTGAATGAAACGTTTCGGCTATCAACCACGGTTGCCGCTTCGGCTGCAACGACCTGCATTGCCTCTTGAGTGGCAGCAAACTCAGACAGCAACAACTCTTCAGCAGCCGCTACGGCTTCCCGTTGACGCAAGTCCACTCCCTGGTCAACAGATAGCACATGTACCCGTTGCCCGATCCATGAAAAACCAACGATAAGCAAAAGTAACCCGGCTATCACGACAAATGTTCGTTGCTGCTGCATGCCCCACCTCAGGTACGAATTACCTGTATTGCCATGAGCCTATACGCTGGATAGGAGCCTCCAAACCGTAAATAAAAACGGAGGGTCTGCTCTTCGCCAAGAACAGTATAGCGTCCGGTGAGCCACCACTCTTCCTCCTGTGTCATGCTGCGATCCAGCCTAAATCCCGCGGGGGCATACGCTCGGAAGAACTCGCGAAGAACATATAATGCCTGTGACCGCGTGTACCGTCGAGGTTGCTCCAATAAGGCAAGCTCCAGGTAATCCTCCGCATGGGCGACCAAGACATCTGCATTGCCTTCTGAAAGGCCATTCAGCACAACCACCAAGTTAAGGGTATCTGCCTGCCCCCAGACTACCTCCGGTTTTGCACCAAGCAACAACACGATCGGAACCGCAAGACAAAACTTTGCCAGGAAACATGCCTCAAATCTTGCGATTTGGAACATCAGCATCTTCGTCGAGGAAACTCAGAATAGACTCAACCACCGAGTTAGACATAGCGGTGCGTGTCTCCGAAGTTGCTGTTCCAGCGTGTGGCGTCAATACAACTCGCGGATGATTACGAAGCATATCTAATACCTTTGGACCAAACACATCCAAGCCTGCACCTCCTATGTATCCTGAGGTGATTGCCTGTATTAATGCCATTTCGTCCACAACCCCCGCACGTGCTGTGTTGATGAGAATTGCGGTGCTTTTCATAAGAGACAAGGCCTTCGCATCCACCAGTTGATGACTGTCCGGGTTAAGGTCGCAGTGTAGTGTTACAACATCACTTATTGTGAACAGTTCTGCCAGGCTGCAGAGCGTCGCAATGGTTTCGCGCTCAACAGTCGGGTTGGCTGGATTTCGGTTGTGATAAAAGATCTTCATCCCAAACGCATGTGCCCGACGCGCTACTGCAGATCCTATTTGTCCCAAGCCTACAATACCAAGTTTCTTGCCGGCAAGCTCCATGCCTAGCGGCATCACATCTGGTCTTTCACCAAGCACACATCCTGCTTCGGGCAGGCGACGTGTCAGTGAAAGTATCAGGGCCATGGTCAATTCAGCGGTTGATATTGCAGTTATCCCAGGAGTATGGGTAACTATAACACCCTGTGCTTTGGCGGCCTCGAGGTTGATATTGTCGGTTCCTGCTCCAAACTGTGCAACCAGTTTGAGATTCTGGGCTCTCTGAAGAAATTCGGGGGTAATTTGATCATATGGAGTAGTAACTATGGCTAACACATCTTCGATATGCTCATCACCAATCGGAGACCCCATAGGTCTTACACAGACTGTACATTTCTCCCGGAGCCTTACCAGATCATCCTCCGCCAACATGCATGCAATCACTGTTGGATGTGGCATTTACAAATACTGTTATAGCTATAGCGAGCCGGCCGATAATTGCCGAACGGCATAATCACACGCACGTGCAGTTAGTGCCATGTAAGTGAGGGATGGATTCTGGCATGCAGACGAAGTCATGCATGCACCGTCGGTCACAAACAAATTACTTACATCGTGACACTGATTATAGGCATTCAGTACGCTCGTTGCAGGATCACGCCCCATTCGGGCGGCGCCCATTTCGTGATTGCCTAACCCAGGAGCGTCCTGCCATGTGTCGTAGGTAGAGACATTTCTTGCTCCACCTGCTTCCAGCATTTCTGCAGCAGTCTCCATCATGTCCTTTCGCATAGCCCGATCATTATCATCCCGGGTCACATGGAATTTAAGCACGGGTAACCCCCACTGATCAAGCACCGAGGGATCCAGCATGCAGTAATTGTCGTACCGTGGCAACGTTTCACCAAAACCTCCCAGCCCCAACCTCCAGCGGCCAGGCTCGCGCAGGCTGTGCTTAAACTCACTCCCGAATCCGGTCATACTGTTGCCACGGGACCAACTCTGTCGGCTGGCGCTCCCCTGAAACCCATACCCCCGTACAAATGAAGGATGATGGGTTTCTGGACCCAGATTGCGAAACCTGGGGATGTAGATCCCGTTCGGGCGATTCCCCTGATAATACCGATCAGTGTACCCATCAAACGAAGCATTAGCCCCTACATGATAGTGATGATCCATGAGGTAATGGCCGAGCGCTCCACTGGTGTTTGCGATACCGTCTGGAAAGTTTCGACTGACCGAAAGAAGCATTATACGAGCGGTATTCATTGAGGAAGCACACAAAAACACCAGCCGCCCAGTGAATGTCATTCGCTCCCCCGACTCCGTATCAATCACATCTACTCCTGTCGCCTTATTCGTGGCTTCATCATAGTTGACACCGCAAACAAGACTATTCGGTCGCAGCGTAAGATTCCCCGTCTCCCTTGCTCTCGGGAGTGCAACACTAAGGGTGCTATAATATGAACTGGTAGAGCAACCTCGCTCGCACGGCCCGCAATAATGACATGCAGCGCGATCCCCGAGTGCTTCAGTGAGTGTCGCAGTCCGCCCTATTGTGACTGTTCTCTCTGGAAAACGTGCTTCTACACGCTCCTTGAGCACGCGCTCCACTATGTTCATGGACATGGGCTTCTGGAATATCCCATCCGGCAGATGTGATAAGCCTTCTGCCTGCCCACTCACGCCAATAGTTCTTTCTACATGATCATACCAAGGTGCCAAGTCAGCATATCGAATCGGCCAATCCACGCCATTACCATCCACTAGGTTAGCCTCAAAATCCATGGGGCTCAGTCGATAACTCTGGCGGGCCCACATTAATGATCTTCCACCAACCACATTTGCCTGTATCCACGTATAGGGTTCGTCCTGAACGTACGGATGCTCCGAGTCACGCATAAAGAAATGACGGGTGGCCTCGGAGAATGCGTACGTCTTGCTTTGTACAGGGTATTCTTCACGTACCGTAGCGGGAGGAACACGCCCCCGATGCGGAAGCTCCCACGGTGCCTTATGTTCAGTAATGTAGTCCAGGACGTGACGCACCATTCGTCCACGCTCAAGAACCAGCGTCTTTAGACCAAGCCGACAAAGCTCCATCATAGCCCATCCACCAGACATTCCCGAACCAACTACTATGGCATCATACTGCTGCTGTTGATGGTAATTCATAAGCTGTCAACGAATGATATGCACAGTTAGTGGATAGGCATAGTCCGCCCATAAGGCATCAAGAAGGTCCTGATCATACGCACCGTCATAAGTTACAAACCGATACTTCCAAGTCGTATGCTCATTCGATGAAATTTCAAATTGACCTGCCTGGGTGGGTGCAAAGTTGAAGAACGGCTCCGTTGGATGAATCCGCATCGGTTGGGGAGATTCGTGATTATCTGGGTGGCTGAGCACAGCAATTCCCACTCGCTCTCCATCTACTATCCCACCTATATGACACCAGCGCGCGCGCGTAGCATGCCCATTTTCTCGTGTAAGCCCTTCAGAGGTAAAGAACTCTGTCCCCTCCTCTCCGACCCAATCCCTATGTCCGCGAACACCAACACCACCGTACCTGTACTCCGGGAGCACAAGTACGCTGTCGGTTGCCGCTATCTGGGTCAATGAAAGATCAAGAATATTTACATCAGTTGATGTTCTGTACACTTTCACATGCCAGGCTTCATTCAGCGCTGTGACTTCTTCATGAATCATGTCCACATATCTATGGCGGGCATTCAACCCTGCGTGGACGATTCCACTCCATATACTGTCCAGTGCCACCACCTCAACACGCCCGGTAGCACGCCCCATATTCCAGAAGTCCGGTGTTCGTCCCTGGAAGATTGTATTCGTCCAAGCCGCCCAAATGCCATGGTGATGAATATGATCAGGAGGATAGTCATCTGTAACTACACGGCCACTGGGGGTCCATACCGGATGCAGATAACCATCCCGGTTGTAGACATCCGGTATATCTTCACGGGGTACCCTGCCCTTTGCTGCACGGTATGCTACCACATCCCGTCCATCAGCCCTGATAAGAACGGCTTCGCCTCTACTGACTGCCTCAATCTTTGGGGTTGCATCCTGCTCCAATCTGACTGTCCATCTCGTAGTGGCACCGGGCAACGCTCGTGTCACCAGGAACGTAGCCCTGCCGTCCCCATCCACCTGTAAGTCTGCACGCTTACCCGTGTGGTCGCGCGCCGTATAGGTCCCCCTCTCCAGATCGACTGCAAACGTGACAATAGCCAGTGGGCGTAGTTTATCCCCGCCTGTGGTTTCAAAAGTAAGCAGCACATCCTCGCCGCACGCGGAAATAACGAGCGTGAACAGAAGAATCAATTTATGGGAAAAGTGGAACCGTCTTGTCTTCATGACCTTAGAGAGATAGATGCAATTCACACCATGCAATGATACGGGTTCGCTGTCTACTAATTTTTCTCAGTATTACCGTATGTGTTCTTCGTGTACACGGGCAACACCTCCAGATGGACCCCCGGATACATATTGATACGCTCGCCAACGGACTAACCTACTACATTCTTGAAAACAACGAACCCGAGAACAGGGTGCAGTTACGCATGGTCGTCAATGCGGGTAGCATTCTTGAAGAGGACGATCAACGCGGATTCGCACACTTTGTTGAGCACATGCTCTTCAATGGTACAGCACGGTTTCCCCGGCAGGAGCTCGTTTCGTTCTTTGAACAAGTGGGCATGCGGTTTGGGGCGGATCTCAACGCGTACACCTCCTTCGACGAGACTGTCTACATGCTTGAGGTGCCAACGGACAGCATGCAGGTCGTTGAAACAGGATTTGCGGTGCTTCGGGACTGGGCTGAACATGCGACTATGTCCGACGAAGAAATCAATGCCGAACGCGGCGTGATACTGGAAGAATGGCGCCGCGGCCGTGGCGCTGCAGGTCGCACGCGTGACCAGATTATCTCCGTATTACTCGAAGGTTCACAATACGAAGTGCGCCGCCCAATTGGAGATACGCTATCTATACAGGAGGGACTTCCAGATGCTGTTCGGAGATATTATCATCGATGGTACCGACCAGACCTTATGGCGATCATCGTTGTGGGGGATTTGTCAGCCGATACCGCAAGAGAATTCATCCAAGAACATTTCGCGGACTGGGAACACCCCACTTCCACACATGATCGTCCGACCTTTGCCGTCCCATTGTCAAAGGAATCCGTGTACAAGGTCATAACTGACCCTGAAATCTCCGCTGTGCAACTCGAAATCATGCACCGGCGCCCTGCTGCACCACGCTTTACACAGGCGGATTACCGGAGATATCTAGTTGAACGATTGACTGGAGGAATATTTAACCGCCGCCTTGCAGAGATTGCCAGGGATGGCACACGTTCACCATTTCTGTGGGGACGGCTGACTACCGGTTCCATTGTCCGACCTCTGCGTACGCACAGCCTAGCTGCACAGGTGACACCAGACAGCATAACTTCCGGCTTCCGAGGCTTCCTAGAAGAGACTGCACGAATACTGCAGCATGGTTTTACCACAGGTGAGCTTGATAGACAGAAGAGCGTCCTGCTGCGAGCCTACGAGCGTGCCGCCAATGATCACGAGAACACGCCAAGCAGCACATATGCCGCCCGGTTGGTCAACCATTTTTTGAACAAAAGTCCGGTAATGCATGCAGAGACTCAACTACGTCTGGTGCGTGACCTAATGGATCGTATTACTCTTGAGGAACTGCATGCATCAGTTCGTGAGCAGCTTGCACCTGAGTCCCGCGTAATGATTGTCACCCTGCCCGATGTAGCGGACCTTACCCCTCCCACGGAGGATGAACTGGCTATCCTCCTGGAAGATGCCCTGTCCCGGAAAACAGTCCCACTTGCAGATCAGAACACAGATCGCCCGCTTATTGACGAAATACCTCACGGAGGTCGCATCGTCCATGAATCAGCAATCGACACACTCGGGATCCACATCCTCACACTCAATAATGGAATACGGGTCATTCTGAAACCGACCACCTTCAGAAACAACGAGATCCTGCTTTCCGCATTCAGCCCTGGAGGGAGTTCCCTAATAGATGACGACAAATATTTTACCGCGAGTGTCGCTCCGGGCTTGGTCGGACGTAGTGGAGTAGGTACATTCAATCAGTCGGAACTGGTCCGGAAGCTTGCGGGTCAATTCGTCCGGATATCGCCGTTCATTGGTGATTATTCTGAGGGCTTCAGAGGCCGTTCTACCCCCGAGGATATAGAAACACTTTTTCAGTTGATCTACCTATACGCTACCTCTCCCCGCATTGACAACTCTTCACTCCAGTCTTTCAAAAATAGCCAACTCGCACAACTGGAGGGACGTACTAACACGCCCGGGGCGGCATTCCAGGATACCTTGTTCACTGCTTTCTATCCTGACAACCCTCGCTACAAGCTGTTAAGCATTGATCAAATCAACGACCTTAACGCTGAGGATGCATTGGATATCTATCTGGATCGCTTTGCCGATATGGATGATTTCACCTTCATTCTGGTCGGCAACATGGATTCTACGTTGGTGCGTGATTTGGCAGCTCGGTATCTGGGAGCATTACCCCAAACTTCCCGGGAAGAGTCCTGGCGCGATACAGCCGCGGATCTTCCAGAGGGCCCTGTCATACGCCAGGTTTACAAGGGACAGGATCCTCAATCACAGGTAGCCATCATCTTTCACGACGATTTTGACTACACACGATCCAACAGGTACATCCTTCGTGCGCTTTCTGATGTACTGGACATTCGGCTGCGTGAGGAGTTACGGGAAAAACGGTCTGGAATCTACAGCGCATCTGTACAATCGGGTTCAACCCGTCTCCCTGACGGCCAATTTACGCTGAGCATCTTCTTTGGGTGCGATCCCGCTCGCGTGGAAGAGCTTATTCAGGCCGTGTTCGACGATATTGCACAGATTCAGCACGGCCTTGATCTGACCTCCTACCTGGATCGCATCAAAGCCCAACATCTCCGCAGTCGTGAGGTCAGTCTGGAGACTAACGGATTTTGGCTTGACCAGATTCAGTTTTATTTCGATAACACGAACGAGGATTATCTTGATATTTACCGCTATGAAATGCTCGTTGACGAACTAACAGCTAAAGATCTACGTGAAGCAGCACAATCACTGCTTCGCGACCAATATGTCCAGGTAACGCTCTTACCGGAGTGAGCACTCCGGATATGGAGAGATACTCCATCAAAAAGCCTGCCCGGTGCAGTGTACCGGGCTTCACGGATTGTGCCACAAGATGATGGCAAATCTCTGCAGTTAATTTTGCAAGAGCCTCGCATCAAGCTGGTCCTCTTTGATAACCTGAGAATGCTCCCTGTCCCGTGAAATCATTGGTGTTGCCGGTGGAAAATGTGACATTCGCTATAGACTGTATATACTCATGGCGCTACGAAGATATGGCTCCTTCCGCCTCCTTCTTGCAAAGTAAGGAGCAACACCCGAATCTCGCCGCAACAACCATTACTGGCACGGTTCAAGTTCGCCTGCACCTATGCCCAGCACAACTGCATGCAATTCGTCTCCGTTTCCATCAAACCGGTACGTGTCGCATGTATAACCTGCAATAATCCCGAGCCCGTTCAGAAGATTTGTATGAACTTCCAAGGGGTTTCATTGAAAAATACTCGCCGTTCTACCGTAATTCGTGTGCAATCAATAATTATCGTATCCACCACGGCTCCCGAACATCCCGCAGGAAGCCGACATCATTCGCGCAGTCCACGGCACAACGGCAGATGGCACAGAGTGGCAACACAAGAAGCGAAAGAAAGAAGTCACAAGGCCGAATCCGATAGCTTCTCAAATTCATCGGCCGATTTCTGGATTCGCATCAGGTTTGAGCGGTGAAATGGAGCACCCGGCTCCTGCACATCCTCCAACAGGTACGCAGCGGAGTCTGTCGTCTGCTCCCCGACCATCAATCAATTAGTTCCCTTTGACGCTAGCCCGTCGCCCTAGCCCTTCGGGCACCTAGGAAGTATCCAAAACCCACGCCAGCTCCGACGGACATTATGTGCCCGATCACTTGAAGGGCCTGCTGCTGCTGCTCCGTATTTCCAAAGAAGAGGAAGATCAAGATCCCAAAAAGCAACAATACCGCAGCCCCTATAAGAACCCACTGCTTCAGATTCTTTGAACGCCAGCGCTCTATCTGATGACCATGTTGCTTTTCAAAGCGGTTTGAGTGGAATTGGTACTGCCGCTCACTGTCCGCGTCCGCGAGCTTTAAGGCCTCTGCCGTTACTTCGGCTTCCTTGTTGGATGCCGCGACGCGCATCGTCTCCAATTCCAGAACCTTTTCAAGGAGAAGCCGAAGATCGGGTGGCTCCTCGTCTCTCTTGGCGGGGAGGTTGCGAGTCCGGTCACTCATCCAAATACCCCTCGCCGTATCCGGGAACACCGCGGACCAAGACATCTCCGCCTGCTGTTCGGATCGCCCGCGCCACTGCTTTAGCCGGAATGCTAATGACAACGTATCCGTCGTAGGGAGACTTCCATATCCGGGTCAGGGCACCGGTTGTCACCCCAGTCCTGCGTCGCGTCGCTTCCTTTAAGGCTGCCGCGTACGAATCGCATAATGTATCTGGAACGACGCGTGGCAACGCCCGCACAGTCGCATCACTCATGCTCTTTCTCACTTATCTGGAATCCTTACGAAAATCCCATTCCAATATAGTCAATTTGGGATTGTGTGTTAGCATAGCGTAGTGTCATTAGTTTGCACTTTTTCACCTGTCACAGTTTTGGTGAAATCCACCCAATCATGCTTTGACTGCGCCTGAAATGAGTATGGCTCCGGATTGTTACTAGGCGTCATTTGGAAGGTTCGGTGAGCGCGATTTGTAAGGAGTTTCCCCTGAGCTCAATGAGGTACGTGGGTTGAACCAATTGATCCAAGAGCCACTCGCAATCGTGAGGTTTTCCATGATTTGATGCCAAAATTCCACAGGCAAGCCGTTGACTCACATGCACTTGGATTTGTCCAGGTCGGGCGCGTAGAAGGATGCGAATCATCAGTGCTGGCTGATTTCTCAACAACTGCAGCACCAAGTAACGTGTCTTTGTTCTTTGAAGCATCACTGCGCCGTACGTGCGACCGGATACATGCATAAGTAAATACGCAACGAAAAGTCACTGTAACGGATCGGATCATCAGGTTCAAAATACGGGGCTTTCCCTTCACGTAAACTTGGCCGTGGCATTGGGGCATCCCCGCGCTTGAAACTTATCTTCTCAAACGAATTGTCGTAGGACAGATTCTTGTGAGAAACGATCTGAGACTATTCAGCTAAATCACCCCACCCCAAACACATGTTGGAACCAATTGATAAACCGCTTCACAGCAGCACCGTCGGCCCCGAAATATCGAGCTTTGATTGCCTTACCGTATAGGTAGCCTAGTTCCTCCTGCCAGACCAGCCAGGTGTGCGGAACCACCTTCAAGTAGTCCCCATCGGAATATCGAGCGCCGTGCTGCCTTGCCTCTCGCACTGAGTCTTTCGCATGACTAAACAACGGACCGGCTTCGTTGATCAGATACCGCAGAAAGTCTTCCAAGGCTCCGGTCTTCCGATTGTCCGGCATGAGCCACGCTCCCACCCGAGCACGATAGTCCTCAGATTCCCCAACAATACCTCCCTCGAGAATATCTTTCGGGGTCTGAACACCGACCTCTTTGAGCCGCGCGGTAACCGCGTTCCACGTGTTCTGGGGCTATCGTTGGCGTCAATCACAAAACCGAGCGACTTCCCCGTTCCAGCTCTAACAGCGATAGCGATGGCACTAAGTACCCCCGGCTTGCCCCCTTGTCCTCCGCGAAACTCTGAACTTCATGGTGATCAAATCCACGCCGGATCAGCAAGTGGCGAATTGCGTGTTTGTCGTCCTGACCTTCAACATAAATCTGGTGTCGGTCTTTCGAAAGTTGAGCCATCAACGCAATTCGATACTGAGGTCTGCTGCCGTGACGATGTCCGGTGCCCGAAAGCTCACGCTGTGATTAAGCTGTCGTTCGATCTTCTGAACAGACACCTTGTCCTCCAAGTCCTGCCGCTTCTTGAGCAACGCCGCAAGGCCATTAATGCAGTCCAAGCTGTGGGTCGTCGCAAAGACCTGAATCGACGATGAGACCGCTGCGTCAACAACGAGATTCCACATTTCCTCCATAACGGTCCAATGAAGTCCGGTATCAATTTCGTCAATCAAAAGGAATCCCCCTGAGGCCCGCACCAACGAAAGTGAGAGCGCCAGGAGACGACGCATGCCGTCACCATAGCTCCCAATTGGAATGCGGGGAGTACCGCCCCGAAACCCCAGTAGGACTCCACCGAGACCACCTCCGCTTCCCGATGAAGGGCCAGTAGGGAAATAAATTGATTCCAGATCCCTCTGGAAAATCCTCATGGCATTGACCACTTCGAGTTCCCGGCCCTCGCGGTTGACCTGATTCCACGACTCGGCTATATCGCGCGCGTTTAATGACCCGGCAGTCACAAATACAGTCGGTGGCCACTTCTGACGGCGACTCGCCAATTGGCGGCGTACCCTTGGCAATGTCAAATCAAGAGAACCATTACGGTTCAGAGGGAACCAGACTCCATCATTGTCGCTTCCAGTCTTGACCAACAGAGACAACGGTAGATCAATCTCGGAGAAGTCTTGGAAGAGTCCAGGGACATCATCGAGTCCGTATTCTAAAATGTGAAATTGAACTTGACCAAACCCGTCACCCGAGGAAACAGAAAAATGTACGCCCGGTGTCATTCTGTGCCCGTGGAAATGGTGGTGTAGTGGATTGTGCAAACATGCAAGGTTGCCAATATCCCGCGGTTGGCCCTCCCCAGCGTATGACTTCGACCGTCGTTGCGCAGATTCAACCATAACACCCGGATCGCCCTGTGACACGAGAAGCTGGACCGCTTCGAGAACCGAGGTCTTCCCGCAGTTGTTGGGACCAACGAGCAAATTTACCGAGGCCAGTTCGCGAAGCTGGTAATTCTTAAAGCCTCGGTAGTTTTCCAGTTTAAGTGTATCCATCATTTTGCACGAATCACAGTGTGTATTCGGATGGAAACACTCAGTCGCTAACACCTGTTTCGCCTTCGTCCAGCGGGATTATTGTGAATCCAGTGAACCCGTAGATGGCACTGATAACCGGATTGGTGTAATTGAAGAAAGCAAACGGCAAGTAATATAGGGTGGGTACACCGAGGGTGGCCGCCATAAATGCACCGCACGTATTCCAGGGAATTAATGCAGAGGTGAGCGTGCCTGAATCCTCCAAGGCACGGGAAAGATTTTTAGGATGCAAGCCTCGCTTCTCAAATTCCGCCCGATACATGCGACCGGGTACTACAATAGAGATATACTGGTCACCGGCAATGATATTGAGTCCCAGCGCGGTGCCCAGGGTAGCCAAAATCAGGCTACCCGTGCTGCGAGCAGCACCGAGGATCATTTTTGTAATCGCAGCCAGCATACCCGTCTTTTCCATCGCAGCACCAAACATCATCGCCGAAACCACAAGCCAGATTGTACCCAACATGCTTGCCATTCCACCCCGGGTCAACAGATCATTGAGCGCCTCATTTCCCGTATCAGCGGTAAACTCGCCAAACATGACCATCCAGAACCCCTTAAACAACACCAGTATCCGTGGCATGTCGGGCTCATTCACAAATGCCATTACGACCTCCTGCTGAAAAATCATTGCAGTTACGCCTCCCATCAGTGCACCGATAAGAAGTGCGGGGAAAGCTGGCATCTTCTTGTAGATCAGAACCAGTACGATTACCACCGGAATAAGCAGATGCACTCCCAGATTATAGCTGTTATCCAGAGCAAACAAAATCTCGGACAAACCGGAAGCCTCCGTCGCAGACGGCTGCTGCACAAACCCAATCACCGTAAAGAGGATTAAGGCAATCGTGATACTCGGCACAGTCGTCCAGAGCATATGCCGGATGTGCACGAAGAGCTCCGCTCCCACCATGGCAGGCGCCATGTTGGTCGTGTCAGACAGCGGAGACAGCTTGTCCCCAAAATATGCTCCCGAAATAATCGCCCCCGCCGCAATTCCCAAATGCAGGTCAAATGCCGCAGCGATCCCGACCAAGGCAATCCCGATCGTACTGACTGTAGTCCAGGAACTTCCCGATACTACCGCTACAATCGCGCAAATGACACAACAGGCAGTGTAAAAAATAGCGGGGTTCAATATCTGCAGACCATAGTACATCATGGTCGGAACAATCCCCCCCATAATCCAAGTGCCAATCAGGGAGCCCACCACCAACAGGATGAAGATCGCTCCCATAGCCAGGGACACACCCTTGACCATGGCTTCCTGCATCTGTTTCCACGTGAATCCGAGGCGCAGCCCAACCAGTGCAGCCACTACAGCAGCGAGAATGAGTGCAATCTGGTTCGGACCATATGATGCATCCGAACCGAAGAAATTCACTGAAGCAACCAGCAAAAGGATCAAGAATGCTACGGGGAGCAGTGCTTGCCAAATGCTGGGCTTCCGTTCCATCCTCTCTTAAAGGTTATCTATACTTCGGATCCAGATTCATGCTTTTTGACACGCGTCCGGGCAACAGTAAGGTACTCGTCCCTGGTCATCCCAGATTTGAAAGCATTGAAATAATCATCCGTCAACTTCTTCGCAATCCCGGACAATAACAGCAGTGCCAACACGTTCGGGATCGTCAGTATTGCAATAGCCGTGTCTCCGATACCCCAAATCGTATTCAAGCCGGCCACAGCGCCAACAAAATGCATGACCACGAACACCAGTTTATATGGAAGGATAGACGACTTACCGAAGAGATACATGGAACAACGATCACCATAATAACTCCACGAGATGGCCGTTGATATCGCGAACAAGAATACGCAGAGGATCACCAGATACTTGCCAATATCCCCAAGTCCCGCCTGGAACGCCAGGGCGGTCATGGGTGCACCATTTTCTACGGCCGGGCCGTAGAGGGTGGTGTACTCTGTTCCATCTCCTTCTGCGATTGCGACGCCCCCCTCCGTATCAATCCAGCCCGTAAAGGGCATCGTCTGCTCCTGGTCAATGAAGAATGCCTCCACCGGAACCTCATGCCAAGCGAACATGATTCCATCACTCGCGCCAGATATGGGAGCACCCTGATCAATCATGATTTCAGCTGGAATATTCCCATTTGCGACAGGCTGATACCTGCCCCCAACCTCTTCAACATAGGTGAAGTCTCCTTCTCCCAGGGTAAGAGCTGTTTCGGTTGTACTATTCCATACACCAGTAGTGAGCACAACCAATGCCGTGATTGTACAGATGACAATGGTATCAATGAACGGCTCCAGAAGTGCCACCGCGCCCTCAGAAACCGGTTCCTGTGTCTTTGCGGCAGAGTGAGCTATCGGCGCGGACCCCTGCCCTGCTTCGTTCGAGAACAGTCCACGTCTGACTCCCCAAAGGATCGTTTGTATGAGGATACCAATTCCAGTACCCGCTACACCGGCGGTGGGATTGAATGCTTCGGTGAATATGCTTGCCAGTGCCGGAAATACTCCATCATAGTTGATTGCCAGAATTATAACACCTCCAAGAACATATAGGAGTCCCATGACGGGGGCGAGAATCCCGGTCACACGTCCGATCCGCGATATACCACCAAGGATCACCAGCGCAACTACGGCCGCCGTCAAACTACCCGTTATCCACGTAGAGACACCAAACTCACTGTTCATCAGATCCGAAACAGTGTTGGCCTGGATCGCATTGCCAGTCATGAATGCAACCAGTATCATGGCCCCGGCAACCAGCATCGCGAGTGGCTTGAAGGCCTTGCCCAGCCCATACTCGATATAGTACATAGGCCCGCCTGATACCGTACCCACCAGTTTACTCCCGGATTTATCTACAACACGATAACGTTGGGCCAATGTTACCTCAGTATATTTGGTACACATACCCAGAAGAGCTGTTATCCACATCCAGAATATCGCACCTGGGCCACCCCAGTGGATGGCTAGAGCAACACCGGCAATATTGCCAATCCCTACTGTCGCTGACAGAGCTGTCGTGAGGGCCTGGAAATGCGATACATCTCCTGCATCTTCGGGATCATCGTATTTGCCCGTGGCGACCTTTATTCCATGTCCGAACTGGCGAAACTGTATAAAACCAAGCCTAAAGGTCAAAAATATTCCCGTCCCCACCAGCATAATCAGCAGCGGGTAGGCGAGTATGTTGTCGATGAATTGCTGAACACTCACAAAAACTTCCATGTCGTCAAGGCTTTTAGATCATTAGGTTTTGAATATACACACTACTTACTTTAACTCTGTTGTTCGCGCTGCTTGACAACTGAAGCGGCCAGGAGAACGGCCTGAATCATACTGCCCGCATCTGCCTGGTCCTGACCTGCTATCCCGAACGCAGTCCCATGATCGGGCGAAGTGCGCACAATAGGCAACCCTGCTGTAAAGTTTACACCACTTCCGAACGAAAGCGTTTTAAACGGGATGAGTCCCTGATCATGGTACATAGCCATAATACCATCATAGCCACAATACTGCCTGCTACCAAAAAACCCATCCGCGGGGAATGGTCCGAGCGCTACAATACTGCGCCTGCCGGCCCCCTTGATAGCCTCAATGATGACTTCTGTTTCTTCTTTGCCAAGCACACCATCTTCACCGGCATGTGGATTGAGGCCGAGAATGGCAATTTTAGGATGTATGATCCCAAAATCCTGTACCAGCGATGCCTTCACACGTTTGAGTTTTGCTATCAAGCCATTCACAGTCACTCGTTCCGATACCTGCTTGAGAGGGATATGCCCGGTGGCTAAGCTGATGCGGAGACTTTTTGCGACCATCATCATGACATGCTCCTTCGCCTTCAGCTTTTTGGCCAAATATTCTGTATGACCTGGAAAGTTATACCCCGCACGAACGATCGCTAATTTAGAAATTGGTCCAGTCACCAACGCACTTGCTGTACCCTCGTGAACGAGCCGGAGGCCTTCATCTACCGCAAACATCGCCATGTTACCTCCCCGAGGCGTCAACTTACCTATTTCCACGACAGTCTGGGCTTCTTGGCTTGTGTCAGCTATCCGAATGGCCCGCTTCGGCGTTGGTCCTTCTAGGTTTTCAACCAAGGGGGGTAGTCGCCTGCCCAGCTTCTTCGCATGAATACGAAGCACCTCCGGTGATCCAACAACGATCGGCTCTGTCCTGCTCTGAACCAGGGGATCTTCCAGACACTTGAGTATCACCTCCGGGCCAATGCCGTTGGGGTCCCCAAGGGTGATAGCTACGGGTACACGTTCCTTTGATTCCGTTGCCACGGGACTAACGCTTCTTAGGGTAGGCGTAATCGCGAACAAATTCAGTCAAAAGCCGCACACCAAAACCTGTTCCTCCAGCCGGCTTGTAGGGAAGCGCTTTCTTGAGGAATGCTGGTCCTGCCATATCAACGTGAACCCAAGGGTAGTCCACAAAGTGCTCAAGAAACTTCGCCGCTGTAATGGATCCTGCTTCACGATCGCCGATATTTTTTATGTCGGCAACCTCACTTTTGAGTGCATCGGCGTAATGGGAATGCATGGGCATCGGATGGAGCAGATCCCCCGTTCGACTACCTACTGTCATCATAGCGTCCAGACGTTCATTCGCGTCTTCATCCTGCTGTGTCATAACAGCCGCGACCTGACTTCCCAGCGCTACAACCTGTGCACCTGTAAGTGTGGCTAGATCAATCACGATTTCCGGGCGGTAGAGTTTCGCGTATGACAGAGCATCTGCGAGAATCAGACGCCCTTCTGCGTCCGTATTCAGCACCTCGACCGTCATTCCCGAGTGCATTCGCAGCACATCTCCGGGGACATAGGCATCCTGCCCCGGGCGGTTATCTGTTGCCGGGACTAAGCCGATCACATAAAGCGGAACATCCAACCTAGCTATTGCCTCCATAGCGCCGATCACAGCAGCTCCACCTGCCATATCGGCCTTCATGTGATCCATGGAATTTTTTGTCGGCTTGAGCGACAAGCCTCCTGTATCAAATACGATCCCCTTGCCCACCAGAACAACTGGTCGAGAGTTACTTGCTTTGCTGGGATTCCAGGTCATTTCAATGAGGACCGGCGGCTCAACACTACCACGGTTGACACCCAGAAGTCCTCCCATCTTCTCTTTTTCAATATCTGACTTATCCCAGACCGACACTTCGTAGCCGTACTTACGGCCGGATCGTTCGACGATCTTGCCAAGAAGTGTGGGGGTCTTTTCATGCGGAGACAGGTTGACCAAATCGCGTGCGGTGATGGTAGATTCTGCCTCAACCCGTCCCCGCTCTGCACCACGTCGGGCAGATTTTTCATCACCTGACGCATGCAGTACCAACCGCTCTGTGCCGGATCTTGGTTCGCCGGAATCAGTCTTGTATCGGTCATACTCATAGGCAGCCAACACATAGCCTTCCACCAATGACTGTCCCGCAGCTTCTGCATCAATACCTGATTCAGGTAGACATAATGCAACTGTGGAAGCCTTGGTCTGCATAGCCACGCGATTTCCGTCTGCGGCAGCTTTACGTAGTCCCTCACGGTCAATGTCGTAGGGATCTCCTAGGCCAATCATCGCAACCCTGCGGGCTCGTCCTTCGGTGGGATAACACAATATTGTCTCTCCTGGTTTGCCCTCAAAGTCTATGAGTGCGCTCGAAAGCGCAGCTCCTATCGGCCCACCGATCTGGAGAGCACGCGCCTTCGCCATCATATACCCAATCGGAAGGATGAGCAGATCAACATCCAAATCCTGCAGGCTGAGTGTAGTAACGGAAACTTTCATTAGTTCGGACTGGACAATGCTTTAAAATAGGCTTGGTCTTCTTCGGCTAAAACCATATCGTTGATGTCTTCAATCCCCAGAAAACGTGGAGCAGATTCCAGAACATTCGTCACGGCTGTCCTGATTGATTGATCCTTGAGAAATGCTCCAGATGCATTCTGATGTCCCCCACCTCCATAGGCCTGCGCCCAGACATCGACACACAGATCACCTTTAGAGCGAAAACTGACCTTGGTCCCGTGCTTCGTTTCTGTGAAGACTAGGGTCGCCTTTACACCCGCGACAGACATTGCAAATTCGGATAGACCCTCTACTTCACTGTAATCTATGCCTGCGGATTTGAGCATATGTGGTGTGACTGTGATATAGGCCAGCACGCCATCATGCAACAAGGTCAGACTCCGAAGTACCATCGCCAGAAAGGGAGGCCAGGAGGGCGAGTGATTTTCATAAACACCAGCGTATACCTCCGAGGGAGAGTAGCTTCCGCGATCAAGTAGATCGGCAGCCATGCGGTGAACTGCAGAAGTCACCGCAGCGAATCGAAAGGACCCCGTATCTGTCATAATTGCCGTGTACAGGGCGGTCGCGATCTGTACATCAATCAAATCTGCATCGTACGTGCAAATCAGATCATAAATAAGTGCACCCGTTGCCGCCGCATGTTCGTCACGCAACATCCATGTAAACCAGGATTCCGGGCCTGTATGATGATCAATCAACAATATGGGCCCATTATAGCGGTAGAGGGCCTCCCGAACAGTCCGGCCCAATCGATCACGGCTGTTAGTATCCACAACCACAACTACATCCGCGCCAACCATCGCATTTCGGTTGGCCTGGGTATTACCCGTTCGTATTGCCCCCGAACCGGGCATCCAGTCCAATCTGGGCGGAACTGGATCGGAATTGAACATAACCACCTCCTTGCCCAATTTCTCCAGGAATCTTCCGAGTGCTATCTGCGAACCAATGGCATCTCCGTCAGGGCGCTGGTGGGTGGTGATCACGAAACGCTGATGATCAAGCAGTACACCGAGAATGTTTTTTAACATGCCAAAGCTGAGGGCATTAGGACAATCAGAAGATCCAAAAAACTCCGTTTCCGGTACTACCGCAGGCGGGATTCGATTTGCACAGCGTGGTAACCACCGAACTCCTGAATCTATCTGAACACTGGAAACGACTAGTTTCGGCGCCGAATGAACCCCCTACACGGACACATTCCGTTATGCGTAGCTTAAACGGAGATCAGGTGTGCTTGTTCGATTAGATGGACAGCCATGCTTCGGTTTGACGAGGCAATACGGATTCGGGAGAGACATGCTCTGCAAGCAACGCACGGCTAACGCGCTCCATACGTGCCCCTTGCGAACCCTTCACCAAGATCACGTCTCCCCGTTTTGGGCGATATTTCCTCCCACGAGTAAGCTCTGAGGCTACCTCTTCAGAACTCGGAAAACCATGCACATACCGGGCCATTTCCGGAGGCAGCTCGTTTACAGCCTGTTGCATTCTGGGGCCACATCCAAACACTAGATCCGCTATTTTAGCAGCCTCGTGCAACGCAGACACATGCGCCGTGCGTTCTTCGGACCCCAGCTCGAGCATATCCCCAATAAACACAATACGGCGTGCGGCTGGATGCTTCTCCAATACATTCAAAGCAACCTTCACTGCATCTGGGCTGGCGTTGTAGGTATCGTCAATGAGAGTGGAATGGCTCTTTCCGGGAAGTCGATTGAGTCGTCCTTTTTCGGGTTTGAGCCTACATAAAGCGTCATTGATCACTTTAGGATCCATACCCATCGCCCTCCCAGCCGCAAAAGCTGCCAACGCCACGTAGATTACATGTTCACCTAACAGGGGAAGGTTCGCGGTGATATCCAAAGGCGTAATCTGGGCATCCGAAGCAACTCCAAAAAGCATGTGCTCCGCTCTGCAATCAGCGACCATGGCGCGGGTACGAGGATCATCCGCGTTCAAACAAGCGATACCGTCAGGTCCAAGCGCCCGTACAAGCTCACTCTTCGCTTCCTGAACGCCATCAAGCGAGCCAAAGGATTCCAGGTGTACCCCCCTAACATTCGTCACAATGGAAATATCCGGCTTGAAATAGGTGGTGATCTCCGAAAGGTCGCCCTTCCTAGTGGCACCCATTTCAAGTACCAGGCACGAATTTGGCTTGAGATCACAGTTCACCAGGGTCAGCGATAAGCCTAGGAGTGTGTTCAGGTTACCAACTGACGCAACCACCGGCCCTGCACTCTCCAGGACCTGCGTAACCGCATTGCGCGTGGTTGTTTTTCCTACCGAGCCAGTTATGGCTACTACGGTCGCACGTGCGCGTGCTACCCTCTCATGGGCCAATTCTGCAAGGTGAACTATCGTATCAGGAACGATCGTTACCCTGCCTGCACCAACTCCTGTGATTTTCCGTTCCGTCACCGCATTCGATGCCCCTCTATCAAAAGCCTGCTGCACAAAGTCATGCCCGTCATGGCGTTCGCCCCGAATCGCCACATACGTATCCCCAGGTTGCAACGTCCGTGTATCCGTTGAAAAAGGCATTAACGCCTGCGTATCAGTTCCTGACGCTGCAAATGAGCATCAAGTGCGTCTCGAATCAGGATATTGACCACTTCCGAACGTGACTTCCCCGAATGCTCCCAGAGCAATGGATACATGCTTACCGTGGTAAAGCCTGGAATAGTATTAACCTCATTGACCAACAGTCGGCCTGGTTCTTCAAGGAAGAAATCCACACGGGCCATACCGCCGCACTCGAGAACTCTGCAAACTCTGCCAGCCATGTTCTGAATAGATTCCAGAACATCGTCTGGCATTTGTGCCGGAATGATTAAGCTTGTTGCTTCCTCATCCTCATACTTGGCTTCATACGAATAGAATGAATGTGTTGTGGTTATTTCCCCACATATGGAAACCTCCATAGGAGCGTACCCCAATACAGCACATTCGATCTCACGCCCATTAATGGCCTGTTCCACTAACACTTTGTCGTCAAATTGAAAAGCCTTTTTTATGGCTGCTTCGCACGTAGCAGCTGATGTTACGCGGGAAATACCGACCGATGATCCAGTGTTGGCCGGTTTCACGAAGAATGTCTCGCCAAGCACCTCTGCTATAGAGTCATAGCTGGGAAAATCCATCGTATCTCGGTATAGAACCCTATAACTAGGCACTGGAATACCGTCCTGCTGCAAAAGGCGTTTTGAGACCTCCTTATCCATACATATTGCTGACCCCAAAACGCCTGCCCCGACACAGGGAATACCATACATCTGGAGTAATCCCTGAATTGTACCATCCTCCCCGTTGGTACCATGTAACACTGGAAATACCACATCCACGGTCACTGCCCTATCCGGCGTTTTAACTGGAATAAGCTTCCTGCCAGGCCCCAGCAAAACCGGCTCGCCGCGGGCGTTCAGGTTTATTTGTTGCCGATTGACGTCATTGACCGTTGCTATCTGGCACCATGTGCCATCGTGATCAATTCGAACCAACGTGACCTTATATCGGGTCAGGTCAAGTGCATCGAGAATATTGCGCGCCGAAACAAGAGACACTTCATGCTCGGCTGACTGTCCGCCATAGATTAGAACTACATGCAGGTCGGCAGGGACTGAATTTATTTTCACGGTTCGTGCTCGACGAGTTGTCCTTTATTGTAGATCGCCCACGCGCGCCCAATCATGTCCGTGCCTACAAACGGAGTATTCCGGCTCTTGGAATGGATATGCCGGGCCTCGAATGTCCAGTTTGTCGTCGCGTCAAAGATCGTCAGGTTCGCGGTGGCTCCGGGCTCAAGCGCAGGCACATCAAGTCCCAAAATCACACGAGGAGCCACACAGAGACTATATACTGCACGGGCGATGCTCAGATATTGCGGGTTGATTAGGTACCGACCAGTCAGTCCCCATGCAGTTTCCAGGCCAATAATACCAAATGGGGCAGCTACAAAATCAACCTCTTTCTCGAAAGGCGCGTGCGGAGCGTGATCTGTGCATATTGCATCCAGCGTTCCATCAACGAACCCCGCACGAATAGCCTCCACATCTGCAGCCGTGCGCAGGGGCGGATGCATCTTGGTTTGTGCATCAAAACCGGAATGCTCAACGATCTCGTCGGTCAACGAAAAATGGTGCGTACATGCTTCTGCTGTGACCCTTATACCGCGGGACTTGGCCTCCCGAATCATGTCCGTTGAGCGTGCCGTTGATACGTGGGCAACGTGTAAATGTCCTCCTGTCAACTCAGCCAACATGAGATCACGTGCAAGCATTGACTCCTCCGAAAACGTTGGTATAGGAGTCAAGCCAAGCCTGGTGGATACCTGCCCCTCATTGATATGACCTTTGGGGCCAAGCTCCATGGCCTCCATGTGATTAATGATGGGCTTGTCCAGTGCCCGGGCATACTCAAGTGCTCGGCGCATTAAGCTTCCATCCTGCACCGGTGATCCATCATCGCTAAAGGCAACCGCCCCTGCAGCTGCTAGCTCAGCCATTTCCGAGAGCTCTTTGCCCGCACGCCCGCGTGACACACAGGCAATGGGGTGCACATCCACCGGTAATGCTTCCGCTCGCTTTATAAGCGAGTGAACTGATTCTCTCGTGTCTATGGGAGGCGTGGTGTTGGGCATACAGGCAACTGCAGTAAAGCCGCCAAAGGCAGCAGCGCGGCAACCTGTTTCGACGGTCTCCTTGTGTTCCTCGCCCGGCTCACGCAAGTGGACATGCATGTCTATCCATCCCGGTGACACCATGCGCCCTTGTACATTAAGTACATGTTCCCCGGAACTCACCAGGTCACGCCCGATTTCTGTGATCACGCCATCGCGAATACGCATATCTGCATGATGAGCATCCCCGGTCAGAGGATGCAGTAGCGTTCCGCCTTGGATCAAAAGATTCGGTGTCATCTGCGCAAGAACCTGCATTGAATATAGCAATACAGTAGCGATTGATCCCCGCCTAAGACGGGAATGCCGACACTTGTATTCTTAGTATACAACCATATTCGGTCGGTCCCTCCTTGAGCATGATGGGTTGAACAATGGATAACATAGATGGATTCGCAATTGCCTCACTCTGTTTCGAAGCCATGGTTACGAAGACATAACAGATCCTCCAGAGGAATGCCCCAAATCTGAAATTCTTACACAATCCCGCAATACTCCTCTATCTTACAAGTAAGAGACTGTTGCATAAAGCAACAAAAATTCGATAGTTTTGTCCAACAATTACACACAATACCCCCTTGTTTTCCCTACTTTTGAACAGGGAAAGACACCTTTTTAAGTCGTATCCGTACATTGACACTCCTAACCAACAAAGCCACCATACCCGAGCCTCTGATGGCACAAACTTTTTCTGTTACTGTTTTGGCATACGAAGACGGTACACTGGCGGTCACTGACAGCGATATTACGGGACTGATAATTGAGGTCGGCACATTCGACAAGTTGTTGGTTGAACTACCACGAGTTGCTTCTGACTTATTGCGGTTGAATCATGGCTTGGCTGATGAACAAATCGCAAATGCCACTTTGCATGTGGAGTTTAAGCGCACCACAGACGCTGTTCTCCAGCAAGAATCCAGCTCCTCGAATTCACTGCCGAGAATGTCTTGGAGCAGCAATGAGCGCTCACATCCTGTACAGTATGCGTAAGCTATGGCGGGGTATGAGCGGAGGATTTTGAAGCTGCTAAAAAGAAATGGGTTCTCCGTAAAACGCAACCCTCGAGGCAGTCACGTAATCTGGGGCAAAGACAACATAAATGTATCTGTCCCAGCAAAAATCAAAAAGCGTCATACGGCTAACGAAATACTCAAAAAAGCTGGAATAAACGAAAAGGTTTAGCCAAATGTCCAACTACTTGGCAATTAATCCTTTTTGCTTTAGCTGCGCACAGGGGAGCGGAAGAAGTGCGGAGGATTAGACCTTCCCCATGATTGCACCATCAATCGATGTGCGGGTTGAGACCGCGTACGCAATCGTAGCAGAATGTCGCCTGACCAGTATCAACACACTCCGATACTGGAGTCTGCGACGTGCATTTACACAGTATGCCCAACTGCCTGTGTGGCCAGGGGAATCCCTCGCTCATGCGCAGTAATCGAATCTTACTGTTATCAACCCAACCAAAGAAAAGTCGGTGATGTGCCGAAAATAGAGATTTCTGACGGGCACTATCTACAGATTGCGTTGCTCCGCAATTGCTTCTAATGCGGTTCAGGCAGACACCGTATAGTTCCCATCCTTACCCGCAAAGAATGTCCCTTCCATTGATTTCGCCCAATACATTCATGCAAGACACGTAACGCTATACCGTGAGCGATATACTATCAAGCCCTTCACCGTTCTTCATAACATAGTGCGGCTGGTTCAGCTCATTGCATTCAGCGACAAATGACTCCGGTGACGCGGTATTGAATGTGAACATATCATAATGACAGGGCACTACGAGCTTGGCTCCGATATCTTTTGCCAATCGGGCCGCTTGCCTGCCATTTAAATTGCCGGCAACACGGCGTACCGGATCTCGACCATTGATGGGCAATAATGCAACGTCCACACACCACGGTTTTAGCCGATCAACCATGCCCTCATAAAGCAAAGTATCTCCACTGTGATAGAACGTCCAGTCCCCAAACTTAATAATGTATCCCATAAACCGATGTTGCCCAAATTCATCCACTTCCAGAGCCTCGTGAGCGGCCGGGATACCCACAAATCGAAATCCCCGCAATTCACACTGGATCCCATCACTAAGCCCAATCGGCCACGCAGAATCACATTGCAACCGTTCAGCAACAAATGACCTGTTCGCCTCTGGAATAACCATGGCCAAGTCTGGATTCACGCGCCGCAGCGGCTTGAGTGTTTCGGCATCCAGATGGTCCGTATGATTGTGGCTTGAACTGACAACGTCTATACAATCAAGCCTGTCTGGAGCCAACACGAGCTCGGTCATACGTATATGTGGCTTGTCCGTACTGGCGTACTTGTTTGTCAGCGAATCTGAGAGGTATGGATCCAACAGACAGTACCGCTCCTCCCATTTAATCAAGAATCCACTTTGACCAAGCCACCACATACGCCATTGCCCTGGGGGCACTGCGCTGCCGCGGATGTCTGCAAGCAGCGTTGCTCCGTTCTGCAAGGGCTTAATCATTTTCGACCACTCGTTGCGTGACTTCGCCCGTACCGGGATCCTTAAGGATGAGCTTGACTTCGCCATTTGGCAGGCGCTCACGCTTGACCAGCTCAAGTCCATCAATCGTCTCCGTTAGACCCTGTATCCGTGCAACTCCATTGCGTCCACGCCAGTCCTCCAACTCTACCGACTCCCATTTGCAGGACTTAGCAGAGCGGTAGCACGCATCTATCACCGCATTGACCACATACCCATCATAGATCGTCTCCATCGGTTCACGACCTTCATCCATCGCATCAAACATGTCCGTGAACATGTCCGTGTAGCCCAATTCGTGTACTTCATCACCCACCGGAAACAGCCACCCTGACTCCTGCTCAGCTTTCTCCGCAACATAGCCTCCTGCACCACTCGAAAACATCTCAAAACCTGTCCTCAAAAAATGGTTTAGCCAAATTGTACCCTCGGTACCAGCCACCTCGTCGCGCAAGTCCATACCTCCCCGGAATGTCCAGCTGACTTCAAACTGACCCACAGCGCCATTCTCAAAGCGAATCAGCGCTATACTGTTGTCTTCCGCTTTTATGGGGTGCACCAGCGTATCCGCCCAACAGCTTACTTCTACGGGTCGAATGTCCTTGCCCACAAAGTTGCGGATGATCTCAATACAGTGGCAGCCCAAGTCTACAATTGCTCCACCACCTGCCTGCTCTATGTCCCAAAACCAACTGCTGTGCGGACCACTGTGTGCCTCGCGCGAACGCGTCCAGAGTATTTCTCCCAAGGCACCTCGACGCACCGATTCCAATGCTTTGAGTGTCTTGGGGGTGTACACGAGATCTTCCAGGTAACCTGCAAAAATACCGCTTGACTCGACAATATCCAGGATCCTCTTTGCTTCTGCAGCACTGCGTGCCAATGGTTTGGTGCAAAGCACAGCTTTGCCTGCCTCTGCACAATATCGTACAGCCTCCTCATGCAAATGATTGGGTAATCCAATGATAACAACATCACTGGATGTGTGTTTAATGGCCTCCTCCATGTCGGTTACTGCATGTTCAATTCCCCACTTCCTCGCAAATGCCTGGGCACGATCAATGTCTCGCGAGTATACGCAACTGACACGGTCACGTCCTCTTTGTCCGTGTAGTGTCATGGTATAGAACAGTCCAATCAGACCAGTCCCAAGCATCGTTATATTGTGTTTCTGCGCCATTTGATTAAGTTTTTTGTTAGCGTGGCCTGAATAATTCCCATAATAAAACATTCGGGACGTAGCCCGAACAAAAATTACGCTTTACATGAATTCTGCACAAACTTATTTGAACGAAGCCTCTCGTGTGCTTGAAGAAATTCGCACGAGTCAAATGGATGCGCTGCAAGATGCCGCTGATATTTGCGCTCAAAGCATTGCCGGGAAGGGCCTTGTACATCTCTTTGGGTCTGGCCATTCGCGAATGGGGGTTGAAGAGGTCTTTCCTCGTTATGGAAGCTTTCCAGGGTTTCACCCAATCGTAGAACTGTCCCTCACATATCATAACCAGGTCGTGGGAGCGAATGGTCAGCGACAGGCCATCTTCCTTGAACGTGTTGAGGGGCTAGGCAAAACTATCCTTCGAAATTTTGTACTCAAGCCCCCCGACAGCTTCATGGTCTTCTCCAACAGCGGTGTGAACGAAGTTGTTGTAGAAATCGCACTGGAAGCCAAAGCACGAAATTTGCCGGTGATCGCGGTGGTCTCTAAAGCACACTGCAGTGCTTCTACTTCACGGCACAGCAGTGGTAAACGACTGATAGACCTGGCTGATGTTGTCCTTGACAACTGCGTGCCGGCAGGCGATGCGATGGTACGAGTAGAAGGACATCCTGACTTGATTGGTCCTGGATCAACGGTCGGAGTAGCCCTTCTCGTGAACAGCCTGAAATGTCTGGTTGCCGAAAAACTCACCCAACAAGGTAGTCCGCCGATTGTATTAACGAGCAGTTATCACATCGGAAGCGAAGCATCAGCTACGCGTTTTGATGAATGCTTTGATGACTATCGTGCGCGAGTGCGCCGAGTTTACGGATCTACCGAATGACAATCAGGGGCTGTGTGGCCTCAAATACGGTACCGCTAAATCCATCCACCGAGATCCTGTAAAAGTAGACACCACTCGGCAAGGCCGATGTGTCAAAGTGCGTTACATACCATTCCCCCGCTTCTCTGTACTGTGTCTCACCTGTGAGCATCAGCTTACCGGTAATGTCGAACATCTCGATTGAGATGATACCAGATTCACTCGTAAGGAAGTACCTGATCGTGGCCAGACCTGACGTTGGATTGGGGAATGACTGCGCCAGAAAATCTCCAACAGCCGCCCCTACATCAATGTCTATGCTCGCCAACCTCTGTTCAACCCCACTCGCACTTCGCACCCAAAGTTCATACGTATGACGGCCTACACCGGGGGTGTCAATCGTCCTACCATCAACCGCACCTGCCCCACCAGTGATCCTTACAGTATTGTCATCTCCAATACGCCGCCGTACAATGAATTCAGCAATCCCAAAATCTGCCGTAAATGCCCAAGAGACGGTTACAATACCATCATCATCCACGCGAATATCCATTGCCGCCCGTCCCAAGGGGCTGTTGCCGGTCACGAGCAAGCCCTCTATCCGCTGTATAAAGTCCGGTATCCTTGGATAGTTATTGTCACCAGGGCAAGACGTACTGCCAAAATCGCGGTGACCACGCATATTTTTCGGGGACACACTATAACGCTCAGAGGAGAATCCGAAAGTTGCGACCAGTGAATCCACTGCCGAATCCGTCATTTCATCCAGGCAGTTTGACCCTTCTGGTGGATGATAACATCCCATCAATGAGATCCCGATGTTACCTGTATTCGCACCTCCTGCGTGGGCACCATGCGCTAGCGGAGGACCCTGATCAAAAGAGATCGATTCATTCAGGAACGGACGACCTTGATATAGGCGCCCCTCCTGGTCCATAAGAAAGTGATACCCGATATCGCTCCATCCGCGACCATTCTGATGGAAATCCTGAATCCGCCGAACTTGGTCCAAACCTTCGGCCAATGTCTTCGCCGAAAAACCCGCCGTGTGATGCAATGTCATATAGTTGTAACTGGGCCTGTTCAGAGGAATCGGTGTACCTCGAAAAGGTTGGGCCCTCCACTCGGCCCTGCGTCGCAATTGCGGAGCTGTAATCGAAAAATCTTTTGACTGTCCTGTTTTCTGTGATTGCTGACTTGGAGTATCCTCCTCATCAAGGCGCTGGTCAAACGTGCCTGCACTCAAAATCTGTAACTCGTAGGCCGAATCTATCTGGAATTGAATCTCAACGCTTGATGCCATACGAACCATCTCCCCACGATATGCGGCAAGAAATGCTTCATCCGTACCACTTCGAACAATATAGAGCGGGTGCCACGGTCCCCAGGCATTGTTCTCAAAGAAACGGACTGCACCAGATAAAGAGTCGCTGGCTGTAAAACCCTGCAAAGCAATCCCGGTGAACTGGTCGGAAAGATCTTGACTAACAACCCTTGTCGTGGCAACCTTCCCTGCTTCAGTAACCTCGGGCGGATTAAGCTCAATTTCTGCATGAATCACATCATGCAAAAGCTGAGCCTGCGCAGATGCCACCCACGCAACCAGCATGGCAATACTGACCAGGAACGGCCTCATCCGGCGCTAGAAAGAAAGGTTGAAGGTGAACCAGTGCGTCTGTGTCAGTCGACCAAAATCAGCATACGCATAGTCGAATTGTGCAGCCAAATCTCTGTTGATGCGAATGATTAAGCTGCCGCCGGCGGTCAGTCCCTGCTCCGTATCCGGCTCAAACAGATTACGGTATCCTCCCCTGAATGCGATAAGGTCCCTGAAAGTATACTCCATACCAGCATTCACATATTCTGCATTATCATTAGGATGCGCCGCATCAGTTGTGATCAGTACACGATGCGTCCCGGTGTCCACTGCATCCCAGGCCAGACCAACCCTGAAGATCAGCGGCATGGAAAATGAGTCCATGCGATACTGCGCATTAATAATCTCGGCGGTACCCTCCGTATTTGGACTTGGATCTTCACTGAAAAGTATATCCCGTCCATCCATGCGCAATTTGGGGCCCAGATTGGACATACTTGCACCAAGACGCAAACCCTTGAACGGAGTGGTGAAAAGCGTACCGACATCAAACGCGACTGAGGAGGCCTTACTGTGCCAAACACGCTCTTGAACAAATTTGAGTGAGCCTCCGATCGAGAACTGATCACTCAGGTCACGCGCATAAGTGATCTGCAGCGCGAAACTGACTACATTGAACTGCTCGCCGGTGCCCTCCGGCTGCATTTCTGTTCGAACTGGCATATCCCCGCTGTCCACCATAAGCAACGCAAGACCCATAGAGCCAACGCGATCAATTGAAGTACCAAATGCAGCAAAATTGTAGTTAATGTCTGCCAGATAACGTGTATTGCTTAGCTGCAAATGACTTCCACGAAGACGGGCAAACCCTGCAGGATTCCAGTAAACCGAACTCATGTCGCTGGCTTCAGCTACATAAGCTCCACCGAGCGAAATTGCACGAGCTCCAACCCCAAGCTTCAGAAACTGCGCTGCAGTCGTTCCAACGCGAGTGATCGTTCCACTGTCAGGGGTGTCAGGGTTCTCTTGTGCCACCGCCGAGACACCCATGGATACCCCCAAAAGCAGAAACGCTATGGAAAGACACTTATACATGAGCCTATTTGATCACCGCGAACTTGCCAATGTAGGACCCATCCGGGCTGTCTACATGGAAGATGTAAAGCCCATACGCCAGATTCATATTATCCTTGGTCCGCATATCCCAGAATACTTTACCGTCATCCAGCGTACTGTCATGGTAAAGCGTTTCGACCAGTTCACCCGCCAGCGTATAAATCCGAATCGTGCATTGCTGCGGCACATTCGCGAAATAGAGCCTGCGTTCTCCACGCTCGGTCCGGGCTATGGGATTGCGGGGCTCAAAAACGGAAGTAGCCACATAAGGATTGGGGACTACGTAAATATCGCGTAATTCCTGAGCTGCCAAGGTCGACTCAGTTGCTGCCGCAACGGTCCGAAAGGTATACGTTTCCCCGCTGGCAAAAGGTTTCCGCGTAGCCAGATATAGGACATCTCCGTCTCCCGGCGTGGACCCCACATCATCCATTCGCACTTCCCAAGTCGCAGTCAGTAGGCCATCAACCTGTTCCAGAAATACGATTCGCTCATTCACATCCCAGACTCCGTTACGGTTAACATCCGGCACAAACACATCAATTGGCATGTTGGCGCGTGTAACATTCACTACCTCAAACGGAATAGGCAAATTGTTATTGAACCCATTCCCGATCGGCGAGTCCGCGAATCTGATTTCGTAGTCCGCGGGGTACAGCATACGCCTTGGACCAGTGCTGGGAGGGAGGAGCTGATAGGGGATCTCTGTACCGCTGCCTGTCCAACCGGAAGCCTCTACATTCGGCTCCAGTAAGTCATCCTGGACAAAAACATGCAACCCATCAAACACGATGTTCGCCTCTTCACTCTGAAGCAATCTACTTTCGAAGAGCGGTGCGTACTGAAATGAAGCGAACAACTCTTGCCCCGGAGCAATACCGGCGCTCTGGAACACATTTATCGCCCCGTGAACTCCATTAACGCTGTAATCCGTGCCCCGTACTAACAAGCGTCCGTCAGCTGTTCGCACTTCAAGCGAGCTTTCGATAATATTCTGATATGTCGTACGCTGACTCTTGCCCGGAGAGGCGAGTACCCTGACCGTGACAGGCCCCTCGTTGATAACCGAGTAAGCAATACCGTCATCGGTATCATTGAACTCAATGCGATAGGTCTGACCATCACGTACCGCCAGTTCGTCAACCACATTGATCACTATGGCCCCCGTTGCATGCCCGTTCGCGTGGACGAGACCTGCTGGATCCAGCGCAGAGGGAGGAACATACCCCGCCACTTTCGGACCAGGTACAACAGCGATCGTATTCAGGTCAAATATATACTGATCCGTGGTCGGATCATAGGTAATGGTCTTGCTCGTCTCACTAGGGGGGATTCCATTCGCAAAAGCCTCTTCCTCCTCTGTACCCGCATATCCACGGTCATAGGCCGCGACCGTGTAGTAGTACGTTTGTCCATTAACGACATTATTAGAGTCAACAAACGTATGGAACAGTCCAGTATCATCGCCCAAATCATACGATACGCCACGACCCGGGAACGTTATCGGGCTCGGTCCCTTCAGCCCATTGTCTAAATCAAAACGGGCATCTACCCCCAGGGCTGTCTTGAGTGGCGTAAACAGAAATCTGCTCCCATTAATATCAGTTATGGTTTGCTGGTCTGAGAATTCGTGATCCGTCGAACGATAGATCACATAACCCTCAAAGTCCTCCTCGCGTGTGAGCGGATCAACGGACTCCTCAGCAGCATCGTCCCAGTACAATGTGACGCGTTTATCTCCGGCTGCTGCTCGCAATGTAGGCTTCTGCGGAGGCTTGGCAAAAACATATCCAACATCGTAGATCTGCTGAGCTACGTTTGCGTTAAGCCTTAGATCCTGACGGTTCTGCCCGACAATCAGCGCTATGGAGAACCGTTTAGTAGCTCCGGCTTTCAGTCGAAAATCCCCGGATCCGTACAGAAACACATAATCACCAGGCGTAGAGGGGACGACATCAAAACGCCCCGGCTGAATAAAACTCCATACGCGTTCATCATTATCAACGCGGTTCCCTGCAAAGGGAGGAGACGCAAAGGAGGTTAATCCAAACTGATCGCTCTCATCAATATCCGTAAACTCAAAATTCGGCTCTCCGGGCTTGGTAATATCAAACTGATCCCCCGCGGTGGGAATACCATCGCCCTCACCAAAATCTCCGGTCCCCGGAATCCCGTCTATCCCCACATCATCTAGGTCTGGATCCCAGTCCCCATCATTGTCAATGCCGTCCGTCCAGGATTCGTCGATCAGACCGTCTCCGTCGTTGTCGATACCATCATCATCCACCCCCGGGCTTTCCAGAAACTTGTAGCCAAAGTATCCAGGAACACGACCCGCAATGTCACTGCGGCCGTCATCATCCCATGCAAAAACCATATTGAGATTTTCATCATAGAATGCCCAGTCATCCGGCCAGTCCCCTGGACCGCCTACATGCGGGTCTCCCCACATCCCGAAGATCACCTTATCAAGGTCCTTTTCACTCTTATTGGTAATCTTATAGATCAAAAAGATTACGTCCTCTGCGAGTGGATTGGCCCATTGGTACAGCCGCACTTCCACCTCCAAGCCCAGCCCTCGCTTCGTGCTGTCGCTGGGAAATGGCCAATAGCTGAATTCACTGTTGTTATAGTCATTCATAAAGTAGAGTGTCTCCTTATCTGCATTGGAGGCACCCTGTCGCAGCGCACCGGGCCACAGGTACTGTTCCAGGGTTTCGTTGTACCAGTCGTCGGGCCATGAATCAGGCTTCCCGTCCAGATTGTCATCGGTATCGTCGTTCGTGGGAATCTTGTTCGACACCGGATTGACCACCTGAATTCCTGCGAAGCCTCCGACTGGTTCCGCACAGGCTATCGGCTGCCAGCCCCAGTAAGTGGAGCCATCCGGAGAGATTTCGCCGCCATTGGAGACCAGCCCATCTGAGACAATCCGCATGACGTAGACCGGATTACCGTTTGCGTCAAAGACAGGACTACCGTTTTCATCCCGCAACAGAACACTCTGAGGGTCACGGGCACGCCCATCTTCCCGATACGTATCAACCACCTCTGCGGCTACAAACGGCCCAAACTCGTACCCGTAACCGAGGCCATTCCAGACAATATCTGTGATCGTATTTCCAGGTGCGGAAATTGACCCGAAGTTGAAAATCTGAGTCGTTATCCGGTTACCATTCAATATGGCATCCCTTCGGTTGGTAAGCCCCTCGTCACAATCCTGATTGGCGCCTTGTATAAGCGGCATCTTCGCCAGGTTCGTCAACCAGGCATTCACTTCAAACTGATCCCATCCACGCAACCGATCCGTGCCGATCTCTTGGGCATTCACCTGCCCGATGAACAGCGATATACCCAGGATCAGGAGACTGTTGAGTCGAAAATTCATCAGAAGGACACCGTCAAGCCGACCCTTACCTGGCGTGGTGAGCTGTACCAGTGTGGTCGTGTGTCATATTCTGCCAGCGTGTGGACGCCTGGAAGATCGTAATTTGGTTTCCAGGTGGCATGAACGTTTCGTTGATCCGACAACGAGTAGGTGGCACGACCCGTATCATTAAACACAAAGTTCTCGTTCAAGCGGTCCAGCAGATTGAATACTTTGACAAAAGCACGGATTGGCACATTATCCATCACCCTGAATTCCTTGAATAGATGTACATCCAAGCTCAACTTGGATGGCTTTCGCCCGCTACGCGTAGGCAGGTCTACATTCTGATCCAGAATGAAGGGCGAATATGGGTACCCTGTTGAGAACTGTCCATTGAAAGACAGCCCGAGGCTTCTGGAACGCGACAACGTGACCGTTGACGAAATCACATGGCGCTGATCAAATGTAAGCGGAACAACCTCGAGTTCATTCTCTCGGCCAGATAATCTGTTAAAGAAAAACCTGTTAGCATCATCGTCGCTACCCTCGGCAATCTGGAATGTATAATCCAGCGTAGCAGACAGAAAACCGTTGCGTGACCGACGCTTGGTAAGCGAGACAGTAAGCCCCGTAACATTGGCGTACGCCTTGTTCAGGTAAATATTGTATAGGTCTTCACCGGCAATCGTCGAGTGGCGTACCAGTTGCAGCGCCATATAATCCCGGATGTTCTTGAAGTATCCTGTCAGGTGTACAGCTAACAGGTCACCGATCTGCTGCTGAAGGCCAAACTCGTACTGAACTGTGCGCTCTGGGCGCAGATTGGTGTTGCCAAACGTAGGCGCACTGCCTTTGGGAAACTCAAACTCCGGGTTAACATATAGATTGCGCAACGAAGGCATCTGAGCGAAGTGTCCGTACGAAAAATGGATTATGCCTCGCTCTGTAATCGGAAACGAAACTCCCAATCGAGGCAAAAGCATATTCTTGGTTGACGCCTCCGCAAGATCTCCTTGAGGATCAAATAAATCCGGAATGTATGTGCCGTTCGGCTCGAAGCGCTCAAAGCGGAGCCCGGCATTGATGATGAAGTTGTCAAATTCCAGCTTATCCTGAGCATATGCACTCAGCTCCAGCACGGTCTGGTCGTCGTAACGATCGTGAGATGGATTATCGACTGGCTCAACTGTTGGCTCCAGATATTGATTGCCGTCGTAGAGCACAACAAAATTTTGGCGACTTAGGCTATGCTGCTGCACTTCCAGCCCTGCCTTCACTTCATGTGTAATGCCGAACTGTCGTGTAAAATCTGCCTTGCCCCGCAACGACTGGGAATCTTCGTAGATATGGGATTTCTGGTTCCCGGCGAAAAGGTAATTGTTGCCGGGAAACCCTATCACGTTCCCTGCACCGATTGCCCCAATATCTTTGACATAGCGTGGATCCTGCGGGTCCTCGTACAGAAAGTACTTGTACGATGCCTGGGCCCAGGAAAGCTTTACAGTATAGAAGGCGCGCGTACTTAGCGTATGGGTAAAATGCAGACTGTGGTTCTGATTACGCCTTTGATTGGAAGCAACACCATCCGGGTTGTATCGATAACCAAAACTGAAGCCCTTGGCCTCACTGTTATCAATGAGGTACGAGTACTCCAACTGTGTATTGCGTGTCAACCGTGTCGTTAGCTTTGAAAGCACATTAAAGCGTTCACTCGGGTTCATGGCCACGCGATCATTGGGTAGTGCTAGGCCCCCACCCTCAACGACCGTCCCGTCCGGGAGCGTTACAGTACTGTCCGCATAATCCCACCACGGCTTGCCGTGGATTTCGTAATACCAGGGATTGCTGTTGAAATTAGCAGAGTCACTCGGCAGATGCTGGCGAATACCATACAAGTGCCCGTCGTTGTTATCGTACCTGCCCGATACCAGAAACCTCATTCTAGGCCCCACCGGAATAGGTCCGCTCAGAGATCCCTCAAATGTCAACGTGTTCAGGTCCACCCCCTCTGGCAAGAGGAACAGCTTGTCATTGCGTGTAAGATAATCGCCTCCATAAGCAGTCACCGAGCCCTCATAGCGGTCTCCCCCTTCCTTGGTAACCAGATTAACGACCGCCGACATCGCCTTGCCATACTCTGCATTGAAAGCCCCCGAAATCACCGTCAGTTCTTCAATGGCATCAATCGCTACACGCGTGTTTATTCCATTGGTATTAAACGGATTGCTGACGGCGAGTCCATCAACCAGATAGGAGATTTCGTTACTGCGTCCACCGCGAACATGCAACTCTCCACTGGCCCCGGTCGTAACGCCGGCGGTCGTAGCCAGGACACCGAAGAAGCTTTCTACGGGCAAGGCCTCAATCTCTGCAGCTACGACTGTTTTCTTTGACGCTGTCAGGTCCTTTTGCACTAACGGCCGCTCTGCCTGAACGATTAGCTCTTCTCCTTCAATCACACTCTGACGGAGCTTAACGTCAATTCGCGTGGTTTGCCCACTCGTAACCTGAATATCGGTAATGAACTGGGTCTGGTATCCGATATACGAAAACTCAAGTGTGTACAATCCTGGGCGCAAATTGAGGAGCACATAATTGCCCTCTAGATCCGTGGTGGTACCTCGCCCAGTGCCATCATCAATAAGAACGGCCACCCCTATGAGTTCGTCGCCTGCATCCGCATCTTCAATGTGACCAGCGATTTTGCCCTGTCCCAGAGCGGGTACGGACCACAAAACAGCGAATAACACCAGCCCAAGAAGTCTTTGCATTGTGGCTGAAAATTCTTCTTAGTACACGAACGTATGGGCGTATAGGCCTGTCGGCAAAACGCCTCCAGTTCCTCCCGGATGAGATCGGAAGAGGCGAGAACACCTCTTCCGATCCTCGGAGAATTCTTTCACTATTTCACAAGCACCATGCGGCGCGTATGTCGAAATTGTCCCCACTCCAGCGTGTAGATGTACTGTCCACTTGCAACTGCATGTCCGCTGTCGTTGAGCCCATTCCAGACTACTGAATGTGTACCCTCGGCGTAATACTCGTCATTGACCAAGGTTCTGACCAGTCGCCCGGTCATGTCATACACTCTCACGCTGACACGCTTATCCAACGGAAGCGTGAAGGAGAATGTTGTCGATGGATTGAACGGGTTCGGATAGTTGCCATGCAACTCGAAATCCGAAGGAATAATGATCCTGTCATGTGATATACGTGTTGATATCCCGTCTCCCGAGAGAACGCGCATGAACGCCCGATAAGGATGCGCTTTAGCTTCGGCAACCGTTCTGGTGTAGGTGGAATCGGCTGGGTTGAACACCTCATTGTACACATAGACACTGTCATCCACGCCTTGGAAAGACATTGCGACTTCGTTATGACCGTCACCATCTACGTCCCCGAGGTAAACCATTTTACCCGCAAATTCAGGGCCCTGGGCACCATTCTCCATGTAAGTAGTCATTGTCCCAGCACTATCACGATTGACTGTGTCGAAGACCATTTCCGCAGGCATTGGAAAATCAACAGCACGTACGCCGTAGTTAGCTGGATCTTCCACATCCCCTCCAATGAAATCAACGATATTCACCCAACGGGGAGGATTGCCAGCTGCATACTGCTGATGTGTGTAGGACGATCCAGTCAGAATCAGCTCTGGAACTCCATCCATGTCAATGTCGCCACTGGTTATTCCAAGCCCACCACCTGCCGCCTCAACCAACGGATTCACCAAATTATTCTTGCTGTAGTCATCGTCGTTCACATCTGCTGTATAGTAAATTTGCAGAGGATCCTCACCGGCCTCGTAGTTCATAAGCGCAATGCTGCCGGTTTGCAGCACGGGGCAGTAAACCTCATCGTCGCCGTTCATATCCATGTCCACAACTGTGCAACCAAAAAATGATACGTGATCACTGGAGCTCCCTCTGGCGAACGGATGATCACCCGTTGGGGACGCATATTCATTTGGACCAGTCACATCCACATTTGAGAAGTTCAGGTTGTTCCATGAGCCTAGGACGATTTCCATGGTGCCGTCCCCATCCAAGTCAGCCGGAACTATACCATAGGAGCTTCCCCCACCACGGTTAACCGGATCAAAATCTTCTGAACCCCTACTGCTCCAGCGCGCTTCCTGGGTCCATGCGGAAAATCCTGAACCTAAACCGGTTGCTGAAAGCACATACCAGTTGTCATATGTGTTGGCAGCGCCATTATTGCCAAACAGCAATTCGTTAGCTCCATCTCCATCCACATCAGCAATGGTCATTTGCTCTGTCCGAAAACGATCAGGCGTATCCCCATCAAAGTCCCAGAACTCAGGAAGTGGCGCGAACATATTGTCACCTGAAGCTACAATCGAAAAAAGTGAAGGAGCAAAGCCTGGAAAGAGAGCACCGATTATCCCCAGAGTGATCTCACTCAGACCATGGCCAGCAAAAATATATACCTCTCCGAAACCGTTGCCATCCAAGTCTCCCGCTGCAATGCCGCGAGCATTGTTTGTTGTTCCAACGGGTGGTTCCAGGGACATAGCGGAATAGATCAATTCCCACGTATCCACTCCAACATTTTCGATGACATGAACCCGTCCACCGCCCGAGTAGTCGGACAGCACCACCTCCATCTTTCCGTCACCATCTAAATCCACAGGTCCAGCAACGGATCGAGCACCAGAATGAATTCCTGGTGCATATGCAGGAACGTAAGGTATTTGCCATATTAAATTTGTGAGACCGGGAAAGCCCTCCGATTGGCTGGGCTCCCATCGGAAGTCTACCTGTTGAGCGAACCCCGGAGCGGCGGCTACGAATGCAATTAACAGGCTAAAAAGAGTAGTTCTACGCATGTGAAACTCAGGTTTGGTTAAAATTTTACAGCCAGCACCGACTAAGAACGACACCGACAAACCCCAATTTAATCAATTTATAGCAAACACACCATATCAATAATTTCGCCGAGACGCCCTAAATTGGCCGCGGATATCAAACTATACTGTTTCTCTTACCAAGAAAATGCTCAAGACAAGTGTGATTGGCAGTTACGCGCTACCCCCCTGGCTTATCACCGCGACCAATGCTGTGGAGCGTGGAGAATATGGCCCCAAAGACATTGAAGAAACGCTAGATGATGCAGTGAACATGGCGATCAGTGACCAAGAAGAGGCCGGTCTAGACGTTGTGAGCGACGGCGAAATGCGCAGGTTTGGGTTCTTTACTGCTGGGTTCTACGGATGCCTAAGTGGCCTCTCAGCCCTTGAACCACTTCGACGGCTGGGCCCAGGTGGTCACGATCAACGTGAACGTTACGAGGCTTTGGAACCTTTTGCTGCCCCTGATGGGCTCGGACTGGTTCCTGAGTTTCTTTATGCCCGCGCTCGTGCTTCACGACCGCTAAAGGTAACCTGCCCTGGTCCGTATACACTTGCTGGCCGCATCCAAACCGGTGGCATCTACCCGGATCGCATGGCCGTATCTGAAAGATTCGCTGAAATCATCAATACTGAATTGAAAGCCGTAGTCCAGGCTGGTGCATCCTTCATCCAATTGGATGAACCTTCTTACGCCGTTCATAAACACTCGCCCCGTGCATTCGTTGATCTTTTCAACGGCTGCATTGACGGTGTGGACGCGGAAATAGGCCTCCATTTATGCTTTGGCAACTACGTCGGACGTCCCGTGGCCCATCGAACATATGCACCCCTCTTTCCGCATATCCTCGACGTTTCCGCACAAGAGATCCACCTAGAGTTCGCCAACCGGGAAATGTCTGAACTGGAACTCACCAAACAAATTGCCGAAGCCTCACGAACGGTTGCGGCCGGAGTCATTGATGTGAAGAATTACTTCATTGAAACCCCGGAGATCGTGGCAGACCGGATTCGCCAGGTGCTGAAACATGTCCCCCCAGATCAGTTGGTACTTGCGCCTGATTGCGGTTTCAGCGAAACCGCACGCTGGGCCGCACGGGCAAAGCTGCATGCCTTGGTTGAAGGTACACGCCTGGTTAAGGCCGAGTTGGGCGTTTAGCTGACAAGATCTGCCTCGTCGTTCGGGTACACGATTCTGGGCTCGACGGATGCTGGTCGCACCTGCAACGTCTCGCTAGAAGGCTTTTGTTGGTCACAACACCCGCCGGATGGAATTGTACCCGCAACTGTAAGCCGTATCAGGGTCCGCGTAATTGCGCTCAAGAACATCAACCAATGCATACAGTCACTGACCTGATGGATGGGAGTAGGCTGTACTGCAGCTCTTCGGGGAACGCTGCCAGACGTTCGTACGGCAAATCAGGAGAACTGCCGAGAACCATATACCAATAACCTCCTATCACGGTAATGGCCACGCGGATACCTCTGCAGCTTGCTGCCCCGGCACACACACTTCTGAATCTACATGAACTCAAAGCATCTATTACCCTTACAGTTAGGACATTCATGGGTTTCGTACGACCTTATATGTCCGCGGTTACAGCAAGGGGTTATCTACACGCTCCGAGCAGGGCAACACAGCCTCTCAGGTCCTCATGCTCTTGGATGCCTCCTCCATTGCTGGTCTATAAGCTGCACAGCTCGACTCATCACTGCTGCCGCTGGCGTTGATTAACGCGATTGCGGCAACGTCAGATGCCAGCAGCGCACTCTACGGCGCAAACGCAGCTACCGGTGTAATCAATGTGCTGACCTCCGCTGCCTAATTAGTATAATTGATCCAAATCAGCTGACTATCTTTATGCCTACTGGATGCTTGGACGAGCTTCAGCGAGATTAGTGATTTAGATATCGTGATGCAACCATTCCACACATTAAGAGGAGAAAGCCTCGCCAACACGAGTCTGAATGGTCGGGAAGCCTGATCGGCCGGAAGAAGTATGCATCAGCAAAATCACACCGGGGATCATCCAGAAAATTGAGATGAATCCAAGCAAGCAGACATGAACCCGCTACTGTTTTGAACATTCATAAATCATGACTCAGGCAAAGGCCCTCCCCTTCATAGTCCGAGATCCCGTTGTTCTGGCAGTCATCGGATTAAATGGAGTCATACTCTATCTGGATGCCTTTCCAAGCGTGAATGCGCACTTCCATGTCTGGATTCAATGGGTAGACATGTTATTCATCGGCTACTTCGTAGCTGAAGTATTCATTAAAGTCCGTCACTATGGTTCTTTCAGGAAGTACTTTGCCGATCCCTGGAATGTATTTGATTTCATAATCATTGCATTGAGCACACCGGCGTTGGTCAGTCCCTTTATCTCTCTGAGTGCTGAAAATATGGGAGCGCTGACCGCTCTGAGAGTAGTGCGTATCCTGCGCCTCATCCGACCGATGCGGCTAGTGCCCGATGCAAATAAGCTCTGGCCTGGGATATATCGGGCACTACGCGCTTCCGTTGGGATACTGTCGATCCTGGTGTTCGTGAACCTGCTCCTATCATTGATGGCTACATTGCTGTTCGGGGGAATTCCAGAAGCGAAAGAGTTCTTCGGGAATCCTTTCGCTTCCATGTACTCACTCTTGAAAGTGTTCACGATTGAAGGCTGGTACGAAATCCCCGAGCTGCTTGCGGAGCGTGGCGTAGCAGACCACTATATCCTTGGCCTTCGCATCTATTTTGCTTCAATCGTGCTGATCTGCGGCATTTTTGGGTTTTCTATTGCGAATGCAGTGTTTGTGGACACACTCGTAGCAGACAACTCAGATGAACTGGAGGAGAAGGTGGATAAGTTGTACGAGGAATTGAGGCAATTTCGTGCGGAGGTAGCGCGCTGGAGTAACAAAGAGTGAAGGTCTGCATGCGTCGTTAGCCGCAATAAAAAGGGCGCCAGATAGGCGCCCCTCCGATGCGGTCCGGACGGGACTCGAACCCGCGACCTCTGGCGTGACAGGCCAGCATTCTAACCAAACTGAACTACCGGACCGGACTTTGTTAAAACTACGGCATTCAAGGAGATTTTCCAACTGCGCGCCGCAAGCTTTGGTGGTCAGGGAGGGATTTGAACCCCCGACACACGGATTTTCAGTCCGTTGCTCTACCACCTGAGCTACCTGACCACAGAGGCGCGTAAACCCTTAATCATAGATACTGGTTTCAATTGTGTGGCTCAATGATATCGCAAAGCCCTCGTAATGCAAACATATTTCACGGATAATCCGGTTGAAGCTGCCGAATTCATATCCAACGACAAGCTTGCGGTCTTCCCTACCGAAACGGTCTATGGCTTGGGAGGGAATGCTCTCAGTGTTACGGCTGTAGAATCTATCTATGAGGCAAAGGGGCGTCCCTCCTCAAACCCGCTGATTGTTCATGTTGGAGCTATTGCTGATTTTTCACGCGTCGTGAAAGAGATCACCCCGTCGGCACACGCATTCATGGAGGCTTTTTTTCCGGGCCCAATCACCCTCGTCCTGCCCCGCCATCCATCATTACCAAAAGTTGTCTCAGGTGGGCTGGATACCGTTGCAGTTCGGATGCCCTCTCTACCAATAGCCCGACGATTACTGAGGGCTGTCGGCCTCCCAGTCGCAGCCCCTTCCGCCAACATCAGCGGGCGTCCCAGTGCCACTACTTGGCAGTCTGCCGCAGAAGATCTAGACGGTCGGGTTAGCTGTATATTGCGCGGACCAAAAGCAATCGTGGGCCTAGAGTCCACAGTTGTGGACTGTACGGGAAGATCACCAATACTCCTCCGCCCGGGTGCAATTAGTTTGGACGCGCTTAGTGCCGTTGCTCCAGATATCTCAACCAACGCTCCAGATATATCCCGAAGCCCTGGTCTGCGCCATCCTCACTACGCCCCTTCCGCACACATTTGTATCATTTCCTCCCCCGACGAAGCTATTCCAGGAGATCAATCAGGTTATATTGGCCTTGCGCCACCACATGCCGACGCTCAGTTCAAACAATGTGTCGTGGCCCATCATGAGGAGGAGTACAGCTACAAACTCTTCGAATTTTTTAGAGACTGTGATCGATCGGGAGTAACCACGATTTATTGTCAAAGCCTGGTCGAAACGGGTTTGGCCTATGCACTCATGGATAGAATCAGGCGTGCAGCTAAAGCCGCCAAGTGAGCGAAACCCCGTTCGCACTCAAACTCAAGCTCGGCGCGCGTGATAGCCGTTGATGCCTGCGTGAAAGCAGGTAACCGACCCCAAACCCAAGGAATGCGCCCCCGAGAACGTCACTGAACCAGTGGTATTCATCCGCCATCCGCACTACCGCAGTACCCAAACCCAATGCAAATAGTGCCCCCGAAGCAAGACCCGGATAGTAAAAAATCCAGGGAGTTGTGAAGGCAAATACCGTCGTGGCGTGTCCCGATGGAAAGGAGCGGCTCCCACTGAACGGCTTTACCGAATTAGGACCAGCGTTTTCGTTCGGCCTTGCACGTCCGATCGCGAGTTTCAAACCATTGGCCAGTAAATTGGCAAAAATGACGGACTCCAGAGAAGTAAAAGCAGCGTCCTGAAAATGAATATTACTGCTTGTCAGCGCACCTACAAATACAACCGCTGCCATTGGTCGTACAATACTTACATTGCCGATTTCGTGAAATACCTTGCGCATACGGGTAGGAGTTAAATCATCTAAGCGTTCAGCCCTGCGGGAGAATCTGCGATCAAAATGCGATGCGGCCAGGATACCGCCGGTGGCCACCCCAATCGTCAATCCCGTCCGCAGCGTGAACATAGATCTTGGTGCTGCCAGCACGTCTCCTACCGGCCAGCGAATAAATCGCAATGGATCCTCTGACTGCGCACCTGCAGGCACGGCAACAGCTAACCCCACGAACCACAGCGCAGCACACCATCTGAGTGATTGATTGACTGGAAATCTCATCACTCGTTCATCAGTATATCTCCGTACGATACAAGGCCACCTTGAGTGTCAACAATGAAAACCCTGACGAGCCCGGTCACTCCAAGTGCGCGCGGCAAAAACCGTAATACATAAGATCCGGGATCCCTGGCATTGGGGATACTGTCCAACCTGCGCGGAATACCATTCGTATCATAAGCCGTGACCTCCAGACCTCCCTGAATTGAGTTTGTCAAACGGACACGGACGGGGATTGCAACTGTTTCTCCCGATGGAGCCGGATTGGGAAAAGCTGGATCAACCACAACACGCCCAAAATAAGCCGGCGAAATTCGCCAGTCATCGTCATCTTTGGACTGTACCTCCCCGCTTACATTCGTCTGCGTGTACCCACGAGGCTCTGAGAACGCCTGATTTTCAAAATCGTCGTGATCCTCGCCGGCGTCACAGGCAAGCAACAAAAGCAGCAGGATACAGCTAAGTCTTGGCATTACCGCTTGATTGAACAGACAAAATACACTTGGCCGCCCGCAGACAAGTAGATCGTGTCCCACTTTGAAGCACTGCAAACGATCATGTTTCCGAAGGAGTATCACGCATCAGGCCTGGAACTGCTTCTTCTCCAATGACATCCTTACTACACTGCTGGATGAAATGATTAAGATACCAGCAGAATCGCCAATTCCCCGCACTGCAGATTCCCGTCACCAAATACAAGCTCTCGGTGCACGCTTTGATTGGCTTCTCTAGTTCAGCCACAGCCTAGGTAACTGCTCGTGACGGATTGAAACCAGTTCGTATAGGACTGTTCCAGTTTAGAAAAATGTATCGGTCTGATAATTCTGTTTTTTTTTGATTCTTGGAAAAGGTCCAGTTTAATGTGTCACGTATCTAATGAGTAATCAAGTAACCGGAATAGCAACT
Organism: uncultured Rhodothermaceae bacterium; assembly: GCA_964503085.1. Lineage (GTDB taxonomy): Bacteria > Bacteroidota > Rhodothermia > Rhodothermales > Bin80 > Bin80. The sequence goes on along the minus strand of CAZCYQ010000005.1, from coordinate 40,047 downwards.
GCTCATGCAACAACTTGAGGTATCTTAGGACGGAATTCAAAGGAAGGGAATGCCTCCGTTTATAGGAATAGCCCATGTATCACAACCAGTATGTACTCCCGGGGTGTGAAAAATGGATCGCTCCAATGGAGCGGGGGCCTGTAACTTGGCCATGGAGGATGAATAACGGAAATAATCACTTTCGCCTATATAATTCGGGGTGAGCGGCTGAATACTGAGAGAGGAACCCTCAATTCTGTTTGCAATCCTCCTCCGCCCAGCGAACAAACAGCTGTCTTCGGTCGTTGCCCACGATACTCAAAAACATGAACTCATACTCAATGCCTGGTCGTATTTTGAATGTAGGATGCATCTGTACACTGATCTTGGCCGCTACTTCAGCTGTCAATGCACAGACAGGAGTCGTGGAATTCACGGAAGCGTATCGGATTGGAGACGAGACGGCAGGTAACTCCATTTTCTTCGGAAATGTTGTTTCTATGGCTGTGGACTCTGAGGGACAACTGTATCTCACGGATTTTATGGGAAACAAGAACATTCAAATGTTTTCTCCGGACGGTGTGCCAATTCGCGAGATTGGTCGGGAGGGTAGCGGCCCCGGAGAATTTGAGTTTACACCAAGCGTGCACATTGGACCGGGTGATACCCTGTATGCGTGGGAAACAAATAAATATCGTCTCTCTAAATTCTCTCCAGAGGATCAGTCGGTTGTTTCAAGTAATACAATTGGGAATCCTGTCTCCCGTGCTCCCCGTCCTCTTAGATTTCTGGGAGTTACGAATCAAGGGTATCTGATGGAGTTTGCAGGCGTCCACATACCTGGTTCACGAGGACAGGACGACTCGGGCCACTTCGCCAAAATCGTAACTTGGGACGGCAATGTCCCAGATGACCATCTGGTTGAACTTCCAAGTGCTGACTTTGTGACTTTTCGGATAAATTCGTCTCCTGCAATCCGCTTTTTGCCTTATTCTGCCAGACCTCATTTTCTATTAAGTGCAGATCAAGTGCTATACCATGGTATGAGCGATGCCATTCAGTTAACCGGAACTACACTGAAAGGCGAAGATGTGCACGAGATCTCACTTCCCCACACTCCTGTTTCCGTCTCTGCGTCCCAGCGAGAATCTAGCGTTGCCCGCATCCAGCTTGAACAGCTTCGCAAGGATCTACTGGCGAATATCCCGGAGCATCAGCCGGCCTACCGACGGCTTTTGACGGATGACGCAGGACATATATGGCTCGGGCTGAGTAGGCCTGAAAATGAGCAGACGAGCACATGGCTCGTACTGAATGACGCGGGTGAAATGGTGGCCACCGCACAAATTCCGAAAGGGACGTCCTTGATGACGGTACGCGGAGGCCGCGCTTATGGGAGTCAGGTGGACGAAAATTTGGGGACACCAATTGTCATTGCATGGGAGATCACCTGGTAGGAAGGGCACCTAGAAGCGTGGTAAGCCTCCCTCCATTTCGAGGGACCTAAGTCCTGGCATTGCCGCTTGACCGGACAGACAGAATACACTCGCCAGCCCGCAGGCAAATAGATAATGTCCCGCTTTGTAGCATTGCAAGCGATCCTGTTTCGGAGAGAGTACCGCGCATTAGGCCCAGGGTTGCTTCTTCTCCAACGACATCCCTACTACACGGCTGGATGAAATGATCAACATACTAGGGGGAAACTGTATAGTAGTTCCCCAATGGAATTTTAATGTCGTAACGGAGCAAGGCTATTGATGATCGGATTCTGAAAGAATAGGTTTGAAGATCCGCTTGAATTTATTTTTTTCCGTAGAAACGTAGCGAAATAAACCAGAGAGTTATATGGCGAATCGACAGTACCTTCAGTGGCTCCTTGAAGGTATTGATAGTTGGAACAGAATATTTAGACCAATGATCTATTGTGGATAGTAGAGATCCTCATCTAACTTCTTGGCGATAAGGCTCCACGCGCTTCGAAACCCTCTTTGGGTGGCCTCACTTGAATGGATTAACTTTATCTGAGGAGTCCGCTGAACCCTGCAAATCTTCTCTGCCAAGCTCTAAACAAGACTCATACTTTTGCGCTCAGATGGGCAAATCTTCTGCAGGGCGACCGTTTGTGATCCGCCAATTACTATTTGTTGTAGGGCACGCTTTCAGTATACTGAATCCACGAAGTTTATTTCCTTTCAGAACTGCGTACTCTTCCCGTCTGCCTTAATTGCGTCTAGCGACTTAAGCGAAGAATCTTCACGACTCGTATTGACCAACGACCAGAATGTGAGTTAGATTCACTGTATCCGTACGAACGGAATAAACTAGGCCCCTAGTGAGATCAAAAGATCCGACCTGTTCCAAACTCCCGGACTGCAAGCACCTGTGCCACGGATTTGATCTTCACCATCTGACTACACCGCTTCCAGCCACCGTTCATCGAAATCTTACTCGGACATCGCATATGCCAAACGTCCAGCAACTGATCTGGGTTTTTCTTCTTCTCCAATTTCATGGATCTTCCGTGAATGGGACAACGATAAATGTCAAAGGGTTGACCGCGAAGAGCTCTGAGGTCTTCGCCTATCTTCCATTTGTAATCCTCGTCACATGCCCTTTGGATCATTTCTTCACGGGACAATGCAAATGCCTCATTATCCCTTCTAATGAGTGCTCCCGCATCCGCATCGCTAACTGGTTTGGTAAAGCGGCATTGCATCGGGAACGGGTTGTAAAATCCAGTGCATCCCCAAAAGAATCTAGGATAACCATGGGTACTCGCTTTTCGAGGCCACTGCAAGCGTAACGGCATTCCACATTTCGGACAATTTTTAGAAGCATGTTGACCGGCATGCCATTCCAGAATATGCGCTTTCGATGGATCTACGACAACGGCCTCATAGTCGTCTGGATCAATTGATGCTGTCTCTCTGGGACCAAATTCCAAGGAAATTGCCTCGCATTCCCGATTGAGAACCCCAAAGCGCTCCATAAGTGATTCTGTCCAACCCTCCCTATTGGCCCGCTCGTAAATACGTACCCTTTCCTCGTCAATTTCCTCCTGACGCCTTTCAGCCGCAGCACGAGCTTCGTCCCGCCTCCGGCGGGCGATGGGGTCCAGAGCATATTCCCGCGCAAGCTGTTCAAGCTCCCGTTTAGCCGCCCGGATCGACGAGGTAGCAATATTCAAGACAGACTTCCCTACTTGGAATCCAAACTTAAGTACGCCTATCAGTATACCCATGGGTTGGGCTCTGTCTAGTTCTGTCTGCGAGATTGAGCCTCAAAAGCTTCAATAGCTTTCCTCACCTCCTCAGGCTCCACTCCGCGAGGGCTCTCTTTTTCTCGAGCCGCATTCTGCGAACCCTGCCAGAGCCGTTTGCCCCATCTTAATATTCTGTGTCCGCGCCAAATTGTAATGGCCAAACCGCCAATGCCTGTTCCAGCCAACAATAGTTCAAGTATCACATTGACACTCTCTTCAGCTGTGACATCCAAGGCTTCTGGCGACGAAGCTGCCAGTGACTCCAGCGTCCCTACGTCCTCTGCCTCGGGTGTGCTTGCGATTCCCACAGGATCAATGTGACCAGTTTCGACAAGATCCTTGTAAGATCCATGAGTGGCTTTCATAATGTCTGCCTCAGGATCGGAACTGTGAAACAATTCCGTGGCCCCACTTCCCAGTGGATCTACTCCCGTACCAAGTCGGTTTTTCATAGCAGACTCAAAAGCCTCCATCTGTTCCGCATTCTCAAACTCAAACTGAGAATGTATTTGCCAGTCTGCCCCATTCGATGTGGCATAGTTGGAACCAGAATCATTTAATGACACAATCCGATCGACAACATTCTCTTCAGTTGTCATTCCAACCTTATAAATATCTGAAGAATATCCTCCTCCGAGAGGCGGTTTTGCAATGTATACCGTGTAGGGCATCAAGAGACGACTTGATAGTTTTCGGCAAGTAAATCTTTCGGCGTATCAGTCCGAGAACTTCACCTGCCATGCAATACGATGGGGAAGTTCAGTGCCTAAGTTAAAACAATTTTCCCAAGCTTTGCGGGCGTAGTCCTTAATGCGCCGTTCAGTATACTGACCGCACTTGGGTGCATTGCGAACCCTGCGCGCCTATTGACTTGATTTCGAGAATATTTGGAACTGCACACTGTTACGAAGCTGCGACGGGTTGCCAAAATCAGGTAAAACTCCAGGTGCCTCATGAGCCCTAGGTTGATCTTCCAGAGTTGCAAGGCACAGAGTCCCCGAATAATCGTTAACGCACTTACTATGTGGCGTGTTATCACAAAGAGAGTCTGATCCGTGGCCAGCGTACAAACAAACGGGAATCTTCCATCAGATTGGAACACCCCGCTGGTGAAAGTGAGTGACCTACGCGTTCAAATCCAGAGAAACACCATTATCCGCGATGTTCATTTTGAGCTGTATCCAGGTACCATCACCGGACTCATTGGGCCTAATGGTTGCGGAAAAACTACGTTACTGCGAACCATTTGCGGATACCTGCCCTACGAAGGATCAATCCTTTTGAAAGACCAGCGCCTTACTGACTGGTCGCGACGACAATTGGCGCGTGAGGTTGCCTCTGTTCGACAGGCACCCTCATTATCCTTCGATTTTACGGTTAAGGACGTTGTGCTCCTCGGACTGTTGCCCAGAAAAGCATGGCTGGAAGGCGTATCCGATCAAGACCGTTTTTCGCTGAAAACTGTACTTGACCAGGTGGGTCTCTCCGGTTTTTCCGAAAGATCACTTCAGTCACTCAGCGGGGGCGAACGCCAACGTGCCTATCTAGCCCAAGCAATACTGCAGGACTCTGAACTCCTACTCCTTGATGAGCCCACCACTCATCTAGATGTTTGTCATCAGCATCAATTCCTCAATCTGATCAAGGATTTAGCGCAAAAAGGCAAAACCGTTCTCGCTGTCTTTCACGACCTTGGCTTAGCAACACGGTTTTCCGACCAATTACTCGTTTTACACGAGGGGCATCTAGTGGCAAACGGTTACCCAAAAAATGTTCTGACGGAGGAACTTCTATCTGAGGTGTTCGGCATGCATGCCAAGATCGCTCAGTATGAACACGGACAGTGGGAAATCATCTACGAACGCCCCGTATCGGGATGACCATTCCCTCAAAAACAAATCATCCCCATCAATACGACTGACGTATACATCCGTGAACACCGTCTCAAACTCAACAAAAACAAGAGCTCTGTCGTTCTTACTCCTCACAGACCGCTGCGTACAGAAACTCCAGCCCGTACATGGATTCCGGGTTAAGTCCTAAATGAAAATCTACACACGTACAGGGGACGACGGTACTACCGGACTATTCGGTGGGGATCGTGTGCTCAAGGATCATCCACGTATACAGGCCATGGGTGCGGTAGACGAAACCAATGCTGCACTTGGGGCCGCACGCGCCATGTTGCCGGCCGAGGCGGAACCCATGCGCGAACTGATTTTGCATCTCCAGCACGAACTCTTCGTTCTCGGTGCTGATCTTGCAACTCCTGCCCAGTCACGAGCAAGCGTCCCGCGTATTCAGGCAAAGCACATCAAGTCTCTGGAAAAAGCCATTGATACTTGGGAGGTGAAGCTAGAGCCCCTGAAGTACTTTATACTGCCGGGAGGCACCCAAGCCGCTGCTATGTTACATCTATCCCGTGTAATATGCCGCCGCGCAGAGCGCTCACTAGTAGAAGCACTTGATACTATCTCGCATAATTCTTACGTTCTCGGGTATCTTAATCGATTATCCGATCTGCTTTTCGTACTCGCCCGACGAGCAAACCATGATATGGGACTACCAGACGTGAGATGGATCCCGTAAGTTGACAGCCACAAACGAAACCAACTACTTCCCGCAGGTATGCGAAAACCCTCAGTCCGGCTCGCGCTTTGCCTCCTCGCGTTGCTAGTAATCCAGCTGCCTCACAGCGCTCGTATTAAGCATAGACCTGCTGCCCTCCCCCTCATTGAGCGTGACGCATTTGGCGTTCCAACATCTGGACTTGATAAGCATGCTTCCACAGTTCAGCGGAACGAGTCTCTTGAATCAATCATGAATGACCGGAAGGTGCCCAGAGACAAACAGCAAGTGGCTTTTCAGCAGGCCGAGGCATTCATCGACTTTCGGAAGATTGGCAGGGGCGATTCATTGTATACCTATACCGACTCGAGCGGCGTGGCCGAGTTTGTAGTCTATAAACCCAGCATTAAAGAATTCCTCGTCTTTGACTTTGGGGATTCCGTACGGGTCCATGAAGATTCCCTTACCTCTCGTAAGGTAGTCCGGCGTGCATCTGGTACCATTGCTAAGGGCAGTTCCCTTTTTCAGACCATTCAGGATTCTGGTCTAAATCAACAATTAGCCCTGAACCTAAGTGAGATTTTCGCCTGGCAGGTCAGTTTTTTTCATTTACTCCCCGGGGACCAGTTCTCGATCCTGTATGAAGATGAAAAAGTGCATGGACAATCTATCGGAACAGAGATCAAAGCTGCCCGCTTTCGTCACGCAGATCAGGATTACTATGCGTTCTATTTTCCTGAGGACGGTATAAGTGGATTCTACGACGAAGAAGGGCGTCCATCAGAACGTCCGTTCCTGCGCGCACCCGTGGAGTTCAGTCGAATATCATCTCAGTACAGTCGCAGACGATTCCATCCCATCCAGAGACGCTACAAGCCACATCTCGGTACCGATTTCGCTGCCCCTAGAGGAACTCCTATCGTTGCCACCGCGAATGGCACGGTGATCAATGCTACGTACGCAGGCGGCAACGGCAACTATGTCAAGATTCGGCATAACGATGTCTACACAACGGGGTATCTCCACATGTCCCGGATAAAAAGTGGAATCCGCCCCGGAGTACGCGTTCAACAAGGTGATGTAATTGGATATGTCGGCAGTACAGGCCTGGCCACGGGCCCCCATGTCTGCTACCGCTTCTGGAAGAACGGCAGACAGGTTGATGCAATGAGGGTAGAGATGCCAAAATCAGAACCCCTGCCCGACTCTATTCTGCCAAAATTCTTCGCGGTCAGAGATGGGCTATGGAAACAACTGCCAAACACTCCAGAAGATCAATTAACGCCCGAAACGGTTACGGGGGCTGGTGACTGAGAGCATTACTGACTCCTCAGCATCGCCTAGTTGAAAAGTCAACTTATAATCCCCCGGAACCAGGTAATAGACGTCGTTTTCTCCGGGTTCGAGTGGCGCATCGTCTTCCCCCATCAAAGCGTCCGCAAAAGCTTCGTCTACAGAGAGATCATAGGAAAGGAAGTTCAGGCCACGCTCAGCCTCATCTGTGATCGTGCGAAGAGCTGCATCCTCTTCCCCTTCAACCTGCACGGTAACCTGCCCCGCAGACCCGGCCCAGTAGGTGATGATGACCTCCGGCTCATTATAGTCTGCCCACCAAACAAAACGACGGCCCCAATTGGGGCTTCGTGTGATTTCTGCTGGTGTATGCACTGTCAAAGCGCTCGCAATGATTTCAGGAGTCAGACGCTGTAACGCTGCAATGTCTGCACGGTAGATTGATCGACCATGCGTACCTGCCAGCAAATGCTTTCTGCGGGCCTGGATCTTTAGATCGTGAACCGGCGCGTGCGGTAGTCCATTCTGCATGGACATAAAGGATGCCCCGCCATCTATGGATACATACAAGCCATTATCCGTGCCCAAAAAGAGCAAGTCTGGATTTTCTGGGTCTTCGAGAATAACATTCACCGGCTCCATAGGTAGTCCCGCGTGTAACGCCTCCCAGGTCTGTCCATAATCGTCCGAGCGAAAGACATATGGCGCAAAATGATCCCACCGGTATCCATTGAGCGTCACATACACGCGCCCCAGCTCATGACTGGAGGCTTCCACACGACTTACCCACAGCTCTCCCCAATCTTCCCCCGTGATGTTCTCCCATGTATAGCCTCCATCTTTTGATACATGCACGAGACCGTCATCTGAACCGACATACAGCAATCCAAATCGCAATGGCGACTCATCAATTGTAGTCAATGTACCATACGGTACATCCCCTCTCCGACCACCACGCGTTAAATCATCCGACAGGGTTTCCCAGTCATCTCCCCTGTTAAAGGAGCGATGAAGCTTGTTGGAACCATAATAAAGGACATCCTGGTTGTGTCTGGACAAATGAATGGGGGTCTGCCAATTAAAACGTAGGGGACGTTCACCCAGTGTGTGGCGTGGACGAATTAATGTTCGATTTCCTGTGGAAGTCTCTATGCGCTGATAAAAACCAAACTGCGAACCGGTATAAATGATATCGTTCGTGCGCGTATCTATTTCCACCTGCATACCGTCACCGCCCATATACCGATCATACGGATACGCACCACTCGCATGCCAATTGGTTGATGCCGTGTACGTATGTGGTCCGCCCCATACACCGTTATCCTGGAGCCCCCCATAAACATGATAGGGCGTTTGATCGTCCACACCAATGGCATAGAACTGCCCGACAGACGGCGTATTCCCCTTGAACCAGGACGCGCCATCATCATACGTGATGTTCAGGCCCCCATCATTGCCATCAATCAGGTGACCTGGGCGAGACGGATTCACCCAGAGCGCCTGGTGATCTGCATGTACACTTGGCCCGCCAATGGACTCCCAGGAAGTTCCGCCGTCGCTGGATGCCAGGAAGGGAACGCCCAGTATGTAAATCCGCTCAACATCATGCGGAGCAACGCGGATTTCTCCGAAGTAGTATCCATACGAATTGTATACTGCGTCCAGGTAATTCTCATGCGTTCGCGTCCATGTTGCGCCGCCATCGTCTGATCGGTAGACCTCCGCTCCAATTACGGGCGTGTCAAACAGCTCTCTGTTTGCATCCTCCACATACCATACTAGATGCACCGGCTCGAGTGTACCCTCTTCCACCATGCCTCGAATAACTTCCGCACTGTATTGTGGTCCGAAGTTATTATCCTCCAGATACTCCGTAATGGTTTCATCATCCAGAGCTAGGAATTCAACCACGCTCATGGAGCGAAGTGTCTCGCGTGTAAGCGTCGGAACTTCCTCTTCATCTTCAGCGGGGCGTCGAGCCTGATTGTCTACAAGGGCATACAGTATCTCCGGGTTGCCCGGGAAAATATCCAGACCGATACGTCCTACCATATCCCCACTGGGCAGTCCGTCCGCCGATAGCCGATCCCAGGAATCGCCTCCGTCAGTTGATTTCCAGATACCCGAATCGCTCCCACCTTCAACAAAATTCCATGCCCTCCGCTCCCGGTGCCAGCCGGCTGCATACAGGATGTCTGGATTCGTCGGATCAATGAGTAGATCGATCACACCGGTTTTGTCCGAGATATAGAGTGTTTGGGTCCAGGTTTCCCCGCCATCACTGCTCTTATAAACGCCTCTGTGCGGGTTTGGTGAATAGAGTGCACCCACTGCGGCAACCCAGAGTGTTTGTGGGTCCACCGGATGTAGGACAATCCGCCCGATTCTATGTGTTTCACTCAGGCCCATGTGCTCCCAGGACTTACCACGATCCCGAGACCTGTAAACTCCGGTACCGGCATAAGACGAACGGCTGGAGTTGTTTTCTCCGGTACCTACCCAAATGACTTCATCGCGTGCCCAATCAACTGCGATGTCCCCCAATGTCATGGATGCTTCCTCGTCGAAAAGGGGCTCAAAAGAAATCCCATTTGTTTCGCTGCGCCATAGTCCCCCAGACGCATAAGCGACGTACATCTGAACGGGATCAAGGGGATTGGCATCAATATCCACGATGCGCCCACTCATCACTGTCGGCCCAACATTATCAAATGCCACATTAGAGACCAACGATTGCTGCGCTTTCTGGACTCGAATGGAAAAACTGTTTAGTCGTTCGGCAGCTGGCGTCGGAGCGACTGCTGATTGCATATCCGGTACCTGAGCGAGTGATACTGGCGTTAGGAAAATCAGAAAAAAAAGTGCAGACAAAAAGAACCGCATTGGACAGCCGATTGAATGAACCCCTAAGTTACAATCAACGGCCCGAATGATCCGCTAATCCCCGGTTGACGCCTGCCAGGGAATTAAGTATTGGATGATTTCTGGGTATGCACTACTCCAGACGCACAAATCAAGGCATGACGCGCCCAATCAGCAAAAACAAGGGACTAGTGTGTGCTGGTTAATCGTCTGCTTCTGCCAGACGCTCAAGGCGTCGGAATGAAACTCTGTCACGGGCTTCTTCGCAAACCGACATGGAGGCACCGTCACCTGAGATCGCTACAAGAAATCGATCTGCCACCCATGAATGAAGCTCACAGGATTCATGACCCTGCTCACGATGATATTTCTCATAGCTTGGGTACTCCCTTTGGCGGCTGCGGAAAATACTCGTACGCTCAAAGCCTCTGTCACTTTCTTTATCAATCTCTTCACCAATCCAGTCAGACATGGCATGGGCTGCGATCCCGCTCAGAAATGCAAGATCGGCAATCACAATCGTTACTACTTGCTCTTCGTCCTCGTATTCTCCACTTACACTTGAGAGTCCTGGACCAAAGTCGATCGTCTGTCCTTCCGTTACGTTCAGGGAAACCCCGTTAAGTCTGTTGGGCAGTAACTCCTCCAGCTCCCTCCAGTTGATCGGTGAAAGCATTGCCCCCTCCCCCAATCCATCAATCCGTAGATTCCCGTGTACGGTCAATCCACCTTCTTCAAACGCAAAGTCTTCTTCCCAACTGTCATCTTCCGAATACATAGGCGCGTCATCCACACTTACTGCGTCCTTTGAATCCTCTGATACAGAGTTTTCATCCTCAGGTGTGATTTGACAACCTGTGGATAGAAAAAAGAAAACGATTGCAGCGAACGCCCCGGGGCGCACTGGATTGATTGAGTAGTTTTTCATGGTGCCTTCAGTTGGTGGAGACCATCTACCTACTACTCCTTACGGTATTTTTTTCCGCAGGATTCACTGGGCCTCTTATCGCTCCGCTGTAACTGCACTCCAGACCTCCTGAGCAATGTCTTCCCTGCTCCGCAACTTACCATCTTCATTCTGACAATTAATCACCTCACAAGGGCAAATATCGAAAGAATTGATTAGCTGGTGATACCTTTGGGAATACATTTTATGGACCGCGTGTAGGTAGTCTGCGTTTTCCTCATGGATGTCATACCTCCCGTAGGGTATACCAATTTGTTCTGTCATACCCATTATGATTTTATCGTCTGCCGTATATGCGCGAGCCCCCCTTCTTGAAATCAGATGTTTTGAGAATACAACAGGCATGTCCAGGAATAGTGTCAGGTTAGGTCTTGGCAGCCCGTATATCTCGTATTCAAGTTTCAGCAACCGATCAACGAACTTTGTACGAACATCCTCTGCCACGCGCGCACTCTGATAGGCTAAATTGGACTCGACATACCGGTCCATGATAACCAGGTTATGCTTGGCTAATAAGCTCTCAATCTGTTCTTTACTCTCAAAACGATCCAGCGCAAAGAGCATGCCCGCAAAGAGCGGATCAACTTCGTTAAGCTCCCCAAAATCACCCTTCAGGTATTCAGCAATCCACTTCGAGCTTTCCGTAATCTGGTACCGCGGAAAAGACAGCAGAGCTGCAGTATACCCTTCCTTGAAAGCACGCTCCAGGAGCATTTGTGCCTGTGTCCCTTTACCGGAACCATCAACCCCTTCAATAGCTACTAACATCCCCTTGTCGACATTTGAGGTGAAACAGGATTGCCACTCATGTCATGTGTAGTCTAAAACAGCACGCCCGGAACACCCATAATCAGATTCAGGGGTGCTGAGTCCACACGTACATGAGGATTCTCGTGCAATATACTTACTTGTTGCATGTAACAATACCGCAACAAAGTACTTTTCCCAATTCGGACCGCGCAACTACTGAATCTCATGCATCTTGTGGCGGGTACTAGGAATAGTCTTTTATCACTATATGTGTACACGGTGGCACAAATGAGAGATTCGCGTTACCGGAATTCCTGAAACGTTCGTGCGTTACACTGATTACCCATTGGATGGAATTATGAAAAATCGTTCGATTTTGCTCCTTTGTGGCTTTGCACTGCTGGGCCACACACTCATGGCACAGGATTCGTCAGTGGTTTCTCTACCAACCATTACGATCCAGTCCACACGTCAACTGGAAACCGAAACCACCGCTGCCCGCAGCCTATATATTCGGCAACACGCGATAATCGCTTCTGAACCTGGTCTATCACTTCAACGTGTACTTCGTGGGTTGCCTGGACTTCAGATCAGCGAACGCGGCCACTTTGGCCTTGGTGAGCGAATCCTTGTTCGGGGAATGGGCTATCGCGCAGCGTTTGGCGTGCGTGGCTTGCAAGCTTTCCTGGACGGTATCCCGTTAACGATGCCAGACGGGCAAAGCATGCTTGATGTCGTTGATCCGGCATTCATTGGACGCTCGGAGTTACTCCGCGGGCCAAGTTCGCTTTTCTGGGGAAATGCTAGTGGAGGAGTTCTACACCTTGCCAGCCTGGAAGACTCTACCCGTCTGCGAGTCCGGTACATGGGAGGGGGTTATGGTCTGAGTCATGCACTGGTAAGCACGGGCTTTCGGCGTGGAGTGCATAGTGTGCGGGCTTACGCTTCACGCGTGAGCAAACGAGGACATCGGGCACACAGTAAGGGCAGTTTCCTCCGTGCAGGCGTGAGCGCACGGACCGTGCCAAGCTCCAACACTGCACTCCTGTTCACGCTGAATACGGCTATCCAGGATGTCCTGTCCCCCGGATCCCTCACACTTGAACAACTATCTCTAGACCCCAATCAGGCAGATTCCAGATACGTCAATCGGTCGGCTGGAAAAGCCAGTGTCCACGTGCAAGGTGGAGTGACGCTTCATGCACAAACCCGCTTAGGCCACCTGTCCGCCACGGCTTACGGGATTCGAAGATCTCTTGACAACCCGCTGACTTTCGCGTGGATCGAATTGGATCGCTTAGCCGGCGGCGTGTATACGCAGCTTCAGGCAGATCTCGGGGTGGTTGACTTCGCTATGGGGATTGACTTGCGCCAAATGCGAGATGACCGTTTTCGGTTCAACAACGATGCAGGTAACAAAGGAACGAACGTACTCCTGGATCAACATGAACGTGTAGGCAGCATTGCTGTATTTGCAGGTGTGAACACTCAACTTTCACCACGCTTTGGGCTATCTGTCGGAACACGACTCGATCGGTTGCAATTCGAGATGACCGACAACCTTCTCTCCAATGGTGATCAGAGCGGCGTACGAGACTTCGTAGCGCTGAGCCCCTCTCTGGGAGCTTTCTATCGTACCAACACGCTGACCTGGTACACGAATATCGGCACTGCTTTCGAGACGCCAACCACGACTGAGCTGATTAACAGTCCTTCCGGTGAGGGCGGATTTAACTCGGATCTCGGCCCGCAGCAAACTCGCGGTGTCGAAGCCGGCGTACGTGGCCAACTTGACCGTATGCGCCTCGGGTTGGACTTCGCAGTTTTCTCTCTGCGTATCCGGGATAGACTTATTCCGCAGCAGGGAGAAGATGGACGCACATGGTACGAAAACGGCGGGAAAAATCGACATAATGGTATCGAGCTCGCAATGAATTGGCCCACAGGTTCATTAGTCGGCATGAGAATGGCGTACAACTATGGATCGTTTCTCTTTCTGAATGAACCTGGCGACGGTTTACGAATCCCGGGAGTACCCAGACACCAACTACACCTAACGCTTCACGGCACAACACGCAACGGGTGGGGAGCCCAAATTGTTCTTGAATCTGCATCCGGGATGTGGGCCAATAATACAAACTCTGTACAGTCGGAAGGATTTACCGTTCTGGATATTTATCTGACACGATCGAATTGGCGTCTACGCAGCATCTCCCTGCATCCCTTCGCCCGTCTTCAGAATATTCTTGACAGCCAATACGTGCGTTCATTGGTGGTTAATGCCTTTGGGGGCCGATACTTTGAACCAGCTGAAGGACGTTCGATACAGGCTGGTGTTGGAATCAGCCTGCACTAATGCCGATCAAATGGCTAGCTGTAACTCCACGATAACCCTAACCACAGATTTTGGAAACAGCGATGGGTACGTCGGTGCCATGAAGGGCATGATGCTTGGCATCAATCCTGATCTGGTGCTTATTGACATTACCCATGAAGTGAAAGCATTTGATATTGCAGCAGCCGCGTTCGTGCTGCGTCAGGTCATCAAATTCTTCAGTGCAGGGACCGTGCATCTGGTTGTCGTTGACCCGGGAGTTGGATCTGCTCGTCGAGCAGTAGCCTTGAGGCATAACGATCAGTTTTTCGTGGGGCCGGATAATGGCTTGTTCACCCTCTTACTTGAGACCGACACCCCTGATCAAATGGTTGAGCTGAAGGCTCCCAATGATAGCTCCTTATCGGCTACATTCCACGGGAGAGATCTGTTCGCCCCTTCAGCTGCACGGATGGCAAGCGGAGCCCCGCTTGAAGAGTTGGGTACCCCCTTTGCAAAATTAAAGCATCTGCATTGGGCGCTGCCAATTGATGATGAGGAAGGTATCCGTGGCTGGATCGTGTATATTGATCACTTTGGCAACTGTATCACCAATATTTCTCGCGCACTCTTCGAAACGCGTCAAAACGGTCGCAAAGCCAAAGGATATGCTGGCAGCGGAATCATTCGGGGAATTCATAAGACGTACATCGATGTACCTGTAAGTGAACCTGTGATGCTGTTCGGGAGCAGCGACCTGCTCGAGATCGCCATTAACCAGGGCAGCGCAGCGGATCTCTTGCACATTCAGAGGGGAACACCAGTCAATATAGTATTTGGAGACCTCCTTGACAGTGCGTCCACACGCGGATGACTCCTGCACAAAAGTCAACTGCTCAGAACCAGGATCCTCCTCAGTTCCTATTGGGCAGACGGTCGGTTATTTACTTTTCACGTCAGACCTGCTTGGAGGACTGTACTTCTTGTTGTCGCTAGGTATCTCTAACCTGTCGCGAGTCAGTAAAGCACCGGTTTTCGAGTACCTGTAGTCCATGTTGAGAATGCACACCCGGTGATAGAGCAGTCGCTTCCACTGCAAATACAAAGCCGTTTCGCTCATTCTATACAAAAGTGCCTGGACACCACTTGGCTGGTGAGCCACTTGATCTGCGCTACTTCACCAGCGTCATGAGACCAGTCTTCTCGTGCCTGCTCTCCAACCCCGTCGCGATCATCCGATACATATAGGTCCCCGATGCGAGGTGGCCCGCATTCAATTCAATCGTATGGTTAGCACCCGCATAAAACGCCTGCGCAGGTAATTCAATCACTTTACGACCCAATAAATCTATTACCTGCAACGTTACCTGTGCCCTCTCAGGAAGATCAAACTGTATCCGTGTCGACGGATTGAAGGGGTTCGGATAATTTCCATGGAGCGTGAACTCTGTCGGGAGCTCTGTGGCTGCACCTTCTACCGAGGTGACGAGACTCGGAAAAAAGGTCCCTGCGAGAATATATTCTCCCTGTATGCCAGCGGGCATAAGAGACACCGCATAAGTCGTCCTGAGAGTTCCCCCCTGATCATCGTCTGGATCATCAGGATTATCCCAGTAATAGTCTACAAATCCTCCCCCGGACTGGGCTGCTTGGATGATCCTTCGAACGAAAGTAGTATCACCTCTAGCATCGGGGTTGTTGATGACTATCCGACCTTCTCGCCATGGATCCAGTGCGTGAAAGACTACATATCCGTCGGGAGTAATGCTGTACAGCAATGTCAGACCGTCTTTGAATAACCCTCCATCTTTGACATCTCTTCTGAATTCAATCTTCCAGTGCAGAACCGCCGCAAATCCCAATGAACTAAAAAGTGAATCAGACCACTGCACGGCACCTTCTACAAATTGCTTTAGGGTTTCCCGGTCTACTACATCAGCAGCGGTCACATCAGGCAATGGAATATTAGGGAGCGGCGTCGTTAAAGCGGTCAAATCCTGGTAGTATCCACCGACGACAACCAGTTCGGAGTTGATTGTCGGCGCAAAGTAACGCATTGCATAACTGGGCTTGCAAGTAGCACCCGGAGCATTATCTGAGTCATCATTCGGGTCATTCCAACAATACTCTACTCTCATTGCCTCGTTTGTACCTGCAGTCAACATCGTTTTAACTACCTCATTGCCTTCATCGTCAGTGACCTCAAGTGCTGGTATACTCTCTAAGTTCCGATTCCCGGGATGAAATACGATGGTGCCAGCATGATCTGTGAAGTACACGAGATAGATATTATCGCCCGATCTGTAATCACCTGTGGTATCATAAATTGCTGCTCGTAGAGCATTGCCTGCCGTGATATCTGTTATTTCTGCAGATACTGCTGTAGCCCAGGTGACAAAAGCCTTTAGAGAATCTTCATTTATCTTTCCATCGGCACCCACAACGGCGTCGGCGGTAACCTTCGGCACCTGTGCTTGAAGTGCGGTTGAGTCAGATAACCCTATCCCTGCCCCTACAAGGATGATTGAAATCACGGTAACCAATAACTTCCTGCTAACTAAACACATCATCTTTGGAGTAGCGTTCGTTGTGACAGAAATATAACGAAAACATAATGAAAATATAACGAGAACATGAGTGACCATTTCAGTTACGCTAACGAGAAAAACGGTTAACGTTTCGGTCAACCGCTACAGGTTGGCAATCGTTGCGCCGAGTTCATGATCCCGGAAGTACAATCCTGAATGTTGATCCTTGACCAACGACGGATTTCAACAATGTTAGCGACCCTCCATGATAGTCTACTACGATACGCTTTGCTAAACTGAGGCCCAACCCCCAGCCTCGGGTCTTTGTACTGTACCCCGGCTTGAAAATATTGGACCATTCGCGACGATCGATGCCCTTACCGTTGTCACTGATGTCGATGTATACTCTGTTGCGTTCCGGCCCCGCAGTTATCTCAACCTGGGCCTGCCTATGCTCTATGGCATCCAAGGCATTCTTGAGCAGATTTTCAATCACCCAGGCAAATAATTCTGGATTAATTGGTGCTTTCAGTTCCTTCGACACATTAACCGTCAGGGTTGCGCCGCGGCGTGGCAGGCGCCTGCGGATGTAATCTGCGGTTGACTTAATAACAGGAAACAACTGCTGGTTTTCAAGCTTTGGCATCGAACCGATATCGTTAAACCGATTCGCAATCAGACTCAATCGCTGAACATCTTCGTCGATCTCTTTCAGAACCTCATGATCTGCGTTCGGACTCGTACGCATCACTTCAAGCCAACCCAGCAGGCTGGATATTGGGGTCCCAAGTTGGTGCGCAGCTTCACGCGCCATACCTACCCATAGATTACTCTGCTCACTCCGGCGAGCATATGAAAAGCCGAGATAGCCAATCCCAATGAACAACGCAACAAATGTAAGCTGCAGGTACGGGTACACGCGTAGATCCCGAATAATCGTGCTCTCATCGTAGTGTACCCTCTGGACCAATGGTGCGGCAGGGGAATCTGATAGAATCTCAATCAAGATCGGCTCGAACTTTCTGTCCATCCGGGCAATACTCCGTGCAATTTGCAACGAATCCTGAGAAGTCAGGTCTAAGGAATCCGGCACCCCCAGATGTTGCCATTTGATAGGTGTTCCGTCGGCATCAACAATCGCCGCAGGAACATCAGGGGAGTGCTCGGACATAATATTAAAGATGAAATCAATATGATCCCCCTGGGGTAGCCTACTAGCCCAGGCCAGCGCCGCCCGATTCCGCTGTGCATTTGGATCTGCGGGATCCAGGGTTTCTGCCATAGCGCGAAAATCCTGCTCATAGGGATTTTCCACGGCGGCACGTGCCATCTGCTCTATCGCACCTGCCCAAATGGTCACGCTTGTGCGTTCCCGCTCCTGCAAGTGACGAACCAGAGAGCTGGTGTACAATAGAGACGCCGAAGCAATGCCCGTAGCGAATACAATGAGCACCAGTTTTAGCTTGGGGGTTGTTAAAAAGGCTCGCATGGAACTGAATCGGCTGCAATGGGGACCATTGGTTATTTACTCAGCTCAACGGTTTGAGCACGATTTGGTCCCGTAGAAATGGTATTAACCCGCACACCCGTGAATGAATGAATGCGATCAATCAAGGCCAAAGCCTCAAGCGGCAACTCGTCCGTTTGGGTGCATTTGCTTATATCCTGCGTCCACCCCTCCAGCACTTCGTAACGGGGCGTAGTTATGTCCAGCGCTCGAGTATCGTTGATGAAATGAGATTTGGTCGTACCGCCCTGGTCGTATTCCGTGCAAACCTTGACGGTATCCAGACCTGACAGAACATCAAGTTTTGTTACGACCAGTTCTGTGAACCCGTTAAGTCTGCAACTATATCGAAGAGCAACCAGATCCAGCCATCCACATCTGCGGGGTCGACCTGTCGTCGCCCCGAATTCGACGCCAACCTTACGAAGATGCGCACCAGCTGAATCCGTTAACTCCGTAGGGAATGGCCCATGCCCCACCCTCGTGCAGTACGCCTTCGTGATGCCGATCACCCGGTTGATTGCAGTTGGAGGCAGCCCTAGACCCGTACAAACACCACCTGCCGTCGGATTGCTGGACGTTACATACGGATAGGTCCCAAAATCAATGTCCAGTAACGCCCCCTGTGCACCTTCTGCCAGAATTGTTTTACCCGCCCCCAATGCCTGATGCACCAATTCCGTGGTGTCTGTGACGTATCCAGCAAGTTCAAGTCCTAGGTCGACATAGTCGGCCAGTATTTCTTCGGCGTCCAAGCCGGGATGCCCGTATGCACCACGTAGAACTGTATTCTGACGAGCCACTTCACTCCGTAGGCGCGGGGCAAACAAATCAGGATCAACCAACTCACCAATCCGGATCCCTACGCGCGCCACCTTATCAGTATACGCTGGTCCGATCCCACGCCTTGTTGTTCCAATCCTGTCCGCAGACAGGACCTCTTCTACCGCCTTGTGATACGGAAGGATACAGTGAGCATTCTGGGAAATCCACAACCGGCCAGTCAGATCATACCCCAACTCCTGAACCTTTTGGATTTCAGACACGAGCGCTTTTGGCTCAACAACTACACCGTTGCCGATAACACAATGAACGCCTGGGGCAAATACTCCGCTCGGCAGCAGATGAAGAACTTGAGTTTGGCCATCCCATCGGATGGTATGCCCCGCATTGGCGCCCCCCTGATACCGCGCAACAATGTCGAACTGAGGCGCCAGCAGGTCTACAACTTTCCCCTTGCCTTCATCCCCCCATTGACTACCAACTACTACCGTTACCGCCATTGAGATGCCGTTACGTGACATACCTCACGCGAGTCAGACACCACAGATGGAGCCTTCTGTAAGGAATATGTAACCAATTCTCCTAGTCTTCTTTGAAGCTGTCAACCGCTTCCTGAACAGAATCGAAATGTTCAAAAACAGTGACCAGTCGGGTCACTACAAGTAACGATCTGATTTTTGAGGCCGGATTCGCAAGGCGCAAGTCTCCACCGGCATTCCGCATCGTGGTCAGTGCACTGATCAGCATACCAAGTCCACTGGAATTCATGAACTTGACCTTAGCCAAATCCACAATTACATTCAGCTTACCCTGCTCCTTAAGCTCATTCAGCGATTCGTGGAGTTTTGCGGTGGCTGGACCACCCATTACATTGCCCTTGAATGTGATGACCACTGCATTGTAAGAGTCTTTGACGGTGAAATTCATACTACCAAATGTTAACGGCGGACCGCCCTTGTGGCCGATCCAGACCGGCTATGTAACTCGACCACCACAGGGGTGGCCACGAAAACAGACGAATAGGTCCCAATAATAACGCCAATGATGAGTGCAAAGGAGAAGCCGCGCAGAACCTCTCCTCCGAATATAAACAGTGTAGTCACAACTAACAACGTCGTTCCCGAAGTTATTACTGTGCGACTGAGTGTTGTGTTTACCGAACGATTAACAACAATCTTGTATGGCTCCGTTTTGAACAGGTTCGTATACTCACGAATTCGGTCAAAAATTACGACCGTATCATTGAGTGAATAACCGACAATCGTCAGGAAAGCTGCAATTATCGCCTGATCAATCTGTAGAGAAAACGGCAGGAACCCCTGCAGCAGGGAGAATATTCCCAGCGTAATCAGAACGTCGTGAAAAAGCGCTGCCACAGCTCCCAGCCCAAACCTCCATTCAAAACGCAACATCACGTACAGAAAGATCACTAGCAATGAGCCGAGCACGGCATACAGTGATCCACGCTTCAAATCTTCCGCGAACCTCGGCCCAACGACATCTGTCTTGATCACCTGCGGATCGCTACCAGGAAAGGCATCCGAAATACCTTGAACCACTATGGTCTGAACCTCGGTAGTCTCTCCTTCGGTTGGGGTTCGAATCAGCAGTGCATCCCGTCCACCTGCCCCCACATCACTGTAGGTCTTAACCTCAGGTGCAGCTGGAAGTACCGAGGTCAGAGCGGTACGTACAGCTGTGGCATCCAATTCCTGGTTGCTCTCAACAACAAACTCCATACCTCCCCTGAAATCAATCCCCAGTTCCAACCCACGGGTAACTATTGCGCCAAGGCTGAGCAGAATAAGAATTCCGCTAAGAATATAGCCGCGCCTTCGGCTCCCTACCAAATTAAAATCAGTATTCTCAAAAATGCGCATGGCAAATGCCTGAATTCAAATTATATCGCTCCCGATCAACCGAAGTTGACGGACATGCGACGACCAATCACTGCGTAATCAAAAATGATGCGGGTAAACACAATTGCACTGAACAGCGAAGCCAGTATGCCTGCCATCAGCGTCACAGCGAAGCCCTGAATTGGGCCAACCCCAAACGAATAAAGGATAAGGCCTACAAAGAAGGTCGTGATATTGGCATCAATAATAGCACTAAGTGCCTTACTGTACCCACCATCTATGGAGGCCTTCAATGTCTTTCCTGTGGCCTGCTCCTCCCGAACACGTTCGAAGATCAGCACATTTGCGTCCACCGCCATGCCGATCGTCAATACGATTCCCGCAATACCGGGTAATGTCAAGGTAGCATTGAATCCCGCCAGAATCCCCAGGATAAAGATGATGTTGATGATTAGCGCCATATCAGCCACCATCCCTCCTCCACGATAATAGATAATCATGAATAGAACAACAATAATCAGTCCAACCATGAGCGACCTAAAGCCGGCAGTGCGAGCAACAACGCCAAGGCTGGGACCAACTGTCCGTTCTTCAACGATCTCCACCGGCGCCGGCAAGGCACCACTCTTGAGCACCGTCACGATATCCGTAGCTTCTTCCTGCGAAGCCAGTCCCGTTATCTGAGATCTGCCTCCACTGATCTGGCCAATGACATTTGGATACGAATACACCACGCCATCAAGTACAATTGCAATATTTTTCCCCACATTTGCGCCGGTAAGACGTGACCATATGCGCGCACCTTCCGAATTCATCTCCATATCAACTAGGGGTTGATTCGTGGTCGGATCAAAATCTGCCCGCGCATCCGTAATCGCATCACCACTCAACTCAACGTTCATATTGACTGCCAGTACTGGGAAGTACTCCGGCCCACTTACACTGCTAGGATTAGCATCATACCGCAGCTCAATATCGCGTGGAAGCATCGCCTGAACCTCAGGATCTGCCATGAGCGCATTGAAGGCTGCTGTATCCTGTACTGAGACTTCCCCGAAAACAACCGTACCCTGCCCTGCTGGAATGAGGACATCCAAAAAGGGATTCCCCACTTCGTCAAGGTCTTCCGCATCAGCAAGCAGTTGGCTTACATCGAAGGAGGTATCCGATTCTGCCTCCTCATTGATTTCTTCTTCATCAGCATCTACAGAGTCTGCGGAGGACGCTACATCGACCTCATAGTAACTTATGATCCGCTGCAGGGATGAATTCAGTTCACCGGGATCCGCCATAAGATGAAAGCCCAATCTTGCTGTACCCTTGAGCAACGAACGGACCCGTTCGGGATCATCTATACCTGGCAGCTCAACGACAATTCGCCGACTGCCCTGAGTTTGAATGGAGGGCTCCGTGACTCCAAACCTGTCTACCCGATTGCGGATCACCTGCATGGCACGCTCAATCGCGTCTGTGCCCTGTGCCTGCAAATACTGCGTTACTTCCGCATTGCTTGAACGACGTGTGATCTCTTCACTACGGAAATAGCGCGAAAGGCTGGCGTCGGGATCCCGATTTTCAAATTCGTCAACGAACGCGTCAATCAGGGAGACGCTTTCTACCTGGCTGCGAGCATCTGCCGCCGCCAGAACCTCATCAAATGCATCGTCTCTGCGCTCGCCCGCCAACTCGGAAATCAAATCCCTGAGTCCAACCTCCATGGTTATATGCATCCCACCCTGGAGATCCAATCCCAGGTTAAGTGATTTCTCCTTGATTGATTCGATCGTGGAGAAATTGTCACGTTCATAATCAACCCTTTCCTCTTGACTCATACCTTCCAGCCGGTTGTTAAGGGATAACCCCCGCAACGACGGGAACAAGTACCAGGCAGTGAGTGCCAGAAAGAAAATTACCGCTCCGACCTTGAATCCGTTACCTTGCATGTAAGCTCTTGACTAGTATGTTGTGCACTTTATAGCTGGGCTACCAGCATTTTGATCACAGCCTCATAGAACGCCATGAAACTATAAAAGGTGCCAGATGTGCGTCGTATTAGCTAACCCGAATTCACTAAACCTGACATTCGGGCACTAGATATAGGCCCAGTTCGCTGTCGAGATGCAATTAACCTGACTGATTTGCTTAAATGGCGATTGCTTTCCGCAGAATATTATACAAACCTTGCACGGGGTTTGACCCCGCCTCGGCACTCCAGATGCATTAAGGTTCCTGGACAGCCTTAGATCACCACGACGCCTGCCACATGCAATTACATCAAGTGCTCCCTCCGGGACAGGCAAACCCTGTCAGCGCGACCGAGGCAATTCTCTCAGGGATCTCTGTTTACAAGTCCTTGGTACCTCCGAAAATAAACCTCTGCATTCAACGTGTCTCCGGTCTGTACGAGGTAACGCGCCATATTGAAAAGCATCACCGCGGATTCAGGATAACCGGCTTCAATTGATCGTAAGAGCGATCCCGCAGGCTCGAGTGCACCCTGACGTATGCGTAAAGCCGCCAGTGCATTCAGATAGGTCTCGGAAGGTTCTCGAGCCACGATCAGCTGCATCACTTCTCCTGCCAAATCGCTTGATTGGAATGATACAAGCTCGGCGGCTTCCCGATGTAGTCTTTCATTGAATGGTTGCCAGTACAACAGCGATCGCATATGTGCCAGAGCTCGTGCTGTGTCTTGTGCTGCCAAGTCATGTTCTTTGGCTTTCATCAGTGCTTCGTATACAGGGAGCTGGACCGTAACTGCCAACGCAGCTAGCGAGTCGGCTGATCGTCCTGATTCACGATGTGCCTTCAGAATAATCTCGAATCGACGTAATTCCTCTGCCTCCGACAATCCAATCGTAAACGGAAAACCCAAACGAAGCCGCGCGATCAACAGCCTGGCCTGCCCGGCATCCAGTGGCGCTGGCTCTGGAGCACCTAAATCCAGAGCATTATTTGACGGATTCTCTACCATTGCGCTGACGAAAGCACGCGCCATCCGATCGTACCCCAATGCAGTGGGATGAAGATGGTCCGTAAACAATGAATCCCGCACATCTGGCCCAAAATGTGGCACCAGATCGACAAGGATGGCAGCATGACGCTCTGACAGACGGAAGAGTATCTGATTCATTTCCTCAGGAGCCCTGAACCTGATCGGATCATAATCCTTTGCCTGTACGAAAGATGTCATAGCAGCGGCTGTATCTCCTGCTACCCAATGCTCTTGACCACTGACCCATGCTGCATTTGCCACAGAATCAACTCCAAGCGGCGGCTGGGATTGCAGGTTCGAGACCAGTGTTCCAACATAGGTTGGAACACCTGCCTTCTCAAATCGCCCAAGAATTGCTGCCAAGTTTGCTTCGAAGCTCTCCACACCAGCCTGGTATACCGGTCCCCCAAAAGCAATGGATACATCCGTTGTGGATTGTGCCATCATGGTACGATTAGAACGGATTGGTGGGGCTATCAGACGCTCCAGTTTCCGGAACAATACGCTCCTCTTAAACCAGAAAAGCGAGCGTGTAAGTACACGGCTCCGATTCAGGCCACCCGCTCCATATGCTCCATAATACTCATTGTGTCCCGCGTAAATCAGAACGGCATCGGGTTGCATGCGCAATACGTGCAGCATTAGGTCTCGCACTACATGGCTACTCAGCGCAGTCATGCCAAGATTAATGACCTCTATCCGTCGGGTCGGGTGGATAGCCCGAAGCCCTGCCGCCACCCGCTCTGGGAATCCAGAAGTGAACGAATAGGGGTACCCCGCAGTGGATGATCCGCCAAGCGCTATAATCCGAAAAACCGTATCTGGCTTCTGCCGAAGAAACGGGTTATATGCCACCTGAGGCATAAATCCACGAAAATAGCGCCCCGCATACGCTGGGTTCACCGTCTGGTATGCGGGTTCTCCTGGTACCGGGATCAGAAAAGGTTCGTGGTCGAAGATGCGAACGATGCCCTCTGCTGCTGCAAGTAACACCAAGGGTAGCGTTATCGCTGCTATTTTAAAAAGTGCCGTTCGCATCTTTTATCATACAAATAACAGATTAGGGCGTTATATTCGGCATAGTTGAAACAATTTTGCAATCTAGAAACGAAAGATCATCGCAAATATTCGTATAGACTCCGTTGTCGTTCATTAGAATTTATTCAGTACTGATCCCAAAGTCGCCGTATGATTCCAACCGTTCACGATGTGGCACATCATGCTAAGGTATCCATTTCCACGGTATCGCGTGTAATCAATGATTCTGCTCCCGTAAGTGCTGAGAAAAAGGAACGGGTTATCGCTGCCATCAAGGCGCTCAAGTTTACACCTAATCCGGCAGCGAGAAGACTTCTAGGTCTGGCTTCACGTACGATTGGCGTGATACTACCATACATCACGGGGGAGTTTTTTGCAGACCTTTTGCATGGTTTGGACACAACTGCCAAACAGCATGGCTACCTGCTAATGGTCAGCTCCTCCCGACGCCTCGAAACTGATTTTATCGCAGCCTTCGAGAGCATGAACCGGCGGGTGGACGGGATGGTCATAATGGTGCCCGAATTGACTGCTGATCGCGTACTGTCAGTGGTGAATCCGGTCTTTCCTTTCGTTTTTTTGAATACCAAATCAAGAGATCAGAAAATAAACACCGTTAACTTCGATAACCACGGAGGTATGGCCGACGTGGCACGACATATCTCCGATCTGGGACACAAACGTATTGCTTTTATCCGCGGTCCTGATGACGCTTTCGATGCACAGCAAAGACGACAAGGATTCCTTGACGCTGCTCCGAGCGAATTGGAAATTCTCGAATACTCAGGTGATTTTTCTTTTGAGAACGGATATAAAACTGCTCAAGAAATCCTGCGCCTGCAACCACGACCGACTGCCATTGTCGCGGTAAACGACTTGGGAGCCCTTGGCGCCCTGCGAGCCCTACTTGAAAATGGGATCAGTGTACCGCGTGAGATCGCTGTCACCGGATTTGATGGAACAAAGAGCGCTGACTTTGCAACGCCTTCCTTAACCACCGTAAACGTTCCGATTGATGTACTAGCCGCAAAAGCGGTGGATATATTGGTCCGTCGGATTGCCGGGGTACCTGCCGATGAGCTGCACTGTCCAGTTATGCCGTTGGAACTTATTCCCCGGGAGTCCTCAATTCGGGAAATGTAAGTCCTTATCTGCAGTAATGTGACGATGCCACGCCGCATTTGCCCGGGTGTAGCTCCCTGGCTCCCCAAAAAATATGTATTGTCTTGCCTTCCCGTGCTGCTATTAATCCTGTACGCCGGCTGTGCTCCCCCAGAACCGGAATGGCTATTTGTCGAAATCACGGACGAAGCAGGACTTGGTGATTTCAAGCACATAAATGGCGCAGAGGGGAATTGGTATTTGCCTGAAACTTTTGGAGCCGGGGCTGTCTTTTTCGACTACAACAATGATGACCTCATTGATCTTGCGCTTGTGGGAGGACGGTCGTGGACCAACAACTCACGCCCTGGAATCTGGATTTACCGGGGTGACGGTAATGGGCATTTTACTGACGTAACCGAGGAAACCGAACTCGGATCGATTTCGGGTTATGGTATGGGACTCATCGCAGGGGATATTGACCTGGATGGTGATGATGACCTCTACTTTACTTCGCTTGAGCGCAATATGCTGCTCATTAATGACAACCATGTATTTAAGGATGTCACTGACGCTCATGGCTTAGGCGCACCGTCAGAATGGAATGTAGCTGCATTGTTCCTGGATGCCAATCTTGACGGCTGGTTAGACCTTTATGTAACGGGATACGTCGAATGGTCTCCAGATACCGATTTGGTTTGTACCAGCGACGGTGTACAAAAGCGATACTGCACACCGGAGCTTTACACGGGCACTCCGGGACGCTTCTACTTGAATCGTGGAGATGGTACATTCATTGAGTACACCGAAGAGTCAGGTCTCGCTGGCTCGGGGAAAACCCTGGGAGCGGTCACAATGGACATCAACCGGGACGGCTGGCCCGATATTGTGCTGGCTAATGATACTGACCCCGATCAGCTGTTCCTGAATCTTCAGAATGGTACTTTTGAAGACGTAGGGCTTGCCAGAGGTATGGCTCTGGATCTACGTGGACGAGCACGTGCCGGCATGGGTATTGATGCGGGTATTGTAGACTCCACCGGGGAGCCAACAATTTTCATAGGTCATTTTCAGGACCAAATGAATGGCGTGTATAGATATACACCATCGGGTTACTTTGAAGAGCGTGGCCCGAAGAGCGGTATTGGCCCGTTAAGCATACCGGCTCTGACATTTGGGTTAGTTTTATTCGACGCTGAACTTGATGGAGATTTAGATTTACTGGCGGCCAACGGTCACATCAACCCGCAAGCCAGCGAATTCAGCGATATCTCGCGTTACAGCCAGCCTGCGCAGCTTTTCGTAAACGATGGGAATGGTGTATTCACGGATGAGGCCCCCAACCTAGGACTGACACGTCCAATGGTGGGACGGGGAGCCGCCACAGCGGACATTGATCTCGACGGTGACCTTGACCTCCTTATTACAGAAAACAACGGTCCACTTTACTTATTCCGTAACGATCTCCCTCCAGAAAATAACTGGTTACGCATACAACTGGATGGACAGGCAGTTGACGCTGTGATCGAAGTCTGGACCGGAACACTGAAGCAATCCCGCCGCGTGCGTGCTGGACACAGCTACGCTTCCCAATCCGAAAAAACAGCTACGTTTGGACTGGGGGCATTTCAAGATGCAGATACTGTTACTGTATTCTGGCCCAACGGCCAGGTAACCCGGCAAACTGATGTAGCATCGAACACAACCCTCCGCCTCCGTGAGACCGGTCAATGAGAATACATGTACTCATAATCTTGCTGATACTGTCTGCCTGCAGCTCGTCAGACAGCCATCCAGAAGTGGCAGAACTCATACAAGCGTCGCAGGAAGCATTAATGCTCCGGGATTACCACGAAGCGCTGAGTTTGGCTGACAGCGCTCTTACACTTGATGACCGATCTGCGGATGCGCATTTCATGCGTGGACGTATCTATTTCGAACTTCAGCAGTGGGATAACGCCGAGGCGGCATATCTGGCCGTTATCAATATTGAGCGAGATTATCCTGGCGTCCGACACAACCTTGGCAACATCTATTATGGGAAGCGACAGAACCGCCAGGCTCTTGATCAATTTCTTCAGGCCGTCAACGACAGCGCTGCTGTGATTTCGTGGCATGCCTTGGGGGCAGTGTATGATGTTCTGAGCATGCCTGACAGTGCGGCTGCTGCATTCAGGCAGGCAATTGTTCTGGACTCTATGTACGCCCCTGCACATACTAGTCTGGCTGATTGGCTGGAGCAGCAGGGAAGCTACTCCGAATCCTTGGTTCACACCAGAATCGCGTTGAGCATTCGGCAGAACCACCTTGTAGATCAAGTTCGGCAGGGAAGGCTCCTCCTGCGACTTGGTCGCAGTGAAGAAGCTGTGCCTCTTCTACAAGACATTGTTGCCAGATATCCCCGGAACGCAGAACCTCAATATATTTTAGGTCAGGTACTCCAGCAATTGGGTCAGTCGGATCGCTCCTCCCGAATTCTTGCCAAAGCGGACTCTTTGCGAGCTATTGAACAAGCAGCCGGTCATTTGGCAAACACTGCAAACCGTCAACCTACAAATTTCCAGGCGCAAGTCGAGTATGCGACCGCGCTTCGTCGCTCGGGCCGCACGGAAGAAGCTTTGAAAGTATACCTGATCGCTCGTGCACTCCGGCCGAACAATATTGATTTGCGGTTTCATATTGCGAATGCAAGAATGGCACTTGACAGCTTTGAGGAGGCAGAACAGGAACTACTGGACATCCTAATTGCCGATTCGAGCTACGTTCTGGCATGGTTGAGCCTGGGAGAGATCTATGCAAAGACCGATCGTACGGCACTGGCAACAGAGTCTTGGGAAAGGGCTATCCTAACTGATGCGGATCACCCGGCTGTGCAAAGGATAATGAGACAACAACCTACCTCACAACAATAGCCTCCAGCGGCGTTCTATTTGAAGAATTTTTCAACGAAACTCGGACAAATCCGAAAAAAAAGAGGCAAGTATTCACAGTTAATGACGCCCCCCTATTATTTCTGTTTCATCACCGGAGGCCGGGTGCCGTTTCTGCAAATTTTGCTCTATGAAAACCTTTTCTAGCGTATATTATAGGGGACTGGAAACATCGATTCACTAATCTGGCAACCGCAATGAAGCACGCTGCTATCTACTTATTTACTGTCACCTTGCTGCTCTTTGCAGCCACAGATGCCCGTGGACAGGCTGGTCCACCACTGGGGGATGACTTTATTTTCTTTGTTAATGGAACTAACACACTGGTCCCATCCTTCGATGGCAACATCGTAGACGATCCGGCTGACCCAACAAACAAGATCGTCGAATACGTGTACGGAAACTGGGCCTTCCAAGCCTTTCGCTTCCCTGCGGATGTTGGCGTTGATCTGTCACAAAACCGCACCGATGGTGATGTACTGCACGCCCGGATTTGGGTTGATCCGGCGAACGCCGGACAGCCAAATGTCCAGCTTATGTTTGAGGATAAGACAGACGGAAGCGGAGCTGACGATGGTTCTGCTGACCTACCCTTTCGTCTAGCTTGGCGCATCCCCGAGAACATGCGGGATGGCCAGTGGCATACAGTTTCAATTCCGTTACCCCCAGCCACCTGGACCGAACTGGAGGACGCCAAAACGGCCAACACTCTGGACGGCTTGGACAGCCTATGGAAGTATGTAGGCGCCTGGTCCAGTGGAAGCTTTGGGGTTGGGGTTTCCGACGAACTGGGTCCCAACACGGCGGACAACCCCCACCTCTGGAAAGAATTCGAATGGACCAACGTCCAGAATATTGGGGTCTTCTTTGACAACAATACAGGTGGTGGTACCATTTATGTCGACGACGTCTATATTGGAGCGGATAGCCTAGATCTGTCCGTAGCAAATGATCCTGTAGGCGCAGCCATGGGGGTTTCGGTCGTGGCTACCGCTGACAGCAATATGATATCATGGATGTCTGTCGATGGCGCAGACGGGTACAATGTCTATTCCAGCGTCAATGAAATAGCGGACGTCAAGGCGAGTGGAGTTAGCTTAGCTGCGCGAGTTACTGACGGTACAACCTCCGCCTACCACAGAATAGAAGTTCCGCACGCATCATTGGCTCCACTCACGCTACACTACGCTGTAACAACTATGAGTGGGTTCGGAGTTGAAAATACCGACGTATCAATGAGTAAAGGAGAAGTCGCAAATGAGAATCTTCCCGTTCAGGCTCATATTGCGGAACTGACTGAAGATGAAGTAGATCATCTTTCTGATCTGCTCTTCGACGACATGTTTGACAATATAGTGGAAGATGGCTTTCCTGATGGGTACATGCCTTTTGAGCTTAATCGAGCACACTCAAAACCTGGAGATGGTGGCCAGTTAACCCCCGATGAGGACCTGAGTGGCAAGCTCTGGGCAGGTTATAGTGCTGACCCGCCAGAACTGTTCCTCTATGTAGAAGTGACCGACGATGAAATCACCTTGCAGGGTGATGGTGGTAATCCGGCTGATGGCTGGCAACATGACAGCATTGAATTTGGATGGGGAAATTACGATGTGCGAGATGTTGGTGGCGGCGGGATCTTCACGGGTTCCCCGCATCAAGATATTATGCGTGGAGATTTTGCAGATTATCAATTCCGAATCCTAGGCCAAGGGGATGGCACCAAAGCAGGTACCGTCGCAGCCGTCTTTGTTGGCTGGAGTATAGATGCTATTCCTCAAGGCGCAGGAGCGATTTATGACCAGCTTGCGGACGGAAGTGGCTATAGATTGCTCACAGTGATCCCGCTGGATCAGATTCAAAATGTGGATGAAATGGACGCCATTGTTCCTCTCCCCACAGGTTCGGATGTCGCCTATTTCCCATTCAACTTCGTCCTGAATGATGGCGATGGGGGAAATCGCGATAATCAGATCCAGTGGTCCCTCAAAGGCAATGCCGACGGACAATGGTGGAATACGCCGGCGCAATGGCCCGCTGTAGCCTTGGCTGGCCGGGAAGCGCAAGGTGGTATGATGAGAGCAGAAATTGAGCTTTCCGAGATGGCGGCTGGTTCAGCAATCACCACTCTATCTGTGGATGAAGCCGGGAGCCAGACCTATTACGTGAAACTCACCTCAGAACCATCAGCAGATGTGATGGTGGCGATCACAGGACAGGCCGGAACGGATCTAACGCTGGACAATGATGGGGATCCGAGTACAGATTTCTCGGGCCTGACGTTTACAATGCAGAACTGGAACACTGCACAGGCGGTCATGATGACGGCGGCGATTGATGGAGATGGAGACGATGACATGGTGACACTCGTGCACACTGCATCTAGTACTGATATGGACTACGATGGTAAGACCATGAACTTGGAGGTGACGGTAACCGACGTGACCCAGACAAGTCTTGAAGACGCCAATGAGCTTCCAAAGGAGATCGCCTTGGACCAGAATTATCCCAATCCGTTCAATCCAAGCACATCAATTCGATTCGCACTGCCTGAATCCGAAACTGTTACGCTACGTGTCTATGATACACTCGGAAGGCCGGTTGCAACTCTCCTGAATCAAAAGCCATATACAGCAGGGACGCATACTGTACGTTTTGACGGTACTGGATTAGCCTCAGGCGTCTATCTGTACAGACTTGAAGTTGGAGCGTCCGTATTGAAGACACGGTACATGCAATTGATCAAATAATGCATGGTCAGCTGCGTCGCGGTTTTGCTGCGTCGCT
This sequence comes from uncultured Rhodothermaceae bacterium, assembly GCA_964503085.1. Taxonomy (GTDB): domain Bacteria; phylum Bacteroidota; class Rhodothermia; order Rhodothermales; family Bin80; genus Bin80. Next base: position 8,527 of record CAZCYQ010000005.1, on the reverse strand, counting down.
CATACTTTTATTGATGGTTGGTGCCGGAGGGGCGGGTAATTTAATTGCCTACCCCTTTGGCCCAACTGGCAAGATTTCCGGGAGGGTTCTTGAAGCAGGCACCAATCAAGGGCTTCCTGGCGTCAATGTTCATCTTGCCGGAACCCTGATGGGGGGCGTGACCGACGCTGACGGATACTATTATATCCTCAATATTCCGCCTGGCACGTATAGCGTCCAGGCCTCCTTCGTAGGCTTCGCAACGGTCACTACCCAGAATGTCCGCGTAGTACAGGACCAAACAACAACCGTTAATTTTGAGTTGCGTGAGGAGGCTATTGAAGGCGAAGAACTCGTGGTTGTAGCTGAGCGCCCTATCGTAGAGATGGATCGCACTACAACGACCGCTGTTATTGATGCGGAGCAACTTGAAGTCCTACCCGTGACGAATGTGCGGGATGCAATCAATCTGCAGGCAGGCGTCGTTGATGGACACTTCCGGGGAGGACGCACCGGGGAAGTGACCTATCTGGTCAACGGTGTTCCAATCACCAACGCCTTTAGTAAAGATGCTGCATTCGAAATTGAACAAAATATGGTTGAGAGCCTGGAAGTGATCAGTGGAGTGTTTAATGCCGAGTACGGCCAGGCGACCAGTGGCGTAGTGAATATTGTGACCAAAGATGTGCCTGACCAGTGGAGTGGCTCTTTGCTAGCCTACGCAGGTGCCATTGCAAGTAACCGAGAGCTGGAATTTGTCGGCCGCACAACCGATCCCGGCTCATCACTCTCTGCCACGGACTTCAAACCTGATACCGTCTCCTATCTGGACGCTGCAAGCCTGCCGAATCTCCTTGATGTGCAGGCTTCCCTAGGAGGGCCCCTGATCCCTAACCGCCTCGGTCTACAGGCAACAGTTCGTTACCTGCAGGATAACTCGCACTTTATCGGACGAAACCTCTTTGCTCCGTCTGATTCTTCCCAAAACCTAAATACCGGTGTGTCGCGTGATGCCTGGATCATTGATTCCTCGGGAGATGGTGCATTTGTGCCCCGTAACAGTACAGAGCGTGTGTCCGTGAATGCTACCCTGGGATACGTGATTACACCGCGGTTTAATGTAGACTACAACGTCTTCTTCCAGTCTGGCACGTTCCAGCCATACAACCATAACCTCAAGTACATCCCTGACGGCATCAATACCGTACATTTCCTCAATCAGACTCACATCCTCGGATTGCATTACACCATAGGCAGTAGCGCATTTGCAAATCTATCGTACAGCTACCTGCACGATAAAACGGATGTGTATCTGTTTGAGTCGCCTTTTGACGAACGTTACGTGAGCAGTGACTTTTCCTTTTTGCAGGGTGCAAACGCATTTGCCGTAGGTGGCAATGACCTTTCCACCAGCGATCAGCTTACAGCAACTCATACTGTTGTTGCCGACTACTCCCAACAGCTAAATCGCGTGCACCTGATGAAAATTGGAGTGCAAGCCCGCTGGCATACCCTGGACAACAGGGATTTTGGCATTGAACGCTCCTTCCGGACCGGCAACCTACCCCAACCCTCCCCCGACCAGTTCGCCGATAACTCCCTCCAGGCAAAGCCGGTAGAGTTATCTGCCTATGCGCAAGATAAGATGGAGTTTACCGGACTTATCGTTAATGCAGGCCTGCGCTTCGATTATTTTGATCCTGATTATCTGTCACCTTTGGATTGGGGACAGGGAGAACTTGAAGAAATACCGGACCCCGATAATCCCGAAAGCACGATCTCCAATCGCGAACCGGCCAAGGTGGACATGCAACTCAGCCCACGCCTGGGCGTGGCCTTTCCCATTTCGGAAACCGGTGTTATGCGATTTTCAGCCGGGCTCTTCTTCCAGATTCCCTCATTTGGGCTTCTGTACACCAACCCGGAGTACGAAGTCAACCCGGCCTCCCTTTCAAATTCATTTGGTAACCCGGGAATTAATCCTGAGCGCACACTTTCCTTTGAGGTGGGCCTGCAACAGGGATTTACACGCCGGATTGGCATGGAGATCACCATCTTTTCAAAAGATGTACGTAACCTGACTGGCCAGGAAATCGCACGAACCCCGCAAGGAGACTTCATTATCCGGTGGATTAACCGCGACTACGGCACCATAAGGGGCCTCACTTTTTCACTCTTCCAGCGACCTGGTGGCATCCTGAGCTGGACCGTTGACTATACGCTGCAGTTTGCCGAAGGCACCTCCTCCAGCCCGGGCGAAGCCTTTGGTCGGCAGCAGGCTGGCCTGGACGAAATTCTTTCCCTTGTGCGCCTAGACTGGGATCGCAGGCACGTACTCAACAATACCATCACTGTAGAACCGGTAGCCGGACTTTCCGTCACATTCATCAACCGACTGCAGAGTGGTACGCCATACACAACTGTACGTGAGTTCATTCGATCTTCAAAAAAGAACAACGCAACCAAACCGTCTCTATTCGGGACAGATGTACGCATATACTATCGTATACCCGGTATTAAAGCAAATCTGCAACTGTTCCTGCAGGCCCAGAACCTTTTTGATACCATACAGGAAGTTGGAGTTTACGAGGACACTGGACGGGCCGACGAATCTGTTACGTTAGAATTATTCCGACGAACCGGTGCACAGGTAGGGGGGCTCAACAGTCTAGACGAGTTTTATTATCGCCAGGAAAATTTTGGTGCACCCCGCAAAGTCAGTGTCGGGCTTAATTACCGTTTCTAATGCAACGCGCGCGAATCCGTTGGCTCATTCTCGGTCTGGCTGCCACTTGCACACTGACCGTAACCAGCTATGGGCAAAACATCTCCTCGGATCTTCGGGGAGACGAGACACTTATCGCGCGTGGAGTTATGGATGGTAATCTCATAGAGACGAATTTCCGTAACCACGGTGAGCTTGCACGTTGGAATGACATCCCGTTCGGTGTTTGGCCACGTGGCATAGGTGGACGGCATATTGACGGCGTCGGCATTATGGTGGCCGGCCAGGTCCCAGGGGAAAGGACCAAATGGCGAGAATTTTTTCCGGGAGCCCGAGGCGATACAACCCTAAACCCTGTTATCCTTACGTATCGAGATTTTGGCAAACGGCTGAGTCCTGATGGATCACTTTGGGGGTGGACCCCACTACCCGGATTCATGGACGAAAACCGCCTGGATCCAATCACTGGACAACGAACACCAACACCTGCATTAAGTGACGATCCCACGTCGTGGCCGCAGTTCTGGCCCGACCGGTTGAATATTCCCGATGATCCAGGTTGGCCGGGTAATTGGAACGGTTTTTTTGGCAGGGGAGTGTTCAATGCAGATCTGGAGAGTTTTTATGTGATGGATGATTTCACAGACTTGGAGTATGCCATTGACTCCGACACCCAAAGACCCAACAGTGAATACGGAGTTTTCTATCCAAGCGCCGTAGATTCCACGATTGGCGGAATGGGGCTGCAGACACAGGTCCGCCTCTTTCAATGGGCGAATGTGCTTGCGGAAGATCTCATGTTCATCCTCTATCGAATTACAAACGTAACCGAAAAAGCACATACAGACCTCTACCTTGGCCAAATAATGGATTATGGTCTGGGTAACGAAGAAGGCGATGAGAACGCTGCATTTGATCCACAGCAGGACGTAGCCTACGGCTGGGATCAAGATGGAATCGGTACGCGCTCCACCGGAGGCACATACCCGCTAGGTTATACTGGGTTTGCATTCTTGGAAAGCCCCGCTCGGGCGACTGACGGCCTGGATAATGACGAAGACGGTATCATAGATGAGTCCAGGTTTAATGGGCCAGGCATGCTCATAGAAGGACAGCAAGCAATTCTGAGTACCGTTAACTCAATGTATGACCTGGCCAATTTTGAGGCCTACAATGGTGCGGTTGAGTCGCGCCCCGCGTATCAGGCAGGACGATGGTGGACCGGAGACGAGAACCTGGACTGGGTTGGTTTTTCTGACGAGAACAACAATGGCGTCTTGGATCCAGGAGAAGCACTTAATAATGATGTCGGACGTGACGGGCAGGGCCCGTTTGATCTGGGCTACCCCGGCCCAGACGATGGCGAAGCCGATGGGATACCAACCCTTGGCGAACCCAATTTCGACGAGCTGGATGTAGATGAATCTGATCAGGTCGGATTGACTGGCTTTGATCTGCAGACGCGTCCTTTCTACGAGAGCGGGGATAACCTGCGGGACGATGCATGGATGTGGGACAGGATCAGCAACTATGCACAGTTCCCGTTGGGCACAAAACCGGACGCTTTCAAAGCAGATCTTGAACCCTTCATTTTGTTCTCTTCCGGCCCAGTCGGACTTGAGTCAAATGGGACCGATTTTTTCTCCACCGCCTGGATTTTCGGCGAAGATGAGCGTGACTTTTTCAAGAATCGGCGGACAGCTCAAAGCATCTTTAACGCTGACTACAATTTTGCCCAGCCTCCTTTCCTGCCCGCTCTCACGGCAGTTCCCGGTGACGGACAGGTGGTCCTGAGCTGGGATACCGTTGCGGTTCGAAGCTTCGACCGCTTCATCCAGGAGTTTGATTTTGAGGGATTCAAACTCTATAAAGGCACGGATCCCCTACTCTTTGATGCCCGCACCATTACCGACGTGGACGGCGCAGCAACTTTCTTTAAACCTATTGCGCAGTGGGATCTCGATAATGACATCCAGGGGCCCGTAACCGTACTGGAAGGGGAAGCTGTCTATTATCTTGGAGATAATACGGGACTTCAATTCCACTATGTCGACGAAGACGTGACCAATGGAATTACGTACTACTATGCCCTTGTGGCTTATGACCGCGGGGTGCGAGATTCTGACGATGCCACCAAAGAGGGAATTGATCCTCAGGAAAATTCTTTCAACGTCAGTGTCAATCAAGCCGGGCGCTTGACCGGGTTTTCGCGCAACGCAGCTGTAGTGACACCGCGGTCTGTACCTGCGGGATACGTCCAGGGTGGTGCCAATGAAGATTTGAGTCGTGTGACGGAAGGCGTTGGTTCAGGCTCAATTACCGTAAGCATCATCCAAGAGACCCAAGCTGACTTTGATGGTATTTACCGTATCTCATTCTTCAGCGAACTCGTGTCAGATGTCTCTGATCTCTACGAAACGACGGCCTTCGATGTAACCAACATCGTTTCCGGCGAGGTGCTCCTTGGCCCCTCTCCGATGATTGATGCAACTCCACCCGCCGAAGGCTTCATCATCGAAATAAATAACGTCGAATGCCCTGCACCCCTGGGCTGTGAACTGGACAAGTTACAAACCGGCTTCCTAGCTAATGAGGGTACACAAAATGAAGTGTATGACCTGGATCCGCGCACACTGGACGGATACGACACTAACTGGCTTGCCTCTGTGGACCGAGACACTACGGCCGCCTTCCGTGCTTCACCGGATGACTACAAACTGATCTGGGTTTCACCCAGCGACTCCCTTTATCGTCCACCGCGTTTCTTTGGGTATTTGCGCGAGGAGGTACCCATCTTTACCATAAACGAAACAAAGGGGACGCCGGCCGAACTGTTCATGCAGGATACCAATGGCAGCAGGGTCTTTGATGCCGGTGACCATGCGATCATCGCTGAAAGACCTACCGGACGTGGCCCCTGGCGTTTTCGTTACCGTATCAGGTTCAGCGCTGCTGATGGAGGTAGTTCTATTGCCCCTTCCGCGGGAAATTCTTTCCATGTGAGTTCAAGAAAGCCTTTTGCTACCGGAGACTTTTTTCAGTTTACGCTTCGCTCATCATCCATTGATACAGACCTTGCACGTAGTGAGCTTGATCGTATTGCGGTCGTTCCCAATCCTTATGTTGGTTCTTCTGCATTTGAACCGCGGAGCCAGATTGAAGGCCGCGGAGAGCGACGAGTACAGTTCATTCACCTGCCTCCACAGTGCACCATCCGCATCTTTAACATCCGAGGAGAACTGATCCGAACGCTACATCATGACGGTATAGTCAGTGATGGTTCTGAGTGGTGGGATCTTCGTACAGAAGAGCAGCAGGATGTTGCGTTCGGTGTATATATGTTTCACATAGAAGCCCCAGGTATTGGGGAGCATGTGGGCAAATTTGCACTTGTCAAATGAACCACATGATACGCATATTGACACGCCGGCTTATCCTGCTAATCACACTGATCCTGTGCATGGCCTGTACCGTGGTTGCGCAAAGCCGATCCGGTACGACAGCCGCCGCCTTCCTTACTATCGGAACTGGGGCACGCGGTCAGGCATTGGGGCATGCATACACCGCCCTTGCAACCGGTGCTGACGCGCTCTTTTGGAATCCTGCCGGAGCTGCACGAACCTATGGCGATAACTCCTCAGGCAGTGTGTTCCTCTCTCATTCGCGCTGGTTCGCAGACATTGACTACAACGCAGCCGCAGCCGTGATCCCTATTTCAGGTGATCGTGTGCTGGGACTCAGTGTAGCTGCTGTAAACTACGGTACTATGATCGTACGTACAATAGCTTTTCCTGAGGGAACTGGCGAAACCTTTCGCGCAAATGATTTCAGTTTGGGCCTGAGCTATGCGCAGCCGCTGACCGAGTCATTTTACTTTGGTGGCACCGCCAAGTATGTGCGCCAGCAAATCAGGGATATGGACGCCAGCACCATTGGCTTTGATGTAGGATTCGTTCTTCAGTCCGGTTACCTCGGTGGATTGGTTCTGGCGGCATCAATCCAGAATTTCGGCGGCAAAATGCAAATGAGCGGTATCAACAATGTCGTATTTGTTGATATTGACGAGACTACCAGTGGCAATAACCCGGATATTCCCGCCCGTATCGAAATGGATGCGTGGGACCTGCCACTCTCCTTCAAGTTTGGTATGGCCATGCCTGTGGTGCAAGTCGGTATGATGGAATTGATGGCCCTTGCAGATATCCAGCAAAGCAACGACAACAGTCTGAACAGTGATGTCGGAGCACAACTCCGTGTCCATAACCGTACCTTTAATTTTGACCTTCGAAGCGGCTACAAAGATCTGTTTCTAGATAATGTCGACAGTCACGCGACCTTTGGGGCCGGGGTAGATGTTCGGGCATTTGGTTTGCGAATCGGATTTGATTATGCATACACGCCATTTAACCTTCTCGGGCAGACGCAGGTGGTTGATTTTCGGATGTACTTCTAGCGTCTGGGGGGCAATATTTCTCTTGGCTGTTGGCTGTTCCCCACCTTCAAGTGAGAAGGACCAGGCACTGGCCGACGTAAACGGCTACAGTATCACAGTCGGCGAATTCGAACGTTCCTATGTGGATGTGCTTATTCGCAGCGGCCAAAATGATACCCCAGCAGCACGCTACAGCCACCTAAACACTCTGATTGAGGACCAGATTTGGTATGAAGAAGCACTCCGCCGCAAACTGGACGCGGACACCTCGCTCGCATTATTCATTGACTTGGCCAGAAAACGTGCCCTGGGTGGTAGGTACTATGAGTTGGAGTTTCTCGAGCAGCTGCCGCAACCAACAGAGACCGAGATTCGCCAAGCATTTGCACGATATAAGCAACCCGTTATAGCCCGTCATCTGTTTTATGGTGATGAGTTGGAAGCTAACGCTGCTTACACAAGACTTCAGGCGGGGACATCTTTTATTGATGAAGCACAGATCTGCTTCCAGACCGTGAATTTTGACTCTACGGCTGGATGGCTTGGCGAGATCCGTTACTTTCAGGTAGACGATGCCTTCGCTGAGACGGCCTTTGCATTGGTGACAGGGAGTTTTTCTGCACCAGTACGCAGCCGGCAAGGATGGCACATCATCAAAATTGAAGATCGTATTGCAACCCCAATCATAACGGAATCGGAGTTCCAGAATCGAAAGATCGGTATTGCAAGCCTTTTACGTATCCGTAAGCGTCGGCTGGAAGGGGATCGCTTTGTGCGCACCTTCATGGAGAACCGCGATGTACGCATTGACCCACAGGGCTTACGTGCCTTGGACGCCGCCCTTGCCAGAATTGAACGTCGGGTCTCGAGCGGTCCGATGACGCTAAACAATGATTACGACACCCCAGCCCCACCACTTATACCTACGACGCCCCTGGCAACGTTCATCATGAACGAAACGGCGCAGACCTTTACTGCTGAGGATTATTTTTTCTGGTTCTCTGAACTTCCGTTCAGGGAAGCAAGGTCCAGACCTGCTGCTTCTATAGGACGTGCAGTGCGCAACGAAGCGTTTGCATTAGCCGGGACAGATGCCAATCTGGAAGAGGACGCTATTGTGCAAAGAGATGTGGAATACTATACAAGGACCTATTTGGCCAACTCCATGCGTCAACTGAATCCAGACACCACACTCATTGATGCACTCCGCAGATCCGCATCCATCCATATTGACTCGCTCCTTTTCGATCAGATAATGATCCAATAGCAGGTAATCGCAGTTTTTTATTTGGCATTATGCCAGAGGCAATTCTTCCAGAACAGTGAATTCTGTAATTAGTGTTTGCCCGAAAATACCTATTCTCGTCAAATTGAGGGCGTCCTGTCCACGA
>CAZCYQ010000004.1:0-109014 GCA_964503085.1 uncultured Rhodothermaceae bacterium | reverse complement strand
AGTGTGACGCGTTCAAGACCAAGGCTGAAGAGGCCAGGAGACAGTTGGCCAGACATATGATTTCCGAGGAATTACAAGAGTTCATTCGGTTGCAGAAAGCAGTGAACCGTGAGAAAGATCACCGCCAGGAAAAAGAGCAAGAACTTCAGTGCTTGAATGGCGACATTGGCAGGTTGGAGCGAGAATTAGTTAATCACCGGCAACCCGCCGAAGACCTGAATGAGGATCTTAGAAAATATCTTGGTTACGACGATTTGTACCTCGAGATCAGGGAAACAGGCTATGCCATCTTCCGTTACGGAATAGAAGTAGATACTTTGAGCGAAGGAGAGACGACCGCCATCGCCCTCTTGTATTTCCTAAGATCTCTCCAAGATAGTCAATTTAGAAAGCCAGATGGCGTTGTGGTACTGGACGATCCAGTATCAAGCCTTGATTCAAATGCGTTATTCCTTGCCTTCGGCTTGATCCGGGAACGAACACGAAATGTGGGTCAACTCTTCATCTTGACCCATAACTTCTCCTTCTTTCGACAAGTTCGAAACTGGTTTGGGCATGAACGCGATTCCAAATTCTTAATGCTCGAATCTACTAACATAAATATTCCCCGGAATAGTACCATCCGAAATCTTGATCCCCTACTTGCTAAGTACGATTCAGAATACCATTATCTTTTCGCCCGCATTTATAAATCCGCAACCAACAATGGTGCCACAAATCTTGAGGAGTACTATGTTCTTCCAAGTATGGCCCGGCGTATGTTGGAAGTATTTCTTTCGTTTCGTTATCCACAGGTTGTCAGGAATCTGAGGAAGGTGATTAATGAGATTCCGTTCGATGAAACAAAAAAACTTCGAATTCTTCGCTTCCTGCACACGCACTCACACGGGGCTTCTATGGGCGAGCCCGAACATGATTTATCGGCGCTGTCTGAAGGCCCATCTGTGTTGCAAGATCTTTTGGATATGGTTAAGTCGGAGGATTACGGACATTTCTCTGCAATGAAGGAACTCGCTGATTCATCTATAAACTCTGACTGAGACAAATGATGAGAGGCTTTGTTTTGCCTTGGGTCAGCCTTAGCAAAGTTCCATAATAGGTAAATGGCTTCATCTTGGAGAATAGAAATGGGGTTCTTGTGCCAATTTTGTGATTGATGGATGACAGCCATGATTGATCAGGGGGCTCTCGGCGTTGTATTCCCCCACTCACAAAAGCAGATTCGAAAACAATCTGAGGCTTTACAGCATTTAATAAATATCTCACCGAGAAGGTCGTTGCGGGGAAACTACCACTAGAATATGAGGATGTATATTACCCAACAACGAGACTGACAAGGCGTCCGTGAAGATCCACATAGACCACTTGATAAAGGGAAGCAACACCTATAGAGACCATCTTGAAAGAAGATTGGAGCCCGTAGTGATAAACCCATGCCCAACATAGAGCATTTTTCTGTCCACGGTTTCAAGTCAATTCGCAAGCTCGAGAATTTTGAACTAAGGCCCCTGAACATACTTATCGGCGCTAACGGAGTCGGAAAAAGCAATCTTCTGAGTCTGTTCAAAATGCTCTCTGCTCTTTCTCAGAGGCGCCTTCAGCTTTTTGTAAAGAACGAGGGTGGCCCGGATGCATTGCTGTTCGGCGGGCGAAAACTAACTTCAATGCTTGAAGTGGCCCTGTCATTTGAAAACAATCCCTATAGATACGAATTCTCGCTTGCACCGGCAGCTGACTCAATAGTCTTCTCCGGCGAGAAGTTCCTCACTGAGTTCCGTGGTTTAGAGTCGTCCGGTGGATATAGTGAGTCGAATATGTTTAATATTGATGGATATAGGTCTGATAATGAACAATACATGTCTCTTGCACCTTATGCGGAATTTGCATCTTACGTTTTGTCCCATATGGAACACTGGCGTGTGTTTCATTTTCAGGATATGAGCGATACGGCTCACGTGCGAAATCAGTCAGATGTACGCGATAACCTTCGGCTAAAGCCGGATGCTGGGAATCTTGCACCTTTTCTGCGCCATCTCCGTGAACGTTATCCTAACCATTATCGAAGAATCAGAGACGTTGTCCGCCTCGCGGCTCCGTTCTTTAAAGACTTCGTCTATCGCAAGAATCAGAACCTGGGAGATCGTATGGATCTTGAATGGGAGGCGAGGGACTATCCAGACACGGCGTTTGGTCCACGACAGTTCTCAGACGGTACATTGCGTTTCATTTGTCTCGCTACTCTGTTAAATCAGCCGGAAGTCCTTCGGCCGAACCTCATTCTTATTGACGAGCCTGAGCTAGGATTGCATCCATTCGCGCTGACGCTCTTAGCCGAAATGATCCAGCAGTCAGCCGACTTGCAACAGGTTATTATTTCAACACAATCCGCCGACCTTGTAAATCATTTTGAACCCGAAGACATCGTGGTTGTCGATCGCAAGGACGAAGAATCTGTTTTTAAAAGGCTCGATTCGGAGTCCCTCGCCAGCTGGCTTGAAGACTATACGCTCGGCGACCTCTGGAAAATGAACGTACTTGGCGGCAGGCCTTGACTATGAAAGAAATCATTATCGCCTGCGAGGGACTAACCGAAGAGGCTTTCGTGAAAAGTCTTCTCTATGATGAGTTCTGGTCAAAAGGAGTGTTTCTAAAACCACGTCTCATCTCAACTTCGCCTCGTGGAAGAGGTGGTGCGCTCAACGGACAACGCGTACTCCGCTTCCTTCGAGGAGCCCTTCTAGAACAGAAAAATACCTATGTCACGACATTTTTTGATCTGTTTTCCCTGCCGAAGGACTTCCCTGGACTTAAGAATATCTCCGCGACGACGAACCCACTTGACCGAGCGACAAAAATCGAGACTGCATTTCATAGTGTCGTTGTGCATGAGGTAAAGTGTCGGCCCGAACGCTTTTTCCCTCACATTCAACCCTATGAATTCGAAGCCCTACTGTTTTCAGATACGACCGGTTTTGTGAAGGCAGAGCCCGAATGGAAGGTATTTAATGGAAAACTTTTAAGCATACGTGAAAGCTCAAAAAGCCCTGAGTACATAAACGACGGAATCAATACGCATCCGTCGGCGCGACTCCGAGATCTTCTTCGCCCACGATACAAAAAAGTCATACACGGCACCAAAGTCTCAACTGAAATAGGTATTGCCTGCATGCGGTCGGAGTGTCAGCATTTTAACGGCTGGCTCGAGCGTATCGAAAACCTCCCCGAGCTTGACTAACAGGAGACATAACCCATGGCACTGTTATCAGAATCGGTAGTGGAAGAGGCGTCTCTCGACTGGTTCCGCGAGATTGACTACTTGGTAATCGGTGGAGCAGACATGCAGCCCGGCGCTAATTCCCTTCGTGAAGCTTATGAAGACGTCCTATTCCCAACAACGCTGCATCAGGCGCTCTCCCGTCTGAACCCCGAATTCCCCTCAGCAGCAATTGACGACGCCAAGCGCAAACTGCTTGATCCCATAGGCCAAACTCTTGAAGCCCGGAACCGCGCCTTTCACCGTATGGCCATAGACGGCGTGACGGTTGAATTCCAAGGAGACGACGACAAGGCCCAATGGGACCATGTCCGAGTGTTTGATTTTGACGCCCCCGAAAATAATGACTGGATTGTCGCCAACCAGTTCACCGTGACCGAGGGTGAACATACTCGTCGCCCAGACATCGTGGTGTTTGTGAACGGTCTTCCCCTGGCCGTGATTGAACTCAAGTCTCCCATTGATGAAAACGCAACAATTTCATCCGCTTGGCGACAACTGCAGACCTACAAGAAAGAAATTCCCTCGCTTTTTGTCTTCAATCTGGCGCTCGTCATATCGGACGGTGTGAAAGCACGCGTCGGCTCGCTTACAGCGGGTCTTGAATGGTTCAAGCGTTGGCGGACAATTGAAGGAGAGAATCTCGCCCCAATCTTCTATCCTGAGTTGCAAGTGCTCGTTGAAGGCATTTTTGAGAAAGGCCGCTTTCTTGAAGTTCTGCGGGATTTTACCGTTTTTGAAGACGACGGTGGGGCGATTGAGAAAAAAATGGCGGGGTATCATCAGTTCCACGCGGTCAGAGTGGCAGTATCTGAAACTCTTCGCGCCGCTAAACTCGCGCGGATGGGCCAAGAAAAGAACCTGGATTCCTACAAAAAACGTGGTGGAGATCCTGGCGACCAGCGCGTCGGGGTGGTATGGCATACCCAGGGATCGGGCAAAAGCCTGACGATGGTGTTCTACGCAGGAAGAATCATCCGCGAACCCGCAATGAAGAATCCGACTGTGGTAGTGCTGACGGATAGAAACGACCTTGACAACCAGCTTTTCGCAACGTTCTCGCGCTGCGAGCAATTGCTTCGCCAGCCGCCAGTGCAGGCGGTGGACCGCGAGGATCTGAGAATGAAACTTTCAGTCCGAGCGGGAGGCGTCATCTTTAGTACTATCCAGAAATTCTTCCCTGAGGAACAGGGAACTCGTCACGCCACGCTTTCCAAGAGAAGCAACATAGTGGTCATCGCAGACGAAGCGCATAGAAGCCAGTACGAATTTGAGGATGGATTTGCAGGACATATACGAGATGCGCTTCCAAATGCCTCTTTCATCGGTTTTACAGGAACACCTATTGAGCTTCGCGACGCAAACACCCGTGCCGTATTTGGCGACTATATAAGTGTCTACGACATAGAGCGCGCGGTTGAAGACGAGACAACTGTGCCGATTTACTACGAAAGTCGGTTGGCGAAGATTGCCCTCGATGAGGATGAACGATCGAAAATTGACTCCGAATTTGAGAAGATTACACAAGGGGAAAAGATAGAAAGAACGGAACTACTTAAAACTAGGGGGGCACAGCTTGAGAAGATAGTTGGCGCAAAAAAGCGACTTGAGCTGGTCGCAGAGGATATTGTTGAGCATTTCGAGACAAGACTTGAAGCCCTTGCGGGAAAAGCCATGATCGTCTGCATGAGCAGGCGCATATGCGTAGATCTTTATGTTCAGATCGCCAAGATCCGCCCCGAATGGCACCACGAAGACGACGAGCAAGGAAGAATGAAGGTGGTGATGACCGGTTCCGCTTCCGATCCGCCTAGCTGGCAGAATCATATCCGGAGTAAAGCTGGGCGAGAGAGGCTCGCCAAACGCTTCAGGGAAAGTGATGATAATTTTCAGATAGTTCTCGTGTGCGACATGTGGCTCACGGGCTTTGACGCTCCCAGTCTTCACACAATGTATTTTGACAAGCCGATGCGCGGCCACGGCCTCATGCAGGCAATCGCCCGCGTCAACAGGGTTTTCAGGGACAAACCCGGCGGTCTCGTTGTTGATTATCTGGGAATATCAACCGAGCTTAAAAAGGCACTTGCAACCTATACGGAGAGTGGCGGCAGTGGGAAGACCACACTTGATCAGATAGAAGCTGTCGCCGTTATGGTTGAGAAGTACGAGATATGCCGTGGACTTTTCCATGGATTTGACTGGTCTGCGTGGATAAAGGGTCCCGCTGAGGAAAAACTAAAATTGCTTCCGAGCGCCCTGGAACACATACTCAAGCAGGAAGAAGGGAAGGAGCGCTTTATCCGTCATTCGCGCGAACTCTCCTCCGCCTTCGCTCTCTCTGTGCCCAGCGAAGAGGCCCTCAGAATCCGAGGCGATCTTGGATTCTTCCAAGCCGTCGGGCAAAGCCTTGCCAAGCGTTCCCCTGACAGCGAGATTCCGTACGAAAAACTTGACCACGCAGTGCACCAAATAATCCAGCGCGCAGTGGTACCCGAAGGAATTGTAGACATATTCGCCGCCGCTGGGCTTAATAAACCGAATATCTCCATACTATCAGACGAGTTTCTGGGTGAAGTGCAGAAGATGAAACAGCGGAATCTCGCAATCGAGCTTCTGCAAAAACTGATTAGAAATGAGCTTTCAACCCAGCGACGCAAGAACATCGTCCAGTCAAGATCTTTTGCCGAGATGCTCGAGCGAACAATCCGCCGTTATCAGAATCGCTCAATTGAGACGGCGACAGTCATTGAGGAACTGATTGAACTTGCAAAGGAGATGCGCAAGGCCGCGGCTCGGGGGGAAGAACTTGGGCTCTCAGAAGATGAACTAGCCTTTTATGATGCCCTTGAGACAAACGACAGCGCTGTCAAAATCCTCGGAGACGACACATTACGTGCGATCGCCCAAGAACTTGTGGAAACCGTGCGGGAGAACCTCGAGATTGACTGGATGCTTCGAGAGAGCGTCCGCGCAAAACTCCGTGTTCTTGTAAAAAAGGTCCTTCGCCGCCATGGCTACCCACCTGACAAACAGCAAAAAGCAACCCGTATTGTGCTCGAGCAGGCAGAATTGCTGTCAACTGAGGTTACAAAGTGAGCTGTCTTCTATTTCTTAACACGTAAATCGCGAAAATAGCGGCAACATGATCTTATGGTAGTCAATTACATTGGTGTCCAACGACGACAAACCATGGAGTTGGTGACAACTAGATATACAGCTACTGGAGTTAAAGTATTACATGGAACATTCGCCAGCATTGAGGCGGAGCAGTAAGCTGCGAAGCCGAAATGCTGGATTGATTCTCCACGTTATTCGTGCAGACTCCTACTTGGCAGAGAGCATCGCTCGAATGATCTCCTCTACTTCGTCTGGCTTCTCATTCTGGATGTATGGCCCACTTTGCAGTTGAACAACACGGCTGCCCGAGGGCATTCCCTGCACCCAGTCGGCATGAAAATCACTCCATGCTGCACGCCCCTCCCGAGTCTCTCCGATCCACCTTGGAGATTCAGATACACGACCGGCGGTGAGCACCACTGTAGGGACTTGAGGTACCGGGCCCAGTCCGGGAACCCTCTCACCATCAATGATCGCCGCATAGGTTTCAAACTCCCGACCGGTACCGCCAGGAAACATCATCTGGAAGTTCTTTACTTGCGCCCAATAGGATTGCCATCCCTGTGCGTCTAAACTCTCCCACAGTGCTGCCTGATCTTCATGATGGGGGTCAATCAGCACCAATCCATGTACATTCTCTCCGTACAGATCCACGAAACGCCGTGCAGTAAAGGCGCTCTCTGCATGAGCCACAATTAGATATGGTGAGGGCACATTGGCACTCCGAAGCAATTCGTACAGCTCAGTGGCCATCTGCTCGGGCGTGCGCGGAATACTGGTCTCCCCTGAAAACCCCAAACCCGGCCGATCATAGGCAATCACACGCGTAACGCGAGCCAAACGCCGATGGAGCATTTCCCATGATGTAAGATTATCTCCCAGACCTGCAATGAGTATCACCGCAACCGTACCGGATCCTGCATCCACATAGTTCACAGTTCCGCTGGATAATTGCGTTGACTGCCCCACTGGATACATTGGACCTAAAATCGACGCTTTTTCCTCCGAGTCGGCATCGCCTATACCCGCGATGCTCTTGAATGTCATTTCGTCCAACGTCAACTCATCCGCGTCTGAACCCGGAGGCGCCATCACAATACCGCCAAACCCTCCCCATGGGTCCTTACACACACCGTGATATACATTGTCTGGGAGTCTGGCCAGCGTGCACTGCAGCTCAAATGAGGGTTCCCATACAAAGAAGAGGCTATCTGGCGTCACCTGGACGTCATTGAATTCAAAGGGCCCGAAATTCTCTACCTCCATTACAATCTGCAGTTCATTATCAGCATTGCGGACCTTGTAGACCGCATCCATATAACGACCTGTAAGGTGAATGATCTGTCCGACCCAGTCTCCCTCCTGCATGGACTGGGACCTAGCCCCAATGCCCGTGTTAGCCAGTATCACGGCAGTCAGTACCACTCGCTTCCACATGTTCAGTTTTATCCGTTGAGTCTAGTCTTTCTAGATAGGCTAAGGCATTCTCATGCGTGGGCTCCCTTTCAAGTAGTTCCACCCATGTTGTACGTGCTTCATCCAGTCTTCCACCCTGTGCATATGCCACGCCTAAATTGAATCTCGCAGCAGTTAAATTAGGGTCCGCACGCAGGATTGCTTCAAGTCTGTCGGCCGCCTCCGCTGCATCCCCGCACTCGAGATATAGCGTTGCAAGATTGGTCTGCATGTACAACGCAAGCCCCGGTGGTACATCAATGGTCAACCCGTTCTTGTACGCTTCAATCGCACGACCGTATCTCTTAGCCTGGCGGAGCCGGTTTCCAAGCTCAATCCAGTTGGCTGGTGACCCTGGATCATTGCTGATAGCGTTCTGCGCTTCATTAACACGCTGCTGAAGCTGCTGCGCCTGATCTGCTCTTTCAAAATACATCTCTGCTTCAGACTCCCGTCCAAGCCGCATGTAGACTTGTCCGAGATTGAATTGTGCACCGTGATGCCATGAGCGCTTCTCAGCCACAGGTTCTAGGTACGGAAGCGCAGCGTCAGCAGAATCCAACCTGAAATACTGCGTACCTACGATGTACTGGTAGTCCAGGTCATCCGGGCGAAGTCTCAAGCCAGCCAGGGAGGTCCTTAATGCCCCTTCCAAATCTCCCGTTTCCTCGAGTAACTGTCCTAACCACATGTGAGTCATCGCATGATCGGGGTCAAGCGTTAAAGCCTGCGAATACGCAATCTGGGCACTGTCTGGCACACCAAGTTTGGCATAAGCCCGTCCCAGTTCATGGTACAGGGCCGTGGTTGGACCAACCTGAGACTCCTCCTCCAGGTAAAAGTTGATGGCGTCGCGAAGCTTGCCACGCCGGAAACTGTTCAATCCCATAGCAAACCGGGCTCCGGCGTATGCTGGATCAATCTCCAGAACCGTCTGATAAGCAGCCTGTGCTACATCCAGGCGATTGAGTTGCGTATATATCCTGCCGCGCAGGTAATGAAGATCTGCCAATCCAGGTGCATACGCCTCGACACTGTCCGTATAAGTGAGCGCCAACTCATAAATACCCCGCCCGAATGCATTTTCGGCTTCAAGCATGTATCTAGCTACCCACGGAGAAAGATTCTTTCGTTGCTCTTCCGCAATCCCGTTCGGCTCAGAACAGCCGGCGGCTAACAGAAATAACAGCAGTAGTCTTGTTTTCATCTTGGCTCGGAAGATATCATTTCAAATTGTCGCAACCAGCTAATTCACCGGATGATGGCACGATATACATACTCCCGCCCGTGCCTTATCCCTGTGCGTGGACCCCAGGAAGCTTATGCAGACGCACGTTTCCGGTTTCAATAGGATATTCATGAATCAGCTATGGTTCTTCCGTTAATGTGATTACCCCTGCGGATACAGCCTCCCGTACAGTCAAAGTACCATCAGGCCAATATACTTCCAAGGAATCAGCAACAGCAGACAACCCAAGCCCAAACAGTGGCCATCGCTGGTTTTGTGACAGATAGCTTGCGCCTCCTCTCACATAACGCTCCTGCCATCCCTGATCTGTTTTCACACGGACGCGACTGCCAACTCCATCGCGATTACTGCTGGATCCAGTCAATTGTACGATTAGTGAATTACCAGGCTGCGTGTCATTGCGCCAGAGGCGTGCAGGCCCTCCATTTTCACTGATAAGCACATCTGGATCTCCATCCATATCATAATCCGCCCAGGCAGCTCCCCGGGCTACCATAAGCTCTGCAAGAACGCCATCAGGCTTAAGCTCGGAGAATAGACCACTCCCTTCATTCACATAAAGTTGTGTACGCTGCCGAAAAGTTATTCCCTCCTCTACCTCTCCGATATCTTCGGTTATGTGGCCGTTCGCCGCCAAGAGATCCAGATCCCCGTCCAGATCAAAATCAGCAAGCAAGAGACCGAAGGTCAGTGTAGGTAAACTGGGACGTCCAATCTGGGAAACGGCCGCCCGTTCGATAAAAATACCATTACCAGCGTGACGATAAACGCCAACCATCTCACCCGAAAAATGCCCCACAAACACCGTCTCTTTGCCAGTTTCGTCAACAACACCAATATCAAGTCCCATACCGGCGCGTGCACGCCCCGTCTCATCAAATGCAATTCCACTTACAATACCCTTCTCAATGAATGTGCCATCCCGTTGGTTTTCAAAAAGCAAATCACGTTGAGTGTCGTTTGCCACAATCAAATCCGGCCATCCATCTCCATTGTAGTCTAGACTGGCCGCTCCAAGTGTCTTTCCGGGCAAACCCCTAAAATCATCTGATCGCTCTTCAAAAGTGCCGTCACCTCGGTTGACATAAAAGCGACCCGATATCCCCTCATATTGCTCCGGTGTGCAATAGGATTTCTTATCTCCGACGCGTGTGCAGTAAATGTCCTTTTCCGGCGTCCAGTCAACATAGTTGCCCACATAAAGGTCAAGCCATCCGTCTAAATCTGCATCCATAAACACACTCGCTGCACTCCACTCCCGATAGTCTCCCAAGCCCGCTTCTGCACTGACTTCGCTGAATACACCCTCATCATTTCGCAGCAGAAGATTCTCGTACAATGCAGTGACAAAAATGTCTGCATCTGTATCATTATCATAATCCGCAACACTGACGCCGAAGGCATAGGTCTGCAATCCTGCCAGTCCAGACTCCCGTGTGACTTCCGAAAACGTGCCATCCCCAATACCCTTGTATAGTCGGAGCGCTGGTGGCGATACCCGCTCTCCTGACGAAAAAAATCCGCCTGAAACAAGTAACACATCCAAGATCCCATCACTGTCATAATCCAGGAAACCACCACCTGCCCCCATCGTCTCTGGAAACCATTTTTCTCCAAAAGCACCTGTTTCATGCAGGAAGTCCCCCAATCCCGCCTCCTCCGTCACATCAGTAAACGCGATCTCAACCATGCGCCTGCCAATTTCTGGGGCTTCTTCATCTGTTTCGGATCCACAGCCCGCCGAAACGAACAAAGCAATCATCAGGCCAGCCTTGATAAACCTGGAACTACCCATCTTCTAAAGTAAGTAGCCTGGTATTTATTCCTAATTCATAATTCCGGGATTCTTTGCCGCTTGGCCAGCGCACGTACAAACTGTCTGGTGTGCCCTCAAATCCAAAGAATGCAGCTGTTTCTGAATGGGACAGATAGCTTGATCCCGCGCGAATGCGCCGAACCTGCATCTGTCCATTACTCCAGAAGTGGAGTTGAGCACCATACGCATTCCGGTTGCTTACCGTGCCTACGAGTTCAACCCGAAGCCATGATCGCCCTTGTGATTCATTCCGCCAAAGATGTACCGGACCATTGTTTTCTATCATTAGCACATCTAAATCCCCATCTCGGTCATAGTCTCCTGTGGCAAGCCCCCGCCCTACAAAGGATTCAGCTAATGGGCCGACCGGCGGCATCTCAGCAAATTCCCCTGTCCCGTCGTTCAGGAACAATTGAGGTCGCTGACGAAAAGTTACGCCGTCCACGATCTGTGCAATGTGCGTCTGCACGTGTCCGTTCGCTATCAACAGATCCAAATCTGCATCCATATCCACATCAAACAGCACTAAACCAAAAGTTAGTGTCTTGAAGCTGGGTTGCCCGATACGTGAAGCCGATGCCCGATCCTTGAAAATGCCGCCTCCCATATGCTGGTACACACCAACCATCTCATCCGAAAAATTTCCGACAAATACGGAGGGCTCACCAGAATCGTCTACGACGCCGACATCTATGCCCATACCAGCCCTGGGTTTGCCGTGCTGATCATAGGCTATACCGCTTGTGATGCCGCGCTCAATGAATGAACCGTCGCCCTGATTGATGAAGAGCATATCCCGCTCTGTGTCATTAGCCACAACTACGTCAGGCCACCCGTCACCGTTCGCATCTATCTCTGCGACCCCTAGTGTCTTATCCCGAATGGCCTCCACACCCGTCAGGAAACCTGCCCTTTCCGTGGCTTCTGTGAACGTACCATCGCCCTGGTTCTCATAGTAGCGACTCGCAATTCCCTCATAGAGTTCAGGGGTACAGTAAACTTTGCTTCCACCAAAACTACAGTAAATGTCATCTTCGGGCGTCCAGTGTACGTACGTTCCAACATAGATATCCAGATGCCCATCAAGATTGGCATCAAAGAACATCGCACTTGTACTCCACTCGCTTATAAGACCCACACCTGCTGCCTGACCAACATCCTCAAATACACCATCCGTGTTACGCAATAACAAGTCAGAGCCGAGAGTCGTCACATAGATATCCTGATCTCCATCATTGTCGTAATCTCCGATCGTCACGCCTAGGCTATAGCTGCGCAAGAGTGCTAAGCCAGCGGATTGTGTCACCTCCTCAAACGTTCCATTTCCCATATTGCGAAAAAGCCTCAGCGCTGGATGTGCACCGAGCGGAGGCTCCCCCTCGAATGCACCACCGGTAACCACAAGAATATCCTGCTGGTCATCGCCATCGTAATCAAAAAACGCCCCGCCAGCACCAACTATTTCCGGTGCCCAGGAATCCCCGAAGCCACCATTCGTGTGCATCACTCCGCTCAGCCCTGCGTGCTCTGTCACATCAGTAAATAGATGGTCTGCATCATTTGAGTCGTCTGATGGCTGGGTTGCGCACCCGGCGAGGAGTGATAAACACAAAAAAAGCAAGCCTGAGTTACGCATTAATAGTTGGTCGCCCCGGGCATCGAACGTTCGATCCAACCCTGCTGGGCCTCAGTAACATGAATCTCTGTATTTATAGGTACATCCTGCAGTACCAGGAAGTCTCCGGCGGCCCAGTCCACACGAACACTATCAATTGACTGGATATCCATCAAGCCAAACGTGGCAACTATTTCATTTTGGGAGAGATAACTGGATCCCGAACGAATACGACGTTCCTGTACCCGATCTCCTGCATACACGCGGACGTGCGTACCAAAAGCATCGCGATTACCTTCGGTCCCCGTAACGGTAACGCGCAACCAATTTCGGCCAGTCACATCATTACGCCATAAATGTGCCGGACCCCCATTCTCGACGATCAGGAGATCCGGGTCACCATCACGGTCATAATCTCCGTAGGCTGCACCTCGAGCAACCATTTCGATCTCCAGAGGTGGGGTAGTTGAAGGGGATACCTCTTCAAAGAGTCCACTGCCATCGTTCTCGAACAACTGTGCCCGCTGCTCATAGGTAATCTTATCCTGCCCTACCAAGCGATCTGGATATACGTGCCCGTTTGCAACGAACAGGTCCAGATCGGTATCCAGATCCACATCAATCACCATTAATCCAAAGGTGAGCGTATTCAGGCTTGGCTGACCAATGCGGGACCTGGCCGCGCGATCACTAAACAGCCCGTTGCCCAGATAACGGTACACACCGATCATTTCCGTGGAAAAGTTACCCACAAAAACCGATGGTTCGCCGGTTTCGTCCATTACCCCTATATCGATCCCCATTCCAGCACGGGCCTCTCCGTGTTCACTGAAGGCGATCCCACTCTGTACACCTCGCTCGGAAAATGTGCCATCCTGATTGTTCATGAACAGCAGATCTCCTTCACCATCGTTGGCCACAACAAAGTCGGGCCAACCATCACGATTGAAATCCCACTCTGCCATGCCGAGGGCCTTTCCCAGCGAGTGGTAAATACCGGCCTCTTGTGTTCGGTCAACGAACACGCCATTGCCCTTGGCTTCAAAGTACCGACTGGATATGCCCTCATAATCCGCAGGAACGCAGTAGAGCTTCACCACACCCCCCTCAGGACAGAACTTGTCGCGTGTCGGGCTCCAATCCGCATAATTGCCTACGTAAACATCCAACCATCCATCACGATTCGCATCTATCCACAGAGTTGAGCTACTCCATTCATCATGAAGGCTCAGACTCGAATTCCTGCTCTCAAACACACCACCCCTGTTCTCCAAGAGCATGTTTTCATTGAGATTCGTCACCAGAATATCCGGGTCTCCGTCATTGTCGTAGTCTGCCGTTGCCATGCCAAGTGTGAAGGCATAAAGTTGCCCTAAACCCACCTCCTCCGTTACCTCCTCAAATGTGCCATCTCCCAAATTCCGATACATCCAGAATGATCTGTACCACGAATGCGGAGCACGATCCCAGTACCCACCGCCCAAAAGCAAGATGTCCAGCCAGCCATCGCCGTCATAGTCAATAAATCCTGCACCTGACCCCATTTGCTCCGCATAATACTTCTTTCCATCCGCACCATTATCGTGTCGGAACGCTCCAAGGCCTGCATCGGCAGTGACCTCGGTGAACCCGATAGGATTGTCAGAGAGCTCAGGGGGCGGAGCGTTTTGACATCCAGACAATGCCGCAACTACACAAACCGCTCCACAGATGAGTACATGGTCAGACAAATATCTCATCTCTACAAAAAAGCGGAGAATTGGGAGTTCAACCCCAATTCTCCGCCTGTAACCTGAATATTTGTTACTCAGGAATGATTTGGTTTTTCGTTTTAGAGACCGATCTGGAGTCCGATACGGTTAACCGCGCCGAAAACACCAAACTGGGTATATGCGTAGTCTGCCCCAACGCGGAAGTTTCCAAACGCATACCGAAGTCCGGCGCCAGCGCTCAATCCCTGCTCTTCGCTCACACCCAGTTGCTCAAACCCACCGCGAATGGATACTATGTCCATAAGTGTGTATTCGAGGCCGAAGCGGACATGCTCAGCAAAGTCTCTGGGACGCTGGGCATCAACATGAAGCTGTATGCTGTGCATATCTGGATCAATAGAAGTAAGATCAACCAAGTTCATTGACATTCCGATCTGGAAGGTCAGTGGCAGCTCAAACCTTTCACGCACATAGGTTTGCTCCTGGGCGAAGTTACGCGCGCTCATACCGATAACCAGGCTCTCAAACCCGGTGGCATACACAATACCGAAATCAAATGCTACCGTCTGTGCGCTGTAGTCCTCTGTTGTAGCAACAACCCCGGAATCGAAATCCTGGGAAGTCGCAAATCCAGTACCTAGGTCCTGGAAAACAAGCTTAACGTTGGCGCCCGCCGAGAAACGGTCACCAAAAGACCTGGCGTATCCCAGGCCCACAGCCATGGCCGTGGGTTGATAGGTTCCCAACTGCAGAAATCCATCGTCATTGTTGGCACGAACGTTATAGTTGAATTCGCCATAGTCCACCGAAACCAGTGATACACCAACTACACCAAAGTTGCCCGCTGACCCTGGACGGAACGCAATACTGGCCTGCGTATAGCCGATATCTGCGATAAAGCTCATATTGGTTGCCGCTGCATGCATGCGCCCCTCCATGAAGCCCATACTCGCAGGATTGTAGAACATTGAAGTTGAAGAACCAACCATTTCGGCAGTCAGCGCCGAACCAATAGCAGAAGCGCGGGCATCTACTGATGTGCTCAGGAATTTCATTCCGGTCTGGGCGCGCTTGTCCGTTTCCACCTCAGTATCCGGGGTTAGGCCTGACTGACCATAAGAAATCGAAGCACTGCCTAGCAGGAGTGCGGCGACTGTCAGTATTGAAAAGAAGTAGTGCTTTTTCATTGCATCGTTTGTCTTTAGGGTTGCGTGTTGCATGGCGCTCTGCCCTGTACAGACAGAGCGCCGTGCTAACACAGCTACCGGATTACCGTGAATTTTCGAATCGCTTCGTCCCCTGTGTCATTGTCTGAAATAACAGCAATGTAGATACCGCTCACAAGCAATTGACGGGATGTAGTGGTTAAGTTCCAGAGCTCGTCGCCGCTACCATCATTATGCTCAATGGTGTGGACCAATTCTCCAATCTCGGTATAAATCTTGATCGTACAGTTACCCGGAATATTGAAGAATGCGACACGATCCTCTTGATCAAACCTTATGGTAGCATCTGCGCCGAGATTTACCGGATTAGGTACGATACGTGCATCCTCCACAGTGCCTGTTGATCCATACGCGGGGCGTTTCAGGTTAACAGGCTGATAAGTCTGTGTGA
Organism: uncultured Rhodothermaceae bacterium; assembly: GCA_964503085.1. Lineage (GTDB taxonomy): Bacteria > Bacteroidota > Rhodothermia > Rhodothermales > Bin80 > Bin80. The sequence continues at coordinate 93,159 of CAZCYQ010000004.1, read as the reverse complement.
GGGAGCGAGAGCTGCGAAGCGGTGCACCTGTCGGCGTCCCGGAAATACCATCTGGATCCATGGCCTGAGGTCCACCAACAGCCTGTAGATAGTAGTAGTAGTCCGTTCCCCTGTTGAGGTCGGTATCATCATAGGAATTTGCTCCGGCATCAAGCTCGGCGACCATTTCGTAGCCGCAGTGCTGTTGACCTGTTGCGCCGGGATCCGCTGGATCTCTTGGATTTGAGCCATCCGTAAACTGCTGCGAGTCAAGGTTCAGGCAACTTTCGTAAATGTAGTCCTCAAATCGGGAGGTTCGATACAATAGCCACTTTGTGCGCGCAGGTCCGCCCGCCGGATTTGTCCATCTGACTTCAACCTTGTCTGGACGCCCTGTAACACTGAAGGTTGAGGGAGCATGAGGAGCTTCGGGAATTGGATAAGTGCTCATGTTATTGCTGGCTGCATAGAGGTTAATACCCCGCTGCAGTGTCTGCAACATTGAGTCACGTGCACTCACAACCCATTGATTCTTCGTCATTTCCTCCAATCCATGACCGAATGTGTCGAACATTCCATCGCCATCCATATCCATCTGATTGATGGAATGATCGAAAGTACCGGTTTGAATCATTCCATCTCCATTTGCATCATAGCGGATCAGGTCTGTATCGCGATCCGGCCCACCAAGCTTGAATGCCCTGCCAATCCTGACACTGGCATCAATGGACAAACCGCCTACACCTTCAACGACTACGAGTCGAACACTTTCACCTGGGGCAAAATCATACGGACCATACGCTGTCGTGACAGCATGACCACCCTGCTTACCAGTGGAGGGGTCATTCTTGGGCTCCCAGAATACACCTGTCGGCTCAATACGGTCAGCATAATGCGGCCACATATGTTGGGAACCACCATCAATGCGATCAGGATTCTCACGCGTCCGGATCCCCCACTCGTAGTAATCTTCATGAGAACTACCGTCAGCAGTCAGTGCTTCGTCCGAGTCCATAAAACCCATGGTTGCAGGCTGACATGTCTCTAAGGTGGCCATGGTACAGCGAACATAGGTGGGATCCGTAGGCGAGTTGTCGGCATGGATTGTTGCCCGTCCAATGTAGCTGGCACCGGTCAAGCGTCCAATCGAATCAGCCGGAGGTGCCCACCAAGATTCGTTGAACAGGGACCCACCAAAGCGATCATAATCTCCCTGTGTTTCAGGATCAATACCGATCCACAGATACTGTGATGTGAATGAGATCGGGTACTCTGCATGTCCATCGCCGACAACGTCAATCATGCTGAACTTGCCCCATACCATGCCACCGCTTACTGTCCAGGCACCCTGAAGATTTCCTCTCCACCGGTGGATGCGGAAGAAGTACGTTTCTTTCAGATTCTGACTCGGAAGTTCAATATCCTCATCTTCGTCCACGTTTCCGGTGTTGGTGTAAACGTACTCAATAATGTTATAGTCATCGTGAGCCTGATTTACATAGGCGTACGCCTTCCGATCTACCGTAACGCCGATATACGTGTTGTGGATGTTGTGCACCATACGGTCGGCCGGAAGCCCTGGATCTATCTCGTCGACAACAGCGACATTGTCAAACGACAGGGCGCCATCCACCTCCACAACAGTGTCCTCCGTCTTGCTGATGAGCACATTTTGAACCGGATAGGTCACGTCCGCACCGGCTGTCCGGGGGCCAATCCGGGCTACGAAGTACGGAAAGGATTGTCCGTTGGCATCTGTCCAGTCCTTTGTACCCAGCCAAAATGCTTTGGCCCTGAAGTGACTGCTACGACGCAGGATGGAGGGCCATTCCATACCATCCGCGGCAGACGAATTACCTTCATGCTGGGCTCCTGATTCTGTCCATGTGCTATGGAATGTGCCAATATCCAGCCACTGTGCGGTGAACTGGGCCATGGCAGCCATTGGCACGAAGGTCAACAAAAACAGCCCAGCCGAAAGTGCTTTCATGTAGTAACTGATTTTCATGAGCTTGCTCGATTAAAATTGAAAACAATCAGCAGGGCGCCCAGCTTGAATTAGGACAGGCGCCCTGCTTCAAGCTTATAAGGTTACGCGAATACCCAAAGTAAGTCGCCGATTATTCAAGAATGTGTTGAACCGCAGATTCGGCATATCAATGTATGCTTTGTCATCAAGGACCTGCTGTACCTCACCATCCGGCACTGCTACAAAGCTGGATCCATTCCAACGGGAATACGTGCCGGTGTCAGCCGCCCAGTACCAGGCAACGGTGTTGGGTTCACTAACACCATCAAGCGACTTGAAAGCCTCAATTGGCTGATAGGCTACATCAGGATGACGGAACACACCAGGCCGATCATCGCCGGGAACCCACACATAGGGAAGTCCCTGCTTGTCAGCGTACGACAAATTCTCGTCGACCGCATTCATCTGATCAAAGATATCTTCCGGCAAGTGCAGTGACCACATGTAGCGGTCAAAATCCCTACCATCCGGATGGAATCCGGTGGAATTGTATAGATGGCGGCGATTGAAGAGGTTGGACACATCCAGAAATACCTGTGCACCGCCGAAACGCGTATTGATATGCTTCGTGAAACGAAGATCAAAGTTAACAAAGCTGCGCCAGCGTACATTCTCCTGCAATTCGGGGGGTGCACCACCACCGCCTGCCCATCTCCATTTCTGACCTGCACGCCACTCGCCCAGCAGACTTACGCGCCAATCTCCCAGCAAAGAACCATTTAACAGAGAGGGAACAAAACTAGCCGGCGTCAGGAAGAGCACGTTCGCACGGGCAAATGGCTCGGCCAATGGAGCCCCAATGCGGTAGTCTGTCGAGGTCCGCAGGTAATTACGCTGCTGGAAGGTGTTTTCGTGGAATACACCATAGCCAAAATTACCGCCTTTGGTCTGCAGGAAGGTATAGTTGACAAACCCCCGGACCCAGTTGCCGCGCAGCTTGGTCAATGTGATTTCTGCCCCTCGCACATCCTCATAATTCCAAGGCTGCTTGATCGCATAGTTCACGACACCGCCCAAGCTATTGTAGGTAACATTACGCGGTTGATTACGGATATCACGATAGAAACCACTAATCCGCAGCAAATACTGGTCAAAGAGGTTCTGGTCAAATCCTAACTCATACGCCACCGTCTGGGGCATTGGATGCTCTGGATTACCCATCACATCAATACCGCTGTTGCGGGACTGCTGAACACCAAACACATCAAACGGATTCAGCATTTGGCGAAAATGGCCGTAGTTGAAGTAAAGCTTGCTTTCCTGTGTAATCGGGAAGGAGATACCCACCCGGGGACTGATAAATATCTGAGCCGCCGGATCCTCTTTGCTCAGCAGTTCATCCAAACCATCCACCCGCTGCCGGAAAGCCTGGTCATACGGATTCTCCGCTACCCACCAGGCTGTATTCGCGTCAAAGAAATCCACACGCAGGCCAAGGTTGGCAATCATGCCCTGAAATTCCAGCTTACCCTGTGCATAGGCCGCACCCTGGATCGGTTGACGTGAGAGTGGATAATCGGCCTCGGCTTCCGGCCCCACCAATGCAAGGTTTACTCTCTTGTAGTTCAGGTCATAATCACTGATAATGAGTTCTGCACCTGTTTTGAGCTGAAGCACCCGGGTTACCTGACTGGTCAGGTCAAACCGGCCGGTAAAGACACTCACATCTGAGGTGTCTCGTGTCTTTACCCAGTGACCACCGGTGGTCTCGGCACCGCCGAGCAGGTTACCGCCCTGTCCCAAAAATCCGAATGGTTCATCCCCAACGCAATATGGGGTTGTCACACCGTCTCCATTGAGGTCACCGCTACCACCAAAACAAGTTACCTGGTCTCTGTTTGCCTCGCCCGCGGGAGTCAGTCGACCAAAGTTATTAGTATACGGAACCGGGTAGAACACGCCGTTCTCCGTGTACGAGCCATCACGAAGATTCGGAAAATGACTGCGGTATTTTGACGCAATATTCTGCAAATGGACTTCGTAGAAGGTACTCGCACTGAGCGTATGTGTGAAGGTAGCTCCGAGAAGTGTGTGGTCGATATTAGCGAGCGGGAATGCACCATCAGACAGGATCACACGTCCGCGGCGGTTGATACCGTCAACAATATCTGCTCCAGCGCCCCACCACGGGTAAGACGGCATTTGTCCTCCGTACATCCGAACGTCTGCACTTCCCTGCGACCTATTAATACCACGCTCCACACCCTTCATACCCTGAAAACTCAGCTTCATTCCTGGTGCAATGTTCGAGATCAGCTTGCCCTGGAATGTCTGATTATTGAAAGCATCTCGACTCTGAGGATAGATATATGCGGTCTGCGTACCTCTGTAGGAAACAGAGAAGCGAAGGTCACCCAATCGCTGGCTCACACCGGGAATCGGGCCAGCCAAAGTAATATCCGCCTCATAGTCCGGCTTGGTGATCTCGTTGTCCTTGCGGTGGGTGTGCTTGAAATATTCCTGCATATCCTGAGCCGTAACATCGAATCCTTCGTCATTGAGAAGCCGCTCGGCTAGTGCATTCCAGCCCTCAAAAGCGTTGTACTGGTTCTGTGTATAGGAATCCCATGCACCATTGCCAGTGCCGTCCCAGGCGACTGCCGGATCAAGGAACGGGCGAATAAACCAACTGTCGCAGTCCCCCGTTACCGAACCGGAGTAATTGCAATTATCAAGATTCGTACCTCCCAAGCCTTCAAGAGACTTTGGCTGGGCGGGTTGATAGCGATACAGTGCGTCAACGGTGTAGCGTGTCCGGGAAGGCTCTTTAGTGGTAACGTTTACGATACCACTCCGTACGTTTCCGTATTCTGCGTTGAAACCTCCCGTCTGGACCTGTACCTCCTCCAGCGACGTGTAGCTGATATTCGTGAAGGGTTGGTGTGAGCGACCGGTCCGCAAATTCATTCCGTCAACCACAAATGCAACTTCATTCAGACCTCCTCCACGTACACGCAGACCCGGCTCAATACCGGCCTGGAGGTCAAGTACCTCGCTGACACCGGCCACCGGGAGATCTTGGAAGGCCTCGGGGTTGAGACTCGCCACATTGGCGGACACATCCAGCTGTACAATTGGACGTTCACTTGTAACCACGATCTCTTCAAGCCCAACCGCTGCCTCTCGTAGTTGAATGTCCCTAGTAGTTGTCAGTCCGGTAGAAACCCGAACCCCTTCTACTCGCTGGTCCAGGAATCCTACAAACGAAACGATCAGCGTGTAGGTACCTGGACGCACGTTATTGATGAAGTAGTAGCCGTCTACCTCCGTAGATGACCCCTGCGTGGTGCCCTCAATCACGACATTAGCTCCGGGGATGGTCTCTCCCGTAGCAGCATCGGTCACCACACCATCAATCTTGCCCTGCTGGGCAAACACGACCGGCACGGTAAATATCAGCATCGCGGCTATACCCAGTAACCCTCTTAGTCTCATAGTTAAGTCCTCGTTTAGTTCATGATTTGAAGCGCCCTGCAAAAAAACAGGGCGCCAGTATGGCTTGACAGGCCATGGAAACGCTTTCACGCGCACAAAGCGGCTGACCGAGGCCTGAACCAAGGTCAGAACGACGAATTAATATAACAAAAATAAGTAAATCACGTGAAAATAATTCAAGAAGACGTGGTCTCCGCCCCGGATTACCAGAAAATCACGTACAGCGCAGCTGTGATCGCCAATATTCCGAAAGCCAGAATGGCGAACAACGGATCGGTTTGAATTACACTTCGACTGATAACAACTGCTCCTCGACTATCCTTGCCCCTGCCCTCAATGAGAGAAACAACCACAATCAACGCCACAGAAATCATGAATACCCAGCCCATTCGATCAAGGAACGGCATCCCTGGCATGGCCCATTTCATGGCCGCAGACAACGGAATACTGAGTAGAGCAGAAATCAATGCAGCGTTGGCCGTTGATTTTTTCCAAAACAAGCCAAGTACAAAAATGGCCAGAACCCCTGGGCTGACAAACCCGGTGTATTCCTGGATGTACTGGAAGACCTGGTCCAGGGACGCCAACTGGGGCGCCAGAATTGCCGCTATAGCCATACTGACCAGCGCAACCAGTCGCCCTGTACGCACGAGATCCCGCTGACTCGCATTCGGACGGATGTAGTTACGGTACAGATCCATCGTGAAAATGGTACTCGTACTGTTCATCATAGAAGCCAGCGAGGAGACAATTGCCGCTATCAGTGCTGCAAACGTGAGTCCTTTCAGCCCTGGACCGACATACTCGTTCAATAGCCAGGGGTAAGCTTCATCTGCGGCTCCGATCGGAGCCTCAAGCGCATATGCAACGATCCCGGGAACCACTACAATCAGAGGCAGAAGCAGCTTCAAAAAGCCTGCAAAAGCAACACCGCGCTGCGCTTCTTTCAAGCTCGGTGCAGCCAGCGTCCGTTGGATAATGTACTGATTGCACCCCCAATAAAACAGGTTTGCTATCCACATACCACCGATCAACACGCCAAGTCCGGGCAGTAATTCCCATGCATCCTGCCGCATGCCATCGTCATCCGAATAAATCAGTTCCCCCTGCATAAGAATCATATTGAACCGATCAGGCACCTCATCCAGCAGTTTGCTGAGTCCCGAAAAAGCGCCTTCTCCGCCGCCATAGGCATTCAGTGCGAGTACCGTGGTCAAGAGCCCCCCACCGATCAGAAAGCATACTTGCACCACATCTGTCCAGGCAACCGCTTTGAGTCCCCCATAAATGCTGTACACCGTGGCAAACACCGCGAGCGCCAAAACTCCTTGCCACAGCGCGATACCCATGATGTCTCTTAGAGCAAGTGCGCCGAGATAAACAACGGAGGTTAGATTCACGAACACATACACTAGCAGCCAGAATACCGCCAAGAGAGTCCGCACACGCGCGTCATAGCGAACCTCCAGGAACTGTGGCATCGTATAGATGCCCTTCTTCAGATAGATGGGAATAAACAACCACGCAACCAGCAGCAGCGTGATCGCGGCCATCCATTCATAGGTCGCAATCGCCAACCCCAGGCGGAAGCCCGAACCTGACATTCCAATGAACTGCTCCGCCGAAATATTTGACGCAATCAACGAAGCACCAATCGCCCACCAAGGGAGTGACTTGCTGGCAAGAAAATAGTCCTCAGCGTTCTTGACGTGCCCTTTCTTCTCTCGCGAGACCCATAGTCCCAGCGTTACAATTAGAAGACAGTAAGCACCGAACACGACGTAGTCAATCAGAGCAAACTGCATCCGATAATAATCTGGTGGTCAGCAAAGGATACCGGACTTCTTGAACTAGCGTACGCGGCGCCAAACTTCATCGTAGCGCGCGTCACCTTGGCCACCCAGATGATGCCACAAAGAATCGCCCTCAAGTCTGCAACTGAATTCAAATGCCTGGCCGACATTCTGAGGAATTGCACTGTACTCCACATATTCGGTATACTGGCCCAAGGAATCAAGCGTGTACCGTCCCCCCTGCGCGTGCACGAATGAACCGGCGGTCTGCCGGATAAACATCCAGTGCGTGCTGTTGATCACCTTGAGCGTCGGTGCCTCTCGGTACTCGGGATCGCTCTCAAACTCCCCGCTCAATGCACCTGATGACTCTCTGATTTCGACTAATTCCCAAGAACCAGCAAGGCTCGGGCAATCATCTGGACCCATCTGCCCCATTCCCTCGGCGGCTTCCTGGTCTGCTGCAACGCAGCCGGAATAAAGAAGGACAATTGCCGCTACTGTCAAAAATAATCTGGAATTCATGGTACTGGAGCGCAGTTGTGAACCACTAATCTAACAAATGTGAGCGAATTATGCCCGTAAGTGATTGCCTTGCAACCTCGCGCACGTCTATTTCACGTAATCTCGGGGGACTCAGACACCACTTGCCGTGGTCGCCCCATTCAGGAGGGACGCACGGGCGGTCGCATATTCAATTAACGCTGCGCCGTCCGATTACCTGTCCCGGTATGCCCACAGAAATACACCACTGGTTCATATATGCGCTTGCATTGATCACCTCGTGACATTTGGAGTCCAGCATCTAACCTAGTCACCTGGGAGAGATTTCAGAATAAATCGGCTGGACTAACGGATTGACCCATAATGGGAGTTCAATTCTGGCCCAACTCAGAGAACAGACTTAAGCGCATCTCCAAAAAGAATCGTAAGCCCCCTGGCGCCGACCTCTACGTACACAAAAAATAGCATAGGAGGAGAATCACCCACGACTAGAAACTGAGGGCATCTATCTTGGATTATAGTTGTCATGCCCCCTGCAAAACCTCAGTCACCCGGTGCCCGGATCCTGTTTACCAGAGCATCAATCGATGCGGGGGGAGGCGGAGTGAATTTCGAGACTGCGGTGGCCACAATAAAATTGAGCACCATGCCTACTGCTCCTATGCCCTCAGGAGAAATACCAAAAAGCCAGTACTCCGCCACATTCAGGTCAGGTCGTACAAACTTGAAAAAGACGATGTAGCAAGCGGTAAAGACTATGCCGGTAATCATGCCGCTTATTGCCCCGTACTTGTTCATACGCCGGGTAAATATTCCCAGGATGATCGCCGGGAAGAAAGACGCTGCAGCCAACCCAAAAGCGAACGCGACAACCTGGGCAACAAAGCCTGGCGGATCAATACCAAAATAGCCCGCGATGACTACAGCAACCCCCGCAGTTATTCGTGCAGTCAAAAGCTCGCGCTTTTCTGAAATCTCCGGCATAAATCCTTTCTTCAGAAGATCACGGGCCACCGCCGTCGAAATAACCAGCAGGAGTCCAGCCGCTGTGGAAAGCGCTGCAGCAAGCCCGCCTGCAGCAACCAACCCTATTACCCAGCCGGGTAGTCTGGCAATCTCTGGATTGGCCAGCACCATGATGTCCGGATCAATGGTGAGTTCGTTTTCTCTATCTGCCGACGGTCCGACATACTGAATCCTGCCGTCTCCATTTTTATCCTCAAACTTTATCAGACCTGTCTGCTCCCAATTTTTGAACCAGTCTGGAACCTCAGAATAGGGTTGATCCGTAACGGTTGTTAAAAGATTTGTGCGGGCAAAAGCTGCAACCGCAGGCGCACTCGTATACAGGAGTGCAATAAATACTAGCGCCCAGCCTGCACTTGTGCGCGCATCCCGCATGCGTGGCACGGTATAAAACCGGACAATAACATGAGGTAGACCTGCTGTCCCGACCATCAGCGCTGCGGTGATCGCAAAGACATCAATCATACTCTTCTGCCCGCTCGTGTAGGCAGCAAAACCCAGATCCCTACTCAGGCCATCAAGTTTCTCCAATAAGTAGGTGCCGGAACCGTCTGCCAGCGTACTCCCAAAACCTACCTGGGGAATCACATTTCCCGTCATCAGCAATGAGATAAAAATTGCCGGCACCAGGTACGCAAAAATGAGCACGCAGTACTGAGCCACCTGCGTATACGTTATGCCCCGCATACCTCCGAGCACAGCGTAGAAAAACACGATGCCCATTCCTATAAGCACGCCTAGCACAATATCAATTTCCAGGAAGCGCGAAAACACGATGCCCACACCACGCATCTGGCCTGCCACATAAGTGAACGACACAAAAATGGCGCACAGCACAGCGACGAAGCGGGCGGTCTGGGAATAATACCGGTCCCCCACGAAGTCAGGTACAGTAAATTTTCCAAATTTGCGCAGGTAAGGAGCCAGTAGCAAAGCCAAGAGCACATACCCCCCGGTCCACCCCAGTAGATAAACGCTGCCATCCCTGCCCATGAACGCGATCAGCCCCGCCATAGAGATAAACGAAGCTGCGCTCATCCAGTCGGCCGCAGTAGCCATTCCGTTGAGCACAGGATGAACACGCCCGCCGGCCACATAGAATTCTCCAGTCGATCCCGCACGAGACCAAATGGCAACCCCGATATAGAGTGCAAAGGAGAGCCCCACCATAATAAAGGTCCATGCCTGTACCGTCATGTTCCCTCCGAAGTTGACTTTTTATCCAGCCTGTTCATCAAAACCACGTATACAAAAATGATCAGAACAAAAACATATATCGCACCCTGCTGCGCAAACCAGAACCCGAGTTTGAAGCCGAACATGCGAATCCCATCCAGTACATCAACCAGTAGCACACTTGCGCCAAATGACGCCAAGAACCAAATTCCAAGAAGTATTCCCACGTACCGCAGGTTAGTTCGCCAATACCGTTCGGGTGTCATGTGCAAGAGACTTACGTTTGTGATGTGCCAAGATACTGACGTTCCCTATACCTGCAACCGAATATCCGGGGAATTCGCGGTATGATTCCGCATTATTTCGGGGGCTGGCCGGAAAAATGAATTTCCTTTGCCGGCATAATCGGCAATCCCTGCTCCTCTGCGAGTTTGCGAACACCAAGCAAAATCTCTTCCTGCGACAGCATGAACTCGTCGTACCCTGTCGACTTGGTGAATGCCAAGACGAGGACGACCAGTCCACTGGTATTCATGTTCGTCAGGCGAACCAGACTCTGATCCGCATGGAGATCCGTCCGCTGATCCAGTAATCCCCTGACCGAAATCAGAAACTGTTCCAGCTGCTGCGAAGTGACCTCGTGCGTGAAAGTAATCTCGAAACGGATCCGCCGGGCATCCCTTTTGGACAAATTGCAGACTTCCGCATTGGTGAAGGTTTGGTTGGGCAATATCGAAACGGTATTGTCGAATTTTCGAATGTGTGTACTGCGAACGCCAACCTCCTCCACCACTCCGTTAACACCACCTACATCTATGACATCACCGATCTGAAAAGGACGTTCGCTGAAGATCACCAGCGACCCGAAAACATTCGCCAGCGTATCCTTTGCCGCAAAAGCCAGCGCCAGACCACCGATACCGAGGCCTGCAACCAGCCCTGCGGCCGACTGATCAAACAGTCTCAATATAGCGGCTACAACGAGTACCACCAGAACCAGCTTCAACGTGTTGGTCACCGGTGCAATCAATTGGTCATCCAGCCTTGTTTCGGTTTTTTCGGCTGCGCGCCTCGCAATCCCCGCGAACACATCCACTACATGAAATGCACAGTAGACAGCAACCAGCAGCACAACCACCGCACCTGCGATGCTGAGCCATAAATGTACATTCAGCGGCGCCTCAGGAAGTGCGAGCATACCGATCACGCCATTCCAGAGGACCACATTAATCAACAGGCTAAGAGGTTTTGTGAGCAGACGATCAACATCGTCGATCACATCTACATCTCCGCTCTTATTAAACCGCTTCAGCAGCCCCCCCAGTACCCATCGCACGAATCTGTGGGCTAGGATGCCCAACAGAAGGAGTAGACCTGAGACGATCAAACGACCGACCGAGACCCCCCACAATACTTGCTGCTCCATAAAGGAAAGATCAATAGTGTCCATTGGTTTTATCTGTCAATAGGCTCAATACGCGTACCTCTGCGAAGGATGTCCGCGCTTTCGGGTCCGTAGTTAAAAATCAGGTCCAGCACCGTCATGCCGGGCGCAAACCCGACAAATGTCTGACGGTAATCCGGCTGCAAAAAATGTAACCGGCGGGCAGCACATGGTTCAGGGATCTCGGCAGGTGCCAATAGCTCTGCTTCCGGCCAGAACGCCATTAGCGCTTCGATACTGTCAGGACGCCCCTCCAAATCCATTGCGGTAAACAGGCTTGCTGAGAACCCCATCCATTGAAATACCAACCGGGTAGTTGCAACATTCAAAGCCCCTAAATATTCCCATTCTCGATTGTACAGCGCTCGGATTATTTCTCCGTAATGATCAAAGTACGGTGACTGGCCATAATTGAACGCAATTGCTTTCCAATGTTGTTTCCGCCAGCCTGGTACCTGACGGATGCGGGTTGAAGCCTGTGACCGACCGTGCTGTCCCCCTTTAAGCGGTACTGAAACCCACTGCCATCCGTCGGGATTACGAACACGTGTACGATTTTGTAACGACTGACGGCTGTACTGAAGGGTATCCGCCAGGACAATTATGTCTGCGGCTTGCATCAATGCTGCAAAGGCCAGATTCGGCCAGTATTCCGGTGGACGTATGACAACAGTTTGACCGGGGGGCGTACAATCACCGGAGCGAATAACCCGTCCGTCAACAAAATTCGGCATATCTTTCGCACTAATGAACTACTCTTTATCCTCTGCACGCCTCCCCGACCGGCCGCTTAGTATCGTGGCCCCGGCGAGCCCGCCTCGTATCCCTGAAAGACTGGAACGCGGACTAAGCGCGCTTGCTGCAGACGGATATATGATTCATTGGGATCCAGATCAACTTGCACCGCACGGTTATCTGGCCGGGTCAGATACACAACGTACAGAGCAGTTCAATCAAGCACTTATGAGAAACCGGTTCCTAATGGCACTCCGGGGAGGATACGGCTGTTTACGCATTTTGAACAAGATTGACTACAGCGCCGCACGACGTAAGCCAGGTGTCCTGATTGGATACAGCGATATTACTGCCCTGCAGCTGTCTCTCTTCAAGCACTCAGGATGGCGATCTATTTCGGGACCTGTGGTCGTCGAATGGGGGGAAATTGACACTGCGATGAAAGAGGCCACGCGTGAACTTCTTGAGGGACAGCTGCCACCTCCCGTAGCGGACTTGCAGACATTGCAGGAAGGTCAATGTATGGGAACACTTCTGGGAGGCAATCTCTCTTCGATTGTTCGAATGATCGGCTCCCCTTATCTACCAAGCTTCCAGGGGGCACTACTGTTCATTGAAGATGTGAACGAGGCCGCTTACCGGATTGATGCGATGTTCGCGCAACTGGAAAATGCTGGTATACTTAAGGAACTCGGAGGGTTAATCGTCGGTGCATTTACCGAGCCGGATATCAACAGTGAGCAGTCTAGACGCAATGTGAACGAAATTGTCGCCGGATATGCCAGAGAATACACATGGCCTGTCGTGACGGGGCTTGCTTACGGCCATTTTATTCCCCGTCGCGTGCTGCCCATCGGGGTACTCGCCCGTCTAACCGCAACGGTCAACGAAGGAAGGCTTGATGTCTTGGAACCGGTCGTTCATCCTAAATTCTCCCAAACCGAACAGAAGTAATGTCATTTTTTGTCAACCCTGACCGTTACTGTTAGCCCGTGCATGAATTTGCGTGTAGCTGTATTCGCCTCCGGCGGAGGATCAAATTTTCAGGCCATCGCCGAAAACGCTCTTAACTATCGTGTCGTCCTGGTCGTTTGCAACAGATCCAAGGCCGGCGTCCTTGGCCGCGCCCAAACGCTCGGCGTGTCCACACAAGTACTCTCTCCCCGAGCTTTTGAGAGCGAAAAACTATACGCCAATGCCCTACTTGAGCTCCTGCATACAGAAAAAATCGACCTTATCGCACTCGCCGGATATCTATGCAAAATCCCTGCGCCGGTTGTAGAAGCGTTCTGGGGGCGTATCTTGAATATCCATCCCGCGTTGCTGCCGCGTTTTGGAGGAAAGGGACTCTATGGACGCCGTGTACATAAAGCAGTGCTGGAGGCTAAGGAAGCTTTCAGCGGAGCAACGGTCCATTTTGTGGATGAAGAATACGACACTGGCCCTATTCTACTACAAAAAAAAGTGCGAGTGTTGCCGGAGGATACACTAGACTCCCTTGCTGAGCGTGTCTTGGCTGTTGAACATCAGATTTTTCCTGAGGCACTTGACTTAATTGCCCAGGGGCGCGTCCAAATCAAAGGGCGACACGTGATAATTAAACCCATAAAAACACATGACGATTGATCCGCTTAATTTACCTGTCCCTGATGCAGTGCGCCCCCGCCGTGCACTGTTGTCGGTCTTCGACAAGAAGGGACTGATCCCGTTCGCAGAGGGATTGCAAGGACATGGAATTGAGCTTGTCTCTTCCGGTGGCACTGCCAGACACCTGCGTTCCGCCGGCCTGGAAGTGGTAGATGTTGCTGAAGTCACTAAAGCACCGGCTATGCTCGGAGGAAGAGTCAAGACGCTTCATCCAGCGATCCATGCCGGGATTCTTGCCAGACAGAATGCAGAAGACGACCGGAAGGATCTGGACTTGCACGGTATACAACCGTTTGAACTAGTCGTGGTCAACCTTTACCCTTTTAATGAGGCAATCAAAAGACCCGACATTAATGATGCTATTGCTGCCGAAAACATTGACATTGGTGGCCCTGCTATGGTGCGGGCTGCAGCCAAGAACTTTGCATACGTAGCCGTGGTCACCTCACCGGACGATTACGAACATATACTGACCTCGCTAAGTGATGCAGATGGACATCTCCCACACGCTCTCAGGCGTCAGTTGGCACGCAGGGCCTTCACGCGAACGGCGGCCTATGATCACGCCATCGCCGCCTACTTCGGGAATGATCAGGAAAACCCGCTCCCCACACATATGAGCGTTCATCTCCCCCGCAAGGCCACGTTGCGTTACGGAGAGAATCCTCACCAGAATGCCGCGTTCTACGGCAGCCTGGAAGACCGAATCACAAAACTCCACGGAAAAGCACTTTCGTACAACAACCTGATTGACCTGGATGCCGCGCTGGCACTTATTCATGAGTTTACCGATGACGATCCAACCGTAGCCATTCTCAAGCACACCAATCCCTGCGGCGTTTCAACTGCTGGCACACTCCTGCAGGCCTGGCAGCAAGCCTTTGCAACCGATACACAATCGCCGTTTGGGGGCATTGTGGTCATGAACAAACCCTGCAGCATTGATCTAGCGGAAGCTGTTGGGCATATTTTTACGGAATTGGTTATTGCGCCGTCCTTTGAGGCTGATGCACTGGCGTTGCTTCAGGAAAAAAAGAATCGTCGAATTATTGCGTTTGAATCTGCCCCCGGTGATGAATATCAACTGCGCCAGATACTTGGGGGACTGCTCTGCCAGACGATTGACAGCCCGGCCGACGAGGATCCCTTTACACCGGTTACATATCGAAAACCGACTGCACGTGAGCTTCTTGACCTCAGGTTTGCCTGGCGCGTAGCCAAACATGTCAAGAGTAACGCGATTGTGTATGCCAAAGATCGACAAACACTGGGAGTTGGAGCCGGACAGATGAGTCGAATAGACTCTTCTGAGATCGCTTTGGCAAAAGGTGCCAAGTCCGGCTTGAGTTTTGATGGCTGCGTCGTTGCTTCTGACGCGTTTTATCCATTTCCTGATGGCCTGCTTGCAGCGGCAGACGGTGGGGCGGTTGCGGCAGTTCAGCCCGGTGGATCGGTGCGGGATAAGGAAGTGATTGCTGCAGCAGATTCACGCGGCATGGCGATGGTGTTCACCGGAAGAAGGCATTTTCGACATTGATAACCGACTGCAGTAGTGTATCTTAAGTTTCGTCAAACTGTCTTTCCTGGAAAGCGCTCCCACATGCCATTCTACAGTCTGAATACCGACGTAGCCGTGGATCTTGGTACGGCCAACACATTAGTCTACGTGAAGGGACAAGGAATTGTCCTTAGCGAAGCCAGCATCGTCGCAGTTGACCGCCAAACCAATAAAGTACTCGCCATTGGCAATGATGCACTGCCGATGCACGAAAAAACACACCGCAAGATTGAAACTGTGCGTCCACTCAAGGACGGGGTTATCGCTGATTTTGAGTTGGCTGAGCAGCTCATCCGTGGTCTGATCAGAAAAGTTCAGACCGGCTGGTTGAAAACGATTCGCCAGATGGTCATCTGCATACCCAGCGGAACAACAGAGGTTGAAAAGCGGGCGGTTCGGGACAGCGCTGAGCACGCCGGTGCAAGAAAAGTGCATCTGATTGCGGAACCCATGGCTGCGGCCGTCGGGATTGGCCTCAAAGTCCACGAGCCCATTGGAAATATGATCGTGGACATCGGCGGAGGCACAACAGAAATCGCGGTCATCGCGCTCAACGGCATCGTAATAGATCAATCAATACGTACAGGCGGGAACGAGATTGATGCGTCCATTTTAGCCTACCTCAAGTATTATCACAACCTGATTATCGGACAGCGTACTGCTGAACGGATTAAACGGGAGGTCGGCAGCGCGATTGTTATGGAGCCCGAACTAGAGCTGTCCATCAGCGGACAGGACTCGAGCAGTGGCATGCCGAAAGTACATACGATCACGTCCGAGGATGTGCGCACTGCAATCAGCTCAACCGTCGGTAACATCACAACGGCTGTTATGTCGTGCCTTGAGGCGACGCCACCGGAACTTGGTGCAGACATCATTGAGCGGGGCATCATGCTAACCGGTGGAGGCGCCCTCCTGAAAGGAATGGATGTTATTATTCGTAATCGCGTTGATCTTCCCGTATACACGGCAGATGATCCCCTCACCGCCGTGGTGCGCGGAACCGGCAAAGTTCTGGAAAACGTACCAGCGTACTCCGACATCCTGTTGTAGGCCGGATGATGGATGAATGGGCGATGCTCCAGATGGCTGCATTCCGCAACGTCACGCACGCCGAGGAAGAATCATGCGCGTAAAGGTCGGCCCACATCGCTAATGGCTCAAACCTCCTGATGAAATGATTGACCTGTGGTACCGCCTACGCGATTATGCTCTATTGTCCGCATTGCTGATTGTCTCGCTCATTTTTATGACCAATGCTAATCGACCGCTCATGCGGGGATTTCGTAGCCAAGCGTTGCAAATTGCCGGACAAGTTGAATCCCGAATGGCCTGGGCTGCGAGGGCAATGCGTGCCTTCAATGAAAACCAAACGCTCAGAAACGCAAATCTCAGGCTTACCAGTGAGTTGGCCCGGTTACGTGTTGTAGATCTCGAGAATAGGGACCTGCGCCAGGCCCTGGATTGGAAGAATAACAGCGGTCTCGAGACCGTGGCCGCACGTATTGTCGCACGCGAACCGTTCGGAACAACGAATTATTTGACCCTTGATGTCGGTAGTGTTGACGGCGTGGAAGCCAACATGGCCGTTGTCAGTCACTTGGGAATTCTGGGACGTGTGATTGACGTCAGTCGTAACTACAGCAGCGTGTTACCGCACGTCCACTCGCAATTTCATGTGCCTGCCATGATTGATACGCTTCGCGTCATTGGGATCATCTCCGGGGAAGGCAATGAGCCTGACGTGCTGGAGCTCAAGGAAATTGTCGTAAGCGCAGATGTTCAGAATGGACAGCGCGTCGTTACGCATGAGGCCAGTGGGATTTTTCCCGCGAATATGCCTATTGGTACCATTCGTGAGTCTGATCGCCAGGCGGGCAGCAATTACTGGCAGATTAAAGTAACCCCTGCCGCACCCCTCAGTACCGCACACTTTGCGTTCGTTATTCTGAATCGACCGGACTCTGCGGGAATTGCACTAGAGTCCCTGTCAAATAATTAGCAGCCTCTGCGCTATGCCGCAAACCGTAACCTGCCTTGCTGTATCGTTCGTACTCTCAATCGGCGTGTGCCGGGCACAAAGTGTACTTGACTCCATTCTCGATGCCCGTCCTCACGCATGGTGGGGTGCCATGGTTACGGAAGTGTCCACGGGAGACACACTCTTCATGCGTAACACTGAGCGCAGTTTTATGCCTGCTTCAGTCACGAAGCTGTTCACAACCGCGGCGGCACTGGAGCAACTGGGCCCCGACTACCGCTATGTTACCCTGCTGTATGCGGACGGTAATCAGATTGCGCGAACACTGCAAGGAAACCTGATCATCCGCGGTGCGGGTGATCCCTCTACCGGTGCCCCAGGCCCGGACCGTATGGACCTGTTCAACGCCTTCGCAGATTCTTTACTCGCTCTCGAAATCCACGAAATAAGCGGCCATGTGATTGGTGACGATAACGTGTTTGACGACATTCCGCTTGGCGCGGACTGGAGCTGGGAAGATCTGGTATACGGGTACGCCGCACAGGTCAGCGGGCTGACCTTCCATGATGCCATTGTGAATGTACGGGTGCATCCAACCCGACCCGGCACACCAGGTCGGTTATCTGTCACACCTGAGCTGATGGATTATTTTATCCTCCGCAACCAGTCAGTCACACTTCCCCGTGGACGACCACTTGAAGAAGGACATGCGCGCGAACCTAATTCAAATCATATTACAATATCAAGTGCGGTTCCGCTCGGATATTCGGATCCCGAAGAGCTGGCCGTTCATAATCCAACGCTGTATTTCGTT
Organism: uncultured Rhodothermaceae bacterium; assembly: GCA_964503085.1. Classification (GTDB taxonomy): domain Bacteria; phylum Bacteroidota; class Rhodothermia; order Rhodothermales; family Bin80; genus Bin80. The sequence goes on along the minus strand of CAZCYQ010000004.1, from coordinate 75,038 downwards.
CACGGGCTACGGACTGTGCTGGATTCCCGGGGTATTCTTGTCCGGGGCAGATCCGTTGATGTTGATAGTCTACCGGCCAAACTAGATTATCAAGGTGCCCGTGTGGTTGCGCGGCATAGTTCCGCTCCCCTGTCCGAGTTGGTCGCAACCATAAACAAGGAGAGCCACAATCTTTATGCCGAGCATTTGCTGAAAACGCTTGGGGTTGAATACCCGGATCCAGAAGAGGATTCTGAGCCCGGATCAGCCGCTATGGGAGTAGCTGCCGCCATGCGGACGTACGACGCAGCAAATATAGACCTCACCAGACTGCAGCTAGTTGACGGCTCTGGTCTTTCCCGGAAAAACCTGGTAACGCCCGCGATGACCATGAAACTTCTCCGACATATGGCATTGCATCCGGACACCAGCATCAGAGAGTCTTTTTTGACCTCATTGGCTGTCGGTGGGAAGGACGGAACCCTTGAGTATCGATTCACAGGGAATGCGGCAGGATTCGGGCGCGTCCGCGCCAAAACGGGATCCCTTGGAAATGTGAGTTCTCTTGCAGGGTACATAATGCGGGAGGATGGGTCTATGTTGGCCTTTGTGATTTTTGCGAATCATTTCCAGGGCCGTCACAGCCCCATTCACACGATCCAGGAATCATTCGTGAACGCACTGGTCCGCCACTACAACTGACCAGGATCGAAACGCCTGTAAAGGAGGAGGTCCTCAACAGCCCAACCTGTTGGGAACAGCAAGAGATCATCCTGTGTATACCTTTCCAAGGACGGAGGTATGTTCCCGCCCAGCGAAATATTTTAGTTAGAGTTCGAGATTCGCGTTGGGTCCCTCACATATATACAATTATTTATGCGCGAGGCAATCCTACACGGTACCACAGTAATAGGTGTACGCCGCGGTGGCAAGGTCGCTTTGGGATCCGACGGGCAAGCAACCTTGGGCGACATGGTAATGAAACACAAAGCCCAGAAGGTGCGCCGACTGTTTGAGGGCGAGGTGCTCGCTGGATTTGCTGGCTCGACTGCAGATGCTTTCACATTGTTTGAACGATTTGAAGAAAAGCTCCAGCAGTATGGAGGACACCTTTTGCGCGCTGCCGTGGAGCTTGCAAAGGACTGGCGCACAGATCGGTATTTACGCCGTCTGGAGGCATTACTGGCCGTCGCGTCAAACGAACGCTTGCTGCTAATCAGCGGCAGCGGTGACATCATTGAACCGGATGATGATATCGTCGCAATTGGCAGCGGGGGGCCTTTTGCGCTTGCCGCCGCCCGTGCAATGATCAAACATGCCCCCCAATTGACTGCCAAAGAGATTGTAACGGATGCACTTGGTGTAGCCGCGGATATTTGCGTCTACACAAACAGTTTTCTGACTGTGCTTGAGATTGATAACCAGTCAACTCCGCAAAATAAATAGATGATTCAGAATAATGAGAACCATAGGAAACCCACACCCAACCCGCACTGTGCAACGTGCCTTTATGTTTGTAGACTACGAAAACCTCTTTGACTACATAAAGCATCACGATGCCCAGCAATCCAATCCCGAAACCAAGGCTGGCGTACTCCTGAGTGCAGTCTCGCAATACATGGAAGGTATGCGTGTCAGTTTGGTCTCAAGCGTTGCCTATGCAGACTTCGCCACCATAGGCGCAGTTGGGCAGCAGATTCAGCAAAGCCTTTACCTGGCCGGAGTCGAGCCGAGATTCGTACCTGCCTCTTTACAGTCGAACGCTTCAGAAATCCAGATTTGCGTTGACATCATGAACACGCTTCAGGCTCAGCGGGATATAACTGTCATTATCCTGGTTACCGGGGACCGCCTCTACCTTCCTCTCATGAAGTTTTGTCAGCAAAACGGTTTTCGGGGAGTAGTGATCACGTTCCAATCCCCCGATCCAACAAGATCGGTGGAGCACTCAGATCTTTTCATTGACGCCAATACGCTCCTTGATCAGACAGCACACCCCGCACACTTGCACGCAGGTGAACCCGTTCGCCCCGCATCTGACCAGTCTCACCGAACTGCTGAGGCCGGTCCGCCTCCCGAAAAAATAGCCGCGGTCACAAACGAAACTTCGCTGCTGGCGCTTGAAGTTATTGACCGCTTCTTCGGTCAATATGAAGAGGTCTATCTCACGCCACTTCTGCGCAAACTTTCAGAAGCACTCGGCGGTGAGGATGATCCCAAGGCACTGGTTGGAGACCTTAACGAGGCAGGCGCAGTATGGCTGGAAAAGCGGCGGGGATACCCTTATGACTACACCGTGCTGCTTATCAACCACGATCATCCCAATGTTCTTGCGCTTCAAGCGGGCGAACAGAGCTACAACGATGATGAGTACACTGATTTCGATGAGGAACAGAACAGTCTCTACTACAATCAGGATCTCGGCAATAGCAGAGATAACAGCAGTAACTCACCAATAGTTCGATGAGACCACAATCAGAACTTACTCCACGCGAAATAGTGGCTGAGTTGGATAACTATATCATCGGACAGTCAGAAGCCAAACGCACCGTGGCAATCGCACTGCGCAATCGCTGGCGCCGGCAGCAGGTACCCGATGAGTTACAGGATGAGATTTTGCCCAGTAACATTATCCTCATGGGGCCTACCGGGGTAGGTAAAACGGAAATCGCCCGAAGACTTGCTCGGCTGGTTGAAGCCCCCTTCGTCAAGGTTGAAGCTACAAAATTTACCGAGGTGGGCTATGTGGGGCGCGACGTGGAAAGCATGATCCGTGACCTGGCAGACCGTGCCATCCGGCTGGTGCGCCAGGAGCACGAAGAGCGTGTGCAGGATCGGGCACGTGAGCTCGCGCGCGAGCGCGTTCTCAACGTGATTATGCCTCCTGTACCCGTGACCGCTATTGATGCAGACAACGGGCAAACAGAAACCCCCGAACCGGCAGAATCCACAACACGAAACAGATTTCGTGATCGCTTGAAAGATGGGCGCCTCGCAGACCGCGAGATCGAGATTGAAGTCCAAAGTGATCACTCTTCTCCAATGCTGCAGGTGTTTGGCCCTATGGGTATGGAGGAGATGGGGGTGAATATTCAAGATATGCTTGGCAATTTCGGAGGCAAACAACGCAAAAAACGCCGCCTGAAAATTTCGGAAGCCGAAGAACTGCTGACCAAAGAGGAGGCCGTCAAACTTATCGACCTGGACCTTGTGACGCAAGAAGCCATCAAACGGGTCGAAGACTCTGGAATCGTATTCATTGATGAGATTGACAAGGTGGCCAGTCGCTCAAGCAAGCGTACAGGAGGACCGGATGTCTCTCGAGAAGGGGTTCAAAGGGACTTGCTTCCCCTGGTTGAGGGAGCCACGGTCACAACCAAGCACGGTATGATTAAAACAGATCACATCCTGTTCATTGCCAGTGGAGCATTCCATGTAGCCAAACCGAGTGATCTGATCCCTGAAATGCAAGGACGCTTCCCCATTCGAGTAGAGATGCACAGTCTCAGTGAGGAGGATTTCTACCGCATCCTTACGCAACCGCGCAATGCTTTGCTCAAACAATACCGAGCACTTCTGGAAGCCGAAAAAGTTGCCCTCAACTTCACGGATGATGCGGTCAAAATGATCGCCAAGACAGCAGCAAATGTCAATGCCGATGTGGAGAATATCGGAGCCCGCAGGCTCCATACTATAATGACTACGCTGCTTGAAGAACTACTCTTCGAGTCTGATGGCTCTTGTCCGAAGACGGTCAATATGGATGCCAGTGACGTTGAACTTTACCTTGGTTCCATCGCGCGCAATCGCGATCTGAGCCAGTATATCCTGTAGCCAGGCTGGCCGGTGATTTCCCCGCCATACAATCTGGACAACGCTGATGCGTGCGCGCGTTACCAAACACTCTGGGAGGAGGCTCCCGAGCGTACAGTGTTCGCATCTCTGCGTTACGCAAGAGCCGTAGATGAAGCGTACGGTCTGGGTTCTTTCATGCATTTTTGCGGCGAAGATGCCGCACTGCTGCTGCATATGAAAGGGCATGGCCCCTTGCGGCGTGTTGTCGTACCCCCCTTCACACAATATTCTGCGCTACTTCTAGGCAAACCCACACCTGCGCACCAGGTGCACAAGCAGACCGCCCCCCTGGATCACATTCTGAAGCATATTGAGCAGAAAGCCCGTAGTGCTGACCTGCTGGTTAAATTGAAAGATCCGCGTACCGCACAATGGCGCGGCTGGGATGTTCGGCCACTCTTCACGTACACGATTGACCTCCCAAGCAACATTGACGACTGGTCAGAAGGTACACGCAGGGCCTGGCGATCAAAAACGTCCAACTATAGAATTGAGGAAGATCCGTGTCACTTACGCCCAATCATTGACCTGTGTGTAAAGAGCTACGAGAGGCACGGACGCCGCATGCCCGGCAAACCGGCAGCACTGGAAACCGTAGTGACGGCCATGGGGCCACGGGCGCGCACATTCGCAGCCATACGTAATAATACCGTTGAGGGCGGAGTAGTAATCCTTCATGATGACCGTACAGCACACTACTGGATTGCGGGTAGCATCCCGGGGGCGGCGATGACCGTACTGATTGGCGAGGTTCTCCCAATTCTTCATACATCGGGCATAGCCAAATTCGACTTTGTAGGTGCCAACACCCCTACTATAGCCGAATTCAAGCGCACATTTGGCCCTGAGCTGAAACAGTACTTCCACTTGCGGCGGCGGCCGCAGATTCGCTTCCCACGTTGAATCATGTGCCTTCGCACTGGCCAATGGCCAAGGCTGCTCACCGGGATGGGCATGCGTCCACCGCTATATCTCCCCCTCCTTACCCTGACGCTGTACCTCTTCTGGCGTGGTTATGACTACGCCATCAGCGATCAGGATGAAGTACTGCCCTACCTCATGCGCCTCCTGGATGCGAGCCTTTTTCAATTGGACTGGTTCGTGAATGTTCAGCTGGAATCATTCGGCCCACGAACACTCTTTGTATTTGTGGCTTGGCTTCCGGCAAAACTGCTTGGGCCGTATGCAACCATCCTCATCTTCTATGTTGCAAGTTGGTTCGCCACAAGCATGGCACTGTACACGCTTGGATTGCAGCTTACACGCGAACGCCTGGCCGCCACTATTTGTGTCGTCACAATTCTGCTGTTGACTCCCAAATTTACGCTGGGAGGGAATGATCTCGTGACCTGGATACTGACTCCAAGCATACCGGCCTGGTCACTCGGCCTGTGGGGTCTGGTGTTTTTTGTGCGTGGCCGGCCAACACATGCCGCGATCCTTATGGGACTTGCCACGTGGATGCAGGCATTGGTCGGTCTGCAATTAGCTATGGTTTGTGCACTGCTGCTGCTGTGGAAACATGGGTGGACTGCAATGCGTCCCTACCTGTTCACCGGAAGTTTTACATTGGCTGCGCTGCCGGCCTTGGGACCACTGATCTGGTTCCAGCTCACACGGCCGCACCCGGACGGGCCCTGGTCCTACTTCTATATGCTCTTTGAATTTCGAGCGCCGCACCACTATATGCCAACCTCGTTCACCCCCGAATCAGCATTCGGCTTTGCAGTACTTCTAGGGTTGGGGCTTATTTGTTTCTCCCGCATGCCCCGTGTCTATCGCACGCTCATCCGCCGATCATTGATCATTATTGCCGGGTTCTGTGCACTGTCCTTTTTGTGCAGTGAGGTACTGCGTGTGGATACGATCACCAAACTGCAGCTCTTCAAACTCACCGTTCTGGTCAAGGTGTTCTGTGTCGTTATGGTGTCTAATGTCGTTGCACAACTGATCCAGCGCTTCAACCAACGCACGGTAACCTACTTCTTTGACCACGGACATTTTGCGCTTGGCGCAACACTGCTCATCACAGCCACATTTCTTATTGTTTCCCCTGACACACTCGGTATTCGACAGGCGCCAATCACCGATCCTGCCGAGCAGGTTGCAGCCTGGGCACGGCAGTCGACCGAAAAGGATGCCGTATTTGCTGTACCTCCGCACTGGGCACACTTCAGATCACAGGCACAGCGTGCTATCGTAGTGAACTTCAAAGCCATCCCCTTCCATCAGCCCTATATGACACAATGGTTTACGCGGCTACTGGACATGGCACCTGTCACGCCGCCGCGGCGCGGAGGACTGAATCTCATATCTGCATTGGACAGTGCGTATTTAGCGCTGCCGAGCGAAGAGATACATCGTTTATCAACCACTTACGGGTTTCAATACATCGTGCGACACGAAGCTGATGCCCCTGAAAACTTTCAGCCTGTCTATCAGGCAGGCCCCTGGACCGTATGGCACGTAAATCCTCAACCTTGAAGTGGCTGGACCATCTGTTTTCAACAGAGGGACTGCGGGGGCCTGTCCTGACATTGCTTTCGGGTACCGGCATTGTGATGGTGATAGGCTACTCGGCACTCGGAGTCATTTCCCGATTCTATCTGCCCGCTGAGATAGGAATAGGCAAATACTTCGTAACCGTGCTGACGTTGGTGGGTGCGGTCGCTTCATTGCGATACGAGGATGCTCTCATGCTTCCCAGAAAAGACGAGGATGCGGCCGTACTGATCTGGTTATCTGCTGCGGTGATGCTCATCGCTGCGACCCTCTTGAGCGTTCTGGCGATATGGAACACTGAGATCGCCCGCGTCCTGGATTTTCCGGCGATTGCTCCTTATTTACCGCTGGTGCCCCTGACACTTGTATGTATGCGGTCAGGCAAGATCGCGGAGTTCTGGCTAGTACGAAAACGGGCTTTCAGGCATATCAGTGCAGGTCACGTTACCCTGACTTCTTCTATGGTAGTTGGCCGTATCGGTGCCGGAGCACCGCCGATAAACGCCAATGAGGCGGGGCATATTGGGGGATTTATTTTTGGGCATGTAATTGCCAGCGGCTTTTTTATCTGGCTTGCCTTCCGTCGCAGCGCTGCCGTGATCCGTGCAGCTTTTGGCTGGCGAAGGATGCAGCAGGCCGCGGTGCGCTACCGGCGCTTTGCGCTCTTTTCAACACCTTCCGCTGCTATCGGAGCAACCATGGGACAGTTGACCGTATTGCTGATCCCCTTCTTTTTTGCGACTGACATTGCTGAAAATGCGATCGGGTTCTACGGCATGGCGTTCGCTGCCATCGGGATTCCAATCTCCTTCGTAGCACGGTCCGTAGCCCATCCTTTCTTTGTGAGCGCAGCAGAAGCACAGGTAGCTGGCAACCTTTCCCAAATCAGCAGCCTGGTACATCGCCGGCTGATCATGATCGGACTCTTTCCCGTTCTTGCCGTTATGCTTGCCGGGCCCGATTTCTTTGAATTGTGGCTTGGCACCGACTGGCGACAGTCGGGGATCTATGCTACATATATTGCTGCCTGGCTGGTCCTCAGCTCAACCGTATCTCCACTGACACGCGTCTATGATGTCACCGAGCATCAACGCCTAGACTTTTTGATGGCCCTGCTACTCCTTGTATGCCTGTCCGCCGCCTGGATCCTGGGAGGCCTGTCAGGAAGTGTTGATACAATGCTGATTGCGGGCGGCATCACAGGAGCAGTTGTGCGCGGTCTGCAATTAGTTGTGATTCTCCGATTGGCTCGGGTTCCGTGGCGTGAAGGGATTGCGCCCTATCGTGACTTTTTGGTGCTCTCACTCCCGGGTCTGGCTCTGGTTGCTACTGCCCTTCCATTTGATAACAAGTGGATCACTACCGGAGCTCTTATCCTAGGGGCTGCCTGTTACTTCGGCCTTGCTGCATGGAAAGAACAGCTCTTCAAAACATTCTCGCCAAACCACTCTCCGGGCGACGAAGTCTGACCCAATATTGTATACAGATCGCTACATGGAAGCCGAGACGAAGCGAAGAAGCGGTCCGGCTTGTTGATGTGCGCGAAAACAACGCTGCACTCCTAACGACACTAAGTTGACGGAAGAGGACTGGCAATCTCTTTGAGAGTTTTTTGAGTATACTTATTTATTGTCTTGCGGCTGGACAGGTCAAATGGAATTTCAGAAAAAATCCCTCCCGAATATCATGCGACTCCTATTCACGCTCATTTTGTGTCTGCTTGTAGCAGAAACCATTGCTCAGGAAACCAGCCTGCGTCTGTCTCCCAGTATGGTATTGGGGGATGGGGAGCTCATTTCTGTGCAGCCCCCCACCGATGAATACTCCGCAGCCCTCCAGATCTTTCATCAGTCAAATGGTGAATGGAGCCATTCAACTACAGTCCTGGTACCGGAAGCCGCTCGAGGATCAGGATTTGGACTAACCGCGGTTCTTGACGGTGACCTGTTGGCAGTCGGGGCTCCGTACTATCAAGATGGTACCGGACGGGTGTTTCTATACCAGCGAGGCGAGGAAGGCTGGACAATGGCCGCCATCGAAATTGGCCCCGATCCCAACTCTGAATTTGGGTCTGCTCTGGACTTGCATGGTGATATGCTGGTGGTCGGGGCGCCAAACAACAATTCGGTACATGTTATTCATGGCGCCGGCTCGGACGCCCCTTCTATATATACACTCTTGGCAGACATGCCCGGGGAGGACGATGGTTTTGGTGTTAGCGTAGCCACTGATGGCGAGCATATTTATGTGGGTGCTCCCAATCGTGATGATCTTTCAGGCGCTGTGTTCGTCTTCTCTCACTCCGAAGATGGATACATGCTAGAAACAGAACTCACATCTCCGGGGAATTACAGGTTTGGGAGCTCCCTTCTCGTACTGGGTTCAGGCAATGTTGTAGCACCCGCTTTCAGGTTGTCCGCCAGCGATCTGCCGCAGCGGGAGAACGGTCCACCCAGACGTATTTCTACTACTGGACCGGTACTCGAATTGATGAAGGGAGATACAGGCGTATGGTCGACCAGCATAGCATTGGACAGTATCACGCGTACACCAGGTCGGATGTTCGGCCAGATCACCATCCAGGCAAGCGAAACGTTTTTGTTGGTAAATGAAGTCACGGGTTTAAACAAATACTCCAAGGATGGTGGAACATGGGCGCTTAATGCCAGCCTTGAGCCTAACGAAGCTGAGAGTGGACTGGGGGACGCTATCGCGGTTCACGGAGATCAGGTTGCACTGCTAGCCACTGGATCGAACTATGAACTCGGGGCCGTAGTCTTTACAGACGCGGACCTGAATCGAACCGGACGGCTGGCGATGGTTCCAGAAGGCTCACTGGCCAGCTCCGGCCCCGCTGACTGCAACGATGGGCAGGCAAATCAATTCGGATGCAGCAATGTTGATATGCTCTCCTTCGTATCCATCAGGGACCTTGGTGGCGGAGCAGATACGGAAATGAATGACCTTTGGGGCTGGACTGATCCCGAAACCGGCAAAGAATACGCGCTCGTCGGTCGCACCGACGGCACTGCATTCGTTGACATAACCGACCCTGCCATGCCCGTCTTCGTTGGTGATCTGCCTCTGACTGAAGGGGCAAAGCCAAGCACCTGGCGCGATATTAAAGTGTACAACGATCATGCCTTCATTGTATCAGATGGGGCCGGCCCCCACGGTATGCAGGTATTTGATTTGCGTACTCTGCGAGATGTACAGGAAATGCCTGCAGACTTTTCACCGCTTACAGTCTATCATGGAGTCAGCAGTGCACATAATATCGTAATCAACGAAGCCAGCGGCTACGCCTACATCGTGGGAGCCAGTGGTAGTGGAGAAACGTGCGGAGGAGGATTGCACATGGTGAACGTCAAGGATCCGTTAAATCCACAGTCTCCCGGTTGTTTTGCGGACACCGGACCAGGCCGAAGCGGTACCGGATATAGCCACGATGCACAATGCGTGGTCTATGAAGGCCCGGATACCAGATATCAAAACCGTGAGATCTGCTTCAATTCAAACATAACTGCACTCAGTATTGCTGACGTCACGGACAAGGAGAATCCGATTGCGGTTGCCAATGCCAGCTACCCCCATGCAGCCTACGGACACCAAGGCTGGTTGACGGAAGATCATGCCTTCTACTATATGAATGACGAGCTCGATGAAATGAGGGGTAGTGTAGAAGGAACTCGTACGCTTGTATGGGATGTCACAGACTTGGAGGATCCGCAGGTAGTCGGCGAATATTATTCCGGAAACACCGCCAGTGACCATAACCTGTACATCCGGGGCGACTATATGTACCAATCCAATTACGCCAGCGGCCTGCGCATATTTGATATCAGTGATCGTAACAATCCGGTGGAGGTCGGGCACTTTGACATCATCACGGCGATCCCGGATGCGCCCGGCTTCATAGGTTCATGGAGCAATTATCCCTACTTTGAAAGCGGCACCATTGCCGTAACCGGTATTGGCGAAGGACTCTTCCTGCTCAAAAAACGCGACCTAGGGCTTTAGTCCGAGACACCCTTAACCTAGAGACGGGATTCGTCTTGGGATTGTCGGAGCCGGATACCTAAAAACGAGCCAGTGTGCGCAGGTGCACTGGCCCGTGACGGCGATTGCACACCACACGAATAGAGACAACCTGTCCTCTCCAGTGCGACTACATGAATAACTTCCAAGCAGTTCGGCGCTCAGCGATGTGCGCCAGAAACAATTTACGCTCCAAACGCACTGTGCAAAGCTAAGCTACAAGAAGATTGGCAACCTTTTTGAGGGCTTTTAAGTACATCTATGTTCGCTATTTGGATTTTCACAAAAACTACCCCCGAACATCATGCGACTCCTATTTACACTCCTTCTGTGTCTGTTTGTAACAGAAACTTTTGCCCAGGAAACCAGCCTGCGTTTTTCGTCCGGTTTGGTACTGGGGGACGGAGAGCTCATTTCTGCGCAACCAGCCACCGATGAGTACTCCGCGGCTCTCCAGATCTTTCATCAGTCAGACGGTGAATGGAGCCATTCAGCCACAGTTCTCGTCCCGGAAGCCGCTCCAAGGACAGGATTTGGACAAACCGCGGTTCTTGACGGCGACCTGTTGGCAATCGGGGCTCCAAGGTACCAAAATGGTACTGGACAAGTATTTGTATACCATCGAGGCGAGGCTGGCTGGACGATGGCTTCGATCGAAACCGGCCCCGATAGCACCTCTGGATTTGGGTCCGCTATGGATTTGTACGGTGATTTGCTAGTGATCGGGGCACCCGGCAACAATTCGGCACATGTTATTCATGGCGCCGGTACGGATTCCCCATCCTCATATACGGTCTTGGCAGACATGCCCGGGGAAGATGATGGTTTCGGCGGCAGCGTAGCTACCGATGGCGAACGTGTTTTTGTGGGCGCTCCCGATCGTGATGATCTGGCTGGTGCTGTGTACGTTTTCTCACACTCCGAAGATGGATACATGCAAGAAGCAGAGCTCACATCTCCGGGAAATCACAGACTCGGCAGATCCCTTTTCGTACTGGATTCAGGCAATGTTATAGCACCCGCTCCCGGGCTGTCCTTCAGAGATCGGAGGCAACGGGAGGAAGGCCCCGTCAGATTTACTGCTACCTCTGCTACTGGACCGGTACTTGAATTGATGAAAGGGGATACAGGCGTTTGGTCGACCGGTATAGCCTTGGACAGTCTTATGAGCATACAAGCTGCGGCGTTCGGCCGACTCACCATGCAGGCGGGCGGAACGTATCTGCTGGTAAATGAAGATACAGGTTTCAACAAATACGTCAAGGATGGTGATGCATGGACGCTTAATGCCAGTCTTGAGCCTGGGGACACGGAGGGTGGCCTTGGGCGTGCTGTTGCTGTTCACGGAGATCAAGTTGCACTTCTGGCTTCCGGACCGAACTATGGACTCGGAGCCATAGTCTTTACAGACGCGAACCTGAATCGTACAGGACGGCTGGCGATGGTCCCGGAGGTCACGTTGGCCAGTTCAGGCCCTGCTGACTGCGACGGCGGGCAGGCAGACCAATTCGGATGCAACAATGTTGATATGCTCTCCTTCGTTTCCATCAAGGATCTTGGTGGCGGAGCAAATACGAGCCTGAATGACATTTGGGGCTGGACTGACCCCGAAACCGGCAAGGAATACGCGCTCGTCGGCCGCACCGACGGCACCGCCTTCGTTGACATATCCGACCCTGCAATGCCCGTCTTTGTTGGTGACCTGCCTCTGACCGAAGGGGCGCGCCCAAGCAGCTGGCGCGACATCAAAGTTTACAATGATCATGCGTTCATTGTAGCAGATGGTGCCGGCCCCCATGGTATGCAGGTATTCGACTTGCGTATGCTGCGAGATGTTCAGGAAATGCCCGCAGATTTTTCACCCCTCACCGTCTATGAAGGGGTCGGCAGTGCACATAATATCGTAATCAACGAAGCCAGCGGCTACGCCTATATCGTGGGAGTCGGCGGTAGCGGAGAAACGTGCGGAGGAGGATTGCACATGGTGAATCTCACGGATCCGTTAAATCCCGAGTTCACCGGTTGTTTTTCGGATACCGAAACAGGCCGAAGTGGTACTGGATATAGCCACGATGCACAATGTGTAATCTATGAGGGCCCGGATACCAGATATCAAAATCAAGAGGTCTGCTTCAATTCAAACGAGACCGCGCTCAGTATTGCTGACGTCACGGACAAGGAGAATCCGATTGCGCTCTCCAATGCCAGCTATCCCAATGTATCCTACGCACACCAGGGTTGGCTTACAGATGATCACGCCTTCTACTATATGAATGATGAGCTGGATGAAATGAGTGGTAACATAGATGGAACCCGTACGCTCGTATGGGATGTCATAGACTTGGAAGATCCGCAGCTAGTCGACGAATATTATTCTGGAAACGCCTCCAGTGATCACAATCTGTACATCCAGGGCGACTTCATGTACCAGTCCAATTACGCCAGCGGCCTGCGCATATTTGATATCAGTGATCGAAGTAATCCTGTGGAGGTCGGCCACTTTGATATGGTCACACTGATTCCAGATGCCCCCGGCTTCATCGGTTCATGGAGCAATTATCCTTACTTCGAAAGCGGCACCATTGCTGTAACCGGTATTGACGAAGGGCTCTTTTTACTCAAAAAACGTGATCTGGGGCTTTAGTCCGAGAACACGCTCATCCCTCAGACGGGATCTGCCTTGGGGTTTGCAGGGCTGGGTCCTTCGAAACGGGTCGGTGCGCGCAGCGTGCACCGGCCCGTGATGGTTGTAGCGCACTACACGAATAGAGCGCATCGGTGACTGCGGAGCGGGCTGCGCTCAGCGCATTATCGAACGAAATGTCGAGGATATCGGATTCTCAGCATGGCTGCCCATCGTTTCTGGGCTTTCCGGGCCATCGTCCGCCGTAGCGTCCGTCCCACAAAATCGGTCGAATGCTCCAACCAGGTCCAGTGCGATAGCCTGGGCACTGCGCCCCTCAATGTGCCTCCGTTCAATTACGTACGCTACATCTCCACCTTTGATGAGGGCCATGAAGGGAGAGGAAGGGGGAATACCTACCAGATAATCACGTGCACGCACGGTTGCCTCAAGATCCTGTCCGGCAAATACAGTCACTGCCCGATCCGGCTTTGTTGCATGCTGCATTGCCAAGGCAACAGCTGGTCGCGCCATGGCTGCCGCACATCCGCACACAGAATTGATTACGAGAAGCTGTGTTTGATTTGAATCCATATCAAACGCAGTGTCAACATCCGCGGCAGTTTTCAACTCCTCAACACCTAGTCGAGTAAGCTCCTGACGCATTGGGGATACAAAATGCTCCGGGTACGGCATGGCAACCTTGTGTAATATTGTGAACCGAATTTGCTGTCTGAGTGTACTACTCAACAGTCGCGCTTGATCCTAAAAAGATAGTGCGCTCTCTATGTGACCGTTATACTGCCGGCCGGTGAAATGTATCATTCCATGTATGTACCTATCGTCTTGATCGGTGTAGTTTGCCTTGCAGGCTGCTACAATCCGCAGACGCTCGTTACACGACAGGAAACGGTTTCGACAACCGGTGCCACACCCTCGGCAGCTGTTGAGTCCGAGTTGCGCACATTGGCAACTTCCTGGCAAGGTACTCCACACCTCGAGGGTGGCAGTTCCCGATCCGGGATAGATGCTCCAGGACTTGTTTTGGTCATTGCTGACCAGATAATGGGAATATCTCTTCCACATTCTACTGCACGACAATTGGGGTTTGGGGAGGAGATCCCGCGCTCATCCCTTATGCCTGGGGATATTGTATTCTTTCGACCCACAAGTATGCCGAGGCACGTAGGGATTTATCTTGGTTCCCAGGAGTTTGTGCATTCCTGGCCAGATGATGGAGTATCCATTGCAAGACTGGACGATCCTTATTGGAATGGAGCCTACTGGGCTGCCCGACGTATTTCAGGCGAACCCGTGGTATCCACTTCTGTCACACCAGAAGAACGACCATCCCGCCCCACCAGACGACGTGTGGGATGGTAGCACCTCAAATGAATTCACTGAATGGCCGTTGTTTATCTAACTGAAGAAGCCCTCAATAAACTCAAGAAAGATCTCCATCATGCGCGCACTGTAGATCGTAAACGCATCTCAGGCGAGATAGCGGATGCGCGTGCACATGGTGATCTATCGGAAAACGCAGAGTACGATGCCGCCAAAGAGGCGCAGGGAAAGCTCGAGGCACGCATTGCACAAATGCAGGAAACCTTGGCTAACGCGCGCCTGATTGACGAGGAACAGGTTGACACTTCAACAGCCCGCATACTGTCAACCGTACGCTACAAAAACTTGCGTACAGAACGGGAGAAAGCCGTAAAACTCGTTTCTGCACCGGAAGCAGATGTATCCAGGGGGCTGATCTCCATTACCAGTCCAGTCGGAAAAGGTCTCCTCGGTAAAAGCACAGGAGACGAGGCCATTGTTCATGTGCCCGCTGGGGAGCTGCATTTGAAAATTCTGGAAATCACACGGGATGGATAATGGTTGACCTGCGCAGTGACACGGTTACACGCCCCTCTCCGGGTATGCGTCGTGCCATGGCAGCAGCTGAGGTGGGAGATGATGTGTTCGGGGAAGACCCAACTGCCATCGCGTTGCAGAACACCGTGGCCACTATGCTCGGGAAGGAGGCTGCCCTCTTCGTACCCTCGGGCATGATGGGGAATCAATTGGGTATTTACGTTCACACCCGCCCGGGGGACGAAGTGATTCTTGAGCGACAAAGCCACATTTTCAACTATGAGTCCGGTTCGGCCAGCAGCTTGTGCGGGGTTACACTACATCCCATCAATGGCCAAGACGGCAGATTCACCAAGAAGCAGTTGCACGATGCGTTACGACACGGACACTACTGGGAGTCTCGCTCCGCCCTGTTATGCCTTGAGAATACACTCAATATCGCCGGCGGACTGCTTTATCCGCTCCCGGCGCTGACAGATCTGGCGGAATATGCGCACAGCCACGGACTGTCGTGCCACCTTGACGGTGCCAGATTGTGGAATGCCTCGGTCGCAACAGGCATTCCAGTAAAGGATTATGCGGCCCCCTTTGACACAGTCACCGTGTGTCTATCAAAGGGATTAGGCGCGCCGGTCGGATCAGTCTTTGCCGGTAGAAGGGAGACCATTGAGCGCGCGCATCGGCGTCGAAAAGAGCTGGGAGCAGGCATGCGGCAATTGGGTGTCCTGGCCGCAGCCGGCCTATATGCCCTGGAATACCACATGGGGGATCTGGAGCAGGACCATGCCAATGCCCGACATCTGGCAGACGGGCTGGCCAAAATGGACAGCCTGGATGTGCGTTCTCCAGATACAAACATCGTACTCATCAATCTTCGGGGACAACCGACAGGTCCTTTGCTAAAACACCTACATTCCGAAGGAGTCGCTATGGTGCCCGTCGGCCCGACCACAATACGGGCTACCGTCCACAGGGATGTGTGCTCTGCAGATATTGTTACTGCCGTGGAGTCTTTTGCACGCGCACTCAGACAACTGTAACTGTGAGTGACGGCAATCCTGTACAGTCTGCTTCCAGATGATCTCCTGACATCACCGGACCCACGCCTTCCGGTGTACCAGTGTACAACAGATCTCCCGGCTCCAGTGTGAACACCTGGGAGCAGTAGGATATGAGACGGGCAACGGTGAAAATCATATCTCCTGTGTGCCCATGCTGCCTGACTTCACCATTTACTTTGACTGATAGCGTCAGCGCCTGAGGGTCGGCAACTTTATGAGCCGGGACCAGCGGCCCAAGCGGGGCAAACGTATCAAATCCCTTTGCGATGCTCCACGGCTTCCCTTTCTTCTTGGCCTCGGACTGCAAATCGCGCGCGGTCATGTCCAGACCCACGGCGTATGCCATCACATGATCAAGGGCTTCGGATTCCCGTATATTCCTGCCGCCCGGTCCGATCACGACCACCAACTCCACTTCGTGATGTACATTAGAAGTCATTGTAGGAAGCACCACAGCACCCTGCGTGCGCACGATCGATGTTGACGGCTTAAGGAATACTACGGGACTCTTGGGAACAGAAGATCCCATCTCCGCCGCATGTCGAGCATAATTGCGGCCAATGCACAACACCTTGCCCACATGCAGGCGTTCCTTCGTGGATGGGTTGATCAGTGTCATCAAATTAGAGGGGAACTATTTATGTGCTTGGATATTCCATTGGGCTGCCGGAAAACTTTCGCGCCGATAAAAGCGCTCCACAAGCAAAGTAGGTAACCAATGTTTGCAGTTGTCAGCATCAGCGGAAAGCAGTATCGCGTCGCTGAAAAGGATACACTTTTTATCCCATACACCGCCGGGGCCAACGAAGGAGATACACTCCAATTCCCGGAGGTCCTCTTACTCGCCGATGGTGATAAGGTTAAGGTGGGGCGCCCTCACGTAGATGGCGCGCATGTGTCTGGTGAGGTAATCCAACACGTAAGGGGGGATAAGATTATCGTCTTTAAGAAAAAGCGCCGCAAGCGGTACAAGGTCAAGCGGGGCCACCGCCAACGGTATACACAAATTCGGATCTCGTCACTTTCTACTGGCGAAACAGACTGACCAAATAGTTATGGCACATAAGAAAGGCGTAGGCTCCACCAAGAATGGCCGTGACTCCAAGCCCAAGATGCTTGGTGTCAAGGTTTATGCCGGGCAACAGATCCTGGCCGGTGGCATCATTGTGCGGCAACGAGGCACACGCGTCCATCCAGGCGATAATGTCGGCCGGGGAGGTGATGATACACTCTTTGCCCGTACGACGGGAGTTGTTCGTTTTGCAAGCGGACGTAATGACCGCAAGATCGTACATGTGGATCCTCTTGTTGCTCAGGTCTGAGTTATCATCAGGATATAAGCTAGCATAAAGCACAGTTGCCCAATGGGTACAATGAATCGCATGCGGGAGAACACAGGCGTGGTCCTGTGGGTTCTCGTGATCTCCTTCGGTGGCCTGTGGGTGCTCCAGGACTCTGGCGTTTTCGATACTATCGGCACGGATCCCCTAGGCAAAGTCATCATCGTTGATGGCGATCCCATCACCCGCGAAGTTTACAGTCGGCAACTGGAAGCGCAACTTGAGCAAGTCAGGCGAACCAGTAACGGCAACGTAACTCCGCAGCAATTGGAGCTTGAACGGGAACGGGCCTTCAATGCTTTGGTGGAAAACAGTCTGCGCGAACACGTGATGGACGATATCGGCGTTACAGTCAGTGACGCCGAGGTGAGAGAGCTGATCCTTGGCGAAAACCCCCACTGGATCATAAGCCAGAATTTCTCCGACGGCGCCGGCGGCATCAACCGTGCACTTCTACAAAACGTTATTGACGATCCTGCGCAGCAGCAGACACTGATTCAGATAGAACAGTTTATTCGGCTTTCGCGCCGCGAACAGCGGTTTAATAAACTTCTGGAGGACTCAGAACGCGTTTCGGAGGCGGATGCAAAATGGCAGTGGACACTGCAGCAAAAAAGTGCTAATGCTGAATTTTTCCTCCTGCAGTATGCGGATGTACCTGATTCTTTGGTTTCCGTAACCGACCGCGATGTATCGCGATATTATTCAGATAATCGCGAAGACTATGCACGTGAACGCCTGTACTCGATTCAGATTGCATCGCTGTCGCGGCTGCCTGCAAGCGAGGATACCCTTGCGATCATGCGAGAACTTGAACGCCTGCAGCAGGGACTTGAAGAAGCTGAAAACGATTCGTTATTCCTTGCTCAGTCGGGGAGCGAAATTGGCTGGTCAGACAATTTTCGTGGCGCTTCGACCTTAGCACCCGAAATAGCGAGCGAATTATTTGAACAGGGTGACGTGCCCCAGGTCGGTGACGTAATCGGACCGGTGATCGTGAACGGTCAGGCACAGCTCATCAAAGTCACCGACACACGCCCCGCAGAAGACACGCATGTCCGGGCCCGTCACATTCTCCTGAACGATAAAGAAAACCCGGCCGCATTACAGGATATCCGGAGGAGAATACAGGCCGGAGAGGATTTTGCCGCGGTTGCCGCACAAATGAGTGACGATCCTGGCAGCGGCTCCAATGGCGGAGACCTGGGGTGGTTTGGGCCTGGCAGAATGGTGGCGCCCTTTGAGGAGGCTGCCTTCGGTGCGAATATCGGAACACTTGTCGGCCCGGTCGAAACAGATTTTGGTTTACATCTGATTGAAGTGAACCACCGCGCAACCTTGGATGTGCAACTGGC
Source organism: uncultured Rhodothermaceae bacterium (assembly GCA_964503085.1). Classification (GTDB taxonomy): domain Bacteria; phylum Bacteroidota; class Rhodothermia; order Rhodothermales; family Bin80; genus Bin80. Next base: position 56,425 of record CAZCYQ010000004.1, on the reverse strand, counting down.
ACAACTGGCCTACACCATTGACGCTTCTGTTGCGACGCTGAACAACATCCAGGAATCATTGGAAGACTTAGCCTACTACGCCGACGAGGAGGGGGATTTCGTGGGCGAGGCCAACCGGCGAACCATTGAACTCCAGGCCTTGCAGGTCCAGGCCGGGCAGACAGCGATCCCCGGATTTGGTCAGAGTTTCGCGATGGAAGCTTTTCTGCGCGATTCAGATGTCGGAGATATCAGCCCCGTTATTGAGCTTGATGAGGTAGCCCTCGTGGTCCAAGTGGTTGACATTGAAGAAGCCGGATATGAGCCGTTTGAAACAGTTGAACTCCAGGTAAGACCGCTTGCCCTCCTCCAGAAAAAACGCGATTACCAGGTTGCCCGACTACAGGAAGCATATGAGTCTGGCGGATACGATGGTCTTGCTGATGCACTCGGCGTTACACCACAAATTGCATCCGGTGTATCATTCCAGAATCCCATCATTAGCGGATTAGGACGAGATTATCATTTTGTTGGTATAGTGCTGGGCCTGGAAGCGGAAGGAGATTCCGGGGTGATCGAAGGGGAGAATGGTACTTATGTAGTGCGCGTAACAGATGTATTTGAGCCAGCCGAGATCTCAGACGACGAAATGAGCAGCCTGAAGGCTGACCTGTCCAGAGAGCAACAGAGCGCTATGCTCAGGGATTGGATCTCCTCGCTGCGTGAATCCGCCAAAATAGAAGATTTACGAACGGATCTGCTGCCTCAACAATAGGCCCACGTGAATTCTAGCGAGCAGTCGGATCTCGACTGATCCTCTAAATCTGACTGAGCGCCTGCTCCAGGTCCTCCAGCAAGTCCTCAGGGTCCTCAATCCCGACAGATAACCGAACCAGATTATCCGTCACTCCTAGCCGGGCCCGCTCTTCTGGGCTAAGTGCACCGTGTGACATGGTCGCCGGATGTCCTGCAAGGCTTTCTACCCCACCAAGGCTCTCTGCGAAAGCGAACACACACAGAGATTGCAATACCCTCCTCGCCTCGCTTGATGAGGACGTCTTGAGCGTCATGGACAGCATGCCACCAAAATCATTCATTTGTGACTTGGCCAGGGCATGTCCGGGATGCGATTGCAGTCCGGGGTAGTTAACCTGTACTACCTTGGGATGTCCGTCCAGATACGCTGCAATCTTTCGAGCATTGGTGCAATGACGCTCCATTCGGATGTGAAGAGTTTTTGTGCCTCGAAGCGCCAAAAAACAATCCATCGGCCCAGGAATCGCTCCCACACATTTAACCTGGAACCGTAGATGCTCCGCCCAATTCTGGCTGTTGGTACAAACGACGCCTCCAACGATATCCGAATGGCCACCCAGGTATTTTGTCGTTGAATGCAGGACCATGTCTGCCCCTAAAGAAAGTGGTTGCTGCAAGTATGGCGAGGCGAAGGTATTATCAACAACTACGGCTGCCCCAACCGATTGCGCACACGCACAAACTGCGCTAAGGTCAACAATCTGGATCAATGGATTTGTTGGAGATTCGACCCAGATTACTTTCGTCTGAGAAGTAACTGCCTGCGTAAGCACATCTACTCTTGTCAGGTCAGTAAACGTAACACGTACACCCATCGGAGCCAGCACCAGCTTCAGATAGCGATAGTTGCCTCCATACATGTCCTCTGAGGCAACAATATGATCCCCCGGACGCAATGCTCGCAGAATAGCATCCGTCGCAGACATTCCAGACGCGAAGGCTATGCCATGCGATGCACCTTCCAAACCCGCAAGATTGTTCTCAAGTACTGTCCTTGTTGGATTGGCCGCCCGCCCATATTCGTATGCTGTTGTCTCGCCCTCGGGAGGCTGCACGTAAGTTGCCGTTTGATATATAGGGGGCATAACTGCCCCGGTTGTCTGGTCCGGGCTCTGGCCAGCATGCACAGCCAGCGTTGCAAAACGCATGGATTGGATGGGTTGATTAAAAGCGGTCCTCCGATCGCTCGGGCATAGCTCGAGTGCCCTGTCGCTCAGCACAGATCCGGGCCTCTTCCGCGCGAGAACGCTGATTGGTCTGCATATACGCCCTGTATAGCGCGTCACATATCTCGCTGGTATCTCCCAGATCACGCTCGACCAGATCATTGGCCGCTTCAAAGTATTTGATCGCCTGTCCGAATAACTGCTGCTTCAACTGCACAAGTTCATCCCTCCGGGTTTCCATCTCAGTAATTTGCTGGGAGGCGAACCTGCTGCTATTCTGTAATGAGTCCTCCACGGCCTGGTAGCGCTCATCTACACTGAAACCGCTGTTAACGTAGGCCGCCCCAAGGTTGAACAATGCATTCGTGTAAGATGAATCAAGGACAACCGCCTCCGACAACATATCTATGGCCCTCTCGTAATTCTGCTGGCGCAGTAGCAATGTGCCATAGTTATAGAGAAATATTTTATTGTCCCTCTCCAATGGATGCACCTCTTCGAAAAAGGACAATGCGGCGTCACTCATATCTGCCATAGCATATGCATTCAGCAGGAGTTTTCGGATTTCGCCGTCGTCTGGATAACGTTCATGTGCTTCACTGAGCGTACGGACTGCTTCACGATAATATCCAGGTTGCGCCTGGGGATCTGCCGACTCAGTTGCGATCAATTCATAGGTCCGCGCCAATTGAATGAATAGCTCGCGACTGGTATGCCCACTGGCAATTGCTGCCTCAAAGGTGTCTGCGGCATCACGCGCCATTCCAGCACCGTAGTATGCATAGGCTTCATTTATGAAAGCGTCCATAGAATCTGGGGCCACCATTGAAGCATTCCGAAAACGACGTGCAGCAGCGACGAATCCTCTCGCACGTTCCTTTCCACCCAACTGCTCTGCATCCTCATAGATTGCCATCGCCGAGGTGAACTCATTGGCGTAGAGGATGGTAAGCTGTCTGTCTTTGTGTGAAGCATTAGCGGAATCCAGCATTACAGACTGAGCATAAGCACCAAGTAATTCTCCGATATAAGCCGTTCGCTCATCCTGATCATATACCTCGGGCAACATCTCGAAAATAATATCCCCCTTCAGTATCAACGCATCCAGGTTGTCTGGATTATTTTCCAAGGCCTTGTTGATGTTGGTTATTGCGCGATCATAGTCCTTGTTTCGCAGATCCAGACGGGCACCTTCAACATTCGGATCGCTCCCACAACCATCGGCGGCTGCAAGTATCAGAACCAGTAGCAACCAGCTCACAATTGGAAAAATACGTTTCATCTTAAAGAGGGGATTCAGTTGTCGGAGGTAGCCTTACTCAGTTACGCAAGTATCTGGAATGTGTTGCCGTTTCAGATCAGGAAACACAAACTCCATTGAACCACGGTAAACCTTATCAACAGGTCCTTCCAGGTATACGCGATCCGGTTCCAAACCAACTTTGAGCACGCCGCCAGGCATTTGTACAGTATAGACATCCGAAACAAGCAGGCCTGATTTTTGCGCAACCACTGCACTTGCGATGGCACCTGTTCCACAGGCAAGGGTTTCCGCTTCAACACCCTTCTCGTATGTGCGCACCTGCAACCGTCTGCTGTCGGCATTGGAGTCAACAGCCACAAAATTCACGTTAACTCCTTTCGGCCCAAGGTTCGGATCATTGCGGAGTGCGGCCCCCCATCTGTTCAACGGCAGTTGATTTACATTGTCCACAAGGCATACCAGATGTTCGGTGCCTGGCCACAGGTAATGTACAGAACGGATTCCATTCGGTATCTGATTCGCTAAGTTTGGGGCGTCATGGTAGTTCTGAGGGGCATCCAGGTAGATGCGAGCGGAGGCGTCCTCTTCACCGAAAATATGCACTTCACATAATCCCGAGGTAGTCTGCATGCATGCAATCTTCTTGTTAAAGCCACTCTCGTGTGCAAATCGGGCCAGGCAACGTGCCCCATTGCCGCACATGGTACCTTCGCTGCCGTCCGCATTGACATAAATCATTCTATAATCGGCCTCAGCATGCGTCGAAGTAGCCAGTGCTAGGACTCCGTCCGCACCGATGCCAGTCCGCCTGGGACAAAATTGCCGTGCTAGCATGGATAATTCCGGGAGGGAAAACTCATAGAACCGGTTGTCCAGCACGATGAAGTCATTACCTGCACCATTCATTTTAGTGAATTCGACAATCAGGGCACGCTTCATTTGGCACTTTTGTACTTCAGGTCAGTTTGATACGGGAAGGGTACACCCGCCGGCACCGACATCATAACAATTGGCAGAAACTACACTCACGCTTGATCACACCGATCCCCTTTTACTCTTCGGCACGCATGACGTGCACTTGAGACGGATCGAGGCTGCCTTCCCGGACACCAAAATCATTGCGCGAAATAATCAGGTTCGCCTTTGTGGTCCCAGCGCTACGCTTGACTCAATTGTGCACGCATTTGACGAATTGGCTTCCGTTGCGGGCCGTAATGGAGCAGTGACCGCAGGAGATCTGGACACTATACTGGCAATGGCAACCGCAAACCCCCGCCAGTCCAATAAGAAAGTGGGGACTGTGGTGTTATATACACCATCAGGGGGAATGATCAGGACAAAAACCCCTGGACAAGCCAGATTGCTTGAGGCTTCGCACAAAAATGATATTGTGTTTGCAATCGGCCCGGCAGGTACCGGAAAAACTTATATGGCTGTTGCACTTGCAGTAGCAGCATTGAAAGCCAGAAAAGTTAAACGCATCGTTCTATGCCGGCCCGCTGTTGAGGCCGGGGAACGGCTTGGCTTTCTGCCTGGTGACTTTCGCGATAAGGTTGATCCATACTTGCGCCCCCTGTACGATGCACTGGAAGAATTCTTGCCAACAGAAAAACTAACCACGCATCTGGAGGATCATGTTATAGAAATTGTCCCCCTGGCCTTTATGCGCGGCCGTACCCTGAATTCCTCATTTGTTATTCTGGATGAAGCCCAGAACGCGACAGCAGTACAAATGAAGATGTTTCTCACGCGACTGGGGGTGAGTAGCCAAACCATTATTACTGGAGATATCACACAAATAGATCTCCAGGACGCCCAGCAGAGTGGGCTAGTCGAGGCTCAGTCTATCCTCCACGAAATCAGAGGGATTGAATTCGTGTATTTCAGCAAGATTGATGTGGTACGACACAGCCTGGTCAAAGCTATCGTTGATGCCTACGAGCGCAACACCTGATTATTCCTTTTTGAATCCCAAGCCTATACGGATTCTCACAGCTTTATAGGATGTGCTACCTCACCAGGACGGCGGTGATGGCTGTTTCCGCTTGAGTATACTGCAGATTGTACCCAAATACCGGAGTTGAGCCATTGTCTTCCCTCCCTAGTGTTTGGACGAAACCTAGTTTGCAGGCTCCACAGTTTCGGAAGGGAGTGCCCGGTACTTGATCAGAGATGAATGTCAGGAGTCCGCTAGAGCAAACAAATTGTCTACATGATGATCCTCGGTGCATCTCGCCACATTGGACTCCAACTGGATCGTCATATGATTGATTTTGTATTGGCCCGAAATAATCTCCTTGAGCTGATCAAGCATTGCTTCCCTATCGGTCACATGTTCGCCAATTACTACGTGCGCAGTCAATGCATCACTGCCCTGCGAAAGCGTCCAAACATGTATGTCGTGAATAAGCACCACACCCGGAAGCGTTTCAATTGAGCGGCATAGTGCATGAACGTCTATGTGCTTGGGTACCCCTTCAAGAAGAACTCTGAATACCTGTTTCAACAGCCCCCAAGTACCGCCAAGGATCACAATACTCAGTATGACACTAAGCACAGGATCAACCCACAGCTCAAGCCATTCCCGAGGATTCCACAGGATGAGCCCCCCGGAGATTGCAATTACGACCGACCCCAATAAATCTGCTCTTACATGTTGGTAGACACCCGCGACGTTCACGCTGTGATCAACTGACCGATGTAAGATAACCGCCGCTCCAAAATGGACTACAAAACCAAGTAGACCAACAATTGTCATAATCAAGCCATCGGGGGTATGGTCATGACCATGATCGTGAGCATGTCCATGTTCAACAATACGATCATAGGCTTCTATCAGAATACCGCCAACAAGCAACCATAGCACCATTGCATTAGCCAACGCCGCCATAACCTCATAGCGCTCGAAACCATAGGTGTGCTGCTTGGTGGCTCTTTTCTCCGCAAAACGCATTGCTACCAGCGCTATCCCAATACAAAATGCGTCCGTCAGCATATGTCCCGCATGCGCCAAAAGAGCCAAACTTCCAGAGACAATGCCAGCCACGATTTCAACCACCATGTAGCCTACAATCAGAACCATTGCCCACACTAAGCGCCGCTTGCTTGTACCTCGCAGGTCATGCGTATGACCCTCTAATAAACCACCGCCTTCATGCGAGTGGGAGTCTCCGTGCGAATGAGAGTGTTGGTCGGACATTTATTAAGCACAAATTTTGGGCGTTAAGGCGCAATGATTGCTTCGCCACAACGCAACTCTAAATAATGACGATAGCAGTAGCAGGCTTGAGGTAGTTCATGTTTATGTGACCATACGCATTATTGCCGTCCATTGCTGGCTCCCCGATACGTGGCATATCCCGCCAAAATTACAGTCTGGTGCATGATGCCGTCATCTTTTTAAACGGTCCGCCAAAGTGTAGGCCTTTTGTATCAACTCCATTATAGACAAGAAACAATCACACATCTAATATTCTTGCCGTCGCGACTCAGGATACCCAGCAACCTGAAAGTTCTGTTGAACATATCAGATATCACCCAATCTCGCTGCACGACCAACAAGCTACCGGGCACAGAAAGTCAAGACTTCGTTTTAACCTGATTGAAGAAATGTCAGATCAAGACGGACGCTCAATTCCGTTCCATTGGTGGACTTCAAGAGCACTGCGCCCTCGTCTAAACCCGTACTGATCGTTTCAACACGATCAAAATCCTCTGGGATTTCGGCAACAGCCATTATGTAGCGTACATCCATGGGGGCCGCAATATCCAGATGAAAACAGGTGGCGTGACCTTGATCCGCAAGAAAATTACTTTCAACAGACTGCAATAAACCGTAGTGAAAGAATGAAGTCACTTCCTCCAGACCCATCACACCCGTATGCCGCCCATTCCAAGGCGGGTAGTGGCGACCACCATTGGAGAGCCAGAAAACTGTCTGCTTCAGGACTAGGGGATCCTTCAGAGCAAACCATACATACCCTTCCCCTGGAAATGTCACGGCCGTCCAGGCAATGTCGACCGAAGGATCGGCAACAAGCATAACTAGGTCTTCATAGCCTTTTCGGGCAGGATAGCGGCACAGATCGGTTGATTGACCCGTGATCGTAGGGACATCTGCCAGCGAAGAAAAGGACGTCCCAGGTTGCAATAGCGAGTACCCTTGATTCTCTGGCAGTTCGATGGGCTGCGGTGCCGTTTGCGCATGTAGGAACGGGCTGGTCGTAACAACACCACTGCCAGGTGTATCTGGGAACTTGAGCATGGCGTGATGCCCCAAGCTCATGGGACCCTTCATGCCAGATATAAGGTGGCGAACATAGACTGCATGATGTCCGCTGCGCAGGGATATCCATTTGTCTACATGTCCCGGGCGGACTGAAGTGTTGAGTGATGTTCGGAGTGTCACCGTATCCCCCACCTGGCGCATGCTTTCGAATTTCCACAAGCTGTTTGCAGTCTCACCATGAGGAGGATGAATTTCACCCTTGAAAACCTCATCGTTAGCCCCAAATGGCATACAGAAAAAATCACCGCGAAGCACTTTCAGAACAGGGGGAAGTGCTTCATCCGTGTCTTCCTCAGCCCAGGGACACAACGCATAAGGAGCTATTGTACGATCCCCAAAATGAAACAGGATTGGGCCGAGATGACCACCCTGCTGCGTGAGATAAGCCTCCACAGAGGAGGTGGCCAAATGCCAGGAAGCCTGCCCAAAAACGGGGCGGGTATCATGAGAAAAAACAGGATTCATTTTTGTGGATGGCACGCCAATCTGGCCCCTTCAAGTCCTAAATCTATTCGTGTAAGATGCCATCTCCCCAGGTTGGTAGTGAAGAGTTGATCGAATCCAGTACCTCCAAAGGCAATGTTTGTGGGGTTGGACAATGTATGAGCTTCCCAGTCGTCCATCAGAAGCTCCACTGCGCCATCGGGCATGACACGATAGAGGTGATTGGGGGCATAACATGACACATACAGGTTGCCCGCTGCATCAAACGCAAGGCCGTCAGGCACGGTTCTCGGAATTCTGGCGAACAATGCGCGGTTGCCTGCACGACCATCTGGTGCGACTTCGATCCGCTCTACACTCGCGTCAAAGCTACACACCACATAAAGGGCTTCTTCTCCTGGAGAAAGGGCAAGACCGTTAGCAAAATTGAATGGTCCTTGGTGCCAAACCTGTCCACAGCCGCTATGATCAGCATCAAATCGTAGAATACGCCCGTCAATCTGCCGAAAGGTACCGCTGTCCGAAACATAAAGCGTACCGTCACGGGCAAATGTGGCATAGTTTGGAATCTTGAACTGGTCCCCTCCACCTGCCCCTCCAGCAAACTCGGATAACAAACCCGAGCCGGGATCAAGCCGCCATACACACCGATTAACCAAATCACAAGCTGCAAGCCACTCAGCATTCGGACTAAAGGCAAGTCCAAGGATGAATCCGCCTGTATTTGCCACCTCAACCATCTCTTCTCCATCGGAAGAAATCCGATATATCTGCCCCGCTTCACCCCCTGCCCATATTGATCCATCCGGGTGCACGGCAAGCCCCTCAGGATGATCAAGCCCTTCATAGAAGACAGATGCCTTCTCAATCGGCAACAATGCCCTACCATACATAATCTTTAGAAGATTTTTTCCATGCCGTCAGGTTCACACATCACAGATCCGGTTTGGCCCAACGGGTCTCCGGCCAGATACTGAACCAGTCCGGACGCCGCGGATCACGATCGTACGGGTATGGGCCCAGCTCTTTGTATAGCTCAGCATAGCGGAGCACCCTGTCACGATCAAGCTCAATCCCCAAGCCTGGTCCATCGGGCACAGCAATGAACCCGTCAACATATGGCATTCTACCACCTACGACAATGTCATCGGTCAGATGATGGTAGTGGGCGTCCGCGGCAAAAGTCAGATTAGGCAGAGCAGCACCCAGATGCAGCATCGTGGCGAGCTGTATACCAAGCTCACCAGAACTGTGAACGGCTACGCCTCGCTGAAATGTATTGCATACCACTCCCGCTTTCCACGCCTGGCGTAAGCCTCCCCAAAACGTAGTATCCAGCAAAATAACGTCAACAGCGTTGGTGTGGATGCATGCGGCCAATTGCTCGAAATTAACCACCACGGTATTCGTAGCTGTTGGTATGCGAACAAATTCACGGACACGACGCATCCCTTCCATTCCCCAGCACGGATCCTCGTAATAATCATTATTCAGATCCTCAATGGCCTGGCCCACGCGGACTGCCTCTTCCACAGTCCAAACTGCATTGGGATCTATACGAACGCGGTGGTTGGGGAAAGCCGCCGCAAGCGCCCGAAAAACTTCCAGTTCGTGGTCTGGATGGAAGACACCCGCTTTAAGCTTATGTGTAGTAAACCCATGCTGCTCTACCAACGATTGTGCCTGCCGGACCATAGCATCAGGCATTTCCTCTCCACCCTGTCCGGTATCTTCGTTGGGATAGCGGAAAAACAGGTACGATGCAAACGGTACTTTTTCGCGAAGGGCTCCACCTAATAAATCACACGCTCGAATACCGAGGTGTTTGCCAACAATATCTATACAGGCGAACTCAATCGCTGCATGGATCTGGGTTCGATTATTGTAGAGCGATGCAGTTGGGTTGCAAATCTTCCAATACAGTGCCTCCAACTGCATTGGATTGTGTCCGACAAGGTGCGTTTTCAGGCCTCTGATTGCAGCTTCTGCGGATTCTCCTCCACCGCCCATCTCACCTAAACCGGTGATCCCTTCGTCGGTCTCCACCTCGACAATAGTCCGCACAAAACGCCCCCAGTGCGCTCCCGCCGCGTGACGCAGTGGAGCTTCCAGTGGGACGGTAACCGTCGTCGCCTTGATATCGCTGATTTTCACTGTCGTACACTCCCGGCTACAACCAAACCCAGTCCTCCATCTATACGGATGGCCTGCCCCGTAATAAACGCGGCCTTATCACTGGATAAATACAAGATCAGATCAGCTATTTCCACTGGCTCTGCTATGCGTTGAGTCAAATGCATCTCACGAACTTCCCGGTAGACTTCTTCGGGATCAGGGGACTGATTGGCGGCCCACCTGAGCATAGGCGTATCAACTGTACCGGGGCATACAGCAACCGCCCTGATATCAGGAGCATAGTCTACGGCAATACTGCGCGTCAGCCCCAACATGGCGGTCTTGCTCGTTGTGTACGGAGCCACCTTACGCTGCGTGATGAAGCTCTGTACACTTGCGATATTGATCACAACCCCCTGTCCGCGCTTTTGCATCAGCGGAATCGCATACTTTGAACACAGGAAAGCACTCTTCAGGTTTACGTTCATCACCAGATCCCATTCTTCCTCGGTTGTATCTGTGACTGTACTGTAGCGCTGAATTCCAGCATTGTTGACGAGCACATCTACTGCGCCGAATTGAACATCAATTTGATTGAATGCTCTTGCTACCTGACCTGCTTTAGACACGTCGCAGTGGATGAAGAGGCTCCGATCCTCAAAGTTGACCAAACGTTTCCGTGCCTGTTTTTCATCCAGGTCCAATACCGTCACGCAGGCACCCTCTTCCAGAAATCGCGTGACAGCCGCCCCGCCGATCCCTTTTGCACCCCCCGTTACGACAACATGTTTGGCTGTGAAGGCCATAGAATCTTCTACAATTCAAAGATCGTATCTATATTGTAAAGGTAATGAGATCGCGTTTAATTTTGGTTGTCAGTACAGGATACTCACTGTAAACCCAATCCCCGCAAGTGTTTGTCGGATGCTGCCCATGATTCAGGCAATTGCCGTGATTGACCCAGATCAATCCATCCCTGTGATCTCATACATCAGACGGCGTTTGTGCGCCCCACGTGAAGATACTTCACAATACTACTCGTGCGTACTTTTTCCTGCCAAAAAGTCACAGACAGGTGGACATCCCGACCGTATCCGGAGGCAACAAACAAGCCGGACACAGGAACCACTTGAGAACGGGTTCAGGTGGTTTCGACCTGAAACCCTTCCGAGTTTAGTAAGGGCAAACACACTATAATGGAAATGTCATGACCGGATTCATGCGTGTCATTTGCCTAGGATTACTCGTACTGCTGTTGAAGCAGCCAGCCTTGGGGATTTCCCCTGACATGCACTATGCAGGAAAAATCGTTGGAACTATTACGGAAAAGGAGACTGGTGAGATCCTGCCAGGAGCCAGTGTGCTCATTGAAGGGACCACATTTGGATCTGCAACCGACGCGAACGGTGATTATCTCATACTGAACGTTTCACCGGGCCTCTATCGGTTGCGTGTAATGATGCTCGGCTTTGCAACCGTAATCGTCGAAGATGTCGTTGTTCAGAGCGGCCTGACGACACGCATAGACGTAGCCCTGAGCGCAGAGGCGATCGAAATAGATGACGAACTCCTGGTGAGCGCGGAGCGGCCCCTGGTCCAGCGGGATGAGACCGCGAGCGTACATTATCTCGATATTCAGCAGCTGAGAGCACTACCCGTACGAAGTGCCCGCGAAGGACTCATGCTGCAGACCGGAGTGCTGTTTGATCCCGAACCGATCATTGGTGGACTCGGAGGATCAGGGCGGGGGGAAAGCCGCTATGCTGTACGCGGAGGAGATCAGACCGAGGTGTTCTGGTTTCTTGATGGAGCCCGTACCACAGCATTGGTTGAGGGACGCGCTGATCAGGGAGGATCCTTCACCAATATCAATATGCATGCCGTACAGGAGATCCAGATTCTGACCGGAGGCTTTGAGGCACAATACGGTGGGGCCCAGTCCGGTATCGTCAATGTAGTGACCCGGGAGGGTGGCCCACAATACAGTGCCTCGCTTGAATACACATATGGTGCCGCAGGACAGCGACATTTTGGGAACTATCTGTATGATTCCAGAACACAAAAAGAATACCTGGACAATACACTTGAGGACGGTACACTTGATCCGGATTGGTGGACGCCACTTCGCAATGGTCAGGTTTATGACTACCGCGAAATCCCGGACCATCAGCTTTACGGGAGCCTTGGGGGAACAATCTTTACGAGAGGCCAGACCAAAGCCAGTTTTTTTGTAGCATCCCAATTCAAACGGGAGGCATACGCCTATCCACGTCCGAGAGATCATCGGGAACTGGATGATATTCTGGGTAATGTGGTTCTCCAACTGCGCCCCAATATGAAACTGAGAATTGGAGCACTCTATAACCGCGTCGGCCACTCCACATTGCAGGAAAACGGTGACTATGTACAACAAGTCAAATTCTATCGCGGATGGGGATCCCTCCTCGACAGCAAGACGACCCATTTCAGCTCAGAATGGACGCACACGCTTTCGCCCCGGTTTTTCTATGACGTACAGGTCAGCCGCTTTCGTCTCGATATGCGCGAGAAGCCCAGTGATTTTACCCGCCTGGGTGTCAGCGAAAACCCCACATTGTTTGGATTTCAACGCTACAACGGTTACCCTGATGAACCCTATGATGCTTGGTCATTTATTATTGATCGAGATCAGGAGGTCGGTGATCTGTCCCTGGAAAGCAGCGCCAACTGGCAATTCAACAAAGCCAATCTCATCAAGGCCGGTATTGAGTTACGTCGCAACACTTTCAGGGAAAATTTTTCCTGGCGGTACTCATCATTCAGTACGGATCCAAAATACTGGCTAAACCGCGGACTGCATGAAACCTATCACCCCATTGAGTTTGCCGTCTATGTGCAGGACAAGATGGAATTCAACAGCATGATTTTGAATGTGGGCGTTCGCTACGACCTCTTTCATCCAAATGTTGACTGGTTCACCACCCGTGACCTATTCAATCTGAGTGTAGACCCTGACTTTGATCCCGCCTTGGATGCCGACCGTGATCAGGTTGACGAGAACGGACATGTCAAGTATTCCTATGAGAATGCACTGAACAAACCTCGCGAACCCGCGAGTGCGTTTCACCGCGTCAGCCCGCGTATCGGCGTTTCCTTCCCGATCTCCAGCAAGACCGTCCTGCATTTCAATTATGGGCACTTTTATCAGCTGCCACCGCTGGATCGGATGTTCGAGTTTAACTATTTCCGACCCGAGTATATCGTAAGAGCTCAAATGGCCGAAGATGATGCTGCTGCACAAGAAGGACGCGAGCCCCGTCACATTCCCTCTCTGGACGGCGATCCCGAGCGCGTTGTCACGCTGTCTCTTGATACCCTCAAGCCCGAGAAAACGGTGCTGTTCGAGGTAGGAATTGTGCACAACTTCGGGGATTTTATAGTGCTTGATATGACCGGATTTTACAAGGATGTCTTTGATCAGACTATGCCGCGTCAGGGCATTTTTGATCGTCGTGTCTACATGTACGATCCGTTTCGCGGAGACATCACACCGAACGTCTTTTATGTTTCGAATTTCTCAGGTGATTACGGTGATTCGCGCGGCTTCGAGATCACTGCACGTACGGCCCATAGTCACTGGTATGCGGTCAATGCAAACTATAGTTTTTCGAAAGTCACACAGGGGCGCGCTACACCGGGCACCATCCGCTATGATGAAGAAGGCGTACCGGAATATGTCTATGACATTGATGTTTCCAAGCGCTTGCCCACGGAAACCACTTTCAGTCGACCACATATTCTGAGAACGAACCTTTATGTACGCTACCCTGAAACAACCCCACAGTCGTTTGTAAGCACCCTCCTGGAAGGGACAGGCCTGAGCGCACTGTTCAGTTTTGTAAGTGGTCGAACCTTTACGTATGTGGGTCCGGATGATCCTCCAGATACACGGGATAATCATCGTCTGCCACCAATAAAAACCCTTGACCTTCGACTGGAGAAAAGCTTTCACATTGCCGGCAGCCATACTCTTGCTGCCTATGTAAATGTCACGAATGTGCTCAATACCCGAAACCTGCGCTCCTTTGGCGATGTCATTTTTGATGCGGAAGCAGTGAAGAATTATGTGGAGGACGGTGAGATCTCACGGGTAGACGGAGCGGGCTATGATATCAGTTGGCAGACCTATTTCGCCCCAAGGCAATTCTATTTCGGCTTGCGCTACAATCTGCGATGACTTGATCGTCTGAATAACCAAATGCTCTGCAGCACCATGCAGCAAAGATTTTTTTGTGTTCTGATTCTTTTAGCCGTGGCTGGACTGGTGCAGGCCCAGGTGCGCACGGCGGAATTCGAAATTCACGATCGAGGGGATTTATGGGATACGGTAAAGGATGACGGCACCATCGGCGCGCCGAATCCGACCAATCTGTTTGAATTTTATCCCAGTATGGACTGGCCGGGTGGGCCCGGCACGCTCTTGAGCAAGGATGAGCAGCGGTCTTATAATTTTGCGGGTGGTACCTGGATCGGTGGCCGCCGCGCCGATGGTAGTCTCTTCTTTGTCGAAAATGGTCCTTTTGCCTTCCGTGATCAAGGGACGTATGAGGTGATGACCAAGACCAACAATTTCGTTGAACAACCCGATTACAATCCCCAACTGGCCGAACAAACCATCACAGCGGCCTGGATCACCTCCGAAAATATACGTGTGGAACGGACCAGCCGAGCCTGGAGCTTTCCCGGTCTGAAGGACTTCATCATAATTGAATACACCCTCACCAATCAGACAGGCTCAACTCTCAGCGATGTGTATCTCGGATTCCCGTATTTGCTGCGCCCCAGCTACCAGGATGTTCTGGCACACAATGGCTGGGGGGGAGATTTCAATCGGGCTGATGAACTGACCGGGTATGACGAAGTGCGTCGGCTAATGTATGCCTGGGATGATACTCCAAACTTCGATCTGCCAACAGATGTGGGGAATTTTCTGCTCTCCCGCGGTGAGTTGCGTACGACAGGATACGCCGGTGTGGGCCTTCTGAACGCACCTGCTGGTGCTTCCGGAGAAGCGCAGCCTGCCCATGTATTGAGCGCACAATTGCTCAACAATGAAAATCAGCTGACCCTGACCTCAACCACAGCAGATAATCTTTATGCCATCCTCTCAGGTGCTGACCGTTCGCTACAGGCACCTGCCGATCAACGACTGGTGCCATTCATGTTAATGTCATGCGGCCCATACACGTTGGAAGCCGGATCAAGTGTTACCGTCACACTTGTACAGGCGGTAAACGGACTCCCTCTTGCCAAGGCTCTGGAAGGACTGGATGCTCAAGCGTCATTGCCAGCCGGGCTTGATTCGCTGCAGCGAACTATTGATCGGGCCCAGGCACTTTTCAACCGTAACTATGAAGTGGCCTCAGTCCCACCGCCATCACCAGACATCCAAATTCTGCCTCTACCGACCTCTCAGTCTATTTCGCTGAGTTGGTCCCCTCTGGACCAAACATGGGTGGACCCCATTACCGGACAGGCCAGCTTCAAGGAGTACCACATTTACCGAAGCGAACGGGCTTTCACCGGACCCTATAGACGCGTCGCTCGAGTACGACCAAATAGTTCGCTGGATCGCCGGCGATATTGGGACAGTGACCGCGGACAATGGCGATATATTGATAACCGTGTGGACCTGGGAGTGAGTTATTTCTACAGCGTTATTTCGATTGATGAAGACGGTAATCAAAGCTGGTACACTAACCGTAACGAGGAAGCTGTGACGGTTGCCAGTCTGCCTGCAGCCGATGCCATGAATGTCAAGGTATTCCCCAATCCGTTCCGTCTCGTCTCCGGCTTTCCAACTACAGGCGAAGAATCTACGATTGTCTGGACGAATCTTCCAGCGCGAGCGACCATAAATATTTATACATCAAGCGGAGAGCTCTTCAAGGTCCTCGAGCACGATAACCCTAACACCGGACAGGCAGTTTGGGACCAGCTCTCTGATTCACGTCAGCAGGTAGCTCCCGGAATATACTTTTGGACCGTGCAGTCTGAAGTGGGTTTGGCGCAGGGAACGTTGCTAATCATCAAGTAAGGCACCTCCGGGTTCATGACATTTGATCACTGCCACACATTCCGAACAAAAGCCTTCAGTCAAGGGCATGTGACTGAGGGGGGCATGGGCAGTAAAGGCACCGTACTCCTGCTCCTTGCCCTGCTTCTGACGCCATTCTCAGTCCAGGCACAATCTGACTATGGATTTGATTTTGAAAAAACGGGATCGGCAGGATTCCAGGCGCTGAAGATTGGGATCGGTGCAAGGGAGAGCGCCCTTGGTGAAGCAGCTAGCAGCCTCACGAACGATGCTAACGCTGTTTTCTGGAATGTTGGTGCGCTACCGTTGATCTCGGGACCCACCGTGTACCTGACCCACAATGAATGGCTCGTCAATAGCCGCGTGGATGCCTTGGTGGCAGCAGTACCAGTCAATAGCTACACGTTCGGACTCAGTGTGATGAATTTTGGTATTGAGAGCTATGAGGAGACTACCGCCACGGATCCAGAGGGTACCGGACGCATGGTCAGTGCAGGCGACCTTATGGTTGGACTGGCGGCTGCCAAACGGTTCACGGACCGACTAACCATTGGTTTACAGGTCAAGTATGTGCGGGAGCAACTGGACCAGGACGTATTCAGTAATGTTCTGTTTGATGTCGGCACGCTGTACTACACGGGTTTCCGGCAATTGCGTCTCGCGTTTACGATACAACACTTCGGGGCCTCCGTCAATGGTCTCCGGGAGTCATTTCGCATGCCGCTGCTCTTCCGTATGAGCGCAGCAGATGATCTGGTTGATACACAGAATTTCCGGCTTTCCACATCCTTTGAACTGGTCCATCCGACTGATAACAACGAATGGGTGAACTGGGGTATTGAATCTGTATTTCTGAACATGCTTTCGTTGCGGGCCGGATACCGATTCCAGGTGGATGAGGGAGATTTTTCTCTCGGAGCGGGGCTGGCGCTGCACCAGATTGCTATCTTCCAGATGCACCTTGACTATGCCTATGTACCCTACGGAGACCTGCTGGGAATCACCCACCGAATCACACTGGGACTCTCCCGCCGATGAGGAGATTGGGCTTGCAATTTATTCTTTGGACCTTGTGCTTGATGTGCACGAAGTCCACAATGGCCCAATTTGACCGGGACTGGAAAATCTTTGTGGTCCCTTTTTCTCACACTGATGTGGGATTCACAGCCCCGGTCCCGGATGTAATTGAACAACACCGAAAATACCTGGATGATGTGGTCACCTATATCAACCAGACGCAATCCTATCCCGCAGAGAGCCAGTTTAAGTGGACCATAGAAATAACGTGGGTACTGGAGGATTATCTCAGGAACCGCTCACGGGAAGAGGTTGAGGCTCTGATGGACCATGTGCGAGCCGGACGGATTGAGATTGCAGCAATGCACTTCAGTCTCCAGACCGATCTGGCTGGCCCGGAGGAATTGGTGCGTTCCCTCTACTTCGCACAAGCTCTTGCGGAAGATTATAATGTGCCTATTCAAACAGCCGTAACCAATGACACGCCGGGTTTCACATGGGCATTGGCGCAGCTGTTGGCCAAGAGCAATATCCCCTATGCATCACTTGCAATGAACTCGTTCTTGTCTGACTTTTACTCGACGACAACATTGCCGAACCTGTTTCGCTGGGAAGGCCAGAGTGGTGATCAAATACTGCTTTGGCGCTCGTTGCATCCCGAATGGGCTTATCTCGAAGGTGCCATTTGGGGCCTCTATAGCTCTTATACAGGCATGGAGCGACGCATTACAGCACAACTGAATAAACTGGCTGCAGACGGCTATCCATATGATGTTGTATTAGTCAATGCTGCAACTGGCGACAATGGCAGACCGAACCTGACAATCTCCGATAATGCCCGTAAATGGAACGAAGAGCATCTCACCTCCACGATCCATGTAGCCACATTTTCTGACTTTTTTGACTACGTTGAGCAAAACCTGGCGAATGAGCTCCCGGTATTCAGAGGTGATGCCCCCAACTGGTGGAGCTGGAGTTTTGCAGCCTCTTCCACAAAAGGTTTTCTTGAATCCCGCTCTACGCAAACCATATTGCCTGTGGCAGAAACCTTCGCCTCAATTGCAAACAGTATCGTGCCAGGTTATACTTATCCGGCTGATGAACTGCGCCGAGCCTATGTCAATAATCTCCTGTTTGAGGATCACAACCTCGGAGCTGTGAATCCTGCCGGTAACGCCCCCTTCTGGGAGCGTAAGATGGCCTGGATCAATGCAGCCAGGCATGCAGGGGAAACTATTCAGGATGAAGCACTGGATGCCTGGAGCAGCATTATCACAACCGGTAACGATATCGCCGTCGCTGTCTTCAACCCCCTGCCATGGGAAAGGTCAGAGGTTGTCCGCCTACCACTGGATGATCCACATGTGGCAGCATTGCCAGATTTTCGCGTGCTCGATAGTGAGACAGGGACCGTCCGCCCTTCACAAATACTTCCCTCGACCAACGAAATTGCATTTCGGGCGGATAGTGTACCTCCATTAGGCTATAAACTATTTCATCTGCGTGCCGACACAGGAACCAGGCCGTCGCCCCGAGCACTGAACAGTACAACCCTGGAGAATGACGCCTATCACGTAGAGGTCGATCTGACCACGGGAGGGGTCAGCTATATCCAGGAGAAAAATACCGGCCAAGAATTAACACGTGGAGATGCCCGTTTCAATCAGTACATCTATAACGGCTCTGCGCCGTCAGGCTTTCAGGTAGTGGCCAGCGATAGTGGCGCTGTACTGCAGCGGCTGGTCCTCCAGGGGATGGCCCCGGGAGCAAATACCTATGAAACCGAAATCATACTTCCCGCCGGACAACGACGTGTTGATTTCAGGAACAGGTACGACAAACGACCTCCTACCAATTTTGAGGGCGTAGACTTTTTCTTCAACTTTGGTTTGCCGGGGGCCTCCCTGCGGTACGAGATTCCTTTCGGGCATGTCAGGGTTTTCGAGGATGAGCTAAGTGGTTTCCGCACCAAACATTACGCTATGCAACGTTGGTCAATCATTTCCGGAGAGGGAACCAGTGCCATTCTTGCCACCGATGGTCCAGCTATTCATGCCTATCCTAGTGGCCGGTTCGACGGCAATGTGCGACTTCTGACCTCTTTCAATACAGGTGGCACAGCCTATCGAGCAGGAGTAGGACCGCTGGAAACCGGCTTCTCACTCACATCGCATGAGGGAGAAGCTGATCCCGTAAGTGCTACAAGGTTTGCTTATAACTTCAACATACCTCTCTATGCGCGCATATTGCCACCTCAGCAGAAGGGTACCATGTCGGCACCTAGTTACACCTTCATATCGGTAAATAATGCAACGCTTCAACTCTCTACCTTAAAGCGATCCAGAGCGGGAGATGGATTTATTATGCGTCTATTCAACCCTTCCTCAGAGGCTGTGGAAGCGACCCTATCGCTTGGCCCTGAGATACGAAGGGCGGCCTGGACTACCTTGTTAGAATCGCCAATCGGCCATGTGCCTGTTAATGAGCAAAGAATAGCCGTACGCTTTGAACCATACGAAGTGAGGACGATCTGGCTGGATCTCGTTGTGCCGACGCATGTACAGGTAACAACGCCGGCCAAGGAAATTCTCCACCTGCAACAAAATTTTCCGAATCCGTTCAGCCGTCATACGATCATTCGATATAACCTTCACCAGCATGCACAGGTGCGACTCACGGTTTACGATGTGCTTGGACGTACGGTAAGTGAACTGGAGGTAGCTGACCAATCCCCCGGACAGTATAACCATTCATTGACGGGCACGAATCAACTGGGATTGCCACTCGCCAGTGGTGTCTACTTTTATACACTGGAAGCCACCACACCAGATGGCAATCGCGCGCGGCAGAACCGGGCCATGATTTTCGTCCGGTGAGATATGTATTATGGGGCTTTCCCGGAAAAATTCTCAACTGTATACAAGTTGCTGACCAGATACCCCGTAAGTCAGACAATCGCTGAACACATAGCAGCTAATTAATGGCTTGGTGGAATTCCATCTTTTATGCCGACCTCAAGACTTCCGTCAGATGGGTCGTGTACGGGATACTGGGTGCGGCCATACTGGTACTACTCTTCTGGGATCTTACCGATCGTAAGCCACCCGAAGATGATAAAACGCATATTCGCTATTGGTATATCGTCGGATCGGAAGATGATGTACCCTACACCGTCCACAAGTTTAATCAGATTCAGGACAGTATCGTTGTGCATGCCACACCAATTCCCTGGCAGGAGCATGAGAAGAAGATCTTAACCGCCGTGCTCAGCGGTAACCCTCCCGATGTTGTTAGCCAGTTTGTGCCGGTAGTCCGGTGGGCATCGCGAATGGCATTGCTCCCACTGGATGACCTTATAGCCACTTCCGCATTTGACACGACCATGTTTTTTCCTGCCCTGTGGGACGAAGTAACTTGGCAGGGACGCCCCTATGCACTGCCCGTTAACACGGCATCTTATGCATTCTTTTACAACAAAGACCTCTTTGAGGAAGCCGGATTGAATCCCGAGACCCCCCCTAGAACCTGGGATGACGTGCGCCAGTACACCCGGCAGTTGCACAAGGTTGATGGCGACGGAAGAATCCTCCAGACTGGCTTTCTGCCTGGATTCAGCGGGTCTCACCAAGGCCTTCTTGGAAATATGTCCATTGCCGCTTTGATTGCTTGGCAAAAGGGCATGGATTACCTGTCTGGAGACGGCACAAAGGTCGTGATGAATGCTCCCGAACTTATTGAAGGCGTTCAGTGGACCATAGATTACTACTACGACTATGACCTTGCCGAAGTACAGGCATTCATCGGTGGACTTGGAACAGGTGAACAGCACGGATTCGTAACCAATAAACTCGCCATGATGGTCCTTGATATGAGCTTTCTTGACCTCATCGCTCAATATCGCCCGGAAATGAACTTCGGTGTCACCGAAATACCCTCCTTTGAGGGGGACTCGACCGTGTCAATGGCTGGAAGCTGGTGGTTGGGAATGCCACGAGGCGTGCAGCAACCAGAGGCGGCCTGGGCCTTCATGCAGTTCTATGTGCAAAAAGATATACAACTCGAAGAGATTGCCTCACGTGATGATCCCCTCTTCCCGGCAAATATCCATGCAGCCTACGATTCCTCGTTCATTTCCAAACCACTGGTAGATGTCTTTGTACGACAAATGGAGTTCGCCCATTCGCCAACGGTGGTCCCACTGGTCCATGGCCTGTTCTGGCGTGAATTTTACGGGGCACTGGAGCGCAGTGTGCGAGGAGAACAGTCCCCAAAGGATGCGTTTCAACAAGCCGAAGCAACTGTCCAGTCTGCACTTAACCGGGCGGTGAGCTACGACCGCTATGTTCAATCCAGGATGAGAAATCTGAACTAGTCCGATTGAAATCAAACCCAACTCCCTCCGACTAAAAGAGACCCTGACCGGGTATGCCTTCCTGTCTCCGTGGGCAGTAGGGTTTCTGGTGTTTGGGCTGTATCCGATTGGTATGTCGCTCTACTACAGTCTATGCCAGTACGATGTGCTGCGCATACCACAGTATATCGGTCTGGAAAATTATCGAGAGTTGCTCTTTGAAGACCCCTACTTTGGTATCTCCATTTGGAACACACTCGTCTACACGATCCTTCGTGTTCCATTGGCTATAGGCGGATCCCTGATACTGGCCGTCCTTGCAAATCAGGCCGTGCGAGGGATCAAATTCTTTCGCACAGTCTACTTTCTCCCGTCAATCGTCACCGGTGTTGTGCTGTCGGTGATCTGGATGTGGATGTTTAACCCCCAGATAGGACTCGTCAATACCGCGCTTGGGTGGATTGGATTGCCTGGTCCACTGTGGCTTCAAAGCACTGCGTGGTCGAAACCCGGAATTGCACTCATGAGTCTATGGGGCGTCGGTGGAGCACGGATGATCGTCTTTATTGCCGCCCTGCAAGGGATTCCCTCATCCCTGTACGAATCGGTTGAGATTGACGGAGGAGGCTGGTGGGCGCGATTTTGGCACGTAACGGTACCGATGCTCTCACCTGTCATTTTTCTGTGGAGCGTCCTGGAAATCATCTTCTCTTTCCAGGTCTTTACCGAAGCTTACGTAATGACGAAGGGCGGACCACTTGATTCCACTCTTTTCTACAACCTGTACCTCTATTTCAAAGCCTTTGACGATTACGAAATGGGATATGCCTCGGCAATGGCCTGGATCCTGCTCGTCATTACACTGGCGGTCACAATGCTCCAGTTCAAGCTTGGCAAACGTTGGGTGCACTACACCGGTGGAGCACCCGAATGATCAGACTCTCCAGCAACAGAACACTGCTGAAGAAAGCAACCATTTACTTGGTACTGGTTGCAATCGCTGCTGTGCTGATCATCCCTCTAATTTGGATGCTTTCGGCATCACTCAAAGGCAACGAAGAGATATTCACCATCCCGCCGACCTGGATTCCGAAAGAGATCCACTGGGAAAACTACGCGGAGGTATTTGACCGCATGCCCTTTTTGGCATACTTGCGGAACACGACATTTATCACCGTTCTGACGATCATAGGAACCGTTTTTTCAAGTTCACTAGTCGCCTACGCGTTTGCCTGTCTCCGCTGGCCTGGACGAGATAAAATCTTCATTTTCGTGATTGCTACGATGATGCTGCCGTTGCATGTCATCATGATCCCGCTATTCGTGATCTTTAAGGAATTACACTGGCTCAATACCTACAAGCCTCTGATTGTCCCGGCCTTTCTAGGGGGCGGTGCCTTCAACATTTTCCTGCTTCGCCAGTTTTTTCTGACCATCCCCCGAGAGCTTTTTGATGCGGCACGGATTGATGGCTTGTCCGAGTGGCATATTTACTGGAAGATCGCAATGCCGCTGGCCCGCCCCGCTTTGATCACGGTGGCCATTCTCACGTTCATGTTTACATGGAACGATTTTCTTGGGCCACTGATCTATCTTTCTGATCAAGCCAAGAATACGCTGGCTCTAGGACTTGCACTTTTTGTGGGACAGCATCAGACGGAGTGGGGTATCTTGATGGCGGCATCCATCATCATGATGATCCCTATGGTAGCCATCTTCTTTTTCTTTCAACGATACTTTATAAAAGGATTCGCCATGAGCGGGATGAAAGAATAATAACCGAAATGATCCAATCTCGTACCGTTTATTTCCTGTTGGTCCTTGGCCTGGTATTAGGTGCCGGGCAGATCGGACCAAACGAAGCTGTCGCTCCCTCAGTA
This sequence comes from uncultured Rhodothermaceae bacterium, assembly GCA_964503085.1. GTDB lineage: Bacteria > Bacteroidota > Rhodothermia > Rhodothermales > Bin80 > Bin80. The sequence continues at coordinate 33,029 of CAZCYQ010000004.1, read as the reverse complement.
TCTGATCAGGACAGCGTCTCTTTTGGCTTAACCGAAGAAGGATTCATTCCTGCATGGCTGGTAGCCGGACCATTCGAGCAACCCCTTGTTGGGTTTGGACAAGCCGTTGATGCAGACGTTATTGGTGAAGCTACGATCTCACCCACAATGGGGAAAACCGAACCAACCGCGCTGGTTGAAGATGGGGAAGTAACATGGAAACCATTCCACACTAGCCCAGACGGCTTCGTTGATTTCAATGCTTCAATGGGATGGGTCCATCCCGACAGCGGCCCGGAGAAAATATGGAAAGCCAAAACGGGCTATGCCTTCTCCTACATTGACAGTCCGGATGAGCAAGAAGTCATCCTCAAGGTTGGCAGTAACAGCAGCCTCAAAGTCCTACTGAATGGAGAAACCGTGCACACCAGCACACATGACCGTAACGCAGATCCCGACACTGATACCGTTCCTCTGCGCTTGCACTCCGGGAGAAATACACTATTGATCAAAGTGGGACAGACACACCGTAATGAAGCGCCCGACTTTTTTGGAGCGCTCCGTTTTGAATGGGGGTTCTATGCAAGGCTGCTTGGTCCAGATTTGATTCCCGCGCAAGACATACGTGTGGTGGTCAAGACCGGAGCCGAAAAAAACAGTGCTGAGCTCATTTCGACATTCTTTTTCAAGGAATCCCCGGAAGGACTTCAGCAGCGCTTTGATCTCGTTATTTCCTCTTTGTCACAGGAGCAGCAAGCAGGAACAGTGCACATCAGAACGGCATCTGCAGAGCACACGGCCGCGCTGGAAAGAATTCCTTTTGGAGAGAGCCGTCATATCGTATACCTACCAGCAATCACGGCCGAAACGGCGGCACATGTCAGCGTAGCCTTCGGAGCAGACACCTTGAGCTGGGAAACGGTGCTTCACCCACAACCGCATTATGAAATTCACTTGGCCATGATGTCGCACACCGACATCGGTTACACAAATACACAACCCGTCGTCAAAGAACGACATCTGCGCACATTGGACGATGTACTGGCCCGGCTTGAACAGGATTCCTCCTTCGCATGGACTGTCGAAACTGCATGGCAGCTTGAACAATACAGACGGGCCCGATCGCCTGAAAAGTTTGATCGATTGATGACATTTGTGAAAACGGGACGGATTGCTGTCTCGCCCATCTACACAAACCCATTCACGGGATGGATCAGCGCAGAGGAAATGATTCGTTCGTTTGACATAGCGCACACCTACGCACGCCAGTACGCTTTGGAGTTCAGGACAGCTATTTACAACGATGTGCCTGGCCTTTCCTGGTTCATACCGCAAGTGCTGGAAAATGAAGGCATCTCTTTCCTGGCAACGGGAATCAACGAAGTTTATAATGACTACAGAATGCAGCGCAACCTGCCCAAAGTGTTTTACTGGCAAGGCGTCGGGAGCGGACGAGTCCTCACCTATCGCACTGAGGCCTACAATGAGGGACAGACCTTGGGGTTGGAGAAAGGTGTCGATGCAGTGCCTCTTCGTCTTTGGGAACGACTTCACCGACTACAGGCGCAAGGATACCCGTATCATTTGATCCTCGCTGTTCACACTTTTGGCGACAATGGCGGCATCCCCCTCAACGCCCCTGCCACTGCGAAAGCCTGGAATGCGGAATACGCGTACCCTCGAATAAAAATCAGCAACCTTGACGCTTTTGCCGAAGCATTTCAGGCGCGCTATGACAGCCTTCCCACGCTGAAGGGCGACTGGACATCTACCTGGGATGTGCTCTATCAGGGAGAGCCTGCCCGAATGGTACGTCAGAGATGGGTACAGCACCACCTGCCCACTGCTGAAAAAATGTCCACACTATCATGGCTGCTGGACCAGAAACATGATCCCCTCTCCGAAATCATTGACTCTGGTTACGATAATCTACTTCATTACAGCGGCCAGGGTAGCGGACTTGAGTATGGTTATGGATCACCCAAGGATAACCTGACAACGATGGCCTACCGGGAGCAGTATGTGCAAGATGCCCTGCTGGCCACCACGGAAGTTCTGGAACGCGCAACGTACCGGCTTTCTGCACGCGAGGAAAGTTTTGAAGGTGAAGGCCTATACGTGTTCAACGCACTGAACTGGTCTCGTGATGCACCGGTTGAGGTTGAGTTTCCGCGCGAAAATACCCATCAGTACCGTGTGATTGACCTGAACTCACAAATGGAGATCCCCAGTCACTACGGTGGCTACACGCTGCGCTTCGTAGCCCGTGATCTACCTCCGATGGGCTACAAAAAAGTTCGACTGGAACGAAGGACCCACCCTCAATCAGATCCTGGTGAAGCTCTCCAGACACATGATTGCACCATTGCAAACACCTATTATCGAATTGATGGGAACTGCCAAACTGGGCACATTACATCTATCGTTGATCTTGAGAGTGGTGAGACTTTGATTGATAATGACGAACAATCAACCTTTGGCCGCCCTTTAAGAGCCGATTCCCTGTTCTCACTTTCTTTTGAGACTATGGATGTCGACGAGGTAAAAATGTATGTTCGTGATGAACGTCCGGCCCGACTGGTGCTTGTAACCGAGCGTGAGGATCACTTATTCGCACAGTCTGAATACGTACTCTGGGAAAATCTGGATCGCGTGGACGTACAGCATACGATTAATCTGGAACTGCTGACCTCTCCTTCGGACGTTGAGGACTACAGTGTGGCATTTCCATTTACGATATCAAATCAGAAGGCGGCAGTAGAGGTGCTCGGAGGCTTCCTGGACGCTGAAACGGACCGCTTTCCCGGTATTGAGCACGACGCGTTCGCTCCGCGACGTAGCATCGCGATCCACAACGGCGCACAAACAATAAGTTGGGCTGCCATTGACAGCCGGGTTGTGCGGCTGCGCAAAGAAGCTTCTGGAGATGGGATCACCATCTACGCCAATCTCGTTAACAACTTCCCGGAAAACTGGAACCGGTGGGAGCCAAATGAGGGCACGCTCGACTTCCGGTTCAGTTTTACCTCCGATGAAATAGACTTTCGACCCGCAACTACGAGCCGGTTTGGATGGGAAATAAATACTCCACCAGCAACACGTTACACTTGGCTGCGCTCCATGCCCGCACAGGAAAGCTTTGTAACGGTTGACGGGCATCAGGTAGTTCTTTTATCCTTGAAACCCATGAGCGACCGGAGCGGTGTTTTGTTGCGCTTGATGAATATGGATCCTGAAACATCCGCTGAAGCCCAGATTTTTTCATCCCTGTTTGATATTCAAAGTGGAACGACTCTCCCTTATATAGGAGAAAACAGCGTATCTTATGACGCTGGCGAGAACCTTGCCCGCGTAACGTTGGCACCCGGGATAATCCAGACCCTTGGATTCAAACTACCCCCGAGATAGCCAATCCCGCGGATATCGTTCAAGCAATAGGCACACTATCCAACAACCTTCATAACAGACTCTCATGAGACAATCCATACCAAACACTCCGAACCACATAAGAAATCGAAACCGTCTGGTGTTCTGGACGATGACCCTGTGTATATGCCTGATATGGTCGGCCTGTCTGATCATTGAAATCGAAATGCCCAGGACGGCAAACACGGGAGAGGTAATCTCTGTGCGCGTTGTGGCGCAGGAGGATGTGGGAGAGAGTAGCACACCCTGGAAAGGGATTTTCTCAGTACTGGTGCCGGAAGATTGGGATTTTGTTGCGGCTGAGTACACCGCCAGTGATATGAATGGCGATGTTGGGAGCGGATCCCTTGTTGTCTCACCCGAATGGACTGACTCCACAGAAAAAGCAATTCCGGCTCCAAGTGGAATGAAGTGGATCGGGACCATCTCTGACGAAGGCTATCTGCATGCGGATACCCTGATTGCAGAAGCAACTATGCAACTGCAGGTCGGGCAGACTACCGGTGATTTTGCGATCGGGTACGTAGTAACCAAGGAAGCCTATGCTCCCACCTGCGACTGGTTCATGAATTGTGACGGAGGCACTACAGGCACTAACGGTGCTGACTCTTCTATGAACAACATGATCACCGTAATGGGCGGCGTGGGGATTGAGGATGTGACTGAAAAGGGCATACCCTCGCAGTTTGTGCTCGAGCAGAACTACCCCAATCCCTTTAACCCCAGTACCACCATCCGGTACGCTGTAGAAGAAGCTACACCCGTAAGGTTGAGCGTCTTTGATGTAGGTGGACGGGAGGTTGCTCAACTCGTTAATGAGACTAAGTCACCAGGTGTCTACGAGACTAAGTTTGAGGCAGATAACCTGCCAAGTGGTATCTATCTCTATCGACTTGAGGCGGGCGAGTTTTCAGAAACGCGCAGTATGATACTGAACAAGTAACAGGCATATCCCGAAATATGGAACCACAGGCGGTTCCAGTGAATGCTTGATTCCGATATCTGCCGTTTCCACCACTTCGGAGGCAATGACCAGACGTAGTGCTGCATTACAGGTTGCTTCTTTCCGGGACCTGGGGCCACAGTTTGTCGATAACCACCACCGCATGGTGGGACAGGACGGAGCCTACTCCATTCCACTTGGCAACGGCCGTGTGCTATGGTATTTTGGCGATACGCTGATCGGCGAACGACCAGAAGAAAGCCTGTGGTACATTTTTGGCGAGCCCGTTGGTGGCCAGGATTTAAGCGGTAAGGGCCCCTTCGACCAGATGATTACCAATACCGGGCTGATTCTGAAGGATCGGTCTGGCCGTGGAGGGCTGAACGATTTTTCCTACATCCTGAATCCTGACGGCAAACTCAAGCAACTGGTGCCCTCCCTCCCCGGCGAAGATCCCGAAAAGGATCGGATATGGTGTATGCATGGCTGCAAGCTCAATGGTACGCTGTACCTCTTCTTCATGAAAATTCTGATGCTCGAAAAGGGAGGGGACCCCCTGCCCGTGGGATTCGAAATCATAGGAACGGGATTGGCAGTCGGATCGGATACAGACTGGGCTTTCAAACGTATTGAGCATAATGGTACAACCATTATCTGGCCAAACGACCAGCCGCAGTTCGCGGCAGCAGTGCTTCTGGAGAAGGATTGGGTATATCTTTATGGAAGTCTGCAGGCCCCTGACTTTCGACATCATGCCTATGTTGCAAGGGTAAGCCCCGACGATATGGGGCATATTGATCGGTACGAATACTTTACCGGTGATCCCGAAAAATGGAGCAAAGACGTCAATGCTGCCACCGTCATCTTTTCCGGTATGCCGAATGAGATGTCGGTTTCATACAACGAATATCTGGGGCAATATCTGTCCGTGCATTCTATGGGGCTGAGTGGCGACATCGTAGGTCGAACCGCGTCGAACCCGTGGGGGCCGTGGAGCGAAGCCACTACCTTATGGACTGTTAAGCCACCGGAAAAACCGATCCCTTACCCGCGACTCATTTACGCGGGCAAAGAACATCCTGAACTGGCGGAAGACCGTGGTCGGGTCCTGTACATTACCTACATTGAGTTCGAGGAATATTTTCCTCATCTGATCGAAATAACACTGGCATAGCGCTGAATCGGCAACCGCTGGAATCACAGGCAAGACTTTATGATTCCCACGCTTCAAGGCGGACTCGCCTGATATCAACCACGAACATGCGCACATGATACCCGAAGTGGGAGACCTGAAGAGTTCGGCGATGACACATCGCTTCGGTGATTGTTTTAACCCGCCAGGATTGACCAATTTTCTCGGTGTAGTTCAGGCGGTCGTGGATCTTACCGGCTTACGCTGTCTCAATTTTCCTCCCTTCGGAACTTCCGATACTGTTTCTGGGACGTTTGCGATTGACGGAAGACATTTTCCCTCTTTGGGCATACCGGTCACCTTTACCTGGTACCCGGATCGTATTGTCCGAGAGGCTAATTACAAGGGATTCCATTTCACTGCTGTCACCGCACTGGCCTTGAACAAAATGGCAGCCGTGACCGAGATTACTATCGAAAATCGGAGTGGCGAGACACAAAATATCGAAGTAGGTTTGAGGGTACAAGGTCAGGTTACGAAGTCCATAGATCGATGGGCTGCATTTCTGCCGCCACAGGAATCGAACAATACGGCCCACGTAGATCATGAGCGTGGTGCCGTAATATTCAGTGCACGACAGAGCTGTGCTGTTTCAATCCAGGGGATGTACCCTCGGGCCGACTCCGTGAAAAAGAATGGCTTTCGATATGTACTCAACCTGCATCCCGGGGAAACGCAGCGGATTAGCTATGTCAATACAATAGCAGAATCGGAACCCGAGGCCCACTCCACCTACGACAAACTCATCCGTGATGTCACTGGGGAACTGAATCGCGTACGGGAAAACTGGAACGCCGAATTAAAGGCAATCTACACGCCCGGTAACAGCCGGTACGCCGGACATCTGCCGGAGCTGGATACCACCGATACAGAAATCCGAAAGCTGTACTGGATGGGCGCACTCGGCGTCATTTATTTCCGGAGAGACAGTCCATTTTCCGTATTGGGACGCACGTATGATACCCTGATGCCACGCTACTGGCAGACCGTCACCTTTATCTGGGATTATTTCCTGAGCATGCAAGTGCATGCCCTGCTGGACCCCGGGGTAATGCGAAAGTATCTGGAACACTGGATGTGCACGGATACCCATAAGCACTTTGGCACCGAATTCCTGACCGGAGGACCGGTTGGAAACTGGTATTCAGTAAATGATTTTGCGATGGTGAGCATGGTGCGCGAGTACACTCGCTGGACGGGCGATGTAGACTGGCTTGAAAAACCAGTTGCCGGCACAAAAAAACGGGTCATAGATTTTCTGACCGACTATGCCCAACAATGGAAAGTTTTTCAGAGTGCCAACAACCTGGCAGATTACGGCGGAATCAACAATCTGCTTGAATGTGTGAGTACTTATACACACGAAGTGGCCAGTCTCAATGTGGCCAATGTACACAATATGCGGGTCGCTGCAGATCTAATGGAGACCACAGGGCGAGGAGGTGTCCAGAGCGATAAGCTTCGTCAGGAATCCGAGAGATTATTGGAAGCGATCCAGTCTCTTTATGTCGAAACCAAGGGGTATTGGAAAGCGCGACACCCTGATGGCAAGATGTACGAAGTGAGACATTGCTATGACCTGCTGACGGTTCTCAATACTATTCCTGATGACTTGTCTGAGCAACAAAAAGCAGAAATGGTCAATTTTTTCAAGCGGGAAATTCAGACTGCCACCTGGATGCATGCCCTCTCACCCGCCGACGAAAACGTACTCTTTCATGAACGCCCAGACCACCAATGGACAGGAGCCTATCCGGCCTGGCCATCTGAAACCGCACGTGGACTGTATCGCATTGGCGCAGCAGATCTGGCCTTTAACTGGTTGAAAGGCTTGGCGCGGAGTGCAAACCAAGGGCCTTTTGCGCAGGCACATTTTGCCGACGGGGTCATCAGATTGGAAGAGGGAGGCGCCCGCAAGGCCCCCTCAGATACTCCCTACATCACCGATTGGGCCTGTTCTTCAAATGGAAGTTGGGTGACGGTGATTCTTGAAGGAATCTTCGGGCTTCGGGCATCTCTCACTAACGGATTAACCGCCAAACCACAATTTGCATCGTTTGACCCCAGCGCAAGCCTTCGCAACATTGCCTACCAGGGAGATCTCTACACGGTAACCAAGGACGGAATCTCGTCGCAGAACCAATCATAAGCTTATCAAATTCCGAACACGTAAAAGCCTATTTGCGCCAACAGAGATGGGGGTTCCCGGAAGAGACGCTTGATGTGAGCGCCTTACCGGGGGGCGTGTCAAACTACGTCTGGAAGGTCGTTACCCCGGAAGTGCGATGGGTTCTGAAACAACCATTGCCAAAGCTGGCTACCGAAATTGATTGGTTCTCTGATATCCGGCGGATTAAACAGGAGCAAGCGTGCATACGATTCCTGTCAACCATTCTGCCAAAGGGGACCGTACCGGAGATTGTACACTTTGACAGCGAACATCATATCTGTGTGATGACCTGTGCACCCGAACAGGCAGTCTCGTGGAAAGAACACCTGATGGGTGGAAGGTTCGATGCGTCCGTGGGGTTTTCGGTTGGTCTAGTCCTGCGTCAAATTCAAGAGAAGAGTTTGGCAGCCAACGGTCGGTCGGCTTTTGAGGAAATCACATTTTTTAATGAGCTCCGAATTGACCCCTTTCATAACTATCTCATTGCGCGTTACCCCGCACTTAAGGAACCCATTGATCGACTGGTTGACGAGCTCTTGTCGCGTCGGCACAGCCTCACCCATGGAGACTATTCACCAAAAAACATACTCGTTGATCCAGCGGGAGCGGTGATGCTGCTGGATTTCGAGGTCGCCCATTGGGGGCACCCTCTGTTTGATGTATCCTTCTGCCTGGGACACCTTATGCTAAAAGGCTGGGCACTGCACCGTGAAGCGCGCGCTCTGTCTGTGATTCAGGCATTCCTCCGGGGTTACGGTCAACCGGTGGATGGCCTGATCCCGCATATTGGCCTTCTGCTCCTTGCCCGACTGGATGGCAAGTCGCCTATGCCATATATACGAGGGGATGCCTTGCGCAACAGCATTCGAAAAACTGCGATGGCTTGGATACAGTATTCTGGACGGGACGATCCGCTGGATTTGATCAAGGGTGCCTGGCAGCTGTCATGACTCAAATAACACACGTAAAGAGTCGGGAGGTTCTCGATTCACGGGGATTACCTACCGTGGAAGTAGAGGTAGCATTAGCTTCCGGCCACCAAGGGCGAATGATGGTACCCTCAGGAGCATCTACCGGACGTTTTGAAGCGCATGAGCTTCGTGATAACGACACGAATCGATATCAGGGCAGAGGCGTTCTCAGAGCCGTGGCCCATGTGAATGAGGAGATTGCGGCGGCTGTAACCGGCATGAATGCTGAAGATCAGGAGGGACTGGACCGGGCGCTGATTGATCTGGACGGAACGCCGAACAAAGGGCGCCTCGGTGCCAATGCTATCCTTGGCGTATCGTTTGCCACTCTACACGCCTGCGCTGCCGCTGCTGACAAACCACTCTTCCGGTACCTGGCAGACCGCTATTTGCCTCAAGGAGAGCAGCCTTGCCTTCCAATGCCAATGGTGAATATTATCAGTGGAGGACTCCATGCGGGCAAGAATCTTGATATTCAAGACTATCTCGTCATTCCTGTTGGAGCGAAGACATTTCCGCAGGCACTGGAAATGATTTCAGCCGTGTATTGGAGTACCCGCAGGATTTTGCAGGATCAAGGACACATAGCATCACTGGTTGCCGACGAGGGAGGATTTGGCCCCTCGCTCCCCACGAATGAAGCCCCCCTTGAAATATTGTGCACAGCAATAGAGGCAACAGGAATGCAGCCAGGCCAGGACATGGCGATTGCACTGGACATAGCAGCTTCTCATTTTTTTGATGCCTCAACGGGATACTATGACTTGCATCTGGATAGCAAAAGGCTCACAACGGAAGAAATGATAACCTATCTGGAAGACTGGGTAACCCGCTTCCCAATCATCTCAATTGAGGACGGACTGGACGAGGAGGATTGGTTTGGTTGGCAACAACTAACGCGGTGCATAGGCAGTCGTACACAGTTGGTGGGAGATGATCTTTTTACTACTAACTCACAGCGTATCCAGCGTGGCATTGAGCAAAAGGCTGGCAATGCCGTACTCATAAAAATGAACCAAATCGGAACAGTTACGGAAACCGTGGAAGCAGTTCAGTTGGCCAAGAAAGCAGGGTTTAAGACGATTATCTCAGCACGCTCAGGAGAAACTGAGGATGCAACGTTGTCAGATCTGGCTGTCGGGTTAAATGGCGGGCAAATCAAGATAGGCTCGCTCGCGAGATCGTCTAGGCTAGCGAAATACAACCAGCTCCTACGGATAAGCGAGGATCTCCGCGCAAGCTCGTTTTCGTCATGGATGTCAAAATAACGAACATGCTTGTACTTCGACAACTTCAGCGGTAATGGCTACAGGCGCGCACGCCTGAGTAAATTCATCTGCCTTAACGCTTGTGGCAATAAAACGCCACGCTCCAACCTTGACCCGCTCCCACCGGACGCCTTTTTCTGGAACAGCAGCCTACTCGAATGAATTACTGGCCAACCTCACCAGGAATTACACATATCCTTGAGACAATAGATTCCAAGCGTTAAGGAACGTTCGGACCGGTGGAGCGATTGCTTCGTAAACCGGCGATTATCTTTAGGGAGTAGCAGGAAGTCTGCTTTAAGTTGACCGAACTGCAATCGGATACTGCGCCCCTGTTAGTCGGGGTACCATAAATTGAGCCCATACGGCACACATTGTCAGACGCATGGCATCGGACGAACGTAGCGAACGGCACCTTGGACTGTTCGGAGCGACAGCCCTTGGAGTTGGTGCGATCGTAGGTGGCGGTATTCTTGCTCTCGCGGGAGTTGCCTTTGCAACGGCTGGCCCCGGCGCGATAGCGGCATTCGCACTTAACGGAGTAATCGCAGGCATTACAGTAGCAAGTTTTGCCCGATTGTCTCGTCGATTCCCTGAATCGGGTGGCATTTACACCTATGCGAAACGCGTGTTGTCCATACAGGTGGCTTTCATGGTGGGCTGGGTTGTCTGGTTCGCATCCATAGTTGCTGGCGTCTTGTATGCGTTGGGGTTCGCGGCATTTACTGCGGAAGGCATTCGGCGACTACTCCCTGCGGCCGGAGGGCCATGGGCATTTATGGTCGATGGGCAGGGTGAAGTCATCCTGGCTATGGGCGCGATTGTGTTCTACGCATGGATGCTCACGGCCCGAACTTCAGGAGGTGGAAATGCTGCCACCATCGGCAAAGTATTTGTTTTTGCCCTGCTAATCGGCGGAGCAGCATGGGCGTGGCTCGCCGGCGATTCCGGAGAGGTAACGCAGCACTTTAGCCCGTTTGCCCCTGCGGGCATGTTGGGAATACTGCAGGCCATGGGATACACTTTCATTGCGCTGCAGGGCTTTGACTTAATTGCAGCAGTTGGAGGGGAGGTAAAGAACCCGCGGCAAGTCATGCCGCGGGCGATGTACCTATCTCTAGGACTCGCGTTGGTGATTTATATCCCTTTGCTCGTTGCAATTGTTGCTGTGGGTGCATCTGAAGATGGCATTCTTTCCATGGCGGCTGCCAACCCCGAAGGTTTGATTGCAGAAGCCGCGGAGAACTACATGGGAGTTACAGGCTACTGGCTCGTAATCGGGGCCGGCCTGTTGTCCATGCTCTCAGCGCTCTTCGCTAATCTGTACGGAGCTTCCCGTGTGGCCTTTTCCATGGCGCGTGATCGAACGCTTCCTCGACAAATGGGCCAGATCCGACCCACAACAGGCACGCCAGCGATTGCCGTCCTTGCCACGGGTGCCATGATGGTCATCATCGTTATTGCCGTAGGCAATGTGGCAGCATCGGGAGCAGCGGCAAGCCTCATCTTTCTGCTTTCGTTCGCCATGGTCCACTGCATCGTCATCCTTGCTCGTCGCAGGGAAGGCAAATCGCGCATCTCGCTTTTGCCGGGAGTCGGCACATTGCTTTGCCTGGGGTTGGCCGTGTTCCAAGCCATAGCCGTGCCGGAGGCTGGCCGCGTTGCAGTTCTTTGGCTCGCCGTCGGCATCGCACTATACCTTATGGCCCTAGCACCTGGCGCTCGTCTGGCCGATGCAAGCGCAGAAGCGCTTGATCTAGATCTCGCAAAAACTAGAGGACGAAGTCCACTCGTGCTGGTACCCGTTGCGAACCCGGCCAGTGCGGCCAGCATGACCGATATTGCTGCCACAGTGCGCACACCAAACGTGGGACAGGTGCTCTTGTTGTCGGTGATGCAGCACGAACGATTGCAGGATTCGTCAACAATATTGGATGCAAAGGAGATTCTCGCCGAATCTGTCGAACGTGGCTTCGATCGCTCAATTCATCCTGAGACGCTTTTTACCGTAGCGAAGGATGTATGGGGCGAAATCTCCCGCGTGGCAAACGAACATCAGTGCGAAACGGTATTGATAGGCTTGCCGAAAATTACCAAACAAAAAGTCGAGACACACCTGAATAGACTTATTTCGAACATAGGTGCAGACATTATCATTGTGCGCGCCCCACCGAGATGGCATATCGGGGAAGCAAAACGGGTACTTGTGCCGCTGGGAGGTCGCCGAGCTCACAGCCGCCTTCGAGCGCGGCTCATTGCCAGTCTCTCTCGCGTCTCACCTCCACTCATAAACTTTATTCATGTACTCCCGAAACACACCGAAGCAGATTCTGGACAACGGATAGAACGAATTATCAAGCGCATCGCCAGGGATGAAGCCATCGGTCAGCATCTCGTAGACATTGAGTTCGTTGAAGATCCAGCCAAACATATTGCAAGCCGCGCTGATGCGAGCGACTTACTCGTAATGGGTATGGAAAGCAGGCGACGTAACGAGCCCTCCATCGGGCCGTTCGCGCTTGAAATCATTCGGCATACTACCGTCCCTTTGATACTCGTTGGTTGCCGCAGCCATCTGACTTCCTTCAATGCCCGAGGTATCGTTCGGGCGGTTTCCCCATTCAGAGACCAGGACGCATAACTCAAAGTGCTAAGCGCTCATATCATCATTGTTTTCGTGGCCAGCACACTCGCGGTAGTGTTGTTCATAGCCGGGTGGGTGCACTACAACTTGGTGGCCGTCTCAGTGCTCCTTGCGCTGTGGATTTCCAGCGTAGTCCCGATGGACCAAGCTATCAAAGGCTTCGCAAACCCGACTGCGGAATTGGGGCAACAGCATGGTGAGGGGGTTCGGGCTGTTGACTCCTATGACTCGTGAAATTGGAATAGTACGCTTAAGTATGTCATTCCCAATTAAAGCGTATATGCGGTAACTCATATGATCCCTACCGTGGAAGACCTAAGAAGTGACGCGCTTACACATAACTTTGGAGACTGCTTCAACCCTCCTGGACTAACCAATTTTCTGGGTTGTGTACAGGTGACCACCGATCTGACGTGCCTTCGATGCCTCAATTTCCCTCCTTTCGCGACGGCAGATACGCCCACGGCATCCTTCATTCTGGATGACTTTCACTTTCCTGCACTCGGTCGGCCCGTAACAATCACATGGTATCCCGATCGGATTGTTCGTGAATCTGTCTACCAAGACTTACATCTCACCTCAACAGTCGCGTTAGCCGTGGGAAAAATGGCCGCCGTGATGAAAATAACAATTGAGAACCGGAGCAAGACACACCGCCATGTAACAGCGGGGGTGCGGGTTCAGGGAGGAATCACAAAATCTCTAAAACCCTGGAATCAGGCCGTACCGCCCTCGGAGGAGGACAACAAAGTAGCGTGGAATACACAGCAGCAGGCGCTCGTTTTTCAGGCACGCCACAGCAATGCAGTATCAATGCAGGGCACATGGCCTCCTGCAGCAGATGTGGACCGCAATAGCTTTCGATACACTGTTCAGCTTGAACCAGGAGCGCAGTGGCATTTCCACTATGTCAATGTAATTGGTGAACACATCAATGAAGCAGGGTCTGTCTATGACACCCTCATACGAGACGTAACCGGTGAATTGGCGCGGGTAAGATCAAACTGGAATATCGAGATGCGGGCACTGTTTACCCCTGGAAATGGCCGGTACTCTGGAGAGTTGCCCATACTCATAACGGAGGATGCCGACATTCGAAAGCTTTACTGGATGGGAGCTCTAGGCATAGCGTACTCCAAACGCTGCCACCCTCTTTCTGTCCATGGTCGAACCTACGATACCCTGATGCCCCGGTACTGGCAGACGGCAATGGTGTTGTGGGACTATTCATTGAGTGCTCCCGTACATGCCTTACTTGATCCTGTTGTAATGAGGGCGAGCCTCGAGCGCTGGATGCGCATGGATGTACATAAGAACTTCGGTACAGAATACTTGACGGGAAGTGGTATCGGGCCTTGGTATGCAGTAAATGACTACGCAATGGTGAGCATGGCTTATACTTACCTGCGCTGGTCGGGCGATTTGGATTGGCTTAAACATCGGATTGGGAATACATCCATACAAGAATTCCTGTTGCAATATGCTTTGAATTGGAAGCAATTCAAGCAACCCAGCAGGTTAGCAGGTTATGGAACATTGTATAATCTGCTTGAATGTGTGAGCAGCTATACTCATGAGATAGCTGCTCTGAACGCGGCAAACGTATTCAGTTTGAGGACTATTGCAGATTTATTGGAGCCCTCAGATCAAGCCAGTCTGTTGCGTCAGGAAGCCACACAGCTCATAGTGCGTATCCAAGAACTATATGTTGATGGCAAAGGATATTGGCGAGCTCGTCACCCTGATGGGACCATGCACGAAGTGCGCCACTGTTACGACCTGCTCACCATCTTGAACACGATACCACAAGACTTGACTACAAGACAGAAAACCGAAATCGTCAACTTTTTCAAGCAAGAACTGCAAACAGAAACCTGGATGCATGCCCTCTCCCCTAAAGATGAAGATGTTTTGTTTAGTGTCAGACCCGATCACCAGTGGACGGGAGCTTATCCAGCCTGGCCGCCTGAAACGGCTCGTGGCCTGTATCGCATTGGACAGGTGGATCTGGCCTTTTCGTGGCTGAAAGGGTTGGCGCGGAGTGCCAACCAAGGCCCTTTCGGTCAGGCACATTTTGCAGAAAATGTGATCGCACCGAATGAGGGCGGCGCCCGTAAATCGCCCTCGGAAATGCCCTATATCAACGATTGGCTCAGTTCCTCATGCGGAAGTTGGGTGAACGTTATTCTGGAAGGTATCTTTGGTTTACATCCCACACCAGCAAAAGGTATTACTGCCAGTCCGCAGTTTGGTGAGTTTGATCCGAAGGCAGAACTACTTGGTCTGCGATACCGGGGAAAACGGTTTGGCGTCAACTCTAATGGAATTTTCCCTATGAATTAATGTGTCGAGTCTTCCTTCTATTTACGATATTCCTCGCCGCGTGTACAACTGAACGTATGACTGACATCGAGCAACTGAAGAAAGACCTGTCTGCAGCTGAAAACCCATCCCAGCGCGAGCAACAAATCGAAAACTTCATGAAGCAGGTGCGGCACACAGGTACACCGCTAATCGAAAACGATACAACCGTGATTTATCTCTATCAAGGGCCGAACACGCGGGTGCGAATTCTGGGAGATATAACCCAGTGGGCAGACGTGATAGAGATGGAGAATATAATAGGGACCGACCTGTTCTACTATCGAGGTGTTCACCCTGCAGAGGCCCGTCTGGAATATCAACTCATAGTAGACGATGATCCTCCTATGGCCGATCCGTTATGTCTATATGCGGTTCTGAACGGTTTGGGCAGCCATTCCGAGTTGGCGATGCCAGGATACACTTACCATTCAGTGCTTAATACAGTGCGAGACGGTGTTCCAGGAGATTATGAACGCGTTACCCGACACTTGCTACCCATCGGAATCATGGGCTATGCAACGGAGATTTACGTATACACTCCACCTGAATACAACTCTGTCAATACACATAACCCCACCATCTACGTTCTGGATGGACAGGATTACATTGAATACGCCCATGCTCCTGCTGTGCTGGATCATTTGATCAAGTCTGGAGAAATTGAACCCGTGATTGCCGTGTTCATTGCGCCCCCCAACCGGCATCTGATGGGTATACCCAACCGGTCGACTGAGTACGGCATGAATCCTGACTATGCGCGTTTTATGGCCGACGAATTGGTGCCTTTCGTGGAAAAGCATTACAGGAGCCTGGCCCTTCCTTCGGCACGACTTGTGGCAGGACCTTCCTATGCCGGGTTAGCCTCGGCCTACATAGTATTGCAGCATTCAGATGTTTTCAGTTTGGGCTACATTCAGTCTGGATACCTTTCCTATGAGAGTAATGCTTTGATTGAAGCCTATAGACAAACTCCTCCTAAACCAGTTCGGCTCTACGTAGACATTGGCCTGTACGAAGAAATGGTGGGCAAAGGATGGCTCCCGGACGATGCTATAAATTTTCTCAGAGCCAACCGTCAATTCAAAGAAGTGCTAACAGAAAAAGGCTACGACTTTGTTTATCGAGAATATCCTGAGGGCCACACATGGGGGAACTGGCGTGCCCACCTCATAGATGCACTCTCCCACTTCTTTCCTGCTGACATTCATTCAGAACAGACCCCATGAACCATCTGTTTCGCGATAATCTGTTTTCTGGTCCTCCAGGCGTGGTGCCAGAGTAGTGGCGTGAATGTTGTGTTTACCGTATCTACTTTTGCGTTCCGAGCTTCCCGTAAACTCTGAATCTGGGCTTCTAATCAAGCATTTTTGGCATCAATTACCACAAACAGCTCATGTTTGAGCATCTAATGTTAACACACTTAGGGATCACGATGTCGGGAAAGAGAACTATTCAGCACGCTGTCTGACTTATGTCTTGTGCAAAGGTGGCTGCGAGGATGGTGATGATTGCTGTGCAGTGGGGGTTGAGGAAACTGCTTCCCGCCTACACTGCGAATGGTATGTTGCCTTGGCTTGCGTGTGTAGCTTGCGTCGTTGGGTTGGTATGCATTTCGGCTTGTCAGCCAGCAGGTCAGGGCTACCGCGTGGTGGAGTCGGACTTCATGAAATTTGAAGACCTCTTCACTCCCATTGACACGATTCGTCTTGATGCATCGGTGCTTATAGGTAGCATTAGTTTCTTGGATATGTCTGATCGGGGTCAGTTTTTGGTTACGGATAGTGAGGCGAGGGCGATCTATGTTTTTTCCTCTTCCGGCCGACATCTCCGTACATTAGAGATCACGCAGTGCAACCCGGAAGATACCGGGCGCCTGCTTAGCACCCGATTCCTGAAGAACGGTAGCATGATCGCGACTACCACGCAAGGAGTTTATGTCCTTAATGCAAACGGATCATGCCAGAAGCGACTCTTGGAGCTACCCCCTAATCGTCCATCATTCTGTGAACGGCAGGATACAGTATATCTTCTGAATCCTCGAGTACGCCCCCTTCCCCAGCTTCACGCCTATTCCATTGAATCGGGTGCCGTGCGAGACTATAACCTGAAGAAGCCTAGGTTTCCAAGGACAACGGGGGTTAAGAGAGGTTGGCCGGGTCGGGCGGTCGCTTGCTTTGATCAAGGCGTGTTCTATCGCTATGCCGAAAGTAGCGACGGAGAACCACTTTGGCCCGGGAACGACCTTGTATTACATCAACCCAAATCTTATCGTCCGCCTGAACGAGATTTAACCTCTCAGGGGATGGGCGACATCATATCTGACCTACGTCAACTTTACCGTGAATTCACGTATTCAAGCGGGATCTATGAACTGGATGAGAATCATCGAATGATCAGATTTGGATACCCTGCCGAGTTCAATCTTAGTATTATCAATATGGACACTGAGACTAGTGTGAGCACGGTGCTTGACCCTGATGTGGGAATTAGCCTGGCCAAAGATGGACTTGTGTATTCAACCGGGGACTACGAGATACTCCCATCAGGTGAGATGGGAAATAGAATGCTCGAGGTCAGACAGTTCCATTCATTTGAATCGTCGCATTCAGAAATCAGAAAATGAGAAATGAATTGCCGATCAAACCAGGAGCCATTTAGTCCTGAACTGGCATCCAGTGTCATGTCAAAAGGACTTGACCATAACCGTGCAGACCTTTCACACGAGCTTCTATGCCACCGCACATAGGGGGATGTCCAACGATACTATCAACGGAGTTGAGGACGACTATAGATACAGTCGCAGGCCACGCCGTTAACATGAATCTCCCAGCGTGTCATCAGGTCGTACACACCCGAGATACCATTCACTGACGCCGCGAAACCTCGTTAACGGTCATGCATGGGGGATTTCTGTCGCAATTGCAGCAGCATAACCATTAGTGCTCAAGTCGCGCAGCTCCCAAAGTGTCCTGTCCTGTCCAGGAAACTGAAAAATGCTTCTTTCGGCCCCATGCCGAATATCATGAGGGATTTCAAATGCAGTGAGATCTATGGACAGCCCTGTACCGAATGCCTTGACCAGTGCCTCCTTCAGCGTCCAGAATCTGAAAAACAGGCGTGCCTTTGCCAATCCACTCGCGGACGCGATTTCTTCCCGTTCTTTCGGGCCAAAAACCATTTCGGCAATTCCGTCAAAATCTCTCCGACGCGATCGTGCCTCTACATCCACCCCCAGACGCTGTTGCCCCTGCGCAAAAGCAATCAGGCCGTGATATCCGCTGTGACTCACATTGAAACTGGTTGGGGCTGGTTGGCCATTGATCAGAGCATGCGGCTTACCATGAGTAGCAGGAACTATCGAAAGCTGTTTGTTCTCACAACCAAGCCGCCGACAAAGCGAATAGCGCAGCACCGCCCGACACAGAGCGAACTCCCTTCGCGGACGATCAGGGAGGTATCGCTGCCAGCGCGCCAGCTCTTCCTTGTCGAGCCATTCAAGCGCATATTGTTCGCGAGCCTCATGTGGCGTCAGGTCAACGTGTATAACCTGAATTTCGCCAATCTGCCGGAACGGACTAAACCACAAGCTTTCGATCTCAGTCGACATGCGCATTGAAAATTAAAAAACACTTCACAAGCCTTTATCTCGACTGTAATAAAAATACTGCCGTGACACAACCTGTCATTGATACGCATAACCCCCGACCAGGACTCCCGCCCACGGTCTCAGCGATTCACACCGTGCTTGCAATCTCTCTGACTCCCTGTTCAGTACCCACGGCTGACTGCAAAGAAGTGAATCCATCCGCCTTCAGAAGTTCAATCAGGCCATGTTTGATATTGTACACGATTGATGGGCCCTCGTACACCAATCCCGTGTACAACTGCAGTAAACACGCACCTGCGCGAATCATCCGATAGGCATCCTCCGCCGAAAAAATCCCCCCGACACCGATAATCGGATACCTGGGGCCAACGCATGAATAGATGTACCTGACCATCTGAACCGCTCTGTGGTGAATTGGTGCACCACTTAGTCCCCCCGGACCAATTGTATCCAGAATGTGCTTATCTGTTACAAGCCCTGCACGGTCCTTGGCAGTATTGGCCACGACGAATCCGTCCACTCCGCGGCTGATCGCCGTTTCTAGAATTCCCTCTGTCTGACTGTCGTATATCACTTTCGGGGTATCCAGAGGGGAAAGCTTTATCAACACCGGAACCCGACCGCCAACTTCGGCCATAAGCACCTCAAGTAGATCGTCCAGATACTTCGGCGTCTCGAACGTCTTGCCATCAGCGGTATTGGGGCACGAAATGTTTATGGTCAAGTAATCAGCGTAAGGAATCAAGAGAGCTGCACAGCGACGATAGTCCTCAATAGGCGATGTTTTTCCATGGACTCTGGCAATACTGATACCAACTGGCATCTCGGTTGCAGTGGCACTGGACAAGCGTCGAGCAACCCGGCGAGCTCCCTTGCTTGGCAAGCCCAGTCGGTTAATAATTGCACGATCTTCCTCGAGACGAAATAATCTTGGACGTGCATTGCCCCGTGATCGTCGTAGGGTTACCGACCCCACCTCCGTATGCCCAAAACCTAGTTTGGCCCAGAACGGAAGCAGTAGCGCGTTCTTGTCGCAACCTGCTGCCAACCCCACTGGATTTGGAAAATCCAAATTCCAGACGCGCTGGTGAAGAACAGTGTCGTCCAGTGTATAAGTGCGGCGGAGATACCGCGGCACACAACGGTCCGCAAGCCAAGCCGCCCCGAACCCCAGCCGATGCGCCAAACCAGGATCCAGTCCGAGTAGCCAACGCCTAAAATTATCACTCATGTCTCAAGGATCACCAGCCTGGCAGCAGCTGGAATCCAAAATGTCCCCCCTTCTGCGGCCGCTGGAATGGATAGGCATAATAAATTTCGAAGACAAGGTATCCCAGCAAGTTAAATCGCGCCGCAGGACCAGCGCTTACAACCGGCACACGCTCAATTGTGTCCCGCTCAAACTTTAACATGCCGAATGGATCATCTCCCTCATTCCAGGCCATTCCTGCATCCACGAAACCCACGAGCTCCAGCGGCAAATACGGGAAATTGATCAACCCCAGGACTTCCGTACCTAACAAGGGTAAGCGAATCTCCGCACTCGCCAATGCCGCACGAGTCCCGAACAGGCGAGTGTATACCGAGCACGCAATATCTCGACACTCTTCACCAAAATCAAAAGAGTTATAATTGTACCCGCGGACAAAACCCCGGTAGTAGGGATAATAGAGGCTCTCACGCGAGAAGACCTGTTCTTGATCACCCCCAAAATTGCCCGCAAACATGCCACGAACAGCGAACGTGAAGGGCCGCGGGAAGAAATAACGACGATAGTCAGCCAGGACGCTGATAAAATTGTCGGTACCAATGCGAGGGGCAACCTCGAACCGATACCTTCCCCCTTGTGAAGGCGAGGTAAAAGCAAAGTTACTGAAGTCTCCCACGTACGCCAGACCCACATCAACATAATAGAAACCATCCGGCTCGCAAGCCCAAACCGACTGACGCTCCTCTTCGCTAAGATTGCTGCACTTGTCCGCATTCCTGCGTTCCCGCTGGATGCCGAAGGCTGTGTATGTGTAGTCGTAGGCCTGAATGTCAAACCCATAACGGGTAAAACCTCCAAACACTTCAAACCGTCGCGTCGTGGTCAAAGGATATGAGCCAATGCCACGAATCTGATCCAGGTACAGCCGCTGACGGAGATCCCGAATTACGTACTCCCCAAACTGATTAAAACCCTGCTGCGGATAACCGTACAGATACGGGATGTGTGCCGCCAACCCACCATAGTTAAATCGCCGCCCACGGTTCATGTACTGCACCATTCCCCCGACATCCTTGAATGTGCCATTGGCCTGTGCAACAATCGCGAGATTCTGATTGCCCAGCATATCACTGAAGTAGAATCCAACTCCCCCGGCTGCACCTCCACCATAGTATCCTCCAACCGATACTCCAATTGTCGGAGGTGCTACATAATCCAGCTGCAGTCGCGAACTGTATATCTCTTCAACCGAAGTTCCAGGTTCTGGAAGTCCAGTCAGAGGATCATCCAGGTAATCAGCTACCAGTCCCTCGTCCTCTGCACTCTGCGGGGGCAGAATATTGGCACGGGTCAAGGTATTGTTTTCAACCACGATGCCCACGGCCTCATCAGCATCAAGTCCGAATACATCGTAGCCACCGTCATAAAAGACCGAAAATACGACCCTTCCATTCTGCGAAGCAACGCTCATGGTGGGAGACAGTGCAGTAATACCACTAACCCCCGTTTTGAGGCTTGTCACACGGTAGGGCCTTTCTTCACGGAAATCATACCGGTAGATATCCGAGAAACCGTCCTGATCACTGATGAAATACAAACTTTGCCCATCCGGTGAAAACTGCGGATTGATATGCTTCCCATTCGCAAAGGGACGCAGTGTACTGTGCGTGCCACTGCTGAGATCAATAAGCGAAATGCGCGTCTCGGCATATTCCAGCGTTTCAAAATTTGTCCCTTCTGGGCCACGATCCGTTACGACCGCCAGCATCTGACCATCCGGGGACCATGCAGGCTGCAGGTCAGCAAATCGATCACTGGTGATCTGGCGTACCCGGCCCTCCTGGAGGTCATAAATGTACAGATCACTGATCCCTCCATCAATCCCGGAAAATGCAATAGAACCCCCATCCGGGGACCATGCGGGATTGCTGAACGCACTCACGCCCTCAACACTGATCCGGTTCTCGAGGCTACCGGAGTCCAAATTCCATATTGAAAGTTCGTTGTCCCCCTGCGAAAAGGTCACGAACGCAAAACGCTTGCCATCAGGGGACCAGGAGCCCGCCGAGTTGATGAAACGAATATTGTCAAAATGCGGATTGGTGTTGGTCGCACTCAGTTTGCGGATGGTTTCCCCGGTCTCCGCATCCGCAATGAACAGATTAATGTTAAAGATATCCTTCTCACTCAGGTAAGCTATATACTGACCGTCTGGACTCACGGTGGGCGAAAGGTTCAGAGCTCCTCCGCTGACCTCCTCCGACAGGATGGCTGTTCCTGCACTGTCTGGATGCGTACGCGAATCCATAATGGGCATGTAGGCGTCCCGGATGGCCTGGGCCCACTCCACGGAAAGAGAATCAGCAGTGATCCCGATCGTATACACAAAAGCCGAATCAACACCTGTACGCCCTCCCAACTTGAAAAGATTGGTAACCGCTGCGTCCCCGTACTTTCCACCGATATAGGCTAGGTACGCCTGTCCGTAGCGATAAGGAAAATATTTGTTACTCCGGGTCAACTGCTCGATAGTCGGCAGGTCATCTCTCAGCGCCGCATCACGCATCCACATGGCCGTGTGTGCATCATCCCGGCCAACAGATAGATACTCTGCCATCCCCTCCACAAGCCACAAGGGCAGCAGTTGAAGTGCAAAGCGGGAGCTGTCCCCTCGTGAAAGTGCAATATCGTATTGGAAACTGTGCACGAGCTCATGACCCAACACGTGATCGGTCTCCTTGTAGATTCCCGTAAGCGGCATAACAACACGCTCCTTAAGACTTTCGGTAACCCCTCCGGTACCCTGCCCTATGCCCCCGCCAATAACATTGGTCTGCTGGAAATCGGCGTCATTGGCATAAAAAATGATTGGCTTGCGCTCATGGAAATCGCGCAGGAAGGTTCGCGAATGACGACGATACCACCGCTCCCCCATTCGGGCCGCGTCTTCAACCGCAGCCTTTTCCTCTGGATAGTAGTAAAACTGGAAGTGTGGTGTCTGAAAGCTTCGGAATTGGAATTGGTCGTACTGCACTTTATTGCGTCCGAACTGTTGTGCCAACACGGGCCCCGAGGTCAGAAGAATCGGCAGAATATACAACATGGCCAACAACAAAAACTTCCTCATGGAGTACCCCTATTGGTCTGTATTTTTTGATCTATTTTAGTACGACCCATCTCGGTAACAGTTTGAATGTTCCCAACGGGTAATAGTCTTAGACTGGCAACCGGTTCCATTCGAACAACGATGCTGTAATTTAAACGTTCGCAATTACCATACCATTCCATTGACTGACCAACGCTATTGGCTCTTCACCTTCGCGATTGGTGGCGCTCTGGTGATCTTGAGCCTCCAACTATTCAGACTGCAGATCGCCGAACAGCAGGACCTGTCAAGCATTGCGCGCGGTAACGCACTACGCGATATGCGCATAATTCCCGCGCGTGGCTCTATCTATGACCGCGACGGCACGCTGATGGTCGATAATCACCCGACCTACACAATTACGCTAACCCCGCGTAACTTTGATCGCGCACAAATCCCCCTGCTGGCCGATCATCTCGGGGTGGAAGATTCAGTGGTTACCCGACAACTGGACGAGGCGCAGGCCTGGAATCCATACCGGCCGAGTCCTTCATTTTCGAACGTTTCGTTCGAGCGGTATGCCCGCATACTGGAGGATGCCTACCGTCTTAAGGGCGTAGGGTGGGAAACCGGGCAGCAACGCCACTATTCCACAAATGCACGTGCTTCGCATATTCTGGGATATACTGGAGAAATAACGAGGGCCGAACTCAGTTCTGGATCATCTGTCTCTGTGGACACCGCCCTCTATCGCCAAGGAGATATTCTCGGACGTACTGGCATTGAACGAGGCTACGAGCCGTGGCTTCGCGGCGTGCCTGGAGTAGCACGACGCTGGGTCAATGTTCACGGTCTGGAAGTAATGAAGTATGCCCAGGGACAAAGTGATCAGCCGCCGAGACATGTCTATGATATTCACCTGGCCCTGGATCATCGTGTGCAGGCGCTCGCCGAGTCTCTTTTTGTCAACAAGCGCGGGGCCGCAATAGCACTGGACCCGAAAACCGGAGGGATTATTGCACTCGTGAGTAAGCCCGATTACCCTCTCGAGCTCTTTAGCGGAGACCTTAGTCCTCAGGCGTGGCAAGATCTGAGCGTCCACCCAGACACGCCGCTGTACAACCGTGCATCCATGAATCTGATGCCGCCCGGATCCACCTGGAAACCTTTCATGGCACTGCTTGCACTGTCTGAGGGACTCCTTGGAGAGAGAGGGGAGGAGGCCACCATCTACTGTCCCGGATACCACCCTATCGGGCAAGGACGTTTTTTTAGATGCTTGGGATCTTACGGCCATCAAACGGTTTTGGAGGCCATCAAAAACTCATGTAATACGTTCTTCTTTGAATTGGCTGCGCGGATGGATCTATCCGTCTTCAAGCGATACGCGAACCGTTTTGGCTTTGGTGTTGAAACCCCCACGGACCTCAGGGAGCAGACAGCCGGACTTATCCCTGACTCCGCTTATTTCAATAATACACGTAGCTATTGGGGCAAGGGCGATGTGATGAACCTCGGAGTCGGACAGGGCGATATGGGGGTTACCCCACTCCAGTTGGCCCAATACACAGCTGCCTTGGCCAATGGAGGAACCATGCATGCGCCACGCATGGTTTCGTACCTGGTCAATACCCAGACGGGCGAAAAAATAGACCCACCGGGATTGCCCGATCCTACACCGCTAGGGATTGATACCGCCTATGTCAATCTCGTACGCCGGGGCATGCGCTTGGTCATGGAAGAAGGGACCGGACGGGCATCGCAGATCCCCGGCATTCCGAGCGCAGGTAAAACTGGGACTGCACAGGCGCCGAGAAACTTGAGGGATCACTCAGTTTTTATCATGTTCGCCCCCTTCGATGATCCACAGATTGCCCTTGCAGTCCAATGCGAGAACACGGGCGACGGCAGCAGATGTGCAGCTCCCATTGGCAGTTTGATGGCTGAGCAGTATATCAAAGGCGAAATCCCTCCCTCGTGGCAGACTGACATCCGGATGGATCGGGCAATGACAGCCATCAGCCAGCCGCTTTCCAGCGAAAACCAATAACCCATGCGGCGCTGGTACAAGAATCTGGACTTCCCAATTCTATTAGTCTGGGTCGCTCTGTGTACTTGCGGACTCATTGCCATCTACAGCGCGACGCATGGGGATGCACAGGAATACTTGCTTAATACAGTCCAGCGCAATTTTCAGCGCCAAATCACATGGCTCTTTATTTGTGCGGGGGCTTTGTCAGTCATAATGCTCATACCGGTACGCCTGCTCATTCGCCTGACCCCCTGGATATATCTGGCATCTTTGGCACTTTTGGTTATCGCTTTGGTCTTTGGTCGAGAGGTAAGTGGTGCACGTTCGTGGGTTTACTTTGGCCCCTTTGGTTTTCAGTCCTCGGAGCTGGCCAAGGTTGGCACGCTGCTTATGGCAGCTTTCATCTTGTCTTCACGCAAGGGCAGCGCTGGATCAACAGCACTACCCATGGTCGGCGTGCTCGCCCTGCCCGCAATACTCATTATACTCCAAAACGACCTCGGAACAGCGCTTGTTTTTGTGGGGCTTATTCCGATTCTGTGGCTTTGGGCTGGTATTCGGCTCAGGGTAATCGGACTGCTGATCATCTTCCCGATAGCTGGCTATCTGACTATCCTCGATTGGACGATCGCCTTGGGGTTCACGGTTGTGGTTGGAGTCATTGCCTGGTTCACAACACGAAGCCGCACATGGGTAACATTGGGCGTACTCGCAGGTGTCCTGACCCTCGGGATCGCATCTTTTGCCCTGAATGCCGTATTCCAGCCGCACCAAGTCGCACGCATTGAGTCCTTCTTAAACCCGGAGGCGGACGAATATCGAGCGGGCGTCGGCTTTCACCTCGTGCAATCGAAAGCTGCGCTTGGTTCGGGGGGATGGCTCGGGGAAGGACACATGAAGGGCAGTCAGACACAAGGACGTTACATTCCTGAGCAATCCACGGATTTTGTATTCTCCGTCATCGGAGAAGAATGGGGGTTTGTCGGTTCAATTCTGGTCCTTTTGCTCTTCGCAACACTTATGCTCCGTCTGGTCCGACTTGCGAGAGAGATAGAGCACCCCTTCGGCAGCATTGTCGCTGCTGGTACAGCTGGTATCTTCCTGATTCATATCAGTGTGAATATCGGTATGGTGCTCGGTTTATTGCCAGTAATCGGTATTCCATTACCTTTCCTGTCCTACGGTGGTTCTGCATTACTCACCAATACGACACTTATGGGTCTTGCATTGGCGGCCTACATGAGACGCGGCGAGTTCGCGATGTACATATAAATGACGCCACGCTACTTTGATGTCATCGTCGTTGGACTGGGAGCAGCAGGCAGCGCGGCTCTATTTCATGTCGCCCAGTCAGGAGCCACAGTGATGGGCATTGACCGATTTGTGCCGCCACACGATCGCGGCTCCACACACAGCGAGAGCCGTATTATCCGCAAAGCCTATTTCGAGGGCGTCAAATACTTGCCGATACTGACCAGGGCGTACACTCTCTGGCACATTCTGGAGGAAGCGTCAGGACAGCAACTTATGCACCTGGGAGGATCGCTCAATATTGGTCACGCAGACAGTGAAATGATCCGTTCTGCGTGCAAGAGTGCTGCCGCCAGTGATACTAAACACCGTCTGCTGTCTTCGAACGAAGTAAATGACCGTTACCCTGCCTACCATCTCCAACCAGATCAGGTGGCTCTGTTGGATTTAGAAGCAGGCTACATTCATCCCGAACGCTGCGTTCGCGCGCACTTACAGCAGGCCTCTGCATACGGCGCTCATTGCAGGTTCGGGACGCCTGTCACGTCATGTACCCCCGAGAGCGGCCGTGTCACTGTAAAAGCCGGTCCCGATACTTTTCGAGCCTCGCGCGTGATTCTGACCGCAGGGGCCTGGATGGGTGACTTTGCACCGGTCCCGCTCGCAATTGAACGGGTCACCACATCCTGGTTCACGACAGCTGCCAAAAAGTTCGCTCCCGACGCTTGTCCGGTGTTTATTCTTGAGGAGAACAACGGACTTAGAAGTTATGGTTTCCCAGACCTGGGTAACGGGGTGAAAATTGGGCTACACCACGCTGGTCCACTTGCCAAGCATCCGGACGATGTTAGTCGTATACTGCACCCCAAAGATGAAGCGCGGGTGCGCAGCGTACTGGAGCGAATAATGCCTGACGCCGCAGGTACATGTCGCAATACGACTGTTTGTTTGTACTCAAATACGCCGGACAAGGATTACCTAATCGATTATCTGGGAGGAACTGACACACGCTTTGTTGTAGGCAGTGCCTGTTCAGGGCATGGGTTCAAAGCCAGTAGTGCTGTCGGTGAATCGTTGGCTGCGTTGGCGCTGGATAACACGCCGCCTGTAGACCTCTCGCCTTTCAAATGGCGGTGGACCTGAGAGCCTGAGACATGAAAGAGTATTTGAGAAGAGCGCTTGGTCGCGTGCTTCGGACCATGAAGAATGTACCAACCGGTTTTCTACCGGAATTGTCTGTCCCCGCGAACCCGGATCACGGCGATTTTGCCACCAACTGCGCAATGCAACTGGCTAGGCATTTGCGTCGACCGCCTCGGGCGATCGCTGAGGAGATTGTGACCGCGTTCATGGCGAATGAGCATGACCCGTTTTATGTGGACTCTGTCACGATTGCTGGAGCCGGTTTCATCAATTTTCGGTGCTCCGACCGCTACGTCTATCGGGAATTGGAGACTTGTTTGGCACAGGGATCGGAATTCGGACGCTCAAACTCTGGTCTAGGAAAGCGTGCCCTCGTTGAATTTGTGAGTGCCAACCCTACGGGCCCGCTGACCGTTGGGCACGGCCGTAATGCCGTATTGGGAGACACGATTGCGAGGCTCCTGGAGTGGGTTGGCTACGCGGTTACGCGCGAATACTACTTCAATGACGCCGGACGCCAAATGCGTGTCCTGGGTGCCTCTGTACGAAGCCGCTACGAGGAAGTGGTTGCAGAAAAAGATCAACCATTTGCTACCTCAGCACGTGTAGTCCAACACCGGCATGATTATAGAACAAAACAACTCGCCGAGGGCAAGTTAACCGTCCCCGCTTCCTTTCCCGAAGATGGGTATCTAGGCACATATATCGTTGAGATCGCACGGGAGCTGGCACGGGTTCACGGCCCCGATCTGCTGGACGCCAAGGATGATGATTGCTTTGAACGTGCAGCCAAACAAACAATCCTTTCCGATATCCGCGCAACACTCGAACGGCTCGGAGTATCCATGGACAACTACTTCAACGAAAAAAGCCTGTACGATACCGGAGCCGTAACTGCAACGCTTGATGCCCTGCGCGCGCGCAGAATGATTTACGAGCGGGATGGTGCTACCTGGTTCAAAACATCCGAACTCGGCAAAGAATCGGACACTGTGCTAGTCAAGCATACAGGTGAACCAACCTATCGACTGCCTGACATCGCGTATCACGTCGACAAAATGAAACGCAATTACGATGTCGTGATTGATATCTTCGGTGCCGACCATATTGCTACTTATCCCGATATCCTGCGTGGCCTGAATGTACTCGGCCTTGATTCTGATCGGGTTGAGGTAATTATTTACCAGTTTGTTACACTGATGCGCGCCGGCGAAGAGGTGAAGATGAGTACGCGCAAAGCCAACTTTGTAACGCTGGATGAGCTGATGGACGAAGTCACTCCAGACGTTACGCGATATTTCTTTGCTATGCGATCTGCTCAAAAGCACTTGGAGTTTGATCTGAATCTCGCACGCGAAGCCAGTGACAAGAACCCGGTATTCTATCTCCAGTATGCCCATGCACGCATCTGCTCCATACTTCAGAAAGCTGCGGAGATCTCTCTTGTGTCGGATCCGGCTCTGACACGCCTCTCACTCCTTGACCATGAGGCCGAGATCGCGCTCATCAAAGAGATTATTCAATTCCCGCATACTGTTGTGAGTTGTGCACACGCACGTGAACCCCATCGACTTGCTACATACCTGCGCGGGGTTGCAGAAGCATTCACAAGGTTTTACCACTCTTGTCGTATCATTGGAGAAGAGAGAGAAGTTGCCCTGGCACGAATGGCCTTGGCACAGGCAACGGGTATCACACTCCGAAATGGACTTGCTATTCTCGGTATAAGTGCACCTGAGCGCATGTAATCATGAAGATCGCTTTCCAGGGAGAGATTGGTGCATTCAGTGAAGAGGCAGCAGGATATCTGTATCCCGGCTGTGATGTCGTGCCCTTACCTTCAATGGAGGATGTATTCATAGCCGTCGAAAACCGAACCGTTGCGCGAGGCATCATCCCTATCGAGAATTCCCTCTTTGGTAGCGTACATATCAACTACGACCATTTGCGCAACTACCGCGTCAAGATTACGGGCGAAGCGAAACTCCGCATTCGCCATTATCTGATGGCGAAACCTGGTGCCCATTTGGACGGAATCAAGCGTGTCCTCTCCCATCCACAAGCGCTGGGACAATGCCAGGTGTTCCTAAGGGAAAAGCTCGGTTCGAGTGACGTCGTGCCCACTTACGACACCGCAGGCGCTGCCAAACTGGTTGCGGCTGAGAACAGTCTTAGCAGCGCTGCCATCGCACCCGCCCGGGCGGCCTCGGAGTATGGTCTGCAAATCCTGGCAGAGGATCTGCAAAGTCATACACTTAACTACACACGATTTCTGGCCTTGGCGCCGGAAGATGCCCCAAGACTGACTTCGTCGAACGAACCACTCAAGACCTCCATCGTGTTTACTCCCAAGGAAAACGTACCCGGCGCTCTCTTCAAAAGCCTCGCTGTGTTTTTTCTAAGGGATTTGGATTTATACAAAGTGGAAAGTCGTCCGCTCATCGGCAGGCCGGGGGCTTATCTGTTCTATCTGGACGTTGAAGGAGATGTAGAAAGTCCTCTCCTCCAACGGGCACTTGAACATCTTAACGAAATAAGTGCAGACCTACGCGTTCTGGGATCCTACCCCCGCGGACAAACCTGGAACGGCGGAGAAAGCACCTAGATATCCCAGAGTCCATACCTTCAGGCAACTACAACACATCCCAAATGCTCCGTACCTACTTTTTCATGCTGATCCTCTGCGCACTTTGCCTCCCCGCAAGTGCTCAACAGCAATCTCTGGATCACGACGTATACGAAATATGGAACCGTCTCGCAAGCCGATCAATCGCGAACAACGGCGAATGGGCATCCTATGAATACAGCCCCGAAAAGGGAGACGGAACACTGGAGGTGCGCGGGCTATCGAATGATGTACTGCACAAAATCCCCAGAGGAGACGTGGCTAGGTTCACACACGATTCCCAACATGTACTCTACTTGATCTCGCCTTCGGAGGATTCCGTAAAAGCTGCCAAGAAAGCCGACCTTGATGAGGACGAAATGCCCAAGGATACCCTGGGTATCCTGAATCTGACAACTGGCGAGGTCCACCATATACCGCGTGTTCAGTCATTCAAGTTGCCGGCAGACATGGGAAACGTAGTTGCGTATCTCCTGGAAGAGACCGACGCCGACTCAACGGGCAAAGGTGCTACGCTCCAAGTGCGTGATCTTTCGACAAATACAGAGAACAGCTTTGCTCATGTGAAAGCCTACACCCTTTCGGCGAATGGTGCGCATCTCGTCTATACTTTCGAGGGGAGTGATTCACTTGATACCGGACTGGTTCGAATAGACCTCCTGACCCACGCAGTAGATACATTGCTCTCTGGCGGTGGCGAATACAAGAGTCTCACATTCGACGAAACCGGCGATCAGTTCGCTTTTCTGTCTAGCCGTGAAGGACACGAGATGAAGCCCGCCGAATACACACTCTACTACTGGAAACCCGGTATGGATAGTGTGAATGTAGTTGCAAATGCAACCAGTGAAGGGGTCCACGAAGCGTGGTGGATCAGCCCAGACGGAAGTATCTCATTTTCGGAGAATGGGCTTCGACTGTATTTTGGTACTTCACCAAGACCACCGGCCGAGGATGAAGAAGACGAGGAAGATGAGGAGGACAAGGTAGTACTGGATGTATGGAACTGGCGTGATCCACTACTTCAGCCCATGCAGTTAGTAAACGCCGAACGTGAGAAAAATCGATCCTACCGCGCGGTCATCCACTTGGACACTGGCAAGATCGTCCAGTTGGCACATAAGGATGTACCGGATATTTCCGTGGGATCAAATGGCGATGCAAACATCGCAATCGGCTGGTCTAACCTGCCCTATCAGCAGCAGATCAGCTGGGATTCCCCCAGGGCATACGATACATACGTGATTGATGTAATGAACGGAACACGAAAAATGGTTCTGGAAGCCACACAATCACGTCCGTCACTGTCCCCGAATGCGGAATATCTCACATGGTGGGATCGGGATGCACTGAGCTGGATGGCTATGTCGACGGAAGGTGGTGAACCGATCAACCTGACCGCGTCCATTGACCAGGCCGTCCACAATGAAATACACGACTGGCCTTACGCGCCCAATGCATATGGCAGCGCGGGCTGGAGTTCCGACGACAACGAGTTCCTGCTCTACGATCGCCACGATATCTGGGCCGTTAATCCGCTAGATCCATCCACACCACGCAACATAACCGGCGGAAAAGGCCGTGAGCTCAACCTGCGATTCCGGTACGTTCGCCTGGACTTCGAAGAAGATGCGATTGCCGACGAGCTCATGCTTTCCAGCTTCGATATGGATACCAAGTCGTCCGGCTTCTATCGCACGCGCCTTGACGCGAATAGCCCTCCCGAAGAACTGGTTATGATGGACAAGCGCTTTGGGTTCTTGTACAAAGCTGAGGATGCGGATCAGCTACTTTTTACACGGGAAAGCTTCACGGAGTATAGAGATCTTTGGACCAGCGGCCTGGATATGTCTGACATGAAGCGTGTAAGTGACCTCAATCCCCAGCAATCCGACTATACCTGGGGTACCGCAGAGCTCGTGCAATGGACCTCGCTGGATGGCCTTCCGCTTACAGGAATGCTTTTCAAGCCGGATGGCTTTGATGCATCACGGCAGTATCCTATGATGGTGTACTTCTATGAAAAAATGTCGGATGGTTTACATCAGTATCGTGCACCCTCCACTGCAAGTTCATCTATCAGCTTTTCGTTTTACGTCAGCCGAGGCTACCTCGTGTTCGTGCCTGATATCCCGTACAAAGTGGGATATCCCGGAGAAAGTGCGCTGAATGCCGTCGTTCCAGGAGTCACCATGCTCATCAACCAGGGTTTCGTAGATCCTGCCCGAGTCGGCGTGCAGGGACATAGCTGGGGCGGTTACCAGATCGCCTATATGGTCACTGAGTCCGACCTGTTCGCAGCAGCAGAAGCCGGGGCGCCTGTAGTCAACATGACAAGCGCATATGGTGGAATACGCTGGGCGAGTGGCATGAGCCGCATGTTCCAGTACGAGCGTACGCAGAGCCGAATAGGCGGATCGCTCTGGGAAACACCACTCAGGTATCTGGACAACTCTCCACTATTCCAGGCAGACAAGGTGAAAACCCCCGTCCTTATGCTCCACAATGACGATGACGGTGCGGTGCCGTGGTACCAGGGAATCGAGTTTTTTGTAGCTCTACGTCGCCTGAACAGTCCGGTCTGGATGCTGAACTATAATGGAGAGGGACATGGTCTTTCCAAGTACGCCAACAGAAAGGATTTTGCCATTCGCATGCAGCAGTTTTTCGATCACTACCTGATGGATGCGCCTGCTCCCATATGGATGACTGAGGGAATTCCGGCGACCATGAAAGGAGAAACGCTGGGTCTGGAGTTTGCAACTGATCAGGAACAAGACTAGCCGTGGAATTGCAATACATGCCACCAAGCCTTAGTCGCTCGCTGTGAAGACACTCCAGGTTACGTTCGCGTTGAAGCTATAGTCGTTACTAAACCGCACCGGCTTTTTATAGCTGTGCGTAAAATCGTTAGCCGGCAACCGCTCCGTACGAGCGATGGGATTAAGCGCTACCGTACTGCCTTCTGCAACTAGAATAACGGTACTCTTATCGAAGGTTAACCGCCGCCACTCAAGTCAGGTGCTCCGGTGGTTTCATCCGCGAGCCATCCCATCTGCCTAGCCCATCTTTGACTTGAGGCCGTTGTTCGGGGCTTCAAAATATATTTCTTTTCGAA
>CAZCYQ010000003.1:0-115513 GCA_964503085.1 uncultured Rhodothermaceae bacterium | reverse complement strand
ACCCCTACTGAAACACACTATATCGACCTATATTTAATTTTCGGGCAAACACTATATACCTGCCCCTGGGCCGAGAAGCGAAGCCACAAACGAGGGGCGCAACCGGAAAACCAACGTGGCACCATAGCTGTTTTTTCTCTTCACACTCCATTCATCGGGCCAGCCTCTCCGTACTGGTTTCTACCATCGGATTGCCCGTCTCCGGGAAACGAGCCGCTTGCCGTGCCACCGCGGAGTTGTCCATCAATCTCCAGGCCTACGTCAAGGGTATTGCCTGCGTCCAGATTTGGGCGGTTGCCTATGAGAAATCCCGTACTAGAACCCGATCCGCTCGCTGAAGCTCTCGTGTTGTATATGCTTCCCCTCTGCAAATAATTCGTCGGCACATTCGTATTGTCTACGGTTTTTGCATGTTCAAAGCTAATGTGCTCAGCTCCGACAAAAGCGCCTACGTAAAAGCTGCTGTTCTGTGCTACTGCGATCTCAGAAACACCGGTCATCATCGTAATCACGATCATTATGCTCACAAAACGTGTCTTTTGATTCGTCGGCATTCTACTCATGGGTTCTCATTACTCAATGCAAAGGAGCCTCCAGCAAATCCATTTTTAAGAGGCTGAAGTCAAGCGGTTTGCTCTCATGGTTTTGGCGAACAATCTTGGACCTGTTGAACCAACGCCCCAAGTTGCCATTGTTTTCTTCAAGTTTACTTGATCGTTTTCAATGGAGGTTTTCCATCATAAATCTTGCAAAATCCGTTAGGGTATGTACTCACATGACCCGGCATCCCTCGCCCTCTGCAACTAGGTCACGCTAAAATCTGGCTGAATTTTGAACCTTCTCATTAAATGAATGTTTATATAAATTAATGTTTATAATTAATTCTCATGAGCGTGTGCCAGAAGTCACTGATAGGCGGCTTGAAAGCAGCCGGAGAACCGACACGGCTTCGGATACTCGCACTGCTACGCCATGGTGACCTTGCGGTTGGAGAACTGGCACGCATTCTCAATCAAAGTCAACCCCGGCTCTCACATCACCTAAAATCTCTGACCCAAGCGGGTTTGGTTGAACGGCTCCCTGAGGGTGCCTGGGTATTTTATCGAATTCAGCGTAGAGGATGGGCTGACAGGCTGTTGGAGGGGATCTTCTCGAAACTAGATATAGATAGTGACCCATTCACGACCGATTACAATTTTCTGCAGCGTGTACGTGCAAATCGTGCACGATCGGCAGCATCCTATTTTTCAGAAATCGCTAAAGACTGGGACGAATTGCGGGCATTGCATTATCCTGATGCAGCAATTGAGCGTGCAATTCTTGGGCATGTTGAGTGCCATCAGTTTGAGCGGATCATAGACTTTGGGACTGGTACGGGGCGGATGCTGATTTTGCTCGCTCCGTACACGCAAGAGGCCGAAGGACTTGATCTTTCTCATCATATGCTGAAGGTAGCTCGAGCGAACCTAAACCGAGCAGGGATCGGTAATGCAAGAGTGCGGCAAGGAAACGCAATGGACACCCCTTTCGAGAGTGATAGTGCGGATTTAGTGATCGTGCATCAAGTGTTGCATTATCTTGAACAGCCCGAAAAGGTCATCGCAGAAGCCGCTCGCGTTCTTAAACAGGGAGGCCAACTGATTGTCGTTGATTTTGCCCCACATGAGCTTGAGTTTTTACGCGAATCCCAGGGACATTATCGGCTTGGGATCTCCGAGGATGACATGATGCAATGGGCGGATAATGCGGGGTTTTCTATGCAGCCGCCCAGAAGATTTGACCCACCGTCCTCGCTTAAAAAAGGTATTAGTGTGCTCATCTGGAAGGCTGCATGGCGAGCCTATCAACCCGCAGACCCCAGTGTGAGTAAACTCTCCGTCGCGGAGCAACAGTCGAGACCACCCCCTAGTGTTTCATTTGAATTTTTTCCTCCTAAATCAGACAGTATGGAGGCCAAACTGTGGGAATCGGTTGCAAGGCTGACTCCAATGGCACCGCGCTTTGTATCCGTCACGTACGGGGCTGGCGGCTCTACGCGTGATCGAACACAGCGTATCGTTGCGAAAATTGCACAGGATACCCCGCTGTTGCCGGCCGCACACCTCACTTGCGTAAACGCAACGAAGGAAGAGGTATTGGACATTGCAGTTGATCTATGGAAAGCCGGGATACGTCACATTGTGGCACTACGAGGCGACCCCCCTGAGGGCATAGATGCAAAATTTGAACAGTACCCGGGCGGTTTTCGAGATAGTATTGAGCTAATTGAGGGAATTCGCAACTGCGAGATTGAACCTGAAGCGAGATTTGAAATCAGTGTTTCCTGCTATCCGGAACAACATCCCCACAGTCGGGGATGGGACCAGGACATTGCATTCTTAAGAGCGAAGCAGGACGCTGGCGCTGACCGTGCAATTACCCAATTTTTCTTTGAGCCAGAAGTCTATTTCAAATTTCTTGATCGTGCACGAGCGGGGGGCGTGACGATGCCAATTGTGCCCGGAATCATGCTGCAACCCAACTTCAAGGGCATGAAGCGTATTGCAAATCTTTGCCAGGTGACCTTGCCGGATTGGCTTCATGAGGTGTATGAGGGGACAGACGACGATACTGCGACATGTGAGTTCATCACGGCGAATGTGGCCGCTGAACTCTGCCACAAATTGTCGGATCAAGGAGTGAACGACTTTCACTTCTATACACTCAATCGAGCAAGTCTGGCGCTATCTACCTGCCGATTACTTGGATTGAAACCGCGGGCGGTGGTGTGACAACTTTTGTGGACAGGCACATCAATAAAATATGGATTTGATTTGCTGATGGATCGCCAAAAACGTATTGACCAACTCTACTCAGTCGCCAGGGAGCGGGTCTTGCTTCTGGATGGTTCCTGGGGAGTCATGTTCCAACGAATGGGGCTTGAAGAAGAGGACTATCGCGATTCACGGTTTTCCAAGGAGAAATATCCGGTGGATATGAAAGGCAATCATGATATTCTGTGCCTAACCAAGCCGGAATGCGTGGCGGAATTACATGACGATTACTTTGCAGCCGGGGCGGATATCTCAGAGACGAATACATTCTCGGCTACGACGATCGTGCAAGCTGATTACGAGCTTGATCGCCAATCCGTCATTGATATCAACTTAGAGGGTGCCAGACTTGCCCGTGTGTCGGCAGATCGATGGACGAAAAAAGAGCCGCAGAAGCCCCGCTTCGCCGCGGGTTCCATTGGGCCGCTGAACAAGATGCTCTCCATGAGCTCAGACGTAAACGCCCCCGGTGCACGGGAAGTAACATTTGACCAAGTCTATCAGACCTATCGTGAGCAAATCAAAGCTCTGAATCAAGGTGGCGTGCACCTGTACTTGATTGAGACGATTACCGACACACTAAACTGCAAGGCAGCAATCAAGGCCATCATTGACCTGGAAGCAGAAGGACTTGAAAAGCTCCCACTTTGGATCTCTGGGACTATCACAGACCGATCTGGACGCACCCTGTCAGGTCAAACCGTGGAAGCTTTTTGGTATTCTGTACGCCACGCCAAACCGTTTGCGGTGGGATTCAATTGTGCGTTTGGCGCAGATTTGATGCGTCCACATATCGCTGCAATTTCACGTGTAGCTGATACGCTGGTAGGGGCCTATCCGAATGCTGGACTGCCGAATGAGATGGGCGAATATGATCAGTCCCCGCAGGAACTGGCAAGTTATGTCGGTAAATGGGCCCAAGATGGAATTGTCAATTTTCTGGGAGGTTGTTGTGGTGCCACGCCAGATCATATCCGGGCAATCTCAGAAGCAGTAGAAGGATTGCCGCCGCGGAGCCCAGCTCTAAGTAAGGACACTCTGAGGCTTGCAGGCCTGGACCCTTTCGAGTTTGGAAGTTAAATCAGGAGCAATCTATGGCCAATACGATACCTCATCATGATTGCCATCTCAAGCGTCTCTGGACAAGTACAAGCCCAGATAAGGGATGAATACCGCCGCCCAGACATTTGTAAACGTTGGTGAGCGCACCAATGTAACTGGCTCCGCCAGATTTCGGAGACTGATCGTGAGTGGTGATTATGCTACCGCTGTTGATGTTGCACGTCAGCAGGTCGAAAATGGTGCCCAAATCATTGATGTCAACATGGATGAGGGGATGTTAGATGGCGTCAACGCCATGCAAACCTTCCTCAACCTGATTGCTGCTGAGCCCGACATTGCTAGGGTGCCCATCATGATCGATAGCTCAAAATGGGAAGTAATTGAAGCAGGTCTCAAATGCGTGCAGGGGAAGGCAGTAGTCAATTCAATCTCACTGAAAGAGGGGGAGGACCAATTCCGAAAACGAGCACGCACATGCTTTTCCTACGGTGCAGCCGTCATCGTGATGGCATTTGATGAGTCTGGTCAGGCGGACACTGCTCCGCGCAAGATTGAGATTTGTCAACGCGCGTTCAAAATACTCACCGAAGAGGTTGGCTTCCCCGCCGAAGACATAATTTTCGATCCGAACATTTTTGCCGTTGCTACGGGAATTCAAGAGCATAATAATTACGCGGTTGACTTTATCGAAGCGGCAAGAGCCATCCGCGAGACATGCCCTGGCTGCCATATTTCAGGCGGTCTCTCGAATGTGTCTTTCAGTTTCCGTGGCAATGAGCCGGTACGCAGGGCGATGCACTCGGTTTTTCTGTATCACGCGATCCCTGCCGGAATGGATATGGGAATTGTGAATGCCGGCCAGCTTGACATCTATGACGAGATTGAGCCGAAGCTCCGAGATCTAGTCGAAGATGTGATCCTCAACCGCAACGAAAATGCAACGGAGGCGCTTGTTGACTACGCGGAACAGTTCCGTGGACAAAAAAGAAAATCAGCAACAAAGGACCTCTCTTGGCGCACATTTTCCGTGGAGAAGCGGCTTGAGTACGCGCTTGTAAACGGCATCACTGAGTTTATAGTTGAGGATACCGAGGAGGCCAGAGCAGCCGTAGACCGCCCGCTGCATGTCATTGAAGGTCCGCTCATGGATGGAATGAGTGTAGTGGGAGATTTATTTGGGTCCGGTAAGATGTTCCTGCCCCAAGTAGTGAAGTCCGCTCGCGTCATGAAAGCGGCGGTGGCCTACCTGGATCCGTTCATGCAGGCCGAAAAAGAGGAGCTGGGCACGGTTGATGTTTCGAATGGAAAAGTGCTTATGGCCACCGTGAAGGGAGACGTGCATGATATCGGCAAGAATATCGTCGGCGTCGTGCTTGCGTGTAATGGCTACGAGATTGTCGACATGGGAGTCATGGTTCCGTGTGAGGCGATTCTTGCAGAGGCCCGAAAAGAGAAGGCTGACATTATTGGCCTCTCTGGTCTGATCACCCCAAGCCTAGACGAAATGGTCTATGTGGCACGCGAAATGCAACGCTGTGGCATGAAGCAGCCCCTGCTCATCGGGGGAGCCACGACCTCACCGGCCCATACGGCCGTAAAGATTGATCCGGTCCGGAGCAGTGGTCCAGCTATTCATGTGACGGATGCCAGCCGAGCAATTGGGGTAGTCTCATCATTACTCTCTGATGAAGAGCGCCCGCTCTTTGTTGACACCATTAAGGCCAGGTATCAGCGAATGCGTGACCGCCGAGCGGGTGGTCCTCCAAGGCCACGCCACCCCATTGAAGTGGCCCGACGGCATGCGCACAAACTGAAGGCACCGACGCCCGAAGCCCCAAGTTTTACTGGCACGAAAGTGTTCGAGAATTTTGATCTCACAGTGCTCGCAAAATACATCGACTGGACGCCTTACTTCATCACCTGGAATCTGTCTGGACGCTATCCCAGGATCCTGAAAGACAAAGTGGTGGGTAAGGCTGCGCGAGATCTATGGCGTGATACCCAGGCAATGATGCAACGAATTCTTGACCAAGAATGGTTCAAGCCCAAGGCTGTAGTCGGTTTTTGGGGGGCTTCAAGAGACGAGGACGATATTCGGCTTGATACAGGCGATACATTTTTTACACTGCGCCAGCAAGTGATCAAAAATAATCAGCGGGGCAATTTTGCACTGTCTGATTTTGTTGCAGAGATGGATGATCATGTAGGCGCGTTTGCGGTCACTTCGGGACCGCAGGCAGAGGAGATTGCAGAAGTGTTTGAAGCGGAAGCCGACGATTATTCAGCAATCATGGTCAAATCCCTCGCTGATCGGTTTGCGGAGGCAATGGCAGAATACATGCATGAGCGCGTACGTAAGGAGCTTTGGGGATATGCATCGGATGAGAATCTTGATAATGAGTCGCTGATCAAAGAAGCCTATACCGGGATCCGCCCTGCACCTGGATATCCATGTCAGCCAGATCATACGGAGAAAGGGACGATTTTCCGCTTACTCGAAGCGGGTCGAATCGGGATGTCTCTGACCTCCAGTTATGCGATGAGACCAGCAGCTTCGGTATCTGGTCTATATTTGGCGCATCCTGAGAGCGCGTATTTTGTCGTTGGTCGAATTGATCGTGACCAAGTTAAAGATTATGCTAGGCGGAAAGGGATGAGCCTCCGAACCGCCGAACGCTGGTTAGGGCCGATACTAAATTATGATCCGGAGAACGCTGAAGATGGGTCGCGGTGAGTTACGACGTACACATGGCCAATGCACTTATCATCAATTGGAATTGGATCATTCGGTATTCTGGGGGTCTGCAGTTGTAGTGATGAATTCCAAAAGAATTATGTATTTGTGTGACCAAATAATTTGAGCCCCTATTTACAAAGAATCAATAAAGATTCTTATTTCAAATACAAAATTGTCAAAATAGACCACGAAGGTTTATCTGAGTAGCAGTTGTAAACGAGTCAATTGGTGATTACATCATAGATCGCCCGCAATTTCTGTTTGATATCATCTTCTACAGAGTTCTATTCTAAACCAGCCAGCCACCTTATGTGTCAGGTTTATTATTCTCTGCTTCCTTCAAGTAATTTGCGGGCTAATCCGGGAAGAGACTCAAAATCAAGCTTGCTGCTGGCTGCATCTTCTATCAGTAAGTCTTTACTGAGATATTTGTGAAATTTCTCAAAGGAAAGATTGGAGTCTTCCGAAATTAGTGAACCCGGAGATAGACAGCCGGAATGGTCAATCTCATTCAGGGCATCCATTAATGGTAGTTTTCCTTGGTCCCAGCTTACGTCAAGAAACCCTCCTTCCCAGCGGGTTACTCTAAAGCCCTTACTAGAAAGTACCAATTCGAGTGTCCTTGATTTGATTGAGCCGACCCATGTTGCAATCAGTGAATTACGTTCACTCACTCTGTGAATGGATGATTGATCATATCTGTAGACACGAAATTCATTTCGCGCATTGTTTAGAAGCCTAGTCGCTGTTTGATCAAGGTATTCCGGAACCTGCTCACTAGTCAATACCTTCCGCATTTCGGCAATCACGCGATCATGAATATTTCCCCATTGATCCCCTTCAAAAGGTGGTGGGTTTCCAGTTCTGTCGGAAGTAACTCGAATGACTTGTTCTTCTTCGTGAATCTCAACAATGACCCACCGCCGGCCAGAAAAAATGATGGTCTGACGCGGTTTCAGAATCGTAGAAACTGGTAACGTTCCTAGGGTCTCATGTTCAGTAATGATCCGATATTCCTGGGGGGTTTGGAACACGGCATAAAAACTGTAGTGTTCAACGATTCGCTCTCCTACCTTACCGAGTAGTAGGATGCCATCGGGCGCCTGCTCAAGTAATGCCACATCTGTGGACCCGATTTGCCTCAATAGTTGAGCGAACATAGCGCGCGAGACACTGCGGAATGGACCCCGCTCGCAAAGGGTTTCATAAATATGGCGTGCGCTCCTACCTCCATGCTCTGCAATCACGGAGAGGACTTGATGGGTGAGTGTAGAAAGATGGAGAGCTTGTGGCATGGGCGGTTCACACCAGCGTTGACGCAATAATTCTACTGTTGCAATCGACCGAATTAATCTCAGAAATAACCGATCAAGTCGATGAGATTGGCTATCGGGGTCTACCTCAATCTGATACATGCGCAATATTGCTGGTACATCTGCCCTTCGTCCGGATCGACCTATCCGCTGACGAAGGGAGGAAACAGAAGGAGGTGAATCAATCTGGGCAACACATTCAATCTCGCCAATGTCAATTCCCAGTTCCAAAGTTGAAGTACAAACGACGGTAGTAGCTGGGTGAGTTCTGAGACGTTCTTCCAGATCTATCCTGTGATTGCGGGAAAGACTGCCGTGGTGCGGGAAAAATTCAGGTGGCCACCGGTGCTTCTCTGTGTGCTCACGTAAAGCATCCGCATAATATTCGACGGTTGCGCGCCGTCCTGCAAAAATCAGGTTTCGTTTACCGCGCAATGTCTTGCAGAGATGTTTTACCACCGCACGATTCGTAGCCTCCTCAGTGGGGTCGTTATTTTTCAATTTATTTCTCTGCTTCAGATAACCTCGAATTTGTGCTTTGAGCCAAAAGCTGGAAGAGACGTCCTCCAAAACTTCAACGCTGTCTGGATCTTCTGGGCGTAGATATTTGCAGACCAAATCCATATCGCTCAACGTAGCAGATAACCCGACTCTCCTGATCCTGTGACCGACCGACTG
This sequence comes from uncultured Rhodothermaceae bacterium, assembly GCA_964503085.1. GTDB lineage: Bacteria > Bacteroidota > Rhodothermia > Rhodothermales > Bin80 > Bin80. The sequence goes on along the minus strand of CAZCYQ010000003.1, from coordinate 106,910 downwards.
TTCCATTCTTGCCAAAAGAGAGCGAACATGAATTCCACGCTCAGTGTCCAGAAATGCATGCAACTCATCCACTACAACTGCACGAACTGCCTTGAACATTCCGGGTACTTCTAGCCCCCGAAGTACAAAGAATGCTTCGAGTGATTCTGGCGTAATCAGAAGAATACCACTTGGATGCTCGCGAGCACGCTTTTTAATATTCTGATTTATGTCTCCATGCCAGGGATAAACGGGCAACCCGATCCTTTCGCACATTCCTTGCAACCGTCCGAACTGGTCATTGATCAGTGCCTTGAGAGGACTAATATATACCAACTCAAAACCAGCACCGCCCGGGTTTTCCAAAACCGAGGAAATTAATGGTAGAAAGGCCGCCTCAGTCTTCCCCCTTGCGGTAGCAGCGGCAATAATTACATCGTTGTCTCCATCCAATATTGCTTGAATCGCACGTTCTTGGATTTCATGAAGCGTCTCCCATTCCTTGCGCCATATCCATCGCTGAATGGGTTCGGCAAGCCGGCTGAATCCCCTTGATGTTTCAGAGCTTGAAGTCGGCAAGTTCATTGTCTTGTTCATCATTTGAAGAACTCATGCCTCCATCTTCAGACAGATCTACCTCCCCAATCAGTGCTTGCCAATCTGCTCTGGGATTCTGTTCCAACACCGCAAGGAGATCCACAAAGGCTTTGATCGTATCACGCGGCGTGCGGAAATAAGCATCTCCGATTCGCTTAGAGCAATGAGTCATAAAGGATTCAAGTGCCGAGTCTGGTAGCGAAGGGGGATCCCCCTGAACTACACGACGAATATTGCACAGAAGCACGAAGACATCTTCCTGGGTTAGATTCGACAGACGAATCACAGGACCAGATGTGTCTATGAGTCCGTCACGGGCGAATGGGTTCTCTACTAGCCTTGTTTGTAATGCATCATAGCTGTATAGCCCCCGACGTGTATCCATAAGAAATTCAGGTGTACCCGCCATGATGAAGCTAATATGACTGGTATTCCCCTGAAGTACATCATTGAGGATTCGTAAAATCTGCTCATAGTTTCCCTTTCTAGCCTGAGAGGATGTCAACTTATGGATGTTCACCATCTCGTCAAGAGATATTAACAACCCCTTATAGCCAGCTTCTCGTACGAATAGAGAGAACAACTTCAACTGATCATACACATTAGCATCATCGATAATTGTTCTCACTCCCAGCGCTTTGCGCGCTTCGATTCTGGTAGAATATTCAGCCCTGAGCCAGCGAAGAGCATTTGAGCATAGCCGCTCATTCCCAGTTTCAAAACCCTCCCAATATCGAGCGATTACCTCTGCAAAATCATAACCACCTGTCAGTTCCTGTAGGTGTGCGAGTTGTTCCCTGATCACATATTCAGGGGGCTCACCGTTCGCTTTTGCCTTACTGACGACCTGAGTTGCAAAGCGTTGAACGACCGAACTCATTGCACCACCATTAGGCTTGGTGCGGGTGGCGGTGTTCCTTGACATTTCAGCGTATAGTGAGCGGGCCTGCCCCCCGGTGGCCTGCAAGCGCCGAACGGGAGATAAGTCGGCCGATAATACAACGATTCCCTTCTCGAGGGCAACCAGGCGAATCAGATTAAGAAAGAAGGTCTTCCCCGATCCGTATTCACCAATGATGAACCGGATTGAGGCTCCACCCTCGCAGTTAAGCTCAAGGTCACGCACCAGTTCTTCAATTTCACGTTTCCGCCCAACCTGAATGTGCCTCAACCCCATTTTGGGTACCACACCAGCTCTGAGCGCATTCATTATGGCATCACGCTCACGCCGCTTTATTTTTGATGGTTTCATAACCATGTTTTCTGTGTTTCTTATGGGTGATCTCCTTGGTAATGATGGATTATCCAAGTAATTGGATCACGATCTCGGTATTCAATTCATAGCATTCATCTTCATCGATTAGGATATCTTCAAAATGGTCAAAGGACCATTCATTCAAAGTTTCTATAGCACCCTCTGGCATCAGTTTATGCTGTGAAACCAAGGCAGTATATTCTGACGTATTCCAAGATTCTTGTCGTAAAAGCTCATGGAGCAAAGCTAAGTGGTCGCTATCCAAACCCTCAAAGATATTGTCTGAACTCGAAGTATCCTGAGATAACTCTTCAACCAGATCTTGTTCATTAAAGATGTCACTCAACAGGGCAGATACTTGGGCTGTATCAGAAATTAGTGCGTTAATCCGGTCTATATCCAGGACGATAGTTTGGTCTTTTTTCGGTTGCGGAATTGCAAATTCCTTCTCTTTTTCACGAGGAAGTAGAATTGTCTTAGGCTCATCCGAGTCTACAAGCGTATGAAGATCTGCGTATATACTTTCGGATTCTAAACCAATGACTTTATAGAGTCCCTCAATTGCCCTGATTTCTTTGGGTTGAACGACACCATCTATTGCTGCTATACTGAGCGCGATTCTACCCATATCATGACGGAGATCCTCGGAAGTATTTTTCAGACAGCTTTTCAGCCATTTCAAATTAGGAGGTACGGCAAGAACCCATCTCAAATTAGCAAGAAGGCGAATTTGCTCAATATCCGATACGGAGGTGGTATTGACGATTGCTTCCAGGACTGATTTCTCCATCTCCGCTATGCTATCGTCAGCGTGAGCGATAAAACCGCCGATCATGATGCATAGAAGTACATTCCGATATTCCTCACTGATCTCGTTTATGGCCGGAGCATGCTCAGGTAACTCGAAAAGAACTACAGGCTCTCCTATTTTGGGACCTCGCAATGAGAAACGCGGATCAGGCTCCATTCCGATGGAAAGACATGCCAATAAATCAGCAGCCTTGATCAGATGTTGTTTGTAAATCTTCTCGGGTAAATTCCCTGTCAATTTTTCTATAATCTTTTCAATCTTTACGAGATTGTTTGACTTCATCACATTTTCTGCCCAACCCCGAAACTCCTCCGTTGCTGAATTGGGAAAGAGGGGCCTCAAACTTGCCGGTAGCAATGCATGTGCTTCAATGGTGTTACGACCTTCTATATCTCGCCCGAGAAATCGACTGTACTTGTCAAGAGAATCAGTAGCTTGTTCTACGATTTCCTCCACATCCTCCAGTGGACCAAACATGCCTGAAATATCAGGGACGTCCTCAAAAAAATGCGTCAGATCTACGGAGAATGTCCCTGCCGCTGCCTCATATGTTAGGGATAGGGAATTCGGCGAGGGAGGCAGTTTGAACCCCGCTGGAAAGGTCTTTTCGAACATTTGCCGGAATAGCTCCCTAAATTCGGGAAACGCTCGTTTAGCCGCTGTTCGAAATCTTGTATGTGGATGTGTACCATACCAGCATAGTGACCAGTCATGGCTGAGTGGCTGACCATCTCTGAGCATTCGGCCAATCGCAATACGTATTTCAAGTGAATTCCGGTACTCATTCACATTGAACCGTGGCTCAATTAGTTGATTCGGGTCCATCGTAGCAGATGCAACAGAAAGAAAAACTGACATATAATCCCGAACCGAGTACGAACGACTACCATATACCCCGAGTAGCCTTTCAACCTCGGCAATTAGAGTTTTCTTTTCCGCGTCCGAGGGAGAATCCAGAAAAAAACGACGTTCGAGTCCGTAGAAATAGAGAAAGATGTAACCCATACCATAATGACTATCTGATCGATCCCCGGCGAGCCAATCAAGGTATGCTGCCCTAGCCGCCGGATCAATGGTACTGTAGCTTGGCCAATAGGACATGGTGTTGCCATCAATATCCGACTCATCCCTCGCGACTGGTAGACTTTTATCAATGACGGCATCCCCATACGTCTCCCAATCTTGATCACCCCTGGAGCCAAGGTATACCATCCCTCCAATCTTTCGGCCTGCAACGGTAATTGTCTTCCCTTGGGGAACCCATATATCATCTGGATTTACAGCGGACCGCTGTTCATAATCCGGTCGATAGTTCCAATTATCAATTAATCGTCTACCTTCACGATCGATATCTTCAGGGCGCTTATGAGTATATCTACTGGCAGATTGAAGAGATTTATGACCTATAGACTCTTGGACCAAATGAGCGGGAGGCTTCTGATCAAGGGCATGCGATGCATGTGCGCGAGGCTGCAAGTCTGGTGAAACGTTTTCATTTAATCCAGCTGCCCTTGCGGCCTTCTTGTCAAGGTTTTTTTTTTAGAGTAACTTCGTTGAGATTGGTGCCTTCGAGATTGGTACCATCAAGGACCGCGTATCTCAAATTGGCTCCAGTGAAGTCGGCATCCTGAATACTGGCATACTGAAGTTCGGCTCCGTAAAGATTGGCATCCTCAAAACTGGTTTGCTGAAGGACAGCTTGCTCCAGGTCAGCTCCCTCAAGGTTCGCTCCCTTGAGACTAGCTCCTATAAGCTTGGCCCACCCAAGTTTTGCTCCTTTAAGATTAGCGCCCTCAAGATTTGTTTCCCGTAGGTTAGCATTTTCAAGGTCGGCTCCTTTGAGATTTGCTTCCTCAAGGTTCGCTTCCTGAAGGTTGGCACGAGAGAGGTCGGCTCCCTTGAGACTTGCTCCCCTGAGGTTCGCTTCCTGAAGATTAGCACTTGAAAGATCTGCTCCTTTAAGATTTGCTCTCCCAAGGTTTGCTTCCTGAAGGTTTGCATCATAAAGGCTGGCACCCTGAAGATTTGCTCCCTCAAGGTTCGCTTCCTGAAGATTAGCATCATAAAGGTCTGCTCCCTTAAGATTGACTCCCTCAAGGTTCGCCTCCTGAAGATTAGCACAACTCAGGTCGGCTTCTGGTTTAATTTTATATTTCATATTATCACCATTGCCCCTCCAGGCATTTAATTAACAATTTATTGCCTCAGTGTGACGTACGTCAAATTGCCGTCGCATCACGTCTGTTGTTTCGTGTCCCACGCTTCGCGGATTCAGTGCGCCAGATACCGCGCCCATTTTGGGTGACATCCAGATCACGGTGTAGTTTCACACTACAAACGCCTTTGATTCCTGATTCCAAGATGTAAATCGCCATTGCTCAAATCTGATAACTCAATTTGATATCCTGCATGGCGGTTCCTATGCGCATACTGAAAGACTTTTTGTACTTACGGTTCCTGCAACGGTGTGGCATCGTTGGATAGGTTGTGCCAACTTGTACACTATCACTGCCACAGAGTGGACAGTCGGCTCATTTCCCCAGCGTTGTTTTGCCAACCATGCTTCCACAGTAGCATCATTGGGAATCATCTCTATTAACTTCTCCAGAAAACCGCTGACTGTGTGATCTGTCTGGCCCCACTCTCTGTTTTTCTGCTTTGCCATTGTGCTAATTCACTGTGTTGTAGAATGCCAATATGCGACACAATGAAATAACAGTTCAATAATGTACGAGAGCTCACAGTTTTTTGTAGATTTCTTGGGTTACTCGCACAAATAATTCCCAATTCCAAGCATCAGTCTTCGGGTTCACCGCATCACTTGGAATCTATACCCCCCAACATCTGCTGTCATATTAGTTTTCAGGCAACCCTTCGTCTGTAGCCAAGTACCGTAGTCAAGTACACGAACTATCCCGGTAGGATACAACCAATTCACACATACCCATGACCTTTATCGTGACGGATCCCTGCATTCGATGCAAACACATGGACTGTGTTGAAGTGTGTCCGGTTGACTGCTTTTATGAAGGAGAAAACATGCTCGTCATTCATCCAGACGAATGCATTGACTGTGCAGCCTGCGAGCCTGAATGCCCGGTGGAGGCCATCAAGCCAGAAATTGAGGATGACCCAGATTCAAAATGGTTGACCATCAACACAGAGTATTCCAAGGTCTGGCCCAATATCACACGCACGAAAGAGCCCTCAGCGGATCACAAAGAGTTTGCTCAAAAAACGGATAAATTCGCCAAGTATTTCAGTCCAGATCCAGGGACCGGAGATTAGCTGCCCGTTGATATTGTACCCCTTTTGGGATCGTATCTCCAATACCACTCATTCTCGCATAGGCCTCCTTTTTATCAGTTATGGAATTAGGTATGGCCAAATGCATCTGGTTGGTAGCGACGACAGGTTACGGGGATGCCTGCAAAGAGTCAAAACAGGAATGACATGCTATTGCCGGCAAAACTGAGAGCTCAAGCAGATTCGAAACAAAGACGCCTTTTGTATGAAAAACAAGTAACTTGACTAAGTCGTCTGCTGCTGGGTAGTTAACTTAAATGAAAAATTATACCGATTCCGAACTGGAAGATCTTTTAAACGACACGGAATCCGACCGGGTTGAAAGGAAGCGCTCATTCAGCGGAGACACGCCCAAAAAAGCTCGGCAAGCCGTATGCGCCTTCGCCAATGATTTACCAAATCATAACCAACCAGGCGTATTGTTTGTCGGTGCAGAGGACAATGGTTCTCCATCGGGGGAATTCATCAGTGACGAGCTTTTGCGGAGCTTGGCTGATATGAAAACCGATGCTAACATTCTCCCACTGCCCGCTCTTTCGGTAGAGAAACGGTTCCTTAATGGTGCCGATATGGCAGTAGTGACGGTCATGCCCTCAGATATGCCACCGGTTAAGTATGGGGGGCGGATATGGATTCGTACAGGACCACGACGCTCTATGGCGAATGGTCAGGAGGAACGAATTCTCAATGAAAAGAGACGAACAAGAAACTTGCCTTTCGATATCAGCATTATTCCAACCAGCACTGTCTCAGATCTTTCAAAAACCATCTTTGAAAACGAATACCTCCCAGCCGCATTTGCTAAGGATGTATTGGAAAACAATAGCAGGACATATGAAGAACAACTCACATCATGTAAATTTACCGCATCACCCACAGACGCCACGCCTACCCTACTCGGCCTGCTGTCCATCGGTAAAACCCCGCAGGATTTCCTTCCAGGAGCTTACATACAGTTCCTGCGTATTGACGGCATTGAGTTATACGATCCAGTGATAGACGAAGAGGATATACGTGGTGCTCTGGTTGAAATGCTGCGCCGTACTGAAGAGAAGCTGAAAGCTCATAATCGCACTGCAGTAGATATTGCCTCGGCACCAGTACACATAGAAGAGTCACCGTTTCCGCATGTGGCTCTTCAGCAAATTCTCTACAATGCCGTGCTACACAGGACATACGAGAATACCCATGCACCGGTGCGTGTTTACTGGTTTAACGACCGGATTGAAATAAACAGTCCGGGTGGTCCTTACGGCAATGTAACACCGGAGAACTTTGGTAGTCCAGGCATTACCGATTATCGTAATCCGAATATATGTGATGTGTTAAAAACTTTTGGATTTGTTCAAGCATTCGGTCGTGGCATAGCTACAACCAAAATGGCGATGAAAAAAAATGGCAACCCTGAGCCCGAATTTGCAGTCAATCAAAGTTCAGTTGTCTGTATACTGAGAGGAAAAACGTGAAAGCATCTGTTCTGACATTTTTTAACAATAAAGGCGGTGTGGGGAAAACCTCAATGATTTATCACTTAGCCTGGATGTTCGCCAGCTTAGGGAAACGAGTGGTAATTTTCGATCTAGACCCGCAGTCCAACCTGACGGCAGCATTTTTAAATGAAGATGAGATCGAGGCGGTCTGGAGTCAGCAGAATGAAGGTTCCACAATTTACAATTGCGTTAACCCATTAGCCGGTGTTGGGGATATTGCAGAACCTGTTCTCAAGAATATAACAACCGACCTTCACCTTCTTCCCGGCGATATTAGATTATCGGACTATGAAAGTGTTTTGTCGAAAGAGTGGTCTGAAAGCATGGGAGACCGTAATCTGTATCGCCCTATGCGCATACTGAGTTCGTTCTGGCAGGTAATGCAGATGGCCGCCGACAAAGTGCAGGTCGAAATTATTCTGATTGATATTGGGCCAAATCTTGGTGCAATCAACCGGTCGGCACTTGTGGCGACGGACTATGTAGTAATTCCTATGGGGGCGGACCTTTTTTCCCTGCAGGGACTGAAGAATCTTGGTCCAACACTAAGAGAATGGAAAAATCTATGGCAGAAGAGATTAGATAACTGGGAAGAGAGCCAAGAAGCGTCTTCAAGGGAGAACTTTCAATTACCCCGAGGAGAGATGCAGCCGATTGGGTATTTGTGTCAACAACATAGTGTACGATTAGACCGACCCGTAAAAGCCTATGATAAATGGGTCAAGCGCATACCGACAATCTATTGCGAATCTGTGTTAAATAAGGATCCGAATATTAATGGACAATTGGAGGAAGATCACTGTCTAGCGACGGTAAAACATTACCGCAGCCTGATTCCCATGGCCCAAGAGCATCGCAAACCCATTTTCAACCTGACTTCAGCAGATGGAGCAATCGGTGCCCACGCAAATGCTGTACAAGATGCCAAAGAAGATTTTAAGCAGCTTGCAATCAAAATTGCTTCACAGATGGGAATAACAATAGAGTCAGAGTTGCTTTCTTAAGTTGTTTCAGTGGCACAAGCGCCATAAAAACCCTCATACCGAGAAGTCTGCAAAGGAGGATGGCTTCTACACGCAGTCATCTGAGATTGAAAAAGCGCTCCGCGCTACAAGCATCACTTTCTTGGAGGAGGTGTGTACTGCAACTGCGGCTATTCACGAGTGAGTATTTTTTTTGCCTAACTTCACCAAAAACGGCAAAACAGGGATGCCAATTGTCCACTTCAAGAAATCGTGCTCAACCTGTCACATCTCGCCAGAAATAAACCGTACGAATGAAGCTCCGACATGCGCAATAAACCCATTGTCTGTCATTTATTGTCGCGCAGGGCAGGCTAAACCTACAAAGTAACTACTCCTACAAACACTGTGCCTTTGCTTAACTGTAGCGCTTTACTCTTTGATCTTGATGGGGTCCTCGTAGATTCAAACCCCGTCTATGAAACTCACTGGCTGATCTGGGCCCAAGAACGGGGCGTATCTTATCAGCACATTTTGGAGGTTCACCACGGCCGCCCCGTAACTGATACAATTCGAGTTGTCGCGCCGCATCTAGATCCGATCGCAGAAGCAGAGGCCTACCGGAACTCTGTCATAGCCGACAACCATCTGGAGCGTGTGCAATCGTTTCCCGGTGTTCCTACGATGCTCACGGAACTCCCGCCAGACCGATGGGCCATTGTCACAAGTGCACCACGTGCGTTCGCGCTCAAGACACTCCATTATTTGGGCTTACCCACGCCGAAAGTATTCGTTAGCAGCGAAGATATTGGCGTGGGTAAACCGGCCCCCTATCCGTATTTAAGAGCTGCATGGGGATTGAATCAATCTATTGAGCACTGTATCGTAGTTGAGGATGCACCCGCAGGCATACAATCTGCTAAATCTGCTGGCGCTCGCGTAATCGCAGTTCAGACCACCAATAGCCCAGATGCCCTCCAGGAAGCAGATTTCCTTGTCAATGAGATTTCAGATTTGGTAATAGGGTTCAACGGCGCCAATCTGAGGGTCTCCATAGACTTGTAACGGGAATGCTCAAACCCAATCGATAGATGGCCTGCATAACGGTTGCTCAGATCAGTGCAGCGCCAAAGTCAGTTGAAATGATTTGTTTTGGATTGTGGCCGTTTTGGGATTCTAAATCTTTCACTTACCGCAATTTACGACAGCATCATGCTCAGATCAGATGAGTTTTTTCAACCGAACCGGACGCTCCGCGAGGCTGGGGAGGCCCTGCGAATGACGCCAGATCAAGAAACTGGGTAGCTTCCCTCTTTCGGTGTGCAACCAGATGAACTCCAGAACAAGAAAAACACTCGTTGTGCTTGATCGCCATGCAGCCGTGGCTCAACGCCTTGCCTGCGCACACGAACGTGCGCACGGCACTCAAGTCATGACGATGAACGATCTTGTCGCCCGGCTCGCGGGAGGATTCGCTACAACGATTGATACTTTACTCCTCCGCAAAACTGTACACGAGGTACTAAGCGAAACGCATCTGGGGGACCTAGACACAATAAAAGACCTTCCAGGTTTTGTCCATGCAGCGACACACACACTCCACAAGGCCTGGTATAGCGGCTTTGATCTGCGACAAAACCATCCCCGTGTGCAGGCTATTGCAAGCCTTGAGCGCGCCATTTTGGAAAAACTGCCGGCTTCTATGCTGCGGCCATCAGCCCTTATTAGGGCTGCTCGCACCAGAATAAAACATGCACCTGCCATATTTGGATCTATATACATCCTGGGCATGACAGAACTCCACCCTTGCTGGTGGCCGTTGATTGAATTGCTGTGTAAACACGTATCAGTTACCTGGGTGGCCGGCCCCAGGCACGTCCCAGACAGTCTACCAGAGACTTGCAGCCTTGAGTCCGCCCCCGGAGAAAACCCTGAAATCACTGCGGTGAGTGCCTCCACCCCCTACCATGAAGCCATAGAAGCAATTCGGTGGGCACGCCAAATGGTTGTGCAGAAAAATGTTAAGCCCGGAGACATTGCCATCGCATCTACGGATACTACCGCGTACGATGACTACTTCATCGCGCTGCGCGGAGAGTCCGACCTTCCCCTGTATTTTGCGCATGGCATGTGCGTTACCAATAGCCCCCAGGGACAGGCTACTGCCGCTTTGGCAGATATGCTGCTACGCGGAATATCGGCAGACCGGCTTAATCGACTGAGTGCCCACAAGCGCTTTTTAGCCGATGAAATTAAGGAGTTTGGGAAGACCTGGCGCAAGCTATCCCGCCAAATTGATGGTGTTCATACACTCTCGCATGAACAGCTCGGTGCACGCCTTGAAGCTATGGCCACTGCGGATGTGGACAACGAACAACATGCACTATCTAGGCTGCTATCCGAAGTAACCAACAGTTACATCGTTTCCCCTGAACAGAACCCCACTATGAGCCTGGCCGATCACGTAACCATGAAGCACATATGGTTGCGAACCGGTGAAAATCTGCTCAAAGACGCTGCCCTAACTCTCTGGAAACGTGCACTAAAATCTGCGTCGGCTGCCTCATTTGAGCAAACAATTGCCGGTATTTCATTACAGGAGCCTCCAGAATTCTGTGAGAGAGTAGCCTGGATGCCCGCAAAATCACTGGCTGCGTCACCCCGCCGATATGTTCGGCTTCTGGGACTGAATTCGCGTCACTGGCCCCGCGAAAATACTGACGATCGCCTCCTCACAGGTCCTGGTCTGGAAGACGCGGCCAAGGAATTGGATCCACTGCCTGTGGCAGATGCAGACCGAAGAGATTTCGCCACGATATGCAAAACTACAGCCGATACCGTGATCTGCTCTTTTGCACGACACGACGGAGAGGGGAAGGTACTCGGAAAAAGCCATCTCCTGTCAACTGATCTGCTCGGAGAGCCAACCCATCTTTTTCGGAATGCCAAGCCCCTTTACGCTATGAGTGAGGCGGATCGATTGCAGGCACAGCCTGATGATCTCAATGAGGATCCCTCAGCCATACGGGCACTTGCATGCTGGCATAGTTGGCGGGCCGGTCAAGTCACCGAACACGACGGACTGATTCGAGCCAATCATCCTCTCATCAATCACATTCTTGGTAAACCAGCATCCGCTACGTCGCTTACACGAATGCTGCGCGCTCCGCTTGGTTACGTATGGTACTACGGGTTAGGTTGGCGGGGAACCGATATAGACTCAGACACACTGACCTTAAATCCAAAACAATTTGGACAGTTGGTACACAGTGTGCTGCAAATGGTGCTGCAAAAACTGAACACTAACCGAGAAACTCCCGACCAGAAACCCCTGGAAGAATGTGTCAGAGATGGCGTCCAGTCTGGAATGGATGCTTGGGAAGCGCTGCACGGATCACCTCCCAAACTGCTTTGGGGGCACGTACAGAAAAATATGATGGCAATCGCTTCGCGCGTATTTCTTAATCAGGACCGCATTGAAAATGGAGTTTCATATGCGGAAATCCCATTCGGCTCCCAATCCGCAGATGCAAAGGACGATCTCCCATGGGATGTTACCGCATCAGTTATCCTTAAAGGGACCGGCTTACAAGTCACCGGATCAATTGATCGTCTGGATATTGATCCAGACAATGAACGGGCTTATCTATTGGATTACAAGACTGGTAAACCCTCTAACGAAGCCGGATTAGATGGCGGCCGCGAAGTACAACGCTGCATTTATCTTGCAGCCGCACAGGCATTACTTGGACAGAACATAGAAACCTCTGCCAAACTGTTGTTCGTAAAAACCGGAGATCAATTGGAACTACCCGAACCACAAAACTCCTTTATTGATAAGCTTGCAAGAGGCATCAATGAAGCGGTGAGTGGTCTCAAGAATGGCAATGCCCTCTTTGGGGCAACTCCTAAAGACAAGTACGACTGGGGTATCTACGGAAATCTGAGGCTGGCTTTACCAGCTGATTTGAGCAGAGGATATGTATCCAGAAAAGAGGTTGACGTCCAAACCCGGCTTGGATATGATCTGTGCAGTTTTTGGGAAACAGATACATGACCCCCCAGGGACATCAACTCCCCGACTCTGAGTCCAGATACCGCGCGCTTACGGCCATTGATCAATCGTTGGTTGTTGAGGCCGGTGCCGGTACAGGAAAGACCACAATTCTAGCCGGTCGAATTGCAGTCCTGCTTGCCCGCGGTAAGAGCCCTGACAGTATTGTCGCAGTTACCTTCACGGAGTCTGCTGCGAGTGAGCTTTTGCTGCGTGTTCGGGAATACATCAGAAGACTTCGACGTGATGATTTTCCACCTGGCCTAGGGGATGTTTTCAAGGATAGAATTTCCGCACAGGAAAAGGCTTCTTTAGAAAAAGCTGAGGAAAACCTTGACGACCTCGTTTGCTCTACTATCCATGGCTTCTGTCAACGCATACTCAAGACCTTTCCGGTAGAATCCAACATTGATCCCGGCGCGACCATTATGGACGCGCGCCAATCCGACCGGGTTTTCAATGAGGTACTGGATAATTGGCTACACAAGACACTCTCAGACGAAAATGGAGCACTGATTGCAGGGGTAGTAACCCGCCACGGAGATAGCTACAAGCCTGGGTACGATTACATCCAGAAGTTAGCAACCCAGATACGGTTCCACCGCAATATTAAAGCAGCGAAGCCTGAAGGATTCGACGAAAAACTGGAAGAGTTCCGGAATGCACTCCGGTCATATGTAGCGTATATCGAAGCTTTACCCGTTCCCGAACCTAAGTCGAAGATTATTGCAGATTCGTTTACCCAGTGGCGTAAACTGGCGCGAATTAAATCCAACTGTAACGTCAGCCAGCTCCTAGCCCTGATTGATTTTCCTTCAGCACATGGCTTGGTGACAAACGAGCCCTCCCATACTACGGTCACTGTTTACTTCCGCAAAGTACGTGCAAACGATTGGCAAAACGCACTGGAGGGAACGAAAAAATCAATAAATGCTGTACGCAAGCAGGCGAGTACTACGTATGAACGTGTGAGAACATTATGGAACAACGAAGTCCGGCTTGTACTCGCAGACCGGCTTTTGGCTGACCTTGTAGACAACTTGAAAGACTTACTGGATCGCTATCAGCTCTACAAACGATCGGCAGGTCTGCTGGACTTTGATGATTTGATCATTGGCACGAGAGACTTGCTTCGCCATGAGGAATGCGGGCTTGCCGTCCGACAGACACTAGACAGGCAGTATAAACATATCTTGGTAGACGAATTTCAGGACACAGACGCATTTCAGGCCGAAATTTTCTGGCGTCTCTGCAGTGACAACGATGACGATGACTGGACCAATTTTGCGCTTCGTCCGGGAGCACTGTTTATCGTTGGGGATCCGAACCAGTCAATTTACAGGTTTCGGGGGGCAGATGTGGATGTCTATACAAAAGCACGGGATACTTTTGCCAGAGATCAAGTCCTCAGCATTGTAACGAATTTTCGATCCGGCGCGCCCGTTATTGACTTTGTGAACGACCGATTTAGGCAACCACTCTCGCAATCAAACCAAGCCGGATACGAGGCTCTGCAGCCGTTCAAACGTGAATCGTCCAACTACCAGGCCGTGGCCTCTGTATCATTTAACACCGAGGGACAACAGCTTGCCACCTTCCATGAGCATGAGGCACAGATTGTGGCGCAAATCTGTCACGAGCTGATCAGCGCCGGACGCCTAGCGAAAGACATTGGATTACTCACTCCCGTTGGAACCGAAATCCACCGGTATGAGCGTGCACTCCAGAACCTCGGCATCAGTTTCGTTACCCAAGCCGGCAAAAGCTTTTTTCTACTGCAGGAAACGCAGGACTTGGTAACACTGACATGTATTCTGGCCAACGGCTACGATCATCTTGCTCTTGGGGCGTTCCTGCGCGGTCCGATTGTGGGGCTTACAGATGAGGAACTTCTTGACATCGTTTGGCACCTGGAGCGGGATCCAGATCAACCGGACAGGGTGCCTAGGCTTGATGCCCTCGTTGAACTGGATCAAATCAAGAATGAAACAGCAAGGGAAGCTATTGGGCATCTCCAGTCCCTGCTAAGAATTGCCCAGACGGTAACGCCGCACGCACTGCTATCAGCAGCAATCGATGTCTTCCATATTCGAGCCTTACTGCAACAACGCTTTAACCAGGAATCGGCACGAGCACTTGCTAATGTGGACCTATTTCTTGAGCGGGCGAGGGCTTACAGTGTGCGAGGCTTGAAAAGCTTCGCGCGGGCTATGTATACGAATTGGGAGCGGGAACTCAAAATACCCGAAGCCAGACCGGATACAAAACGTGATGCAGTCACAATAAGCACGATGCATAACGCAAAGGGGCTGGAGTGGCCTGTTGTGATACCAATAAATACTTGGAGAAAATATCGAAGACGAGAAAGTATAGCCGTTGATCGGATCCATCAAAAGCTTTATGCCAATGTTCTTCACATCCCTACAAGCGGCTACGATGCCTTCATGAAAACTGAGCAAAAACAGGAGGAGCGGGAGCGGGTTCGCCTCTGGTACGTTGCTTCAACACGTGCCAGAGATCTCCTTCTACTCACGCTCCCGGACTCGCAGCAGAACCTGAAGGGAAGTTGGCGCTCAGCTGTTAACCTGCGTGTGGATGAACTGTCGGAAATCAACCTTGAATCATTGCGGAGTGCTGCTACAAAATCGGAGGATAAACGACCAGAGCCCCAGCCCCAAGTACAATCACGTGATCAGTATAAGAGAGAATCAAACAAACTTAAGCAGTCATCCGGTCAGCTTAAGTGGGTTACTCCCAGCAAGGATGAAGTGCCCGGAACTGACTTGGAAACAGCATTTCTTGATCTCGGCGAATCAACCCTTCATGAGAATGAATTGCCTCCAATATCTGGCCCCGGACTCGTGCGGGGACAAGTAATTCACCGATTGATTGAAGAAATTCTTACGGGGGAGACGCCCCTTGACCAAATCACAGAAAGGGCTGCAATCCTCACGGCTCAGATTCAGTCCTACCCCGAAATTGAACTTCCAGACCCAATTGATCCCGTCGAGATAAGTCTTCGGGTAGCTAGAGCATTACAGCTTCCCCAAATTCATCCAATTATAGATTCGCTTGTCCCCGAATGCCCGGTCTACAACTTCGTATCAGAGAATGAAGTGTCGTCTGTCGTTATAGGTATCGCTGACGCTATCAGCTTCTCTCCGGATGGCACACCGCAACTGATCATCGACTGGAAAAGCGGCCAAGTTGAGGCACATCACGAAGAACAGATTGCCGCCTATATGAGGGCGACCGACATAAACCACGGTCTATTGGTCTATGTTGACAGTGCACAAGTCAAGGAAGTCCACCTGTAACCTCGTCACAAAACCACAAGGCAGCTGCCCTCCAACATTATCCAACGGCTGCCTTTAGGGCTTTGTCAAACGCATGCAACGTGTGGTTAACAGCAGCAGCGTCATGGGCTATTGACATGAACCAGGCTTCATATTGAGATGGTGCAAGATGGACGCCATACGTAAGCATTGCATTGAAACACTTGGCAAAATAATCAGCATCTGATGCAGAGGCAGTTGTCCAATCGGTCACTTCCCCATCCGTAAAGAAGCAGCTGAACATAGTTCCTAAACCATTCACCTGCATCGGAACCGACCAGCGCGAAGCAATGGAAGCCAGTTCCTCCATTAGCAATGCGGTCTGCGAAGCCGTGTTCGCCCACATATCTTTGTCTAATCCCAATTCCAGCGTGGCGAGACCTGCCCGCACTGCAACCGGATTCCCGGAAAGTGTGCCTGCCTGGTACACTGGCCCTTCAGGGGCGACCCAAGCCATTATGTCCGCTCTTCCTCCGTAGGCTCCGATCGGAAGCCCTCCTCCAATTACTTTACCGAGCGTCGTTAAATCTGGGATCACACCAAACAGAGATTGTGCACCACCTGGATGCACTCGGAAACCCGTCATAACCTCATCGAAAATCAGAAGTACGTCGTGCGCCTTCGTGATCCTGCGCAACCCTTCCAGATAGCCATCCACGGGTGGAATTACGCCCATATTGCCTGCCACCGGCTCAACTATCATCGCCGCAATCTGCCCGGCGTACTGATTCAGGACTGCCTCCACTGCGGAGATGTCGTTGAATGGCACAACCAGCGTGTCTTTTACCGTACCGTTAGAAACCCCCGGACAGTCCGGTAAACCCAGAGTGGCGACTCCGCTGCCTGCCTGCACCAACAGACAATCGGCGTGACCATGATAGTTGCCCACACACTTTATAATCTTATCCCGTCCAGTAAAAGCTCTCGCCAACCGAAGCGCACTCATTACGGCTTCCGTTCCCGAGTTCACCAACCGCAAACGTTCGATCGCAGGCATAACCGTCCGCACCTTATCTACAAGCGCCGATTCATGCTCGGTACAGGCTCCAAAACTCGTTCCCTTTGCAGCTGCATCCTGCACGGCAGCAACTACCTCTTCATGCGCGTGTCCCACAAGTAATGGCCCGTAGGAGAGTACATAATCAACATATCGGTTGCCATCTACATCTTCGATCCATGCCCCCGCCCCTCGCTTAACAAAGACCGGTGAACCACCAACCGCTTTATAGGCGCGAACTGGTGAGCTGACCCCTCCGGGCATGCGGGTCTTAGCAGCTGCAAAGAGTGCTTGCGATCGTGCATGTGTGCGCATGATTTCGTTTTATATTGGCGTGGTGTTCATTTCCGCAGTCAGTTGTACTCGCTTGGGGGATTTCCGAACAAGCAGCCTACGGCTGAAGCTGTCCCGAGAAAATCTTGAATAATCAAGTAATGTACTGCGGTGGTCTCTGTAACAAGATACCATGGGGCGTGCAACTTCTGCTATAGAGGTTTTCGAAACACGCTCCCGTAGCCTATTAGCAGAGCATGATCTGCACGTACTTGATTCTGCGTTAGTCATCCTATCGGGTGGAGTGGCTGCTCATCAAATCAAGTGGGTTTTCTACGCTACCGGCTAGAGAAGAAGTCAGTGGCCGGTCGTCCCGAATACGCGATTCTCACAATCTATGCTGTTTCCTTTATCGGAGTTGAGCAGGGACTCTGCAAATCATTGCTTCTACGACGGGTCAGTCAGGCAACCTTCCCTTTCCTCGTATCTCAGGATGCTTCCTTCAACTTGCACGCGATCGGCATCCCTACATCTCAGGTTGTATTAGCCGAGTCTGGGATCATCACACATCTTCAACCAACCTGAGGAGTTCCGTCCACCGGTGCTACAATAAAGGCAGACTTTTGTACTTTATTGGCCCCTTGGTCACCCGGGCACGTAATCATCTTCCGTTCATCTGTAGCAAAAAACCGCCTCCTGTTTGCACCCACAGGCATCCTGTGAGCGATTTTAGTATCCGCACTCATTCAACAATACCTTGCACACATTGTATCCAATGTTATGCCAACCCAAGAATTCTCCCAAGGATAAACGATGCTGTGGAAAAGGATGCACAGAAGTAAGCTGTTCTGGCCATTGCAGCAAGGAGGAGGGCAACTGCTGTACTATCCCTGGAAAGGTAGAAGTCTCTTGCCTGCACTGCGGTCCATGACTTACCACGACACGGTAAACGGGGGATTATTCCTGCTTCTGGTAACCGCGTTGCTCGGAGGATGCTCGTCCGATCCGCAATATCAAGTTGTGGAACCGCCACTGATACCCTTTGAAGAGTTGTTCGTCCTTGAGGACACCATCCGTCTGGATCCCTCCGTGATTATAGGCCGAATTTCGTTTATGGATACCGATCCAGAGGGAAATCTCCTGATCACCGATAGCATCGGAGACAGCGTCTTCCTGTTCTCCCCAACGGGTGAACACATCAGGACGTACGACCCCCTTAAATGTCTCATTGGAAGGGACGAATTCAATCCTTGGAACTCGTTGTTCATGAGCGAAGGCAAGATCATGACCACACAACTCTCATACGGTGCAGTAGTGTTTAATCCCGACGGGAGCTGTTTCAGTACAGTGTTAAGCACCCCCGTACCCTTTTGGAATTCCTGCGCGCACAACGACTCCCTCTTCTTCTATACCCCTGTGGCGATGGCATCCTCGGATGCTTCCCTGGTCGTGTACTCATCCACACTCGTGAAACTGCATGATATCCCCGTTAAACCGACCGCCTTTCGTGAGCTCAATGACGGACGAATGGGAATAACAGGACGCAGCATTGCT
This sequence comes from uncultured Rhodothermaceae bacterium, assembly GCA_964503085.1. Taxonomy (GTDB): domain Bacteria; phylum Bacteroidota; class Rhodothermia; order Rhodothermales; family Bin80; genus Bin80. Next base: position 88,297 of record CAZCYQ010000003.1, on the reverse strand, counting down.
TGTTTTGACGATGGACCGCACTTCGCCTATCAGGAAAGCATGGATGCCCTGCCGGCATATGTTAAGGCAGAATTGACATTGCAACGCCCAATATTCTTCGTTGACCGACCACGGGATCTTCCCCAAGACTGGTCAAGAGATCAACAAAGAGAGGAGTGGAGGAAATACCCCACACTGTACGGCATTTTTGCTTTGACCCGCCAAACACGCATGGTCATACATTCTCGTCTGTGGGACCGCTGGCGTCCAGTAGGTCTTGACGATCAAACCCATTTTTTGGGTATCGGCATTGTTAGCAACACTGGGCAATTTCCTGCTCGTAGCATAATCTCCACCGTCGCGCCGATAGCAGCAGGACATGGTTACATGTATGAAAAAGAGGAACACGAACTACTCCCCGATGGCGAATTAGGTAACCCCCTGATCATCAAATACCGCTTCATTCAACCAGAAAATACAGATGACTAAACAATCGCAATTTGTCCTGTGGTTCGGCGTGCCATTTATACTCACGTTGGCTGGTATTTTCGGGCTACGTCTTTGGTATATGGACGCGAAATCTGTTCCACCGAAACCGCTCCATGCCTACGACACTTCGCCCCTTATAGGGCGCGCAATTTCTGCCACAGAACTTCTCGAAACACGCTCCCGCAACCCAATTACAGAGCAAGGGCTAAGTGTTCCTGATACTGCGATCGTCATCCTCCTGGGTGGAGCAAGCTGCTCATCAAATCAAGTGAATTTGCCTCGCTACTGGTCAAAAAAGAAGTCAACAGTCAATCTTCCCGATTACCCTGTTCTCGCAATCTATGCTGATCCCTTCATCGGAGTTGAGCAGGGCCTCTACGAATCACTGCTTCTCCGACGGGTCAGCCAGGCAACCTTTCCTTTCCTCGTATCTCAGGATTCCACGTTCAACTTGCGTGCGATGGGCATCCCTACACCTCAGGTTGTATTAGCCGAGTCTCGGATCATCAAACACATCTTCGACCAGCCTGCGGAGCTCCGCCCACAGGTGTCGCAATAAAGCCAGACTTTCGTATATTCATCGGTCAACCTTCTCAATAACCGAAATACAAAATGACTTTCCGTCCGTCTGTCGTGAAAATGCGCATCCTGTGTTTGCTTGCAGGCATCGTCTGTGCGATTTTTGTATCCGCACTCATTCAACAAAACCCCGCGAACATTGAAGCCAATGTTGTACCAACCGAGAAGTTCTTTGAGGAGCCAAACCCAGACTGCGGCAAACAATGCGACCTAGAAGTGGGTTGTTCCGGCGATTGCAGCGAGGAGGAGGGCGACTGCTGTACTATCCCTGGGAAGATAGAAGCCTCCTGCCTGTACTGCGGTCCGTGACTTACCGCGACACGGTAAACGGGGGAGTATTCTTGCTACTGGTAATCGTATTACTTGGGGGATGCTCGTCCGATCCGCAATATCAAGTTGTGGAACCGCCACTGGTACCCTTTCAAGAGTTGTTCGTCCTTGAGGACACCATCCGTCTTGATCCCTCCGTGATTATAGGCCGGATTTCGTTTATGGATACCGATCCAGAGGGAAATCTCCTGATCACCGATAGCATCGGAGACAGCGTCTTCCTGTTCTCCCCAACGGGTGAACACATCAGGACGTACGACCCCCTTAAATGTCTCATTGGAAGGGACGAATTCAATCCTTGGAACTCGTTGTTCATGAGCGAAGGCAAGATCATGACCACACAACTCTCATACGGTGCAGTAGTGTTTAATCCCGACGGGAGCTGTTTCAGTACAGTGTTAAGCACCCCCGTACCCTTTTGGAATTCCTGCGCGCACAACGACTCCCTCTTCTTCTATACCCCTGTGGCGATGGCATCCTCGGATGCTTCCCTGGTCGTGTACTCATCCACACTCGTGAAACTGCATGATATCCCCGTTAAACCGACAGTCTTTCGTGAGCTCAATGACGGACGTTTGGCAGCACGGGGACGCAGCATTGCTTGTTTTGACGATGGACCGTACTTCGCCTATCAGGAAAGCGTGGATGCAATGCCTGCATATGCTAAGGCAGAATTGACGCGGCAACGCCCAATATTTTTCGTTGACCGACCACGGGATCTACCCCAGAATTGGTCAAGAGATCAACAAAGAGAGGAATGGATGAAATACCCCTCACTGTACGGCGTTTTTGCTTTGACCCGCCAAACACGCATGGTCGCTCATTATCGTCTGTGGGACCGATGGCGTCCAGCGGGTCTGGACAATCAAACCTTTATTGTAGGTATCGGTGTTGTTAGCAACACCGGACAATTCCCTCCTCGCAGTACGATCACCACTGTCGTGCCGATAGCAACAGGACATGGCTACATGTATGACAGAGAGGAACACGAACGACTCCCCGATGGCGAGTTAGGTAACCCCCTTATCATCAAATACCGCTTCGTCCAACCGGCAAATACAGATGACTAAACATTCGCAATTTATCCGGTTGTTGGTATGCCATTTATACTCACGTTGACCGGCGCTGTCGGGTTGCGTCTATGGTATGAGAAGATTGGAGCCACCTTCCTGTACTATGATCCATGACATACTGCGATACGGTAAACAGGCAAATATTCCTACTACCGTTAATGAGCTTCTCGAGGCACATGACCGTCTGCTCCTTATCTACAGGGCCGATTCATGCTCGGTAGAGGGACCAAACTCGTTCCCTTAGCAGCTGCATCCTGCACAGCTGAAACTACCTCTTCATGGGCGTGTCCCACAAGCAATGGCTCATAGGAGTGTAAACAATCAACACATCGGTAGACATCTACATGTTCAATCCTTGCCGGCCCCTCGTTTAACAAAGACCGGCGAATCCCAACCGCTTTGTAGGCGTGAACTAGTGAGCTGCCCCCTCCAGACATGCGGGTATTAGATGCTGTTAATTATGCTTGCGAGCGTGTGCATGATTTCGTTTTATATTGGCGTGGTCTTAATCTTCATAGTCAATTGTACTCACTTGGGGGTTTCTGTACAAACAGCCTGCGGCTGAAGCTATCCCGAGAAAATCGTGAATAGTCCAAGTAATACCCCGCGCTGGTCTCCGTAGAAAGAAACCACAGGGCATACAACTTCTGCTATAGAGCTTCTCGAAAAACGTTCTCGGAACCCAATAAGTAACAGAGCAAGGTCTGGGGATTCTTGAAACTGCGACAGTCATCCTCTCGGGTGGAACAAGCTGCCAATAAATCAGGTGAATTTGCTTCTCAATGGGGCAGGATAGAAGTCGGAAGTTGACCTTCCCGATGCCGAGATCACAGGTTCAGCCAATGACGTACCAGTTCACTGCGGCGCTATGCCCCAGCAGGACTTCAGATTCTTTATCTTGCTGAATTAACCGCCCTTAATTCCTATGCGCTCCACACTTGCTTTTACACTCTTTCTCATCTGTCTAACCGGATGCGGTGGCCCAAGCGGCAATGAACCGCTCACCGTTAACAAACTTTTTCGTACAGGTGCCGTGCTGCAACGCAATACAACTGTCCCCGTCTGGGGAACAGCTACACCCAGCACCACGGTCACCGTTTCTCTTGACTACGCCGAACAATCTGTTCGGGCAGCAGGCGACGGAACCTGGATGGTCGAATTGGAACCGCGTCCCGCTGGCGGCCCACACCAACTCATGGTAACGACGAACGTGGATACCTTGATCGCTGAAAATATTGTGTTCGGGGATGTCTGGATCGCATCAGGACAATCCAATATGGAGTGGACCGTGGCAAATTCAGCTGACGCCGAAAATGAAATCGCATCTGCTGATGATACACTCCTGCGCCATTACAAAGTCCCCCGTACCTGGTCCTATGATCCCGAAGACACGCTCGCAGGTGGTGAGTGGCATCATGCCAATCCAGAGCATGTGGCTGCCTTCACGGCAGTTGGATACTCCTTCGCCCGAGAACTTCGAGCAGCAGCTGATATTCCTATCGGCATTCTGAATACCTCATGGGGTGGAAGTAGGATAGAGGCGTGGATGGATCCCACCGCACTTGAAATGGATGACGCGCAAATCGCGCAGATCCTGGATGCTCCACGGGCTCGTGCAGATAGTCTTATGCAGGTTTACACCGAAGAACATGGTGCATCTGCTGACACTGATCCTGGCTTTGATGGTGAAGAGCCAATCTGGGCCGATCCCGAACTGGACGCATCGGACTGGATGGAAATTGCCGTACCGGGTACATGGGAAGCAGGCGGACTGGAAGGGTTGAATGGTATCGCCTGGTATCGTACCACCTTTGAACTCGAGTCCGTACCTGCTGGTGCGGTACTGCGTCTCGGCAATGTGGATGATCGCGACATGACTTGGATTAACGGTCAACTAGTGGGCGAAACTGGCCGGTATATGGTTGAACGAGCCTACACTGTTCCGGAGGGTGTTCTAAGTGCCGGTACCAATCAACTGACCGTGCGGGTACATGATACAGGCGGCAACGGGGGCATAGTTGTTGGGGATTACCCTCTAGCACTGCAGTGGTCAGGGGGCGAGGTGCAACTGGATGGAATGTGGAAAATCAGAGTTGGACAATTCCAAATTAACCCAGGAGGTAACCCCAATCAGCAGCCGACGCTGCTTTACAATGCGATGATCCACCCGATTATTGACTACCCCGTGACAGGTTTCATATGGTACCAGGGAGAATCCAACGCAAACGATCCTGAAAATGCAACTGCGTACGCCGGCCAATTCCAGTCGATGATTCTTAGATGGCGTGAGCTATGGGATAATGCAGCTGCTCCCTTCCTGTTTGTGTCTTTGGCCAGCTTTCGTGCAGCACAAGAAGAACCGGGAGAGAGTAACTGGGCCATTATACGCGAGTCGCAGGCTGCTGCACTGGAGCTGCCCAAGGTGGGGCAGGCCATCACGCTGGATGTTGGCGAAGCCGATGATATCCATCCCAGAAATAAGCAGGATGTGGGATATCGGCTTGCACTTTGGGCACGAAACCTCGTATACGGAGACGAACTGGTATACTCGGGCCCAATCTATCGTGACCACCTCATAGAAGATGGGGAGATCTATATCACGTTTGATCACACTGGTGGAGGGCTTGTCTCACGTGACGGTCCTCTTGGAGGGTTTGCTATTTCGGGACCAGACGAGGTCTATGTCTGGGCGGATGCCCAGATTCAAGGGGACTCGGTCGTTGTCTCTCATCCCGATATACCAAACCCGGTCGCAGTACGCTATGCCTGGGCAGACAACCCGGATAATGCCAATCTTATTAATGTTGAGGGATTGCCTGCATCTCCATTTCGAACAGGACGATAGCCTATGCACTGCGACGCACATTGTCATGAGCAACAATTTGATGTGGTGACTTCTCGTGAACCACAAGCCCTTTTCAGAATCTAAACCCGACACGAATACCCGCAAAAAAAGAACGGTATTGAAATACTTCGGAGCAGCCGCAACATTCTTTCTTGCAAGCAGCTTCCTTGTATACCTTGGCCTTACACATACAGAAGTAGGGCGTGACTCCCTGCGCCAGGAACTCGAGCTCAGGTTTGCCGAAACCTTCAATGGCCGCCTTGCCATAGGTAATATTTCCGGCAACTTCCGCCCTCTCGTTCGTTTTCAGGATGTGAAGTTTTATGACGAAAAAGATCAACTTTGGCTACGCGCAGAGGAAATAATCAGCCAGCCAAGTTGGTGGGCAATTCTCAGCCGTAAAATAGACCTGCACACACTCAACGTTGTACGCCCCTCACTAAACCTTGAGTATCGCGCCGACAGTACTTGGAACTTGGCCACTGTGCTGAAGCGGGATCAAACGGGAGCATGGACATTTGAGTCTACCCAAATATCCATCACCGAAGGAACTCTTAATGTATCGTATGAAGAACACGCGCCGCCTGCAGTCGAGTCGGGATGGCTGTTCGACCTGGCCGCGGCAAATGTATCCAACTTGTCGCTCAAGAGTGAGATCGGACTGTATCCCGGCAGGCGACTCCTTACAATTAAATCGTTTGAAGCTTCAATTGACACGCTTCAGGTGGAAGCTGCGGGAGAGTTGGTCCTAGAGCAAGGGCTATTGCACGTAAACACATTTCAGCTGTCAAGTTCACTGAATGAAGCTGAGGTTGTAGGTGTATACTTCGGTGATGAACAACTCGTAAACCTCTCGCTGGCCCGTAGTTTCATTACCCCTGGTTTTGCCAAAGCTATCGTCCCGAAACTAATACTCCCGGACTCGCTATCGCTAAGCGTCGACGTAGAACGTGACGGCAGTCAATGGAATCTGAAAGATCTCAGCGCGAAAACGAAACGCTCACAAATTGTCCTGAACTCCTCAGACATCAACTTCGACAGAGACCAGCTATCATTCAACGCTGCGGTAGGACCCAGTGTATTAGATCCAATGGATGCGCATGCCCTCCTTGGCATAAACACCTGGAGCGAGAGACCCATACAACTTGAGGGCCAACTGAGAGGCCTGAAAACTGTTGATAGTACCCAAATTGCTGGAACGCTTGATATTGCCGACGAAGCAAGTGGTCGCGGACAACTCGAAATATCAGCCTTTCATGACACAACATGGAGTTACGCCGCACAGTTAACAGCAACGGCGGTTGACCTACACAGCCATACAGGCCGACAAGTGCTTAGCAGCGCCATCAATGGTCAGTTCACGATTGAGGGCACGGGGCTTCATAAGCCATCTCTGTACACCTCGCTCGCTATTGCTCCGTCCACGGTCGCCGGCCGTTCGCTGGACAGCCTTTGGATTGCGGGAACTGTTGTTGACCGCCAATTAAAGCTCAGTGGCTTTGCTGTAGAGCAAGACGCTCTCCTCGAAACTGATTTTATTGCCTCTTGGGCGGACAGTGTCCTTTCGTACGAAGCACAGGGCAACCTGACAGCGGCTGATCTCGGAAAAATTCTTGCAATCTCTGAACTGGAAACAAGCATAAATGCGGCCTGGACGTTCAGTGGATTAGGAACCGATTTGAATACACTTTCCGCCGCGCTAGAAATTCAAACCGACTCATCAACGGTCACCTGGAATGACCTGCAACGTTCTGCCCCCCCTACTCAATGGTCTATTTCTGTAACCGATCCAGCGGCAATAGGCCCGCGCCTGACCATTGGAGGAGATGTATTAATCCTTGAAGCCTCGGGCGCACTTCATGCAAACCTGCTCGAAAGTATCGGGAACGGGTGGACAGGGGCATTTTCCGAAGTATTTGACCGATTTGCTGTCAAGCTGAAGGACAATCCACCGTCGACATATTCAAGTGGACCCTCGCTGGATCAACTTAACGCGGCCTTCCAGATAGAAGATGTATTAACATCTGCCCAGCTAACTTCGTTGGATCTGGATGTAAGCTGGAAACTACTTGCACATCCAGCCACCAGTGCACTGCTTCCCATGCTGCCCGAACTTTCGAGCAACATCCAAGGTGCAGCAAACATTCGTGCCGGTTCTGACAAACTCCGCGTACGGTCTCAATTCCAAGACGAGATTCTGGTATTCGGCAATGTTACGACATACCGACCCAGAGGTACGCTCACGCTTGAGGCGGACCTGACCCAGACGCTGGAATCATCATGGCTGATTGATCTTAGCCTGTCAGCTGACTCTCTGACCAGTGGCGGAATAGCTGCCCTGCAACCCGAAATGCTGATTAAGCAGGACGGGCATACAGGAACAGTAGACATTAGTGCATACGGCAGAAACACAACTCAGCCTGGACACTTGTTTTCAAATATCCGACTTCTCCCGGATCGAACACGCATCCAGATTCAAAAGGTAGTGCTCCCACTTGAGGAAACCACATGGGAAACATCTCAGCCTGCGAGTATTGACCTGTTTGCTGATGCAACTGTAATTACCCCATTTCGCCTCGAAAGCATTAGCCCTTTTCTTGATGAAGTACAAGCAATTACTGTTCGCGGCCGTCTATCTAGCCTACCGACAGACACGCTTAATCTTGGCCTGATGGCCGTAGACTTGAATTATCTCTCGAGCGCATTCAACCTAAGGCGACCACTGGGAGGACAAGTAAATGCGGATTTGCGGTGGACTGGGCTCTGGCAACCTGAAATCACAGGTACCTTGGGAGTTGATACGCTTACGTTCGACAGAACGGTGGTTGGTCAGGTACAGGCCTCCAGTACCTTGTTACCCGGTCAATCCGATCTGCAGGTTTCCATGGTCGTGGATTCAATTCGATCTGCACCGGCGGGATATGAGAATGCCAGTAATCAAATAGTGCTCACCGGCAATATGATTGTTCCCGGCAAGGAGAGTACCGGTGAGCTTGACTTTTCATTCGATGTGCAGCGACTTGATGCAACTTTTCTGAAGCTGGTTCTGAAGAGGTTCGGAAATTTTGAGGGAGGTTTCAACGGACAAATTTCACTTAACGGCCCTCCTGACGATCTGACGCTGGGCGGAAAACTAACCTGGAAGGATGGCCACTTTGACATCCCAAAATTCAATACCTCCTATGAGGCTAATGCGTCTGTCACGCTTCTGGACGACAAAATCCTTGTGGAAGAACTGCTGGTACAGGATGAGGATGGTGGTTCGGCCGATCTTTCTGGAATGCTTGATCTCAACGGCTTTAGATTTCTCTCCTTCGATGCGTTCGCGGAGGTGGATGCACTACAGATATTAAATGTTGTCAACTATACGCGTGACCTCGCCTTTTATGGTGATATTCGTGTATCCGGTGATGCCACATTAACCGGACCTGTTCACACCTCCTTTCTGCGTTCGGACAATCTAGTCATCACGCCGCAAAGCGAGATATACATTCCGGTTCGTGAATCCGATTCTGTTCGTGACCCAGGATTCATCGTCTATATAGATCCTGAGCGACCCATTGAGGATCAGTTGGCTTCTTTCCAGCAGCGTGAGAATATTTTGGCGGAGCGCCCCGAAGGTGAGCGGGAGTTTCGGGACGGACTGGATATGGACCTCAATATCGTGGGCCCCCCTGGATCAACCATTCGCCTGGTTATTGATCCGTTGCTAGGTGATGTGATCAATGGAGTCGGAAGTGCCCGTGTTCAGATCCAGCGAACAGGCGGAGATGTCGCAACGTTCGGCTCTTTTGAGTTGTCCTCTGGGGACTACCTCTTCACGGCTGGTGAGGTGTTTGTACGGCGTTTCCTGATAGATTCGGGCACGATCACCTGGACCGGCGAACCTCTTAATCCCGCACTTGATATTGAAGCGGCCTACCGCACACGCGCTTCGCGCAACGGCCTACCAGATGATGTGGGTGGATCAATTAAAACAAGCTTGCCGCTGTTTGTCAATTTGAACGTAGCTGGTACACTGAATGCAGTGTTGATTGATTTGGCGCTGGAGATTGATCAACGACAGGAAGCCATCAGTGATACACCACTGCTGGATTCCTATCTGAATCGACCAGATCTTGCGGCAGAACACGCTACTAGCGTATTGCTCACGAACTCATTTCTGCTCTCAGCAGACGGCACACGCAGTGGGATTTTGACCAGCTCTGCGGTCAACAGTGTATCCAGTCTCGTGGCCAGCCAACTCAACCGCTATCTGAATCAGGTTATTCCACAGGCGGATTTCACGCTTGGGGTTCAGAGCGACGAAGCCATACAGGACCTGGATGTGGCTGCGGGGATTGCGATAAGGCTTTTGAATGAGCGTTTGATTATCCGCGGGGAGGGCGTGTACCGTGGACTCAATGCTGAAGAAACAGTTTCCAAGGGCCTTGAAGGCGAATTCGTTGTGGAGATCCGATTAAGCCCTTCGGTAGCCGTGGAAGTTTTTTACCGACGCGAAGGGGATGTCCTCAGTGAAACCCTCATCACGAACGAAACTGGACTTGGTCTCAATTACCGCACAGAGTTTACCTCATGGCGGAAGCTGTTTGGACGTCAAGTCCCAGGGTCGAAAGGGCTTGCTGACAATAACCGTTAGAAAACTTGGGAAATTACGTGCCCATAAGACCAGGCCTCTTCCTGTGTCTGACTGAGGGTCCCCCTGTTTTGAGCCTGGCCGGAGTATTGCAAGGACGCATTGATGCTCTTTGAGGATTGTGCTGCAACACGCTGGTGATGCAGCGCAACTGTCGCACCCGATCACCCTGATCAGATTGTGGAAGGTCCTGAAATAAGCCCTTCGGCCTTTGGTTTGACTGCCGAGAGGGATGTCAGCCCCGAACAGTTAGTTCGTCGCGCACCTTCAGTGAAGGATTCAGCACAAGCATACTAAATGGTCAGCAATGTCCGCGGCGGTGTTGTGTCTAACCACCATGAAATGAACGATCCGGTGTTTTCATCAGGCTGTCTTGAATTGCCAGATATTGCGGACGCGGCGTCGGCAGCCCTATTTCAACCGGCCTTGGATTGATAGTCGGGCTGATTCAACCCATATAAGCCGCTCAAGCGGACTCCATTCAAGATGCACAACCGTCTGGACCATGCGGGCGGGTTCCTTCGACGTGGCTTAGCACCCGCATACACAAGTACTTCTCGATAAATGGCCGTCACTTGATGTGAAATAGATAATCATTTGTATATTGGGGCCATTGCGCCTTCGGTCCGGGCATTTGCCTGGGTAAAGGGGAATCCGGTGTCATCTTGCTACAAGATCAAGCCGGAACTGTACCCGCAACTGTAGGCCGTACGGAAGTAGAAATGCTTCCAGAGAAGAGGCACGAGGGAGTACATAGTCACTGTCCAAGTTGATGGGAAGGCTATGAACACCGCCTCTTCGGGCACACCGAGTGTGCGTGCGGCGAGTCAGGAAACCTGCCGAGGGGAAAAACGCGCCACCAACCTCCGGGCGTTGAGGTCTACGGTCGGCATCTGCTGGGGTGACTAGCAAGACGCGGCGGCCAGGATCTCTTGATAGAGGTTCAGGCACTGACATGCTGCGTATCCTACTTCTTTGTGCACTCCAGCCGCTTCCGGTCTTCGCCGCGCAAGTAGCCGATAGCACTCTTTCGCTTCCTCCGATTACGGTTACCGCTTCGCGGGTACCCGTTTCTGTCGTGCGCGCCCCCATACGGACACAAGTGCTTGATCGCAGTGCGATCCTTGAATCTGGATCGCTGACAGTGGCCGATTTACTGCGCCAACGTTCTGCATTGTATGTACGACATTACGTTGGAGGACTATCAACATTTTCTCAGCGCGGTGGCACGGCCTCACAAACCCTAGTCCTGCTGGATGGCCACCGAATCGCAAGCCCGCAATTCGGACAACTGGATCTGTCCCTGTTGCCAACGACGCTGTTGAATGCTGTGGAGGTTACCTCCGGTGGCGGCGGAGTTCTATACGGTACTGATGCCGTTGGCGGTGTGGTAAACCTGCAAACAGCATCCTCCGAAAACCTCATCTCAGTACATGCTGAGACAGGAGCATGGGGGAAACGCCATGGTGCCGTCCATGGCACCTTGCACCGCGGACGCCTGACAGGCACAGTGTCAGCAGAGGTAGATCGATATAGGGGTGATTACCCGTACTTGAATCGTGCAATTTTTCCCCCGCAAGAATCGCCTCGTGAAGGAGGTGACCAACAAAAACATTCGATTTTCGGGTCACTGACATGGACTCGACCCAATGACGAGTGGCGGGCAAGCGCGTGGTACAGTGACGCTGAACGTGGACTACCAAGCATTAATTCCAGTCTGCCTACTGGTGAGCGTCAGTGGGACGAGCATCTGCGGGTCTGGGGGCATGTCAAGCGGAAATGGTCATGGGGCTCATTGAAGGCTGGCAGCCTCACGCAGATAGGTGCGCTCCGTTACGTCAATCCGCGTACACACATTGACAACACTGGCCGAACGAGCACGTCGTCTATCCAGGCCAACATTGAGCTGGCGCCCATCCGGGCCTGGCAACTAAGTGGAGGAGTAGAAGCAGGACTTGGTCAAGCAGACCACCCAAGCCTGAAACAGGGCAATATGGAGCGTCATTTTGCTGCATACGCCTACGCGATACGGAGCTGGGGACCGATATCCGTTTACCCAGCCCTGCGCCTGGATCACTATGCCCGACCGAAAAGGATTACCCCAGTCATTCCCAGCCTCGGTGTAAATGTCCGTCTGAATCGCAACCTCCATCTAAAAAGCTCGGCAGCCTCGGCGTTTAGGATGCCCACCTTTAATGACCGGTTTTGGTTACCGGGAGGAAATCCAGATCTGAAACCTGAACGTGGTGAGAGCTACGATGCTGGCGTGATCTGGCTGTATGGTGGGCTACAAATTGAAATGACCGCCTTCATGACCCGGCTGCGCGATCAAATTGTGTGGCAACCCGTGCCGGCCGGACACTGGGCACCGTTGAACGTCAATCGTACGACCAATTACGGCCTGGAAACCTCAGCTGATTTTCAGCGGGCCGTGACCGCGCGGATGAAAGCTCGTGCAGGTTTTGTGTGGACGCATGTAGCACAGAAGAGCGATTCGTTCTTGCGACTCGTCCCGCGAAACGCAATCAAAGGTCATATGCATCTCCGCTGGAGGTTCTTGGCAGCTAGTGTTTCCGCAAGCTACACCGGCGCACTTGCAATAACGTCGGTTACGGAATCAAAACCTTTCTTCCTCGTGCATGGCCAACTGAAGATGCATGCAGGTCCTGTTTCCCTGGGTGTTCACGGTGAGAATCTCCTGAATACCCGCTACGAATATCTGCCGGCCAATCCAATGCCTCCAAGGCAAGCACGGCTGGTTCTAACCCTCACATTTCGCTAAACACTTTTCGAAAATGACCAAGTTATTCCAGTTTTTCACTTTGATGTTGTTGACCGCCGCACCTGTCTCCGCGCAAGAGGTTCGCGGTGTGTACGTCGCCAACCAAGGCAATTTTTCTGATTTTAATGGCTCGATTACGTGGTACGATTTATCAACCGGTCAGACGGGGGAGGTTGGCCTTTTCAATCTTGCCCAAAGCATTACGCTTCACGGAGATTTTGGCTATGTCGCATCAAACACGTCGCACAATGTTGATATCCTGGACTTATCTACCAACATGCGTGTCGGCCAGATTCCTGGAGTTTCCAGTCCGCGATATATCAGCGTGGTTGATCAAAACAAAGCTTACGTATCCGAACTGTTTTCCGCCAAAGTTAAGGTGCTGAATCTGCAGTCACAGACTGTATCCGACTCTGTAGACGTAGGCTCCAACCCTGAGGACATTGCCGTGGTGGGCAACCGTGCATTCGTAGCCAACTACGGATTTGGTAGAGACTCTACGCTTACGGTTATCGACATCAAGACCGATACGGTAATTGAGACCATTGATTTGGAGTGTGATGGTCCCCGGCATCTTGAAGTTGACCAGCAAGGCGATCTCTGGGCGTTTTGTAATGGCAACACAGTCTATAACGCAGACTTCACCGAGATACTCGAAAAAACCAACGGTGCAGCCGTCGTACTGAATCCGCAGACCGGTGATATTCTGAATCGCATTGAATTGAACCACCAAGTCGGGGCAAGTGCCTCGGGCCAAGATTCCTATTACAGCCCTGAGAGCGAAGAGGTATTTCTTATTCGCAGTGACAGTGCGATGGTCTTGGTTTTTGACGCCACTACAAACATGTACAAGGAGTCTATACCCTTTCTGGGAGTCGAGGGCGTAGGTGGTTTGGCCTACGATGCGACCGCACGCCTGTTCTACATCGGCCGGATCGTAAGCTTTGTAGAACCGGGATTCGTTCAGATCGCAAATCGGGATGACCTGTCAGAGGTGGGTCGATTCGTTACGGGAATTGGTCCGGCTCATGTGGCCTTGTACAAGTCTCCCCCTGTCACAGCCATGGATGGATTTGACGTGCCACAAGTTGTAGGGTTACATCCGGCCTATCCGAACCCCTTTAATGATTCTACCACGCTCACTTTTGCGCTTGAACGTGCTCAGCAGGTATCTTTGACAATCTATGATGCATTGGGTCGTGAGGTTGCCCGTCCAGTATCTGGTTTGTGGTCGGCCGGAGAACATCGCGTTGTATGGGATGCGGACCAGTTGCCGGCGGGGACTTATTTCAGCCGGCTGATGATTGACGGTCAGATAGCTTCTGGAACACTTGTGCACATGCATTAAACAGAAAGCGCGCACGGTGTTTGTCACCGTGCGCGCTTAATCCTGCAAGTCCAACCTATCCGGTTGGGCTGGATATAAATCTGACGGTTACCCCGTGACCGGGTTCTGATGATTATTGTAGTAGTCGTTTAATACTGATGCCACTGTCAACCGTCCTTCGTCAAACTCTGCCTGCGTGGTATTACGAGCGAGAAAATCCTGGGCACGATTGCCTCCAATAGCTTGAAGCAAGGCTAAAGCCAGTTTGCGATTCTTCGAGGATTTTGATTCTTCGTAGACCTTGTATAGTAGTGATCTCTGGTCAGCCAGATTAACCTTGTCTCGGTAAAGTGTGGCAAACACAATGGCGTTCTTGAGTGTCTGCTCACGGACCGACTGGTATTCAGAGTCCAACGAAGTTTCAAGTTGAGCGATTGCCAGATTCCACCGAACGGTTTCATCTTTAATTACTGGAGTGCTGTCCTGTGCGAGGACGGGTGCTGCGAACAACACCAGGAGACAAAAAGCGAGAAGTTGTTTCATTGTATTGGGGAGGGTTGAGTTTAAATGGGAACCTGCATGTCAGTACGGAAAATGCTTTACATAGGTTACATTGTGTACCAAATTTTCCCACAAATATTCGATTAGCGTAATTTTTCAATGCTCCCTTTTGATGCCGACGAAGCAGTGAGTGCCCTTCGGGCCTCCGACGCACACATGGCTGATCTGATTGCTCGGGTGGGCCCCTACGAACTGGTTCTGACTGATGAATGGAGTCCATTCCAGGCATTGGTGCGCTCTGTCATCTTTCAGCAGATTTCAACACATGCCGGTCGTGCAATTCAGGGTCGCCTGTTCAGCTTGTTTGATGGCAGCGCCCCTGAACCCGATGCAGTGCTTCAAACAACGCCGGAGAAATTAAGGGGAGTGGGCCTCTCCCAAGCCAAGGAAAAAACCATTCGAAACTTGGCCGTACACGCAGCTGACGGTACACTCCCGGATCGAGCCGCCATGGAAAAACTGACGGATGAGGAAATAATCGAAACGCTAACCATGCACCGCGGTATTGGCATTTGGACTGCCCAGATGCTTCTCATCTTCAACCTGGGGCGCCCAGATGTGTGGCCAGTCACGGACCTCGGCATCCGGCGAGGCTATAAGATCGCCTATGATTTGGATGAACTTCCTATGCCATCCGAACTACGTGACTTAGGTGATGGCTGGAAGCCGTTCCGTAGCATTGCGAGTTGGTATCTTTGGCGGGCAAATGACCTCTAAATCAGTTCAGGCGGGAATCAGCATTAGGCCCAATCCCACCGTTTTATAGCTAAATCGGTAACTATCGTACGGATAGCACCAACAATAGCTGAAACCAAGCCCAGCGCCCGATCCCAATTTCGCCAGGTGGTTTGGCGAAGTTGGATCAGTACTAGAAATGACGTATCATACACCGGCGAAATACTTTTCAGCAAGTAGCACACGTCACCGTATTTTCTCTTTCGATCAAAATATTTACTGGAGATCTCAGCGAGTGACGCGAGTTCCGTCCATAGAGAAGTGGAAAGGATAAGCCAAATATTCAAATGAAAGAACTATTCCAATGGGTGCCATGGTTTGACGAACTGGCCAAAAAGATACGGGAGGGCCAGAGAGAGTACCTCGTAGAAAAAGTGAGTAAGATAGACTGGGGAGGAGGGACAGTAGCCGTGCTTGCGGACGGAGAGAATAGGGCCGACCCGTTTACGTTCTTTTACCATCTTGCATCAATTGCGGGCGGTACTGCGGAAAAGAGGATGACGATCTACAAGAGCGTCGCGGATGTTTTTGGAATTGAGAGCCCCCTTGACTACAGCACCGACGAATGCTTCATCTTTCCATGTCCGCCTAGCTTAAATGTTAGGTTCAACAATAACGCCGAGGATAATACCCAGCTCCTCTGGGAGATGTTTAATCAGGCATGTCTGCATAACGGTACGGCTTCCGATGTTGACCTAACCGATAGCTTCCACGAGATGCTGGGAATCAATGGAGTCGGTGTCCCGAAGCTTACGCAAGTTCTCTTTCTGGTCAATCCGAGGGCATTTTTGCCCTTTGATCTAGCAGCCGTCCTGCCGCTGGGCATTGGTAAATACAAGAAGCCCCAAAAAAACCTTTCCTGGGCTGAATATCTAAATGAAATTAAAAGAATTCGGGATGCGTTTTCCGGCTGTCAATGCTACGAAATTAATGTTATCAGTTACCTGTGGACAACAAAAAGCGATTACCTACCGCGCGAAAACATTCGCTGGTATCAGATTAACGCAACTGCGGATAGATGTATCGACTTTCTAGAGAACAATTGGGTCTACTGCGGAAAACTGGGCGTGTGTGTCCCGGTTTTCCAACGAAATATACCACTTAACAAACCTGAACCTGGGGATGTCATCTTTTTGCACTCAGGAAGACATAATGTGTACGGGATCGGTGTCGTGTACCGTAACGATTATCACGAACCATTGCGTGCGAACGGTCGAATTCACGTGCTGTGGATAAACAAGGAGCAGCGGCGCGATGTGGATATCGTCACTCCGTTGACTCCTTTTTCACATGTTGATATGGACTCCTACCAAGTCCTGACCAACGTTCCTGCCTATACAGCGATCTTGGGTTTGTTGTCTGGAACTCCAATAAAACACGATACCGAGCAATGGCATGAGGGATTGATCCGGAATACCCCACCCGGTAAAGATAGCGTAACTACGCCTCCCATACAGGCCGAAGCTAAGCACTGGTATAAGGAGCAGTTCAAATCGGCTCGGGTGTGGGTGTTCAATGTAAGTAAGAAACACTGGAAAGAGTTCAAAGAGAAGCACATTATTGCGATCGGATGGGATGACCTTGGCGATCTTCAAACAATTGATGATAAAGAGGACATATCAAACCGGCTCCAAGATATTACCGGCGTCTCGAATCCAAAAAACGACTCACTTGCCTGTTATCAGTTTGCCCACGAAATGCAACCCGGAGACCCTGTCATTGCCATTCAGGGAGGCCACTCACTGTTGGGATACGGTGTCATTGAATCAGACTACACGTTTGATGAGAGCCGCCCCGAAGCTCGGCACGTGCGCAAAATCAAGTGGATAAAGACCGGTAGTTGGACTTTGCCTGAGAGACGTTGTATTACCGCAAAAACCCTCACCGATTTCAGTCGCTGGAAATGGTGGGTCCTATTCGCTTTCCGACTCATGGAGATATCAAACCCACTGCCATCTACTAGCAACCACAAGCTAAACCAAATTCTCTATGGTCCCCCGGGCACGGGAAAGACCTATAGCACGACCGCCCGCGCCATGGCCATCGTCAAGGGGATCAAGGTGGAAGAAGTAACCGAGGAGCATCGCAAGGAATTTCATGATCTTCGCTTTGATTCGAACAAAGGATCTGGCCAGATCGAGATGGTTACTTTCCATCAAAACTATTCCTACGAAGACTTCGTCGAAGGCATCCGCCCCAGCCTCGCAAAGGAAGGTGGGCTCGAATACGAACTCCGTCCCGGAGCATTCAGAAAGATTGTAAAGGCCGCGCTGGACAATTCACACTGCCGTTTCGTCCTGATTATTGATGAGATCAACCGAGGCAACATCCCCAAGATCCTCGGCGATCTCATCACGCTCATCGAACCATCTCGCCGCCTCGGTCAGAACAACGAAACCACTGTAACCCTACCGTATTCCGGTGACAGCTTTGGAGTTCCAGGGAATCTCTTCATCATCGGCACGATGAATACGGCCGATCGCTCCATACTTCCCCTTGATATTGCGCTACGGCGCAGGTTTGACCATGTGGAGATGATGCCCGACCCTGGCCATAAACTCATCTCCGATAACGTTGACGGGATCGACCTTCGCAAGATGCTGAAGGCAATCAACGCACGTATTTCGCTGCTCCTGGACCGCGAACGCCAAATTGGTCACACCTACCTTTTCAATGTAGAGAATGTCGAATCGCTGGCAAATATATTCAAGACGAGAATCCTTCCCCTATTGCTGGAGTATTTCTACGACGACTGGTCAAAGGTCCAGAAAGTGCTTGGAGATGCAGAATTCATCAAGAAGAGCTCCAATAAGGCGTTCGTGGACCACCTGAAAGAGGATGATTTAACTGATTCGGATGTCTACGAAAGGATTCCTTGGAATTCGAAGAAATGGGAGGATACAAACCAGTACCGAAGCATCTACGAGAAAACCGTGAATGCTGATAGTGCTGAGCCAATAGACGAGGGGGCAGGCACCCCTTGAAGATTTGGCTTGTACCTATGCCTAGCGTCCATACTATTCTGGAGCACAAGGAGTTTCCAAAACTCGATAAGTACGACCTACGTGAACTGGAGTCCTTACACCATAGGACCAATGTCTTTGGTTTTAATACGAGTGGTAAACTCCGAGCGGAAAACTACGTGGGAGTAGTCACTACAAGACTCAGTACTGTCATCGAAATCTTGCCCAAGATTGAATTGGGCGATACCCAGACCCCGAGCCACGAACAGACTCGTGAGGCCTTCCTGTTAATGCTGCGGACCTATGGAGGCTTGACTAACGCCAAGGTTCTTCCACCGAGCGCCATACGGACGTTAAAGCACTTCCCTATACTTGAAATCTTTATCAGACTCTTCCTAGTAAACCTCAACCTGTTGCTTCGAGGTGGCCTTGGCCGGCAGTATAGAGCAATCCAGGAAAACCTGCCTTTCCTGCGGGGCCGCATAATCTTCCAAGATCACTTGCGTGAGAACTTGGTTGACCGTTCGCGCTTCTATGTGGAACACGACGAATTGAATCCCAACCGACCCGCCAATCGACTCATCCGCGCCGCCCTCGACAGACTTAAGCCTATCGTACGCAACGAACGCAACCGGCAGTTGCTCGCGGACCTTGCGCCAGCCTTCAGCATGATTCCCGCATCGCAAGACCTGCACACAGACTGGCGAATCCACAGTATTGATCGCTACATGCAGCATTACAAACAGGTCATGCAATGGGTTGAACTCTTCCTTTTCAATCGGGGGCCCGCAACCTATTCCGGCAAACACATTAATCAGTCTCTGCTCTTCCCCATGGAGCAAGTATACGAGCACTTCGTAACCCATTGTTTTCGCCGCTATCAGGACAGGTTTAAGGTGGTTGCCCAAGGTCCCGGGAAACGCTTTATGGACCACGGGCACAACATGAAACCGGACATTTCGCTCTGCACATCGTCCGGTACCGTTCGGTTCATCCTTGACGCCAAATGGAAACACATCGGCGAAAACGGAAACGAGTCGATTGATAATGTCAATAGCAGCGATCTGTATCAACTCTATGCCTATGGAAAACGGTACAAATGCCAGACCGTGGCTCTAGTCTACCCCAAGAACAACATCTTCACCCAACCACGCACAATCCAGTTCTTTGACAACCTGAAACTCGTCCTCGTACCGTTCGACGTATCATCATCCAAAGCCTCTGAATGCAGCGTGCAAAATGCGCTACGCGTACTGGATACATAACGAGTGTCGAGACTACATTCTTCAAATAAAGGACATACTCGGGAGTAGTTTCTAGCCCAGACCACGTCTCCCTAGTCCCTTTCGATAAGATTCAATAGTTTGTCCGGCCATCTCTTGACACCTTACTCGCAATTGCTCCCTCCACGGTCGCAAACCGTTCGCTAGACAGTCTTTGGATTGCTGGAATTGTGGTTGACCTCCGGTTAAAGCAAATTGGATTTGCAGTAGCACAAGGCGCTCGCCTGGAAACTGATCTCATGGCCTCTTGGCTAGATAGCGTCCTTTCGACGAAACAAAGGGCAACTTGACAGCGATTGAATTCGGGAAACTTCTTGCATTCCTTGAACTGAAAACAAGCATAAATGCGGCCTGGACGCTTGATGGATCAGAAACCGATTTGGCTAAACTTTCAGACGCGCTTGAAATTCAAACCGCCTCATCAACGGTCAATTCGAATCAATGCCGTCGCTGGGTTGCGATGGCACTGGTTGAAGCGGAAAGGGGGCGCACAAAGTTGAACAAATCAATCAATTGGCGGCACTGCAGAATACCTCACTTGAACACGCCGTAAAAGCTGAAGTTGTATTGATGAGTAGCCCATAGAAATAAAGAGTTTCAACTCACAATGAAACAATGCCTCGCTCCGCGAGCTAACCCAGTTCTACCACGGCTCGAACCTTACACGTGCCGCTGGCGACTAGATTGAGATCACGATGGCAGACTCTGCTGTGCGGATATCTATGGTTATTCTCGGTGCCTTGTTCCTGGCAGGCGGGGCATGCCAGTCGGGCGATCAAATAACGGTCGGCGGTACATTGCTCGGTTCAGACGGCAAGCCGATGCGGCACGCACGTATTAAGGTGGAAAGAAGTTCTGGCAAAGTAATTGCCAGGGCCACCGCTGATACTGACGGACGGTATACCCTTGCCCTACGTGAACCCGGCGGATACGCGCTTACGGCACGGGGCCGGCGTCACGAAACCATTGAGGTACCGCTTGTCCTGACATCTCGTCAGCCTGTACAACTGGACATAGGCCTCACAGCCAGTGAAGCCGAGGATGATCAGTTGCCCGAGGTCACATCCTACCCTGCCACCGTGGGTGAAATTGTGGCGATATATCTCGATGTGGAGGCAAGAAAGCGCCGAATTGCCCGTATAAGAGATGCTACGACGATCGAGTTGAATTGGGAGGTACGCTCCGTAACCACACAGTACCGGACACTTGTGGACCAGGAAAGGGCGCCCATTCTCGAACGTATTGAGACTGAGAACCAACCCTTGCTTCGACAGTGGCTACTGCTTCGGTTCTTCGACGGGTTGAGGCCTCTAGGGCAGTTTCAACACCTTGCTCTCGAAACCCTTCAGACAGTGCCTCCGACATCACCCCTTTGGACGTTCGAGGCCTGGTTCACTTTCGGAGCCTCAAACCTCATAAGCATTATCTCCAACAATGCGGACAGTCCCGAGGAAGTTGCCGAATACATACAGCGTGTAATCGATGACCATCCTAATCCGGAAGTCCGTGAGCAGTTTTTGGGCGTGGGGCTGTACGAGGCCGACCGCGCCGGAGACGAAGAATTGAAATGGCGCTATTACAACCAGTTGCAGACCGAACACCGTCGTACCAACAATGCCGCCCGGGCGCGACGAGATTTTGACGAAAGGCGGAAAGTGCAGTTTGGCAAACCCGTTCCAAAGTTTTCGTTTGTTTCACTCGACGACCGTAAGGTTATTTACACCAACAAACGTCTGCTCGGCACCACCTATCTCATTGATTTCTGGGGGACATGGTGCGCTCCGTGCATCAGGGAGATCCCTGAAATTCAAGACGCTTATGACAAATACCGTGAGGCTGGCTTCCAGATATTGAGCGTAGCCATGCGGGACGAGAAAGAGGCGATTGAGGCATTCCGAAAGGATCGATATTCCATGCCCTGGATGCATACTCTCGTTAGTGGTGCACGCCATAATGCCGTGAAGAGAGCATTTGAAATTGACGGATATCCGCGTCCAATTCTCGTCAATGGGGAGGGCAAGATTATTGCCGTCGACAATGAACTGCGAGATGGCAAACTGCTGGAAGTCTTGGCAGAAGTATTTGGCAAAGACTCGTAGGAGCGAACCACGTTGGGGCTTGTGGTGCGGGCGGGCGAGTTCAGCTTGCAATGTGAATTGCCCGCGAGCTGTCAAAACCGCGCACGCCAATGTCACAATTAACTGGACATTCCGGGAGAAAGTACGTTCTAGTCTCCGGCGCTTCGTAGAGCGGATCCTGCGCACGTAGGAATTCCATCCAGACAAATTTCCCAGCCAGAGACTAGGGCTGGCAGAGCCGGCAAATCCCATCCACGAGTAGTAGACTGGTTGTACGGAATCCACACTGTGCCATAGGTGGGCAGAAGACACCATCGCTGCACACGGATGGCGTTGAGTGCGGCTTAGACACCCCGTAGCAAAGTGCCTTAGATACCGGTAGTTTAGTGGCCCGGCACCCGTTATCCGGGCGTCCGCTTCTTTTGTGCGTGGGGCCACCTTAGAGGGCCTTCGGCATGTGTTGGGAGTTGTGGAATCCTCTGTCCAAATCCTTCCTTCGCTGTGCGGATTGTTTCAAGTGCTGCTGGATCGTGGGCAGTTTCCCGATAGGGGCCTGCTTTGTATCACACCGGGAACAGCGAGCCTTTCCCGGATCCTGACCGAATGCATTGGGTCACAGATCCGACTGCAACATTGTCAGATGCACAAGCCTGCAAGATTGGTCAGCAATCTTGCCGCCGCGGAACAACGGCCAATCCAAGGCGCAATCACCCGCGCCCTTGCTCTTCCAGATCTGGCATTGGCCCGCGCGGCGCTGGTGCAAATTCACACCCAGTTACAGTCGTTGAACTGCTCGGCAGCCTTGCGGTTGTTGCAGGATCTCGACCAATCACTGACCTTCCATTAAAGTGGCGTTTATGACCATTTGAGTGGCACCGTGCTTTGTTTGCACTTATGCTGCCGCAGATGGAAGTGCGCAGGCACCGACTCGCGCATGCTTCGGTTCATCCTTGATGCAAAATGGAAACACACCGGCAATAACGAAAACAGATTGATTGGTAACATCGACAACGGCGACCTGTGCCAGCCCCACGCCTATGGAAAACGGGGCAAGTGCCAAACCGTGGCTCTAGTCTATCCCAGACCTTTGCCGATCCACGGGCCGTTCGATTTTTCGACGACCTGAGACTCGTTCTCCTACCGTTTGACGTTTTGTCGCCCGCAGGTCTCCAGCGCAGCGTGCAGTACGAGAACTGAAGTACGAAGAAAGGCGCCAAGACCAATGAAGATTGTAGGCCTTTGGTAGAATTCGGCGCCCAGGGACGGTTCGAATCTCCACCGACTTTTCCTAGTCAGTCTCTATAAGATTCAGAAGCTTAGCCGACCAACTCCCGGGGAACGCAGCTTTTACTTCCACGGGCACCCCAGCTACCGGATGCTCAAAAGTCAGACAACAGCAATGTAACGCTATGTTTCGGCCGTCAAAACGATGACGCGCGCCGTAACGCACATCTCCCAGAACAGGGAAATCCCGGGCAGCAAACTGACTCCGGATTTGATGAGCACGCCCCGTGATCAGCTCAACGCGCACCGACGTAAAATTCCCGTCACTGTTCAGTGCCCTCCAACGCAGACTTGCATACTTGCCGGATCGTTCGTCCAGGACAACATGTGATCGCCCTGCCTCCTTGTGCAGATAGTCTTCCATTACACCGCTCCCCTCAATCAAGCCCTCCACAACAACGATATATTCTTTTGATATCCGACGATCACGGAATGCCTGACTCAAGCGTCGTGCCGCCTTGGATGTTCTCGTAAGCACCATAGCACCTGATACCGGACGATCCAGACGGTGAACCAATCCAATGTAGACGTTGCCCGGTTTGTTGTATTTCTTTTTCAGATAGGCGCGGGCCAGCGTTACCACGTCTGGATCTCCGGTAATGTCGGCCTGCGAGAGTAGACCCGCCGGTTTATTAAGCGTCAATAAATGATTGTCCTCGAAAAGCCACATAAGACTCCAGCTACATATCAAGCTAACGACGCCCGGCCAAACCTATGCTGACAAACAGTCCTGGTTGCCTTATTCTGCGACTGAGATCCACACGTAACGGAGCTCGTGCAATACTCAAAGTGATTTCATGGATCCATTCGTCATTAACATACACATGTGCGGCCCCAAAACGGGTACTGACCTTTTGACCTACAAGTGGCCTGACACGAAGCAATTCAAACAGTAGACTGCGAAAATCATGCTCCCAATGTATTCCTGCTACATGACGCCCAATTAAACGACGATTGCGGACGGTGCGGAGCGTACCGAGCGCTCCAATCGGACCCATACTACCCTCGGCCACGTGCCATTGCTCAATAGGAGCCCTTGATGTCGCGAACCCCGCCAGCACACGTACCGACATTCCAGCAGACTGCGGGCGGCGGCGCATCAGCGTACGCATGTACCCATCCGCAAACAGGGTTCCTTTCAAATATTGACGGTTCTGGGGTGCGTTGCCATAATGAATCCTGACCTCAACCCTTTGCTGAGGATCTATGTGATACGGCTGCCAATCGCTACCTGTGGCAACCCTGAGCTCAATGGACTTGTGGTGCCCCGGACTGATCAAGGAATTTGCAGGAAACTCCCGTTTATGTGGCCATGGTCTCCTCACCTGGGTTTGAACCGAATCGACAACGGCGTACGCCCCGGAAACCCTCGCCCTGATCCCATGCGCCTCGTAACTTGCGTTCAAACGCACCCTCGTGGCCCAGTACCAGTCAAAGTAATCCCGGGCCAGTAACTTGGCTGACAACGAATTTGTGGCCTCCGTGTGAATTAATGTACCATTTTGCGGTTGCATATCCCGCTCAAGTATTACGGACGTTTCCAGAACATTGGTCAGTTGATTACGCAGCGCAACAGACACGCGTGTGTGATCATATCCCAAAGACTTTCCTATACGGGCAGCCAGTTCTGCACGCTCTCCTATGGGAAATGCCTTGCCAACTCCCACGAGAGTGCCGTCCACTCGATTGTAACGCAGCCATGGTGCAAAACCTCCGATAAGTGGCCAAACAAACTGGGGGCGATCCCCCAGATGAAAGCTACGTGCCTCCATTTCTGCGCCGCGGACCGAGGCTATAGCCGGTAGCGCCTGACGCAGAGTTAGCGGTCTTTCACGAAGCAGTTCATCAATCACATCTAATTCCTGAGCCGTCAAGGCAACCATGTCCAATCCCATCAAAAACAGATCATCCCGAAAGACAGAAACGGAATCCACCTGTAACTGCTCTTGACGCGTGAATGGCGCCTTGGGTACAGCCTGGTTGATCTGATAGTTCATAAGTCTCGCAACTTGCTGCACCATAGCGGGGCTGGTCGCCTCGCCCTCCGGTTCCACATGAATACGACCTTCCATACGAAAGTCTATGGGCAACCAAAATGAATCCGCCGGGGCAAAATTCTGACGGTAAGCTACCCTCCAAGTCCGGGTATCAGGAGAGAAAACCACATGAGAAGCAGGCCTCACATCAACCTCTGCCAGCGCGTAAACACTATCCAGCACAGAAATTCGCCCAATGAGTGTGGCTTCCTGATTGTTTTTCGGAGCAAGGTAGATATCGTAGAGCTGCTGATCACCCCAGCGACGACGCCCCGCGAGCGTAAAATTGTAGTGATCCAGCGCATCTGGATGTGTGGGCCCGAAAAAAATCAATCCATTTATCCGCACGTGATCCGAAGAAAAATCCTGAGGCGCCGGGGTTAGACCCAGCTGTTCATAAAAATCCGATGTAGAACGCATTGAGCGTATGATGTCCCGGGTTCCGGCCTGACTGGTCGCAAATCTATCAAGGACGGCTTCACTTATCAGGACGATCCTTTCGCGGTGTCGCAACGTTATCCTGGAATACATCCGAGCACCGTAGGATTCCAGATGGGTTCGACGGGCGAGCTTACGGCTAATGACCCTCTCCATGATACCAGCGGCCAAATTATCTCCTGTTACCAGTACTTCAGGCAAAGGGATAGCCGCTGGCTCTAGATTCACGTTAATGACCCGCGGATCATCCGGCCCCAGCGTTACCTGCACAGGATTATAGCCGATATGCCGAAAAATCAAAGTGGCTGGCAAACCAGGAAGCGTGATCTCGAAAGCACCGTCCCGATTTGTGATCGTGCCCTGGGCAGCACCGTCCAGGACAACATGTGCCGAAATTAGTGGCAATAGTGTGACAGAATCTCGCACCGATCCCGTAACAAGCACCTGCCCCGATGCCCGCTGCGAACACAACTGGATAACAACAACGCTCAAAACAACTAGAAGCCACCGTTGGGCAGACCGCCTGTTTAACAGCCCAGAGTGCGCCTCTGTCCATCGGGAGCTGGCCGTCATTTGCTGCGACGATTAAAAGAGGCGCGCTAGACCAAACGTCGGATAAAGGAAACGCTTTTCCTCAATGTGATAGGCAAAATCCACACGCGCTAAGCCAAATATTCCGCTCAGCGATAACCCTAACTCATTATGACGGCGCCAGCGGTACCGCGATACTCCCGACCCCCGAACAATAGAATGCCCACCAAAGATTGATACATTGTAGCCCCTATCAACCAAAGACGACAGCCGCAGCAGTTCAAAGGGCAGCGTACGAAAGTTATGCTCCCAGTATCCAAAAGCCATTCCGTTGCCTTGATATGGGAGTCCCCGAAGGGTGTGCAACGAACCATCCCAGTGGTAACCCGTGGTGCTTCCCTCGACAATAAACGAACGCTGCAGCGGCAGAGTCCGACCACCATCGGACGCCAAGCCCACTGAAATACCGTAATCAAGGGTTGCCGGTATAAACCGTCTGCGCAAAAATGTATTCACGCGGCCGCCCGCTCTCAGATAGTACCGACGAAAAACAAAATCCGACTGCGGCATAGAGAATTCAGCACTGATACCCAGATACTTTGATGGATCTATTAGTATCGCCGGAGGGCTCCCGAAATTAAGCCCAATCGTGAGTGTCCGCATTTCACCTTCCATAACCGATACATTTGGACGCTGAAGTTCACGCCTGCCTAACAAGTCGTAACTGATGTTACCGGTCAACGTTGAATGGATTTCATGCAGATACGTAGCCGATATCGTGCCCCGAGGCGCTTGCAGTTGATAGCCTCCCGTGATTGATATTCCCTGCCGTCGGTAGTAGTCAAAGTAATCTTCCTGCCCACCGAGCATCAAACTGCTGTTAGTCAGTCTGTTTTTGTTGGCGGACTGATAGGTGAAAGTATTTTCCGCGCGGTATCCCACACTAATGAACCAATCTTTCTCCCAGCGAACAGCTCCATCATACGAAACCTTCGCAGCTCCTTTTTGCCGAGTGCTCAAACCAGCGCCGACTTCTATGGCAAACGTTTGGTCGGATTCTTCGCGATAGAACTCTTTGTGGTACCCTACACCTCCATGGAGAGCATCCACCCGGTTGTACCACAAACGCGGCTTTATCCCAAGATTGGAAAAAAAGCTGAAAATATCATCCGTAGCTGCGCGTCGCTCTTCCATTTCGGCGCGCCTGTTCAATGCTCGGCCCAAGGATCCGCGCAGCTCGTAGGCTTCCCTGAGCGAGTGAATACTATCTATGGATGCATAGGCTATTGTTTCTTCGGGATTAAGCGGAACCACAACCCCCTCACGTTGGAATCCTTCGTCAGATGCCACAGCTGATGAATCTACCTGCAACAATCTACCTTCCTCAAACAGGCTGTCCGCCAACGCAATATTCAACTGGTAATCCGTGAAGCGAGACACCTGATCAACGAAAACAGGTGGAACACTCAGCAATACTCCGAAGGAGATTTCAACAACGGTATTTGATCGCAAATCCACGGGCAGCCAAATGTCTCCACCGTAATTAGAAAACTGCTGCAAATAGGTGGTCTCATACCTCCGGATCGGAAATGGGAATAAAAAGGCCGGCCCTGGGCGCAACCTAGCTTCAATTAGTGCAAAGACCCCATCCATGACGGAAACCGTGCCCACGAATGCACTGGTCTGTCTATACTTTGGCTTGACGTCAATGTCGTAGATCAGTACGTCATCAACACTGCGCATCCCTTCCAACGTGAAAACGTACTTATCCAGTGCATCCGGATGCGTGACACCAATGAGTGTATGGCCGCTAATTTCAACGTCGTCATTGTATAGATTCAACACGGTCAGTGCTGCAGGCATTGCATCTCCAAAGGGTACATTGCCCGTGCTCCGCGTTCCAGTTATCTTTTCGCGGGTTCCCCGATCCTTGTCCCACCATGCCGTAGCTGCAGATTCTACAATAGCAACAATACCGGAGTCATTGGAGAACGTGTAACGTGAGTAAGCCTGAGCTTCAAATGTGCTCAGCATCTTTTGCCAAACTTTTTTGCGCTCAATCACCTCGCGCATGATTGATACTGCCGGATCTTCATCTGTCACTACCATCTGCCTCATCTCTATGGCCACGGGCTGCAACCGAAACTCCAATGGAGTTTCAGTATGGGCAGTAAGCGTATCGGTTCGGAAGCCGATGTACCGCACCACAAGGTCAACTGGCAGATCATCCACTGCTATTTCGAAGACCCCTTCCCGGTTTGTAATGGTTCCTCTGTAGGTACCCGCGATTTGCACCGTTGCCGAAGGAAGGGTTTCATTGGTGCTGGCATCTACGACGCGGCCACGTAGAATCTGTGCTTTGATCTCCGGTGGACATGCCAGACACAGAAGCATGATCAACCCCGACGTCCCGCCGATACTGCATTTATACATCAATAGCTTCCTCCAAAAATGTTTCTATGGTAGCAGATTGCCGCTTCCCGTCTTCGTAACCCAGCTCCAGCACCCGGCTAATGAACTCAGGATCAAACAACATCACGCTGAGCCAGTCTGGACTCAGGGTATCCCCGCTTCCGAGCCCTCGTGTAAGTAACCGCAGGACGCCTTTCGTCCTAACCTCCAGTCCCCTTGCCAGCCTGCCGATGTCCTTGGATGGCTCAATCAGAAGAATGTTGACCGGACGCATTCCATTTCGTTCGGCATGCGGCGTACGTCTGACCAATTTGGTTATCCTCTCGGCCACTCGTATATCATGATCAAAAGCATCCAAAAAAATGGCGTTCAGCATAATACCCATTACCTGCGCTGCGGGCGGATATCCGATAATCGCTGGCTCGCCTGCTTCCTCCCGGGAGCGTGGGTATTTAGGTGAAATACAGATGATATCCGTTGCTCCCAGGTGCAGCGCCGGTGCGAGTGGAGCAATCAAACGAATGCCACCGTCCCCGTGCCATGCTCCGCCAAGCTTTACCGCAGGAAATAACAGAGGCAAAGCCGAAGATGCCATCACATGATCAAGCGTGATTTCAGTCTTGTGTGCTATACGACTCGGACGATGCCACATTTCGATGTCGCGCCCTTGCACCCAGCTCACCGACTGGCCTGTGGTGAAGCTGGTTGTTGTAATACAAACCGATAATAATTTTCCACTATCGAGATTCTTACGAATCTGTGGCAATGTGCCGTCTGGGGCGGCAGGTAACTGGCCGGACAAATACCTGCGCAGCGGTTGTGTGTTGAGAAGTGCCTCACCTTCATCCACACGAATCACGGCGTTGCCAGGCCGTACACGCCGCAGAATGCGCCGAAACAAACTTACACTGGACTCAGGCAAGTAGACCTTATCCTGATTGATATTCTGCCAACAGTGTAACAAAGCTTCTGCACCTCCCGGATCAGGATGCCCTGCAAGGAATGCAGCATTGATCGCCCCAGCAGAAACTCCAGTGATGATCGGAAACGTAATTTCCGGTACCAATTCCTGCATGAAATGCACAACCCCAGCCTGATAGGCCGATCGTGCACCACCGCCAGTCAGCACCAATGCCAGCTGCCTCGGGGGTTCCTCTTCACTAAGATTAGATGCATTGCTCATCTCCTATCTGCACTCAACTCCAAGTTATTGAATCTGTTTTGGTGCAACGGTCTCAAACATATTCAATCCGTCTTATTAGGTACGAGATAACAATAGCAACGGGGGATTACATGTTCAACAATAATTCATCAAGGAACTCAGGGACAGCCGCTATTCGCTCCCAGAAAGTAACAATGAAGAATACATACTTAACTACAGCTCATCTGGCCCAGCAAGGACCTCCTGCACCAAGCGGTCAGCCCGGTAGATGTGGCGCAGTGATTCCAGAATGGCACGCACATCCACCGAAATAGACCGTGCAACGCGATCGGAGAATACATACTCATTGGACACGGATTCAATGTTACCGTCGTAAAGTAATCCTACAACCTCCAGGTTCTGGTTCAGGAGTGGAGACCCTGAATTACCCGCGGCTAAATCGTTGGTACTGACCATGCTCAATGGCGTCGAGAGATCGAATGCCCCGGGAGGATTACGCCAGCGTTCGGGAAGATCCCACTCCCGACTGACGCTACGATAGGCGTGAAAGTGGTCATATAGCCCATAGAATGTCGTGAACGCTGGAGCACGCGTTCCATTATACATATATCCGTCTACACGTCCATCCGATATCCGTAAAGAGGAGGATGCGTCCGGGGGTACATCCGTGCCGTAGAGTGCGAACCGCAGCGCCGCCAGCTCCGCAACAAGCAAGTCTTCGCGGTTCTGAAAACTTTCCATCTGCTGTTGAGCCGTGAAGTATAACGGGGCCAAGGCACTGATCACCCGCACAGTCGCATCTTCGCTTCCCAGAAATCCCTCATCCAAAAGTTCGGCAAATCCAGCCGAATCCGTGAGCGATGTATTGGCGACGATATCTGCAGCCAAGCTATCTATCGTAAGCTCTCCCAGTAGACTGCGCATTGTCGGATCCTGCGCTCCCAGAGCTTCCTGGATCTCCTGAAGCCGCAACCTGATCAGCGACTCATCCACCTCTGCGGGAAGATCGTCCAATGCCAATGCTTCCTTGCGAACATCTGTGATTATTTCCTGATCTACAAAGCCTCTGCGCTGCAGATTAGCATAATAGTACCCGTACAGCGCACGCAGCAGGATCCTTGACCCAAGAGTAGTCCCAAAGAATGTGAACCCTGCCATGCGGCCGGCCTCTGCCCGCTTTGAAAGTTGGAGTTCATCCAGCTGCTGAAACAAGGAACCGTAGCGCCCCGACAGGGAATCCGATCTGAGAAGATCGTCCCGGACCTGATACTCAGCTGTGCTGCGTCGAGCAATCAGCGTATCATTGCGCAGGCCCGCCAACTTTCCCGAAAACGACTTAAGCGTATTGCTGGTATTGAACCACATGTTATTCAGCGCATCTGCCGTATCCGATCCGGCGGAACCCGCAAACGGGCGAAGTAATTCTGCCCGTCGCTCTAAAGCCGCAACCTGTTGAGGCAACACATAATCGCGCTCAAAATTTAACTGTGATACACTGCCAAGCCGGCTGGTCGAGCCCGGATTACCCACGAGAAAGACCGCATCGCCAACTGATGCCCCCTCGGTACTCCACGCAAAATGATTCGGGGTTACTGCAGGGTTGCCATCTCTGTCGTAGGCACGCAAAAAAGCCACATCTAGTGCATAACGGGGAAAAGTGAAGTTGTCGCTCTCGCCCCCGAAGTAACCTATTTGCTCCTCTGGAGCCATGACCAGGCGTACGTCTTCGAAGCGCCTATAGGTATAAGCGGCATAGCGCTCACCACTGTAGAGCTCAACCACTTCCACACGCAGTGTGGAATCACGCACTGCTGCCGCCTCTCCTAGCTCTTCTTCGATAGCCGAAGCTTTGTTGCGGCGGGCCTGGACACGTTCAGTATCCCCCCGTACGATACGGCTGGCACTGTGAACCCGGCTCGTAACGTCCGTGATTCCCCAGAGCTGCTCAACATACAGGTCAGGTATTATTCGCTCATCTGCACCAGTTCTAGCGAGAAAGCCTTCTTCCAGCAAACTCTCCCCGTCGCGAGACACATCCGCGATGCTTTCACGCGCACAATGGTGGTTCGTCAGGATCAATCCCTGATCTGATACGAAGCTGGCAGAGCAGCCTGATGAGAGTCTTAAAGCACCTAGCCTGGCTTTCGCAAACCAAGCAGAATCGGCGTCTATGCCATACTCTTCGGCGAACCATTCAACCGGCGGGTTATCAAACGTCCACATTTTGCCTCCATCAAAACGACCGAGATCAACATCAAACCTGTCCACCTCAAAGGAAATTTCCTCCACCGGTTCCGCTGCCGGGGGCGGGGCCTCCTCCACGACCAGAGGCTGCTCTATCACCTGCACAACTTCCACAGCAGAAGGAGCACAGCCCGCGAGTACCACCAAAAGAAGCGGCAACCCCACTGACAATCCGTTTCTTTGGCTATGCGTCATTCTCTATGGCAGCGCCTGTTCAGCCAATTCGTCCGCTACGCCCTCAGCTTTCAATACAGTGCGCAATAGCGCCAATATCCCGGAAGTAGACATAGCCACGCAATATGTACCATCCGTGGTATCCGTATTATCAAAAGCAATGCCGAGAATTTCCATATCCACATTTATAAGTCCTGCACCCGTCTGCGCACATTGACCGACCACAGAGAAATTCAATGCGGTTGCCAAGTCGTTCTCTTTGATGCCGGATAACCAGTCTTCCGTCAACTCCCACGCGCCTGTCGCGCCATGTGAATAGTACTGGTCCAGCATTCCATACAATGTGGTATACGGCGGTGAGACCGTACCGTTGTAGCTGAACGTATTCAGGAGCGTCATGACTGTGAACAGCTCATTCGCGTCAAATGCAGTGGCGAAAAGCCTCTCTCGGGCAAATGGACTGCGATCATTCCATGCAAAATAGCTCTCGGTCTCCAGGGGCTGAGCCTGACCATCGTAAACCCTGAACAATGCAAAATTTATCGCATATCTGGGGTATACACCCTCCTCGCTCCCAAAATCTGTAACATCCGCAGGAGGGATCACAACGAGCCTCACATCACTGTATGTGCGCCAAATATATTCCCGGAAGGTACTGCTGTCGGCGGCTGCAATCACCTCTGCTTCAACTCCGGCCTCCAGATCTTCAGATGCATCCTCAATACGAGCAAACTCACGAATTTCCACGAGCTGCCGCGCGGTTAACCCTGACAACTTACGCTCTTCCGACAACGTACCGGCTACAAAGACACTGTCATCTGGACGGATCCAAGTCTCCAGCGAGCGCAAACATGTTGCGCTTGTTACCGCCAGACCGTCAGCGCTTACGAGCGCAGCAGCGCATTCATGCAACTGAAGCGTACCTAGACGCGCGTTTTCAACCCAAGTAGCATCTACCGCACGAGGTAGTGGAGACCGGGATTCTGTCTCTTGGGCGAAGCGCCAGACATGCTTTACCTCAATATTTTCGTCCGCGCTCACTGGAACGGACTGTCCTGCCTGAGCAAAAGCATCTGCTGTAACCGACCCAAGTAGCACAGCACCGACCACGCGGCAAAGGATGGAACAATATCTCATGAATGTATATCCACCTTCTTGCAATTTCTATGCCGGAGTGGCGGAACTGGTAGACGCGCAGGTCTTAGGAACCTGTGTCCCTTCGGATGTGTGGGTTCGAGTCCCACCTCCGGCACGTGCATTGAAGGTCACCATCAGTGGTCTGTCTTGTCACTCGCTACAAATTTCATGGAGAGTGAGTTGACGCAGTGGCGCGTATTCTTGGCCGTAAACCTTTCGCCTGTGAATACATGCCCGAGATGTCCGTCACACTTGGCACAAATGATTTCCGTGCGCCGTCCGTCGGCGTCCCGTACACGGCGAACACTTCCCGGAATTTCATCATCGAAGCTCGGCCACCCACATCCAGAACGAAACTTATCTTCTGACCGATAAAGTGGCGCGTCACAACGTCGACAAATATAAAGCCCTGGAGCATAATGCTCGTAGAACTCCCCCGTAAAGGGGCGCTCCGTTCCCTTGTTCAAAATCACATGTGCTTCTTCGGGGGTGAGTTTGTTCATCTATGTCCGTCCGGGGGTCCCATGTTGGTTTGAGTACGATTGTGTTTGCAAATTGTGTCAGATCAGCGACACAAGCTTTTGATTAATGAACAGGCAGCAATGGTGAGAAAATGCGAGAAGTATCTGAGATTGCTTCTGCAGAGGCATGTTGATGCGCCAAAGCTGGTTCCAATCTTGGTTTGAAAGACCGATGAACAGTCTTAACATCACTTCCTTGATGTCATCGTGAGTACTAGGTAGCGTACCCATATGATTATCGGATCGGGGATTAGTCTACCCCGCTATCTCGTCACAAACTCCCCAGTACATGGAGGCGTGAACGGCTTCGCGATGCCTTATAATTTGCCCGCATTTGCCGCCTTTTTAATCATTTGTTATATGGTCTTAACAGATGCTTACAGGCTCCCGTTCGTACGCATCAAGCCCGTAGCGCGCGGGCCGGGTGGAATGCCTTGGCACGGCTGCTGAAACAGTAACTGGGGACGGCTACCCGCGAGATCAAGTGTCTTAGTGATCGCCCCAGCCGGTTCAGCTTTCAAATGACGATGAAGTCTCCTGCGTACATCTCGGCGGTTCCGGTGTCCGGGTATTTCCGAGGGTAGGGAGTTACCCATTGGCCGCGGTGCGATTACGCGGCATTACGGGGCGCAGCGAGACTCCTGACCCTGCAGATATGGACTGCAATAGTTGGACCGATTTCAGGCGGCAGGCTTCAATTGCTCGAAGACACCCGCTCAGCGAGCGGCTTACTTCCGGCGCACCAGACTGCCCGTTGCGACCTGATTGCCCGCCTCCAGGCGATAGAGGTATACGCCGCTGGGCCAGGAGGACGCATCCAGCCGCACAGAATGCGCACCGGCACTGTTCCATTCGTCCACAGGCATAGCCATTTCGCGCCCGAGAATGTCATAGATCCGCAAGCGAACGTGTGAGGCATCCGGCAACTCGTAGGTAATGGTGGCTGCTCCCGCAAACGGGTTGGGATAGTGTGCAGTCCACAGACTCCCAACAGGCCGTGCGTAATCATCTGCGCGCGCTGTTGTCACTGGCCCATACTTTGCCAGAAACGCCTTGCTCCTGCCGGGAAGCGTCGCGAGCGTGTCCACCCCTAAGATGATGTGATCCGGCCCGTCCCGATCATTGCTCGCAAATCCCGCAACGTACAGTTCGCCGCTAGGCATGGGTATTATGCCGGTGACCTTGGAATAATCCGGCCCGGTCACCTGCAGGGTGCGGACCAGGGTGCCTTCCGCATCGTATTCGACGAGCAGACCCGTCCGGTTTCTGGAGCCCGGGGCGGTGCCATTAGTCAGCACGGTATCTTCAATCAGAATCAGGTGGCCGTAATAGTAGCCGCCCACATATACGTGGCCGTGCATATCCAATTCGATTTCGGTGAGCTCCACGAAATCACTGGCAGTCAACCGGCGCACCCAGCGCAGCGACCCGTCCGGGGCATGGCGCGTCACAAATTCCAAGTACCCACGCTCAGAGTAAAACGGCACCGTGAGAATCGTGTCTCCGACCGTCACTTTGATGCCGCGCGAGCCGTACCCCACCGTCCAGTCAAGCGCCAGCTCCCCGTCGTCGCGCGCCGAAAGAATCCAGGGCACGGCCGTGTTTCTGTGACTGAGATAGCGGTCGTCGGTATAGGCCAGATAATCGGCTTCCACGCCAAGATCGCTCGCCGTCCGCAGCCAGCGCAATTGGCCGGTCGCGTTGAAGGACACGACGACGGCGCCGGATTCCTCCAGCCGCACACTGTCCGGCTGTCCCTCCGCGAATACCGTGCCCCTTGAGAAGAAGCCGCCCAGATAGGTATTGCCCGCGGCATCCACGTCAAAGCTGGGTGTGGCCGGAGCCTTGTCGTAGCGTATATAGTTGCGGAAACCACGACCGGTGTCACTTACCATCCGGTGTGCCCAGCGCACATTGCCTTCACGCGAATAGCTGGCCAAAAATACAGAGCGGATTGCATATGACCACCCGGTGGGAACATAGGGCACTAGCAAGTGCTCAGGCCCCAGTCGCAGCGTATCCAGATAGTAGCCCGTCGCATACACGTTGCCGGCATCGTCTCCGCCAAGCCCAAGGATGTAGGCCGGCGCGTCATAAAGATAATAGTCTACCGGCCCAGCCAGATAGGTGACCCGCAGCGAATCTCCGGCATCTGAATAGCGGTTGATCAGTACTCCACCAAAAGTTCCCCATCGGCTGCCCTCAACACTACCTCCCCTTCGCGCACCCTCGTTCGTCCAGACGTATGGGCCCTCTGCCACTACGGTGTGGATGGATATGGAAAAACCGCTTTCAAATAGCGCACCCGGTCTGACCCAGCGCACGCTTCCGTCCGCAGCAATCCGCGCAAGAAAATTGTCGTTGGTCTCCAGCACGAAGACCGTTCCGTCGGACCAACGGATTGCGTTCCGACCCGGAACGTAGCCCGACATGTATACTGAGCCACCTGCATCTGCGTCCAGGCCAAAATTGTTGATCACATCCCCTACTTCGAGGACCCAGTTGGCCGGCTCAAAGGACTGCGCCCGGATAGCGTCCAGACGGGGCAGGACCATGGAAACCAGAAAGAGGATAATGACTCGGCGCATCGGAGATTCCTTGGAGATCCTCAATACAAAGTACATCTATTTGACCAGAGACACCCAATGGGTCCAATGCTGCCGGGCGGTTTCCAGGCGGAGCAGGTACATGCCACTCGGCAAGTGGGCAGCCTCGAATTTTACCGAATGTGCTCCGGCTACCTTGCCGGAATCCGCCAGCACGCCGATACGGGGCCCGAGCACATTGTAGACCCGCAGCCGCACCGGCCCGGCTTCAGCAAGCGAAAAACGGACGGTCGTTATCGGGTTAAAGGGGTTTGGACACGCCCCGTGCAGCGAAGTGTCCTATAAGGAGTCCCCTCGACCCCCGAAAATCAACCACCGCTACCACACCGTAGAGTGGACAGCTAGAGTTATAACTCGCTTATGTTACTCTCAAGGTGCAGGAGTCAATGGATCCGGGTACTTGAATGTGTATCCTAATCGCTCGCGCACCCGATGATTCAGCACAACCTTGTCAGGCTGTGATTCATCCAGTCCCATCTTCGGAAGCGCTATGCCCAGGCGCGAAGCCGCCTGGGTATAGAACTCAGCCTTGGAGGGATGCTGGTCCGCACATACGTTGAAAGTTTCCCCCCAGCAGTTCTGCGTAATGGTTGCTAGCGCAACTCCCACGGCGTCATCCCGATGCACCAGATTAACCGAATTTTGTGGATTCCGTACTGAACGCCCCGACCAGAATCTTCCAGGTTTGCGTTCGTACCCATAGAGTCCACCACACCTGAGTATCGTAGTCTGAAATTCACAGGCACTTCTGAGTGTCTTTTCTGCAGCCAGTAGCGCACATCCTGACGCCGTCTCCGGTGTGAGCTTTCCTGCGTCCTCCTCCCTGACATACCCCGACCTGTATACGCTTGTTGAACTCACAAATAACACCTTCTGTACAGTGCCAGCCCTCAGATAGAAAAGTAGCGACTCCATGACAGACTCCATAAAAATACCCACATCCGCACGTTTGCGTCCCGGTGGAAAATTAAGTATCACTACATCAGAATCAAAAAAGTCACGCCGACCACGCCCTCGTAAATCCGGCGTTAATTCTAACAGGTACGGCTCAATCCCGTCAGCCAACAGTTGATCCAGCTTCGTCCTGCTGGTTGTTGATCCACGCACGCGCCAGCCACGATCCAGCAGCAATGTAGCTAGTGGGCGGCCGATATACCCGCAGCCCAACACACTGGCCGTCGGTTCTTTCATGATACAACAAGTATTCTGTCGGTGCGTAGTACCCTATAATATCGCGAGGATACCATGAAAGTGCTTGATCCAGCAGTCAAGAGCGTCTGGACTATCAAGAGTGTATTACGTTGGTGCATCTTACTCCCCTTCAGCGCAACAGCAGATGTTGCTCTCTTTTTCTCCGATAATAGCACTTTCCTGCCTGGCTTGTGGACAGGTCTATTGATAATCACCTGTTTGGTGTGGACGCTCATTGTACCTAAGCTACGTTACAAATACTGGCGCTACGAATTGCGCGAGGAAGATCTATATGCGATACGTGGAATCTGGAACCGCGTACAAACCATCGTGCCACTCCGGCGCGTTCAACACCTAGATGTTGCACAGGATCTGATTGAAGGGAACTATGACGTCGCCCGTCTGGTCGTACATACTGCAGGAACACGGAGTACCGATGTCGTAATTCCCGGCTTACCCTACGAAGAGGCCGTGCACCTGCGAGATACCGTGCGAGACTTTGTCGCCGAGCATATGGACTAATGCAGGAGCCCTCAGTAGAGTTTCGCCGCCTGCATCTGTTAACGTTCGTGCATTATGTATTTCTGGCGATCGTTGGCTTCGTGATCGCCTGGACAACATCGCCTGAGTCAGGCATTCAGAGAAGTTCTCTCCTCTTCAGCGTGATTTACGTGGTCGTTATGGGTCCTATATCCCTTGCCAAGTATTTGAGATTCCGATACTACGTGACGAGCGAAGAACTGGTGATGCATTACGGTGTCTTCAAGCGCGTTCGACGCAATATTCCCGCTGATCGCGTTCAGAACGTGGCCATTGAGCGCAACTTCCTTGCCCGCATACTCGGAACTGCCGCCGTAAAGATCGAAACTGCAGGAACTGCACAGGCGGAAGGGGTACTGTCATTCGTGAGTGTTCGTGAGGCGAACCGCATACGAGACCTACTCCACACTGCAAACATTACCCACACTCCTGAGGAGAACTCCTCCTCATTTCCCAGTTTTCATCTGACCCTTCCCCGGTTGTTGATTTCGAGTGTTTATCAGTTCTCTCTTGGGCTATTCGCAGTCCTCGTTGGCGTACTGCAACAGCTGGAACTGATCGGTCTGACCGATATTGAAGGCGCCACCGAACGCATTCTTGAAGAGTATCTCTTCGAGGTTACAGATTCCCTGCCGTCCATGGTGACTATGCTCATCATCGCGGTTATTCTGATGATGATCGTCCTCTCCTGGGTTCTCGGCTTCGTCCAGAACTTCATTCGGTACTACAATTTCTACATTGAGTTGGGACCTGAGAAAATTCACAGTAAATACGGTCTCATTACCCTGCGCGAAGGAGCCCTTCCTTACAAGCGCGTCCAGTCTTTCCTGATTCGCTCCAATCCTCTTATGAGATTACATGATTGGTATCGAATAGAAATGCAGACACTTGGTCTGGAGAGTGGCGAACGCGGATTCCAGCCTGCAGTACCCTTTGCAAAGTGGGCTGAGATTGTTGCGCTGGGATCCAAGATCCGCCCCTTCACGGTTCCTGAAGCATACACACGAGTCAGCCGGCGCACCATTCGGAGACGCTGTCTGCGTTATACTTTGTTCATCTCGGCGTCGGTAGCTGCCTTGTATCTGTGGTGGCCGTATGCTGTCTGGGGTCTGACACTGCTGCCTATTTCGTGGGGAATTGCCTGGCTCCAATACTTATGTCATAGTTGGTCATTCCACGACGGAAACCTGTTCATTCGACGGCGCATCTTCAGCCAGCAGCTCTGGGTTGTGCCAATTGAACGCTTGCAGGCCTTTGAAATCAACGCTACCTTCTTCCAGCGACGCCTGGATCTGTGCACACTGAGGGTAGATACCGCCGGCGCAGGAGTATTACGCCACCCCAAAATCGTTGACATGCGACGCGACGTCGCAGAAAAACTGCTTACTGAGCTGTATGGTGTTTTCCAAGGCCACCATGAGCAGGAGTGACAAGGGCATTGAATCCGCCGCCAAATGCCGTTTTCGCTAGTGAGGGAACGGACATCTAGAGATTTAAAACCAGCCCCGAAACAAAACCTGTTAGCCCCCGCAGCTTAACTTTGTAGTACTCCTGACCACCTTGGTTTGCCGCGGCTTATTTGACGGACATCGTCTTTTTGGAATTCAGGCTAACAAGCAATTTTGTAATAGGCACGAATGGCTTCATCAAAATGCAATTCTTTGATTACGCAAGTGCAACACGTTGCTGCAATTTTCTGTGCAGGTCTTCGCTTGATGCAAGTGAAGAAATCATTTCGCCACCTACGTCTGACAGTCGAGCCAAGTCCAATCTGGGGATTTCAGCTTGATCTTTGAACACCAATATCGAATCAAAGGCCAACGAATAACGATGGAAATGCGACAAAATGATTGTTGTTAAACGGGCTTTGTCTTGGTTTGGAATGCCGTATAAAAACACTGGCATTCCATCTTTTCTCTCTAGTTTGTAGTCAATAGGATATGCTTCTGAATTTGGAATATCAGGCAGAAAATAGTTGCGTTGTATCTGTTCTTCGCCAGCAATCTGAAGAACTAAGTCAAAAAGGTCGTTATAAAACGTCTGTGTTGTTGGTGATCTAGAGTGAAGAGTGAGCTCATAAGTCCGGGTGAGTGCACGTCCAAACCGAAACAGAGCGCTAGAAAAATGGTCTATGGGTGTATCCAAAAAGAACACCCCACCGTCTTGGCTGACCTGTTCCTCGTTCAGAATGCGGTCAATGAGCAATCCTCGACTTCCAGCAAGAAAAGTGTCAATGTCGTGGTTGTAACTTATCCGCATAAGCATGTCTCCCTTGTCAGACAAGCGGATCCCTCCGAGGGTCTCTGATAGGTAGATCGGGTAACAATCTCCATCAGGATACTCAAAGTCAGTCGCAAGCATGAGTTCTCCATCAGGACGGGGTTCCACACGAACCGCAGTACACAACTGGTGGCATAAGCGCTGTTGGAGGTCATTTAGGTTAATGGCCATTGAATAAATTTGGAAGGTCGTGGTTGGCTGTGATCCCAATGACATGAAAGTCATCAACAAGACACGCAAGAGCACCGTCAATGGTCCTGTAACGTGTAGTTTCTTCAGCTATGTTTTCTGGCCTCTGGCCAGTAGCAATAGCGTGCTCTGTTGCTTGATGAATATGAGGTTTGTAGTGTATGATGCCGTGCTTGTGATTTGAACCATTGTACCGGGCTAGAGTGAGCTTCGTTGCTCCATGTGGGAGATAAAGAATACCACATGAGTAATTGGCGACATCATGAATGTTTTCACGCAAAAAAATCGAAAAACGACATTCTTGGCCATTTTCGGTAGTTCCTATTGCAAAGAAGGAGCGTTGTCTGTGGACTGGGTGATCTGATGGCTTGTCAGACCATCGGCTTCCTGGATTGGACACCTTCTTGGGCAGTTTTCGGAGAGCCTGCAGTTCTTGATCGGTGTAGTTTTTGATCGGTGTCTGGATTTAGTGGGTAGGACTGTGTAACTCCTTATTTTTATGCATCTGCAAATGCATAGCCATATTTGCACTGTTTTGAAGTAACAAACGCTATCCCATTACAGAATTAGCTAGGCAATGTGGTTTGTCAGTTGTACTCTTAGACATTAGCACACTTGGCGACTCCCTAGAAAATTGTAGCTGCTAGGCATTATAAGGCGTAATGTCGCAGTATAGTTGTAAATATAGACATCAAATTAGCAACCGTAAACTCCATACAACGGGAACGTCGAGGGCTATTAACCGGACATTCTGGGGAATAGTTTCTCTAAATCCGCCTAAATTACACGCAGAGAGAAGGAATTAGGGAGCATAAAGAAATATTGCTGGAATGTTGATTTTTTCGCCTGCCTAAGTGAGGTATGTTCGGGCATGCGGAGACATAGTGTTCCTGACAAAACAATTTAGTCTGACCCTACTACATTCTCTCCGAATAAATTGTGAAATAGCCACTGTTGCACGGGTGTTCAACGATATTAACAGGATTGACGACAGCCAAATGTACCGTGGCAGGAGGCGCGAATAAGTTTCACATGAAAACTTCCCTGCGTTTCGGTTTCGCAATTTGCTACCGCACCTCGTGCCCGCGTCCCCGTCTTGCAGATCCGCGTCAATGCTGACCGAAGCATGGTACAGACATGGATTGCCATAGAAACCCGCGTACAGATTACTCCGACAGTAGGCAATCGAACGACACAAAGCCAAAGACCGAGAGCCACAACGCGGCTGAACTTCAATCTTGCTTCTCAGCATCTAGGCGCATACAACTGAGCCCGAGATAAAGTAGAAGCGGTACGATCTTGCGGCGGGCCGGCCCTTGGAGATCCAGCGCAGTCAACCCAATGGAGACCGTCCATGCCGCAGGTATGATGGCATGTGCCCACCAAGGTACGCGGGCAAAAAGAAAAGCAAACAGAGATGTTGCCAGCTTCAGGCCAATCAGGCGGGCAGTCAGCCCGAACAAAACCGTCTTGATTAAGCCCTCGACCACGAGTGTTCCAAAAGCCTGCAAAAATGCAGGTGCGGCAAATACACCCCCGGTCTTCTTCAGGAAGGCTATTGCACGTGCCCGCCTAACGCCGAGGGATTCCAGAATCTGCTGCTGTTCGGCTTGTGTAAACTTTGAAAAAGTATCCACAGCATAATCCTGTGCCATACGGACGAGCAAATCACGCTCTGTGCCCTGATCGGCCAAGGGGACCTTCAGGAACCGTGCCGTGTCGCGAATAATGTACCGGAAATTGGCCCCGGGCTCCAAGCCGATAACCCTCCGGAAATTAAAGGCAATATCACTGCTGCCCAAGTAACGGATCTTTCTTTCAAGCCCCTCACATAGTGCTATCCGCTGATTCGCCGAATCGAGTGCCTCAAGGCGCTTCTTGAGGTCTGCACAGCGATCAAAAGGGCCCTCAATGATTCGGAGCATGTACGCGTAGTCCTCACGCGATAGCTCCATCAATAAATCTTGCA
This sequence comes from uncultured Rhodothermaceae bacterium, assembly GCA_964503085.1. Lineage (GTDB taxonomy): Bacteria > Bacteroidota > Rhodothermia > Rhodothermales > Bin80 > Bin80. The sequence continues at coordinate 45,923 of CAZCYQ010000003.1, read as the reverse complement.
TGCGGCCACCCGGAGAATGGTTGTTTATGAAGAGGTCGTCGCCCGCTGATCAAGTGAGCGCAAGTGATAATGATCGAAGGTCTCGTCCAGTGTGTAACCCAGTTTCTCATACAGGTGCTTTGCACGTGTATTTGTTTTCTCGGTTGCCAGTTCAAGGGCAATGCACCCGCTTTGCGCTGCCCGAATTCTGGCTTCCTCCATTAATTTCTGTCCTACACCCTGCCCTCGCCAATCCCGTTGGACGTACAGATCATTCAAAATCCAGATTGCCCCCATACGTACCGACGAAAACATAGGATACAGCTGAACAAACCCAGCCAGCGATTCATCCCCTACCCGTGCTACGAGAATAATTGAATCTTTGTGTCGCAGGCGTGCTGCAAGAAAGTCCCTTGCACCTGAAATGTCCGACGTCATCCGGTAGAACTGTCGATAACCATCAAATAGTTGAGACAGGCGTGGCAATTCGCTAAATGTGGCCCTTTCTATGTGAATGTCAGTTTTCATGGCACGAAATCGTTCAATTGAAGTTTGTGGCTTGTTTACGTCATCAGATTGCTATGCGCTCTAGCGGACTTCTGCTACATGTTACTTCCTTACCGTCTCGCTTTGGAATTGGCGATCTTGGACCCGAAGCCCGACGCTTTGTTGATATCCTGGCCGAAACCGGACAGACATGGTGGCAGCTCCTTCCAGTTTGCCCGACCGGACTGGGCGACTCACCGTATGCAAGCCCCTCATCATTTGCAGGCAACCCCTTGCTGATAAGCCCTGAACTTCTGGTTCAGGACGGATGGGTAACCGAATCAGAAATTGACACCTACCCTGCCGATTCGCCGGGTATCGTCGATTATCCGTCTGTTGCAACATACAAGTCAAAGTTGCTAGAGCAGGCATTCTCCCGATTCATCAGGCAACCCCGCATGGATGACTTTCAAGCATTTGTCAACAGAGAGGCCGACTGGTTGTTGCCGTACGCCGCCTTCCGCGCACAGAAGTTTAGACACGGGGACAAGATATGGACCGCCTGGCCCACACATGACCGAATCCCTCCTGATGAAAAAGCACTGAATCCTGATCTGCCGGAGCTTCAATTCTATTTGTTTGAACAGTTCATTTTCGATGGTCAGTGGCGCAGCCTGTGCGGCTACTGCAGAGAGCATAATGTCCAAATTATGGGAGATCTGCCTATTTACGTCGCACATGACAGTGCTGACGTATGGGCAAGCCCTCACCTGTTTCAACTGGATGATGCAGGTGAACCGTCGGTAGTGGCCGGCGTGCCTCCCGATTTTTTCAGCAAAACCGGGCAACGCTGGGGAAACCCCATTTATCGCTGGGAAGTCATGGCGGAGCGCGGCTTTAAATGGTGGACTCGCCGCATGAAACGGGCATGGAGCCTGTATGACAGTGTACGCCTGGATCATTTTCGTGGCTTCGCCGGATACTGGGAAATTCCAGCCTCTGAGGAGACCGCGGTGCGGGGGCGTTGGGTAAGGGGCCCTGGACAATCCCTTTTCGATCAGCTGATTTCAGAATGCGAACCCCTGCCTGTGATCGCCGAAAACCTGGGCGTGATCACACCCGATGTTGTAGAGTTGATGGAGAATAACTCGTTTCCTGGAATGGCTGTGATTCAGTTCGGCTTTGATGCGGGTATGGATAACCCGCATCTGCCACACAACTACCGGCCGAATCAATGTGTCTATACCGGAACGCATGACAATGACACGCTTCGCGGCTGGTGGGACGCACTATCTGGGCGTGAACGAGCATTCGCGCAGGAATACCTGCAGATTCAAGCTGACGAGAACATTTGTCCGACGGCAATAGAGCGCTGCCTGGCTTCGGATGCAGACCTTGTAATTACGCCTGTGCAGGATGTCCTGGGGCTGGATGGTCAGGCCCGTATGAACTTCCCTGGCACTGCCTTTGGCAATTGGCGCTGGAGACTCGCGCCCAGCCAGCAGACCGAACTGCGCGAAAAATTCGGCCAATGGCTGCTCGACTCCACCTCAGAAAGCGGACGGCTGAGCGTGCAGAACTAATACGGACTGGAAGTCAACACTCGCAAAGTTGCCCTCTGATTCCGAATCCATAAGTACACTGTGCTCACCCCAGCCCAGGCCCCAACTCCAGACGTACTCATCAGAGAGCTTAAACCGAACCGGTTCACCGGTAGGATTGAAGCAGATCAACAACATGTCGGGAGCAGCCAGCCACATACCAAATGCGTGCGCCTTTGCCCAATCTTCAGACTGCATTACACGCCCTTCTGGATGCCACCAAACCGCATCTGGTATACCATGTGTACCTACTTCCCCGGTCAAAAATCGGTTTCGCCGCAGTGACGGGTGCGCCTTACGGAAGGCACTGAGCTGGCGAACAAAGTCAAGCATCGCCTGACCGGACACGTTCATATCCCATTCATACCACGAAACCTCATTGTCCTGGCAATAGGCGTTATTGTTACCGAGTTGCGTTCGTCCTAGTTCGTCCCCTCCGAGGATCATGGGAACCCCCTGAGATACAAACAAAGTCGTCAGCAGGCTGCGTCTAAGGCGATCACGTCGTGCTACTACGCGCGGATCCGTTGAAGGCCCCTCTTCGCCACAATCCTGACTGTAATTTGCATCCGTACCATCCTTGTTGTCTTCCAGGTTGGCCAGATTATGTTTTTGGCGGTACGATACCAGGTCTAAAAGCGTAAACCCATCATGCGATGTCACATAGTTTATGGAGGAAGATGGCCGACGATGCCCTGCTTTAAACAGATCACTGGAACCCGCCAGTCTTGTAGCAAACTCGCCCGCCATCCCCGACTCGCCAAGCCAGTAACGACGCACAGTATCACGGTACTTACCATTCCACTCTCTCCACGGTGCCGGGTATGCACCTAACCTATAGCCCCGACGTCCGATATCCCACGGTTCCGCAATCAACTTTACCCTCGAGAGAATTGGATCCTGCTGTACCATTTGCAGCCATCCGCTCTGCATGTTTACCTCGCATCTTTCCCGAAGCAAAGTACTGGTCAAATCGAACCTGAAACCGTCCACGTTCATGACCTCCGCCCAGTACCGCAGACTGTCCATGATAAGACGGCGCACAAACGGATGCTCTGCGCGAAGTGTATTACCACACCCGGTACTGTCGTAAAGAAACCGTGACTGTCCTGGTTTCGCTACGTAATAGGAAGCATTATCTATCCCACGCCAAGATAATGTTGGCCCGACATGATTGCCCTCGCCCGTGTGATTGTATACAACATCCAGTATGACCTCGAATCCGGCATCATGCATGGCAGCGACCATTGTCCTGAACTCTACCGCCGCATCAGCTGCACCGCCCGCTGCAAAGCGTGAGTCCGGCGCAAAAAAAGACAATGGATTATACCCCCAGTATTGCGATAGCCCCCCCTGATCAAGGCGCTCGTCCTGCACGGCGGTGTGGACTGGCAGGAGCTCAACAGTCGTAACCCCAAGTGACTTAAGGTGCGAAAGAACCGGATCCGATGCCGCTCCCAGGTAAGTGCCGCGAAGTGCAGAAGGAACATCAGGATGCAACGCGCTCAGCCCCTTCACATGCGTCTCGTATATGACCGTATCCCTCCAGGGAGTGCGAGGAAATACCTTCGTGCCCGCGGTTGGATTGGAATCAACCACTACGCCAATCGGGGCGTACGGTGCACTGTCGGTCGGACTAAGCACCCGATCGTCTAGGTTGCGATCGTGACCGAACAGACTCTCATGCCATTGCGGCATCCGGCTTATCTCGCGTGCGTATGGGTCCAATAACAGTTTTGCAGCGTTAAACCGGTGTCCATCGTCGGGAGCCCAAGGGCCATGAACGCGATAAGCGTATCGCTGCCCCGAACATACACCGGCTACATAAACATGCCATACATCCCCAGTCCGCGTGCTCACGTCTATTGTGCGCTCTATTCTGTGCTCTTCATCAAGCAGAACGAGCTCCACTCGATCGGCATGTGCACTGAAAATGGCAAAGTTGGCGCCATTACGATCCAGTTGTGCCCCTAATGATGTAATTTCGTTTATCATTTGCCTGTCTCAACGGACAGATACGATGTTCGGTGAGTTGAATGCACACAAGATATGCCATACTACATGGGCACCAAGAATAAGCAATTGCCCGCAATATGAAGTCCGTTTCTGAACGTTGGTCTCGCGTTTTTATCACTTCTGTATCTCCCTGCGTCCAGGATGGTGATTGGCCTATCAAACGAATCGTGGGAGAGTCTGTCAATGTAACCGCCGGCATAATTGTTGACGGACACGACCGACTGTGCACCAGACTCCATGTCACGCGCCTGGGTGGTGCCACTGAAGAGATACCCATGGCGCTTGAGCACAACGACGAATATACCGGTACTTTTATTACTGAAACCCCCGGCCTGTATACCTACCATGTGCGCGCCTGGGTTGATCGCTACGGGTCATGGCAGGAACAGTACAAACGTCGGGTTGACGGGGGGGTACCTGAAGCTGAACTCAAAGTAGAACTCCTGGCCGGCGCAGCCCTGCTTAAGGAGTATGCCGTGAATGCACACCGCGAAGCTCGTGAGCAACTTTTGGCTTTCGCTGAGGAATATGCTGCAGGCAATATACGCGCGCCCCTGGCACAAGAACCTCTGCGGTTAGCTCTTGAAAATGACCCTCAGCGAGGCGCAGTCAAAAGCACCGTTATCACCGTAGATGTCGACCGCGAGCTCGCTGGCTTTGCGGCATGGTACGAATTTTTTCCCCGTTCAAGCGCCAGTGTGCCCGGCATACACGGAACACTGGATGACGCGGCCGCTCGCCTAAAAGGAATACGGGATATGGGCTTTGATATCGTCTATCTGCCGCCAATCCACCCGATCGGGACCACCTTTCGCAAAGGCAAGGATAACAACCCCGTCGCCCGACCGGGCGAACCAGGAAGTCCCTGGGCAATTGGTAGCTCCGACGGCGGACATACCAGCGTACACAAAGATCTAGGGGGCCTGCCTGCATTCGACCGGTTCGTCACGGCGGCCAATAAATTGAATCTGGAAGTCGCACTTGATATCGCGTTCCAGTGCTCCCCCGATCACCCATGGGTTAAAGAACATCCCGAGTGGTTCAAAAAACGCGCTGACGGCAGTATCCGCTATGCTGAAAATCCCCCGAAAAAGTACCAGGATGTATTTCCGTTGGATTTCGAGTGCGTGGAGTGGCGCGCACTCTGGGAAGCACTGAAGGATATTTTTGAATTCTGGATCAAGCGTGGTATACGGATATTTCGGGTAGACAACCCGCATACCAAGCCACTGGCATTCTGGATATGGTGCCTGACCCGTCTCCGGCACAAATACCCAGACCTGATTTTCCTGGCAGAGGCATTCACACGTCCGAAAACGATGTACACGCTTGCCAAACTGGGATTCAATAATTCGTACACCTACTTCACGTGGCGTAACACGAAAGAAGAGTTGACCACCTACCTTCAGGAGTTGACCACAACCAATGTTGTTGAGTATTTTCGGCCGAACTTCTGGCCGAACACACCCGACATTCTGCACGAGTATCTGGCCAGCGGCGGACGCCCCGCACACATCATTCGTTATGTCCTCGCCGCTACTCTGTCCCCTGTGTATGGCATTTACGGTCCTCCCTTTGAACATATGGTTGCCAACCAGCACCCGGACCGGGAAGAGTACTCCGACAATGAGAAATATGAAATCCGCACATGGAACTGGAATGATCTTGATTCTCTGCAGACTATTTTCCGGCGTGTTAACCGAATCAGAAAGGACAACACCGCCCTGCAGCAACTGCGCAATTTGCGGTTCCTGGACATCCAGAATCCACTTATGCTTGCCTACTACAAGAATGCAGGACCAAACGCAATTGTATGCGTCGTAAGCCTGGATCCATTTCAGGTACAGGAGGGCGTAGTTCGTCTGCCTCTGGAAGATCTAGGTTTACCTGCTGCGGCACCGTTCCAGATGCTTGATTTACTTGGCGGTGAGCGGTATATCTGGCAGGGAAACCACCACCATATCCGCATAGATCCACATCTCATGCCCGTACGAATTTTTCAGATTCTTCGTCGCGTACGGACAGAAGCGGACTTTGACTATTTCGTATAGCTGATGAAAACTGGATCCAGGACCGCTAATGCAAAGTGGCTCTCAGATGAGGATCTCTATTTCTGGTCCCAGGGGACGCTTACCAAGAGCTATGACCGACTCGGGGGACATTTGGTAGAAGACGGGGCGTGGTTTGCCGTCTGGGCACCTAACGCGGATTCGGTCAGTGTCATTGGCGATTTTAACGAATGGAATGCCGATGCGCATCCCATGGAGCGAACCGGGAGCGGCTGTTGGGAATGTTTTGTTCCTGGAGCTGTGTCCGGACAGCGTTACAAATACCGTATTCGGCGTGGTCTGTTTGTAGCTGATAAGTCGGACCCGTTTGCGTTCCAGATGGAGCCGCCGGTACCACATGGCAGCAGCATTCAAGGTTTGTCCGCAATCCTGAATTCCCTGGAATATGCGTGGCAGGATGAAACGTGGATGAATCAGCGGAGTGGACCAGACACACTGAACAAGCCATTATCGGTCTATGAGGTGCACCTTGGGTCCTGGCGGCACAAGGGCCTGGGAACCTCTCTTTCCTATCGTGAAATTGCCGTACCGCTCGCAGACCACGTTAAAAACCTGGGCTTTACACACGTTGAGCTTCTGCCCGTTGCCGAGCACGCTTTCTATGGATCCTGGGGATATCAGGTAGTGGGCTACTTTTCGCCCACGCACCGGTACGGACCACCCGAGGATCTGATGTTTCTCATCGATACACTGCATCAGCGTGGTATCGGAGTGATCCTGGATTGGGTGCCGGCCCATTTTGCTACGGACCCACAGGGATTGGTCTTTTATGATGGCTCAACCCTGTTTGAGTACGATGATCCCAAGATGCGCTATCACCCGGATTGGGGAACCTATATCTTCGACTATGGCAGAACCGAAGTGCGCAATTTTTTGATTTCAAACGCATTGTTCTGGCTCGACCGATACCATGTCGACGCACTGCGGGTTGATGCAGTTGCCTCCATGCTTTATCGGGATTACTCACGTGAGGACTGGTCGCCCAACATTTTCGGTGGCAACGAGAACCTGGAAGCAATTGATCTCATCAAGAAAACAAACGAGGCCGTCTATTCCAATTTCCCGGGAGCGTTTACGATTGCAGAAGAATCTACTGCCTTCAGGGGGGTCTCGTCCCCGACTTACAATCACGGATTGGGCTTCATGTACAAATGGAATATGGGCTGGATGCACGATACGCTGGCCTACATGCGGGAAGACCCTGTGCACCGAAAATATCACCATAACCGGCTCACGTTTTCCTTCATGTATGCCTTCAGTGAGCACTATGTACTCCCGCTTTCCCACGACGAAGTGGTCCATGGAAAGGGCTCACTATGGAGCCGTATGCCGGGGGATGAATGGCAGAAGGCAGCCAACTACCGCCTACTTCTTGGGCATCTGTTTGGACACCCTGGCAAGAAAATGCTCTTTATGGGGAGCGAGTTTGCCCAGGCTGAAGAATGGAATCACGATAAACCGCTCGACTGGGAGCTGTTGGACCGTCCGCTGAACAGCGGAATTTTTCACCTCGTGCAAGACCTTAACAAACTGTATCGGGATTGTGCTCCTCTTTGGAACGACAGCCCGGATGGCTGGTCATGGATTGGGGAACACGCTGACGACTCAATTCTGATTTACGAACGCAAACACGGGGCTGAAAGCATGATTTTTGTCCTGAACATGACGCCAGTCCCACGTGAGAATTTCAGGATTGGGGTAAAAGGGGAAGGTTGGTGGCAGGAGAGGTTAAACAGTGATGCGACGACGTATGGAGGAAGTGGTATGGGCAACATGGGGAAAGTAGAAAGTGTGCCCGTTCCCTGCCATGGACACCCCGTAAGCGTCGTCGTCATACTGCCTCCGCTTGCTTTCCTAGTGCTGGAAAAAGGTGCCTGATACGCCTTTGCATCATATTGGAACAAATATCGTAACAAGCAGGTCGCCCATGTTTTTCATCAACGTTTGCCCCATGCAAGTCTTCATGAACCGTTTTCTACCCCTTTTACTACTCTTTTTGTTGCCTTCAGCTGTTTACGCACAGATAAATGCCTTTGGCCTCTCTTCCGAGGCTGCCGGCAATTCAATCTACGTAGGGCATCCTGTACCCGATGACGACGAATCCGGGCTGGTCTATGTGTATCAGCTTTCGGAGGATGGAGAAGTCTGGGAAGTTGCGGCCGAGCTCATGGCTTCAGACGCTAAGCCCGGCGATGCATTTGGCTACAGTATCGCCTTGGACGGGGATCATCTCGCGATTGGTGCGCCATCTCTGGACAGTCTCGGCGGAGCAGTCTATCTGTTCGCCCGCAACTCGGAAACCGGCGACTGGCAGGAATTGGCTAAAACGACTGGCTCTACGGAAGCTCCCATCGGCGGCACCGTTGCCATTAAAGGATCTATGCTAGTTACCAGTGGCATGGTCGGCGTAAATCCGATCAAATCTGCTGCCGTCTACATGCAAACCGAACAGGGTCTCGAACATACTGCCACACTGGCTCCCGAAGGGGTCTCGGACACCCTCTTGTTTGGCACCTCCGTTGCCATTGGTGGCAACGGGACCGTTTACGTTGGTGCCCCAGGTGCCAATGAGGGTGCAGGGGCCGTGTATCATTTTGCTGACCATGGAGGTAATTGGCACGGAGAGATGGTCCTGAGCGGTGATCACGAAAGCATCAATGCTGTTGGGCTTGGTACAATGATAAAATCTGTTGGCGATGATTTTGTGCTTGCAGCGGGACCTGGAATCACCCCCAACATCCAACCAACTGCACCCCCACCGCCAGGTAAACTGGTCTGGGCACACACCGGAGAAGATGGACCCGAAATCCTCCAGGTTCTTGATGGTGAATCGGGTGGGCAACCTGACATCTTCGCTATTGGGTTTGGCCATAGCGGTATGCACTTACTGGTAGGTACCCCGATCGCGAATGCCCAGGCAGGAGGTGCATTGGCCTATCAGCGTGATCCCGCAACAATGATGTGGATTAAGACCGGCGAAATAGCAGGTGGTGACGGGGATCAGATCTTCGGACTTGTGATCTCCATGAGCGGTCAGAAAGCCGTCATCAGTGCTCCCGCTTCCAACATGGGACAAGGCACAGTCCGCGTGGCCAGTATGGATTCAGAAACAGGTGAATGGACCACAAGCGACCCGCTGAAAACCGGCAAAGAACCGCCGCCGCTCGTTTCCAGTGGTGCGGTAGACTGCACCGAAGGAATTGCGGGGCAGTTTGGCTGTAGCAATGTGGATCTGCTGTCCTTCATGACGGTGGAGGACCTGATGGGGACGGCCAGCGGCAGTAGGACAAATGATGTTTGGGGCTGGGTGGACGCTGAAACAGACCGCGAGTATGCGTTGGTGGGTCGCAACGACGGAATGACTTTTGTGGATGTCAGTGACCCGGCCAACCCGGTTGTGAAGGGAAATCTCCCGTTAACGGAAGGGGCAAATCCTGCTACCTGGCGGGATGTCAAAGTCTATGCAGATCATGCTTTCATCGTTGCTGATGCCGCAGGACAGCACGGAGTGCAGGTATTTGATCTCCGGCGCCTACGCGAGGATACTGAGGAGCCTATGACCTATTCTGAAGACGCCATATACGATGGTATCGCAAGCGCGCATAACATAGTTATCAACGAAGACACGGGCTTCGCATATGCTGTTGGAAGCAGTGGCGGCGGCGAAACGTGTGGCGGCGGCCTGCACATGATTGATATAAAGGATCCCCTCGTGCCTGTGTTTGCCGGTTGCTTTTCAGATGAAAATACCGGACGATCGGGTACCGGATATTCGCATGATGCGCAGTGCGTGATCTACGAAGGCCCGGATGTAGAGCACCAGGGCAAAGAAATTTGCTTTAACTCAAACGAAACCGCGCTGAGTATTTCGGATGTCACCAATAAGGAGGCACCCATCGCTCTTTCGTCAGCGGAATATCCTAATGTAGGATATGCACACCAAGGCTGGACTACGGACGACTTTGAGTATTTCTATATGAATGATGAATTGGACGAACTTCAAGGGAAGGTCGTTGGTACTCGGACGCTCATTTGGGATATAACTGACTTGGATGATCCACAACTCGCCAAAGAATTCGTATCCGAGAATCTTTCGAGTGACCATAACCTTTACATTCAGGGAAACCTGATGTATCAGTCCAATTATTTGAGCGGCCTGCGCATATTCGATATCAGTGATCGCATCAATCCCGTGGAGGTCGGTTTTTTTGACACCGTTCCTCATGGTGATGACGAACCGAGCTTTGGTGGCTCATGGAGCAATTACCCTTACTTCCCCAGTGGCACCATTCTGATCACCAGCGGGAATGAAGGTCTCTTTATCGTTCGTAAACGGAATATTGACTTGTGATGTGATGATGGTTCGTAAATCTTTGATCAGCTTCGCACTACTCTTCGTGACGATTACGGGGCACGCACTGGCGCAATCAACGCCAGACGTTTTTGGCCGTGAGGTTTTGCCCCTTATTCAGGAAAAATTTGATCCGCTCCTCGAGCGGGAGACCGGCCTGTCCCTCGAGTCGTGGGAAACATTGATGGCGGGTTCAGATCACGGAGAAGTTGTGATCCCCTTTGACCCGGACGGAAGCCTGCTAGTTCGCCTGGCAACAAAGCTGTCCGCCGATGATCCCCTGAGCGTGCACGCTGCTCATATATCCAAAGAAGACCTGGCGACGGTCCGGTCATGGATTGCACGTGGAGCTCCAAATGATAATGGAGAAATTGCTTATTCGGATGCCTCCAATCTCCTTTATGCTTGCATTCAGGGGGCTGCCCGACTGGCAATAATTGATATGGATGCGAACGTGGTGATTCGCACCATCGATCTACAGGAACTGGGATTCACGGCAGATTCCAGACCTCACCATGTCGCCGTTGAGCCCGATGGATCTGCATTCTATGTATCCCTGATCGGTGACGACGCCGTTCTCAAGTTTAATCGTGAGAATGAATTGGTTGACCAGATTGCTTTCGAGCGTCCCGGGATGCTGGTCGTCAATCCCGCTGATCGCCAACTGTTTGTAGGCCGCTCAATGAAAGCCGTCAATCCTCCACAACGGATCGGTATTATTGAACGCGACAATATGGACATTGAAGAGTTGGATGTCTTTTTCCCGCGTCCACATGCACTTGCGATAGACCCAACCGGGACGTATGTGTATGTGGGAAGTCTCGCAGAAAACCGTATGGCTACGGTTGATTATGTATCGGAAAGCCCCGAATTACAATCCATTGAAGGCGAAACGCACACGCTCGTACAATTTGCCGTTTCTCCGGACGGCCAGACCATGGTCGTAGGCGGACAGCTGACCGGAGAGTTCTTTTTCTTCGACACATCGGATCCTGCTACCCCGACCCTGGTCGAATCAATCAAAGTCGGGATGGCACCTTGGCATCCGGTTTTCAGCCCGGATGGCAGCATGGTCTGGTTCGGTAACAAAATGGGAAATCGGGCCACAGTCGTGGATATTGAGAAGCGCGAAGTAGTGGCAACCGTAGAAGGACTTTCTGAGCCTCATGGAGCTGCCATATCACCCGATGGACGTACGGTGTATATTTCCAATAATAATCTCAACGGAGCCTATCATGGACGATACATGTGGCAGGATGAATATCTTCCAGGTGCGATTGCAGTCATTGACTCGGAGAGCCGTGAAATCACAAGGATGCTTGAAGTGGGCCCGAACCCTACGGGTCTTGGAACACGCTAAGAACCCGTTCTATGCGGTTCTTGGGCTTGTCGCTGTAATCCTCGCAGGCTGTGCAACAACACAGGAAACGAGTCAGGAAGCCCCGGCATTTCCACCTTCTTATGTCCAGGAGGTGTATAGCGTTGAAGTACTCAATTCTGATGGCGAAGTCCTAGATCACCCGTTCCATGGTGGATTGAACCTCCCGCGACCACAGTTGGTCGACATTGACGGGGATGCCGATCTGGATTTGTTTGTCCAGGAACTGACCGGATCCGTAAAGTACTTCGAGAATACTGGCAGTCCCACGAATCCCTCGTTCACATGGCGTGAAAATCAATACCGTGACCTGGATGTTGGAGAGTGGTATCGGTTTGTTGACCTAGACCAAGACGGCGATTATGATCTCATTGGGGAAACCCCTTTCAGCTATGTGCGCTTCTTTCGCAACGAGGGTACAGCAACTGCCCCATCATTCGCAGCACCGCTGGATTCTCTACGAGATGCCGAGGGCGTTCCACTCTTCATGGATCGCCAGAATATCCCGACCATAATCGACCTTGACTGTGACGGCCTGCTGGACCTGTTTATTGGCCGCGTAAGTGGTACCGTGCTCCACTACGAATCTGTCGGTTCTGATGAATCTGGTTTGCCGAGATTTGCACTCGTGACCAATCGATTTGAGGATATAGAAATTGTGGGGATGTTCGCCACACTGCACGGCGCAAACGCGCTCACCTTTCATGATGTGGATAACGATGGAGACGAAGATCTCTTCTGGGGCGATTTTTTTGAAGCTGGTGTCCTGCTGATCGCCAACACGGGCACATGCAGCAGTCCCAACCTGCGCAATGAGCCCATAGCTTATCCCCCAGATGATCCGGTGAAGACCAGCGGTTATAATTCCGTGCTGTTCGCCGATTTGGATGGCGACGGAGATTCAGAGCTACTGTTTGGAGTGCTTGGAGGAGCCTTCAATCCCAATACGTCCGCAGCGGAGAATTTCTATCATCTGGACCGCACACCAAACGGATTTGTACTGAAAACAAAAACGCTGCTGTCTGGCATTGATGTTGGCGCAGACTCTTATCCGGTTTTTGCAGATCTGGACGGGGATGGGGATCAGGACGTTCTGGTATCCAACAAGATTTCGTCCCACGATTTTGATACTGGCGAAATCTACTACTTCGAAAACATTTCTGAATCCGGAGTATTGCGCTGGCAGCAGCGGGAGCCGCTGGACATTGGCGGCCATTACAATCTAGCCCCTGCCATTGCTGATCTGGATGCTGACGGTGATCTGGATATGTTGGTTGGCACCTGGAATAAGGGCAGCTTGTATTTTCGCAATGATGGAACGCCCAGCGCTCCAAATTTTGTATTGGACGAAAGCAAGACCGTCACACTAACCCGGGGCAGCAATAGTACACCTGTCCTGGTGGATATTGATGCGGATGGGGATCTTGACCTGTTCATTGGCGAGTCTTCGGGAGATCTGAACTTCTACCGCAACAATGGTACCCCCAACGAACCGCAGTTTGACTTGGTGAGTGACAAATTTGAGGATATTGATGTTGGACGTCGAAGTGTTCCACGCTTTGCAGATCTGGACGGAGATGGAGATCAGGATCTGATTGTGGGCCGCGAGGCTGATGGTGTGGCTCTGTACATAAATCAGGGAACTGCTCAAGCGCCCCTCTTTGTTGAATCCGGCACACTGCCTGCTCCGTTTCCGATACTTGCAGTACCTGCTTTTGTAGATATAGACGGAGACGGTGACCTGGATGTGTTCAGTGGCGGACTGGGCGGCGGATTGCTGTTTTTTCGCAATACCCAGCACTGACCGGATTCATCCAAGGTTGGCAGGCGTCCATACTCCCCATATCGACCAGCTCTGATCCTCTGACTCTTGCCTTCAACAGTCAGACTTTCCGAGGTTCCCCAGGCTGAATTTCCAGTCACCTATTTCCACGAAAATGGGCTGGAGCATCATTTGACATAAACTAGATATCAGGGGCAAAATGATGGTCGAAAAAGTGACCGTTTGGCATGTCCGGCACCACAAACTGAGGCCGTGGCTTTAATGACCCCTGTCACCTTCTGGTCGCCCGTGTTTTCCTCTCTGTGCTTGCGCTATACTCCTTCTTGCCCTCTGGCCAGAAGGCTCTTCATCTCCTCATTCCCACGAAGTACATTCTCATCCACAGCCGCTGGAACTTCCACAATGTGTGCAGACATAACACGCCCCGCTTCGAACAGTAATTGATCCACAGTCTGGACATATGGGTGCATCGTCCTGATGCTGGTAGGTGCTGCCTTCTGTACTAACAGCTGCTGCCGTCTGCATGGCTCCTGCCTGGGGCGAATTGATCTGCACAGGCTCAAGTTCAAGCGCTACATGTTGCCCTTCTTCGGTACCCTCGTGACTCGCAATGTCAGATTCTATTTCTCCAATGACGTTTTTAATGACATCCGGCATCACCTGCTCCTCTGTGAATGTGAGTGCCAAATACCGGAAGATGTAGTCCATTATGGACGCTGCCATCGGAATCTTTGGATTATTTGTGATTCCGCTCGGTTCAAAGCGCATAAAGCTGAACTTAGAGCACAGATCTTCCAAGGGAACACCGTACTGTAAAGCAATCGAAATACTCGTAGCAAAGGCATCCATCAGCCCGGATATTGTTGACCCCTCTTTTGCCATCCGGATAAATATCTCACCCGGCAGATCTGTATCAGGATACAGTCCTACATGCAAATATCCTTCGTGACCGCTAACACTGAACTTATGTGTAAGGGCTGGCCGTTCATCTGGCAGACGCTTACGCGTGGACTTGTATACGATGTGGGGGGTGGACTTTTCCACAACCTTCGGTACTTCCGGTAATCCGTCTCCCGAGGAGGCGCCTTTGGTATTTCCACCCTTTGAGGTTGACAAGGGTTGGCTTCTCTTGGAGTTCTCACGGTAAATAGCCAATGCTTTCAAGCCTAAACGCCAACCCTCCATGTAAGCCTCGCTTATTTCTTCCACGGTAACCTCCTCCGGCATATTCACGGTCTTTGAGATTGCACCCGATACAAACGGCTGACAAGCCGCCATCATGCGGATATGTCCCATAGAATGTACGCTCCGCGTCCCCTTGAACGGTTTGAATGCACAATCAAAAACAGGAAGATGTGCCTCATCTAGATCAGGTGCCCCCTCTATGGTATCATGCTCACTTACGTAATCAAGAATGCTCTCAATCTGCCCTTCATCATAACCTAGACGATCCAATGCTTCAGGTACTGTGCGATTGACAATCTTGAGTGTACCATCCCCCTTACCTGCCAATAACTTGTATTTCACCAGTGCAATATCTGGCTCTATACCGGTGGTATCACAATCCATCATAAAGGCAATGGTGCCCGTTGGGGCAAGTACTGTCACCTGTGAATTCCGATAGCCATGACATTCACCCAAGGTTACCATACGATCCAGGGATTCCTTGGCAGCACTGAGCAGATAATCTGGGCAACTTTGGTCAATGTCGTCGGCAGCATCCCGATGCATGCGCATCACATCCAACATGCTCTCACGGTTTTCCTCATAGCCTTCAAATGGCCCAATTCTGGGGTTAGCAGCTATTTCAGCGCTCCGGGCATACGCTTCTGCGTGTTCCATCGCCATGATCGCGCCGGCCACAGCACGCCCTTCATCACTGTCGTACGGCAGGCCCATGGCCATTAAGAGAGCTCCCAAATTGGCGAAGCCAAGTCCCAATGGACGGAAAAGATGACTGTTTCTTGCAATACTTTCGCTCGGATACCCAGCATTATCTACGATAATCTCCATCGCGGTAATGAAGATTCTAACCGCAGCCCTGAAGCGCTCAACATCAAACGAACCATCTTCCTGCTGAAACTTGCGCAGGTTAAGACTGGCTAGATTACACGCTGAGTTATCCAGAAACATGTACTCAGAGCAGGGATTGCTTGAGTTAATGGGGCCTGTCGCTTTACAGGTGTGCCATTGCTGAATCGTGTCTTCGTACTGCATACCGGGATCTCCGCAGATGTGCGTGCCATCGGCAATACGATCAAGAACCATCCTGGCATCAACCTCTGTGACGATCTCGTCCGTTGTCACTTTGCGGAGCGCAAACCGCGCACCCAATTCCGCCGAAGACATAAACTCATCGTTCACACGCACAGACTGATTCACGTTTTGAAATGCTACAGAACCATAGGCCGGACCGTTAAATGATCCGTCATACCCCTGTTCAATCAATGCCCACGCCTTTTTTTCCTCCGTCTTTTTGGCATCAATAAACTCGATGACATCTGGATGCCAGATTTTCAGCGTCTGCATTATTGCGGCCCGACGTGTCTTGCCTCCACTCTTGATTGTACCTCCGGTGGCATCCTGCACACGCATGAAGCTCACTGGACCACTTGGAATACCTCCACCAGATAATTTCTCATGAGTTGATCGGAGCGTTGACCAGTCTGCACCGACTCCAGAGCCGAACTTGAACAGGCGGGCACTCTCACTCATCAACTGCCAGATATGGTCAATTGAATCCTCAACCGAGATAATGAAACAGGCCGATCCCTGTGGATACTCATACGGATCTACATCTAAAACATCCTGCTTGGTCGGATCCCAACCCCAGATTGTCCGACCTCCGGAATCCTTAACGCCATAACAGTCATGCAGGCCGACGTTGAACCATACAGGGGAGTTAAATGACCCATGTTGATTCACGCAAAGCCAAGTGAGCTCATCGTAAAAACAATCAGCATCCTGCTGTGTGGAAAAATACCCCTGCTTATGCCCCCAATCTGTGATTGTGCGCGTCACGCGGTGGATTAGCTGGCGCAGCGAATACTCACGTCCTCCCTCATCTGGATCCAGGTATACATTTGCCTGATCCCCATAAAAGTATTTAGAAGCCACGACATTCGTCGCCAAGGGACTCCAATCTTTGGGAAACTCAACATCCTTCTGCTCAAATACTGATTCTCCCTGAGGGTTCTTGATTACCGCATCCCGGCGCTCCCAATCGACTGAATCAAGTGCATTCTCGCCTTGTGTAGAGAAAACACGTTCAATAGAAAGGCCATCCTTCGTGGACTCGGTAGATGATGTCGGGGGAATATGGTTGTCGGTTGTTGTTTTCATCTCGTTGGTCAGTCCGAATGATTTTTACCCGCCTGCTTTGCCGCCCCATAACAACCTGAATGTCCATCTCTATGGAAATTCGGGATACCAGTTCGGTTAAAAGCTCAGTGAGTTTTAGTAAATGTGAATCTCGAATTGGGCTACACGCGCCAATTTACTAAAAAGATAATACACAAATGCCATTAATGCTACAATGGCCCAGAAATACGAAAAGCCATTCTGAGGTGCCAATTTCCGGCCAGGTCCAGTTAATAATACACGATTTTGCTACGATATGACCATATTCAGGCAAGTTTAAGACAGATAAAGAGTCAAATGCCATTATTGCAATAATCTTTCACAGGATCACACACTTATCCACGCGGTATCCACAAAACACTGTGGAAAGCCTGAACCTCGCTCTGAGTGTTCTAGTTAAAACTTGGAAGGCGGTGCCGCTGGGAGATGAACAGGAGATGAACACTAGATCTGCGTGAGAACATCCTAATTGTAACAGATGCGTGATTTTAATGAGCGGAGTGCATACCCCAAGCCCTTAGACTTTGAGGTTATGCGTCCTGAATACGAAGAGCATGACGACGGTACAGTTACGGCAACAATCACCGTAACTCCCTTTGAAGTGGAAGGCTCCAGTGTCACAGAACCCGGGGCGCGCCGGGCGGCCATCCACGAAGCGCACAAAACCTACAAGACCTACCACCCCGGTTACGAAATCCCGAGCCCATTTCCTGATGAGTTTGAAGATCAGGAAGCGTTTCAGTGGAGGCGCTTAAGCTCCATGGCTCGGGCTACACTCGGTGACTATGCCTTCACAGACGCCGACGGAGAAGAAGATTTTGCCACGATTGAGCAAATGCTCAGTTGGGATGTGCGTCCGGCTCCGTTAGACGACGAGTAGACGTGATTTTAATGCCATCAGATGAGCTAATGCAGCCTGATGGTCTTCGGGGATATCCCCGCCCATGATCTCCTGCTTCAATGCGTTTGCTACGCGCCGCTCGTTCCTGCGCATTGGTAATATCACCTCCTCGTAAAGTTTGGCTCGACGTAGCGCATCATCCTTGATCTCCATCATCAGGGCAAACGCAGCAGTATGCTCATTTGGAATTTTTCCATCCAGAATAGCTTCGCGGACTGCGTCCTTGATTATGCCAACAGCAACCCCGGCCTTGATCCCAACAACCTCCATGATCTCCCGCCCACCCAGCGGCGGCTGAAAATTCCGTAGATGATCTTTAGCTTCGACTTCTGCAAATTTTTTCTCTACCGAATCGAATGCCTGCAAGTAGCGCCGCACACGATGTGGATTGCGTGAAGTAATGTCTGCGCGAACCAGCGTCATCAGGTCCTCAATATCTTCCCCGGCATCAAATAGCAGCCTTCGAATCGCCGAATCCGTCACTTCTTCATCCACAAGTGCTACAGGTCGGTGATGCAGCGCTACCAATTTTTTGACATAGGCCATGCGCTCGTCCAACGGTAAACGCAGTTTTTTGAACAGCTTTGGAACCATCCGGGCACCGCGATCCTCATGGCCGTGAAATGTCCATCCCGTGCCGATTACGAATCGTTTGGTGCGTGGCTTGGCAATGTCGTGTAAGAGTGCAGCCCAGCGCAACCAGTACTTGTCCGGTGAAGCTGTCGTAACCACATTGTCCACTACCTGCAACGTGTGAAAGAAATTATCCTTATGACGCTGCCCCGCCACAGTGTCCACGCCTCGCAATGCACTGAGTTCAGGAATAATCTCGCGCAGAAGCCCTACCTCCTCCAAAATGCGCAGCCCGAGCGAAGGCTCCGGGCTTGCCATAATCTTGTGCAACTCATCCGTTATCCTTTCCTGGCTCACAATACCGATACGCTGGGCTTCCTGCCGCATAGCCCTGCGAGTATTCACTTCGACACGGAAATTAAGCTGAGCTGCAAAGCGGGCCGCCCTGATCATACGTAAAGGATCATCTGCAAAGGTAGCCCCGGCCGGTTTCGGTGTGCGAATACGGCCCGCATCTAAATCCACAAGACCACCGAACGGGTCCAATAACTCACCAAATGGCAGTTCCCCAGTAAGACTGATCGCCAACGCGTTAATGGTAAAATCCCGACGGAGCAAATCGTCCTGCAGTGTACCATCTTCTACAATCGGTTTACGAGAATCTGCTCTATAACTCTCCCGCCGGGCAGCCACAAACTCCAACACAGTTTCCCCTGATCGAACAGCAGCTGTTCCAAATTTCGGGTAAATATGGGCCATAGAACCATTTAGCCGCCTGCTCACCGATTGGGCAAGCCGAATACCTGCGCCGTGGCCCAAAACCACAAAATCCAAATCCACCGTTGGACGCCCAAGAATTGCATCCCGAACAAATCCACCAACCGCGTATGCGCTAAGCTCCAAGTCTTTAGCTTCTTGCTCTACAACTCTCAGCAACTCGTACTGAGAATGCGTACGCAGTAATTCATTCAGATTATTCATGACACCACCGACTCTAACGCCTCAGCACCAAAACGCCTCCACAAATTCAAGCGGTCTGAGTCTGGAAAATCAATAACATATGGGATTATATACCCGAAAAACCACATTGTGCGGCAACTCACGTATTTATTTTGTAGAGCATAGGGAACGGTAACCCGAACATTCCTTGCTGTGAAGTTACCCGGTTGCCTCCGCGGCGCACGAGTGAACCCCCTTTTCTTCCTCCAATACGCCAAAGTAATCTGAGACATCGTGCTGTATCGCGAATGATGTAGCTCCCCAACGGATCTCTGCCGCTGTTTCTTCACGGGCACCCTTCGGAATTGTTGTGCAAAGCCAATGCTCCCCAGGTAGCGAGTTTTACTTTCAAGTTCTTCGCACGACGCTGTTCGGTAATTGGGCCAATCCATTTCATCAAGGTTCCTCTTCAGACTCGCACACTGGTCAAATGAATCCTAGGTGATCTAAATCAGATATACACAACCCTCCTGGGAGACTTCCAATAATGAATCCTGCATTGATTCTTCCGTCATCGTTTGAGCCTCAGGAGTGCACGTGGCGACGATATGTCGTTGCCGCTGATGGTCAGATGCTTCATCCTGCGAACCAACTACCCTGGAATGGCTTAGCTAGGATACCTGTCGATCTGTAGAACCTATTGTTATATTAGCAGAGGCTCATGTCTAGGATTAGGCAACGTTGCGGAAATGGTTCTACCAACAGATAAGCAATGATCCAGGTTCAACAAGTACTGAGGTCGTCGTGCGCGCCATGAATGAGTTGCGCCAAGCGTTACCGAGGCGTTACCCAGACGTTGAGCGGACGTTGGTGAGACAGGGAACTGGAGCGAATAGAGGCAGTAGAGCGCTGGGCCAAACGTGGCGGGGCTATGCGGGATGGGCTGCGAACGTGGTCTCAGGCATACTTTAACCGCTAACAGGCACAGACAACAATGAAAAAATGAGCCGCTTCCCTGCCCTTATCAGCTGGCTTATTATTTCCTCATTCGCCGCCTGCATGCTAGGCCCAGGCCAAGAAGCTTGGGAGGCTTTTCAGTTTGAAAATGAATGGGACGAACCGATTCGGCCAAGCTTCCGAAGCCTAGTAATACCGCCGGGAAGACCAATGGACTTCCCCTTTCAAAACGTCGTAGAGAGAATCCAATCCAGCTGCGATAACCGCATAGCTCTCATATTTGACCCCGCACTGCTCCTGCTAGGCAGCGAGATAACGTTAGAATACTGGTACTTGACCCTGTCAGCGAGGATTAACGGGAGCGATATCAAATATGGCGTAGCTCAACCGCAGGACAACCGGAACCACTTATTTTTTTAGGCAAGTACGATGTTCCTACGGGAGATAAGTGAGGGCAGCAAGCACGAATCGGCAACTATTCCAGCCCTCTCAATTTTCACACAACCCCGCGCCGGAGGCGGAAACAAGGCCCCTGGACCGCAATAATGCTTAACGCAAATGTTTGATAAAGCGCGTCAACGCTGGGAGAAAAACAAGAATCGCAAAAAGTTCAAAGAGTTGCTGCGGAAGCGCGAAGAGCTACAGCGGAGGCGCGAAGAGACACTACAGAAGCAAAAAAGTAGCCTATTGAAGTACGAAAGGAGCCTACAAAGGGAGGCCGAACAAGAGAGGCTACAGCTGCGCCAGGCGATCGACAGGGAACGTACGACGATCGACAGGGAACGCAGGGCGATCGACAGGGAACGTACGACGATCGAAAAGGAACGCACGACGATCGACAGGGAACGTGCGACGATCGAAAAGGAACGTACGACGATCGAGAAAACGCCAAGGGAGACTCCCATGCGCAGGAAGATCAGGATGAAGCGCAGGGAGATCGACAGGGAACGTACGACGATTGACAGGGAACGCAGGGCGATTGACAGGGAACGCAAGGAGGGCGATGAAGTGACGGCGGACATCATGGAACAAGCCCTGGAGGTATCCGAAAGGCTTCACCGGGAGAGTATAAAAGAGCTACGCGTACTCAAAAATATGCTACCGAAGCGCGAAGAGACGCTACCGGAGCGCGAAGAGACGCTACCGGAGCGCGAAGAGAGACTACGAAAGCGCGAAGAGAGACTACGAAAGCGCGAAGAGAGACTACGGGAGCGCGGAAGGACGCTATGGGAGCTTGAAGAGAAGCTACGGGAGCGCGCAAAGATTGACAAGGAACGCAAGGAGATCGACAAGAGGCGCAGGAGGGGCAAGGAAGAGATGGCGGACATAAAGGGGCGCCAGGAAATCGAAGAGGAGCTTCGGAAGCGCGAAGAAGCACTGCAGGAGCGCGAGGAAGCGCTACAGAAGCGCGGAGAGATTAACAGGAAGTACAGGGAGATGATGATAAGGCGTAGGCAGATCAACAGGGAACGCAGGGAGATCGACAGGGGGTACGGGGAGATCGACATGGAGTACGGGGAGATCGACATGGAGTACAGGGAGAACGACAAAAAACGCAAGGAGGTCTACGGAGAGCGCAAGGAGGTCTACGGAGAGCGCAAGGAGATTGACAGAGTGATACAGGATGTTGAAGAACAGTTGCTGCAAGAGCGCGAAGAAACGTTACAGGAGCGCGAAGAAACGCTACAGGAGAGCGAAGAAGAGTGGCTACGGGAGCTCGAAGAGTGGCTACCGGAGCGCGAAGAGTGGCTACGGGGGCTCAAAGCAAGGTGGCTTAAGAGGCGCCTAAAGAGGCGCAAAGCATGGGAGCGCATGAAGGTATTGAAGAGTATGGGGTATGATATCGATAAAGAGGCGCCTAAAGAGGCGCAAAGTATGGGAGCGCCGCTAGACAGGGAACGAGGACATAAAGGGGGCTAGAGCGAACTGCCAACTATTCCGGCCCCAAAAATCCAGCACCCCGCCCCAAGGAAAAAGCACGCCTCAGACGGCCAGTATTTCACGATTCTCCGTAGCGCAACCGGGCAACCGCGCTGCGGACTGCCAATTCACCGCGTGTATAGTTTGCCGTCATTGACGGCAAGCGCCAGCGCCCCGCACCCCGTTGGTCTAACGGGGACGCCCCACGCCGGGCCAGACTCATCGCCGCCTCAATACGGAGGCTATGCCCCGAGTACCGATACTCAACCCCTAGATGCTCAATGAAACGCTTGCGAGGGATACGCCGGACAGAAACCGACGTCAGGGCAGACTCCCCGATCGAGTTGCCCCGGCGGACCCGCACTAACAAGGGACGGTCAGCACCCCAGTTACCTCCGCCCGAAGTTCAGCAATCCATGCGGAAACCCACCAGGCCGCGGGCGCCCCGAACCATCGGACTCAAACTCAACATCTTGAAGGCGGACCGCGCAATTCAGAAACCCGCAGCAGGCAATCGGACTGCGTGGCAATCATCGCTGCATCGCGAAGGGCCTCCGACGGCGCATGAGGGCTTTCGCACTTGGCAGTAAGGGCCCGCGGACAGTTCGGACTAACGCAAGCCCACGCCGTCGACCTGGCCAGTACCACGCCCCCGCCCCGCATTTTTAAATCCGTCGTCGGCCCGCATAGTCAGCGGGCCAACCGGAAATTCGGCATCCGCCTGGCGAAGGGCGAAGCGCACGGCCGCTGCTACGAGACGGAGCGGTCGACCGGAACAATCGGCGGCAGACCGGCAACCGAACGTAAAGAGTTCTGCTAGGTACTCAGCAAAGAGACGGTCCGAGAGTTGACGCCCATCAAGCCACGCCGCCAAGTCGGCCTGGGCGCGCGAATAGACCCTGGCCGTTTCCGGCGAGATCAAAGCTCGGATAGCACCAAGGAGTTCAGGCGAACGCGATTCGGCAGATATTATGGACCCCGCGGATTTGGGCGCGGACAGCGCCGAAGGAAGAAAAGAGCGCGACATCTAATGGCAAAACAAGCAGTTTCAGTGCCGCCAGATCAGAAAGGTTCGGTAATTGCCGTAGCCGAGCACTAACAGCCATCAAGCCACACATTAAACCCCGGAAATGGCGGAAACGGCTACAACCGGGGCCAACCCTACGTTACGCCGATTCGAGGGGCCGATGCAGACCTGAAAAGCATTCCTGTATTGGACTCCACCGCAGACGGGTGATTCTCCAACTGGAACACTGCACAATAGTAAAAGTACTATATTGAATGAATTTATTCAATAGACAAATACGGATATATTGATGTACCAGCGACCCCATGTAAGTCGCCTCTTCAAACGGGTGTCAAGAGATTCAAACATGCGCATTGTCGCCATCACTGGTCCCCGACAAGTTGGTAAGACGACGATTGCCCTGCAGGTCCGCCGGAGATTGATTGAATCAAAAATTCCGTGCTGGTACATACCTATGGACGATATCGATTCCAGTGAGTCTGACCGGTTTGGAATACCGGAGATCAGTGGTAAAGTACGAATTGGGGCTCCACCCAATGAACAGATACTTGCCGAAATATGGGAACAGGCCCGCAAGGCTTCCCTGCGGTCAGAGCGAGGCCTAGTGCTGTTTCTTGACGAAATTCAAATCGTTCCACGCTGGTCAAACCTTGTGAAAGGGCTGTGGGATACAGATCGCAGGAGGGGATATCCTCTGCGTGTGGTGATTTTAGGGTCAGCCGCTTGGCGAATGCTGGTCGGACAGAATGAAAGCCTTGCTGGTCGTTTCGATACCATGAGGGTTACCCACTGGTCACCCCGAGAAATGATTCAGGCATTCGGACTGACGGTTGAGGAATTTATATTTTTTGGTGGCTATCCCAGTCCCTTCAATGATCAATCGGAACGCATTAGTCATTCTGCTTGGCGAGAATACATTTCTGATTCGGTTTTGACACCCATCATCGACCGAGACATTATGGGGCTTACACGTATCAGAAAACCTGCTCTGATGCGCCAATTAATTGACCTCGCACCAAGCTATTCAGGCCAGCTTGTATCCTATAATAAGCTCCTCGGCCAACTTCAGGATGCGGGAAACGCAACGACTCTGGCGAGTTACCTGGATCTACTAACAGACGCAGGCTTAGTGGTGGCTCTAACTCCATATACACCATCTCTACACTTCGGGCGAACCCGCTCTCCAAAACTTAATGTTTTGAATACAGCACTCATGACGGCTACTTCCAGTTATTCTTTTCAGGAGGCACAGGCCGATCGACGCTTTTGGGGGCGTATTGTAGAGAGCGCAGTAGGAGCACATTTATATAATACTCGCAATACTGGGACGCGAATTCATTTTTGGCGTCATAAGAGTGGCAAGCATGAAGTTGATTTCGTCATTTCACGCGGTCCGCATCTAGTGGGGGTGGAGGTAAAAAGCAGAAATGTGCGGTCACTTCGTGGGCTGGACGCATTCAAAGATCGCTTTCCAAATGCCAAAACAATGGTAGTACCAAACGACGTTCCATTCAACGAATTTTTTTCATTTACCGCCGACGAATGGATTGAGGAACTATGACACCGACTGTTAAACGTACGGTTTGCCTGATTGAACCAAAAGACGATCCACGTCTTGGGAAAGAGGAGCTATCGCTGAGCGACTTCGAATCTGACCACGGTTATATACTTCTGGGTGAGCCGGGGATGGGAAAGACAATAGAATTCAAGAAAGAAGCTGGGCGAGTTCATGCTAACCCCACAATCCTTGCTCGCCATTTTATCAGCCGAAACCTGGAAAGTCATCCTAACTGGCGAAAAGGCCCCCTTTTTATTGATGGACTTGATGAGGTACGTATTGGAAATGGGGATCCAAGAATTGCGCTGGATATAATCATCGAACGCCTTGAAGCCTTGGGGAATCCTCAATTTCGCCTATCGTGCCGCGCTTTCAGCTGGCTGGGAGCCAGAGATCGGAAAGAACTTGCCACACTCCCAGGCGCCGAAGATATACCGGAACTGCAACTGAATCCGTTGAAATACGACGACATTCGGACAATAATTTCTGAGAAGGAAGCCGATGCATTTATTCAGCAGGCTCATGAGCATAATATGGAGGGCTTTCTCGGAAATCCACAGTTGCTCACCATACTGCGTAAATCCGCGAAAAACGGCGGTTGGTCTAACAGCCCAACTAAAACATTCGAAAATGCCTGCGATGAACTCATCCAAGAACAGAACAAAGAATACCACTACGGCAAATCATCCGAAATAACACCCCCAAGCGAGCAAGCTGTCCTAAGTGCAGCCGGTCAGCTTTCTACATTCATGTTGATCGCAAATAAGTCTGGTTGGTCTGCGCACGATACACAAAATTCTGAGCTTCTCACTTTGCGAGGCGTGGAACCTCGAGATTCTGCACTTCGCGCAGCTTTAGATTCGGGGCTCTTTAAGGGTAATCCTGACCGTCGGACTCCAATCCATCGACTCCTTGCTGAATTTCTGTCGGGCCGGTATTTGGATGAGAAAATTCGGGACGGTCTGAGCGTGCGACGCGTCTTGGCCCTCCTCATGGGGCATGACGGAATCCCCTTTCCTGACCTACGGGGACTGGCGGCTTGGCTCGCTGCCTTTAATCCCGAAGCTCGAACGGCTTTAATTCATGCCGATCCTGTTGCCGTGGCTTTCAACGGCGATACGAGTAGATTCAGCCACAACGAACGGCGAGAATTGCTTAATAATCTTGAGCGTAGCGTTGATCTAACCTACGCTTGGCCTTCTGAAGCCGCTCTTGGAGCATTGGCTGGTCGTGAAGGCACACCACTCGTCTGGGAGTTGGCGAATTCGTCTGAGCGCTCAAATAGCAGACAGCACCTTGTTTATTATCTCCTGCGAGGCGTTTCGCAGAGGCAATATGATATGAATCTGAATGAGAAGAATATTTCAGAAACCCCCTCAGAGATTGACTGCAAAAACCTGCGGAGAATCGTCTATGATTCCAGCTGGAATCGATCTATACGCCGCGAGGCGCTTCGTGCACTGAACCGAACGCTCACCAGAAATCCAAATCGTCCTACCGTCCTTCGAGGGATTCTCACTGACTTGAAAGAAAATCACCTGCGGGATAAAAAAAATGATCTAAGGGGTGATTTATTGGACATCTTGTATCCCAGCGAATTACAACCTTCGGAAATATGGGATTACCTCGCAAACGGAACCATTGCATATGGCTGCAACGTCTACTTAAAATTCTGGGATCATCTATCAGATAATTCACAGAAAAACCAAATCGGAGGTCTGCTTGATTCTCTTTGCGATCGCGCTTCTGAAGTTATCCCGAAGTTGGCAGATAACAGATCGGCGTATATTGTTCTTAAGCTTCTTGCACGAGGACTGAGCTCGTTTGGAGATGAACTATCCATCCCAGACCTGTATAGATGGTTCGGATTAGTTGAGTTTGATTTTTACACATCTCAGTTGCTCCCGATACATAGTTTGGATCAAGCTCACAGTCGGAGCGACAATAAAGCGAATAAATCAATCCGTAATTGGTTGAGTGAGCGAAGGTCATTCCAGCTTGCACTCATTGAACACGGACTGATTGAATGGGAATCCAAATCTGGGAATGAGCAACCCAACCACCGAATAGCTCTTAAGTTTTTAGGTGAAGATTCACCTGCCGGATTTCGTTCATGGTGCCTCACCCGTGCCGGAGAGATCTGGAACTCCCATCCAAAAGCGGCAGAGAATCTTGCATTATTGTCTTTCTGGAAACAGGAAGGATGGGAGAATCCGCTGTCTGACGATGAAGTAGCGCAGACAGTGTTTAGTTCGCCAAGCCTGTGCGAATGGAACCGCAGACGAATCAATAGCAGAAATCGGGCTGAAGTGGAGCAAGCCAAATGGGCAAAGGAACAAGAGAAATCCAGTAACGCCATCCTTGAACGAAAACAGGAAGAACTTGAGCGTATACGTCGGCAAAAAGCCGAATTGGCGACGGGCAATTGTTCACCTGCCCTGCTCCACCATCTTGCCAAAATCTACTTCAATGGCTTTGCCATAGAACGGGGAGAACCGAAGAGTCATTTGGAGTCCTATTTGAATAGTGATGTGAACCTAGTACAGGCAGCATTGGCAGGATTTCGTAGCCTGTTGGATCGAGACGACTTGCCGGATCTTGACCAGATTAGCCAACTCTACGCAAACGGGAGGATATCCCTCTTTGCGATTCCATTTCTCGCTGGAATGGAGGAGGAAAGCGAGAATATACTAGACCGCTTGTCTGAAAAAGGAAGGCGGAGAGCAATAGGGTTTTACCATTTTACGGATTTACCTCGCCGTCAAAGTTCACAAGACCTCTTCATTTTCGATGAAAACAACCTCCCGCCATGGTATGAGCAGGCTCTGAGACACTACCCAGAGGCCGTAGCTGATTCGCTGGTTTCAGTTCACAATGCATGTGTTCGCGCCAAGGAGCTACCAAGGCAGCAACTGTTCAAAATGGCTTTCGACAAGACATATGCTCAAATAGCACCACTTGCCGTGAGCCGAATGTTCTCGGTGTTTCCCACCAGATGCAGCGACCGGCAATTGGAATCTCTTCGCGTTGTTCTCTGGAGTGCTATTCTGGCCAGCGGCATGTCCACTGAAGAATTACGGATGATCGTCTTAAAACGACTGGATCGCAAAAACATGGACATAGCCCAGCGAGCCCACTGGCTTTGTGCGGGAGTACATGCTGCCAGAGATCACTGTCTTCCGCTACTGGTAGAGTTTCTTTCAACAGGTCACGAGTCTCGGATACGTCGTGTACTCGGTTTCTTTGTACCGGACGGCGGAAACTTCATCCTGCAAAGTGCTGACGGCTGGAGTCCTGAAGAGATGTCCCAAATCATCCAAGCACTTGGAAGACGTGTGCTACGCCCTGATTTCCAAGACGGCCCACACTTTCTCAGTGAGAAGGAAATCAATAGGAACAAATTCCGGTCACTCCTTACTCCATGGATCAAGATACTTTCCGAACGTAGCGACAACGCCGCAGTGGAGGCGCTTGCCTCGTTGGTCGCTGATCCCGACCTGACTGCTTGGAAGCCAGAAATTGAAAGAGCTCAGGAAGAACAGGGCTTGAAGCTCCGCGCGGCCAAACGACCTGATCTTAACCTGGAAAAAATTCAACAAGCACTCCAAGGTGGCCCCCCTGCAAGTGCGGCTGATCTTGCCGCTCTGACGACTGATGTCCTTGAAGAATTGGCAGACCGAATACATAAGGGATCAACCAATGATTGGCGCCAATACTGGCATAGAGATCCTAGGTCCGGGAAACCCAGAAAACCCCAACACGAAAATGATTGCCGCGATGCACTGCTATCAGATCTGAAAGAAATGCTCAAAAAATATCGGATTGACGCGCAATCAGAAGGGCAATATGCGGATGAAAAAAGAGCCGATATTCGCGTGTCCTTCGGCTCTGATATTGAAATTCCAATAGAAATCAAAAAAACTGATCATCGCGACATCTGGCGCGGAATCTCCGAGCAACTTGTGGCCAATTATACCCGAAATCCCGAGGCTGACGGTTTTGGGATCTATCTAGTATTTTGGTTCGGAATCAGATATATGAAAGTCCTAGCACCAGAGGAAACCGGGGGAGGACGCATCCCGAACGGGCCGGAGGAACTAAAAGGCTTACTTGAAAGGCAACTTGATCCGCCCCTTAGTGAAAAAATCAACGTCGTCGTGATTGATGTGAGCCCAAGGGGGCGATATGCGGATTGGGAATAGTTCACTTCTGTATTTGCTTGCTCTGGCTCTGGCCGCATGACTACTGGCCACACACCCAATTACGCTCCATGCCTTCTGATCTCCTAGTTTGGTAGACCAATCTGTAAATTTTCGGAGGGAAATTGTGAATATGACCGGGAATTCCCCCAATTGGCCTAAAATGGGAACCACTTCCGCATCAGAGTAACCCCGCAAGACTCAGGTCCGGCCTTAATCTGATACTGACCTATTTCGTAGCAACGAGTGGACGCGTAATGGTTTTTGACAACCTCGGCCCATCAAGCATCAACCGCAAAACGTAAACTCCCGGCGCTAACGCTAAACCCGGCATTGATATCTCGTGACTCCCTGCACTGTAAGCCGCTTCATCCGCCTGATACACCTGACGTCCTAGCACGTCATAGAGCACGGCCGCCACCGTTACTGGTTCCGGTGTAGAAAACGATATATGGACGACCTCTGTAAACGGATTTGGGTATGTTGCAAGCAACTCGGGCTCGGCCGGTATCTCATCTGCTTCCCGCTGAGTGGTAGACACTAGGCGGAAGGTCATTCGATTCAGGTTGACCTCTCGATCCGAAAAACTGACTCGGAGGATACGCTGAGTGCCGGCCTTCAGCTCAGGCGTGCGCACCTGTTCCGTAACCCACTGCTGCCAACCGCCCGTATTGCCTATTTCCACTTCTCCGATACGATCTCCGTCAAGAGAAAAGATGATATCAGGACCAGTCCGGTCTCCCCCACTTTGGCTGGCACCACGAACATCAATCTCATAGACTCCATCGTGCAAAATATCCACGGTGAACTCCAACCACTCAAAACGCTCAGTGAACCCCACATTGTAAGCAAATCCGTTTGGATCCGTGGATGGCTCAATATCCACACCATCATTGCGATACCCGCGTCCACTGTTGCCCCCTCCAGGGCTTCCCGTAACCGCCCAATGATCTGAATCTTGGTACGCCACTCCCTGGTTCCCCAGATCATAGTCAGCAGCATTGATGATACCGGGAACCTCATGCTCCTTGAATGGCTTTTGTGCCGTTCCAAATTCTGGATCAAAAAGCGCAGCCAATAAGCCGCGATTGACGCGTGCGGAATCCAAGTCCAGATAATGGGCCATCCCAATGAGCCCCCTGTACGCAGCTTCACCGGAGGGCTTCGGCCCGTCTCCGCGCCAATATCTAATTACAGCCTCATAACCGGGTGCAAACGGTGCACTGAGTGGGCTTGTCGTAGTTTCGATTTTTTTATGCGTCCACCAATTGATCCCGAGACGATGCTCCTCCGCTAACTTTGTGAGTGCGTAGAACCAGGAATTTGAGTTTTCACCAGTCTCGCCCACATATAGGGGCACGTCGTCCTCCTCCCTATAACTTAACAGGTATTGGATGGCACCCTGATCGACGCCCTTCCAGTAATGATGATATGTGTAGACTACATTGTCTTTATGCCTCGGGATCTCGCGCAGATGTTCGTCAAACGAAGTCGCCCACCAGTTGCCTTCCAGGAAAAACAAGTGGTTGGGAGAGATTGGTTGGACCGCGTTGATGATCCGGGCATACAGGTCGGCCAGACTTGAAGCAATTTCGTCGGGGACCGTGGGCTCGTTAATCAGATCATACCCAATGATCACGGGATCGTCATTGTAACGTCTGGCAATTTCACGCCAGATTTTTATCGTCTGCGGCCAGTACTTGTCTGGTTCGGTCCAGAGCCGCGCCTCACCGTCACTGTCTGAAATCCCTCCTTCATTCTGGGCGCCCGGCGCCGCGTGCATATCAAGAATCACATATACATCATGTCGTCGACACCATTCCAGAAATGTGTCCAGTAGCTCAAAACCGTCCTCCTCCCACGTGTCAAGATCAGGATCGTAAAACAACCGGTAATGAAATGGCAGTCGAACATGATCGAATCCCCACTCCCTCATTTTGGCAATATCCTTTTCTTGCACATACTTCTCCCTGAACAACTCAAAGAATTCGTCAGTCCCCCTTTCGCCAATGAGCTCAATCATTTGGTTCCGTATTCCGGTGGGGCCATCCGTTGGTTGGCTCCTCGTTGAAATATGAAGCATGTAACCCTCCGGCAGCAGCCAGCCGCCAAGCCCCATACCCTTGATTACTACGGGTTGTCCATTCACATCAAGAATCTCCGTTCCATCAACGCTGAAATAACCCGCCTTTGGAATGGCCACCTCTTGCAGTTCAAACCGGAAAGTGCCCACCGGTTTAACTGCCCCACTCACCAGGAAGGGTGCTTCCTGTATACGTCTGATTTGCTCTCTTGGGCTGGTGGGGCGATTCGGAGATGTGTAATTGGATCCACTGTCGGTTCCCGCATCGTATACAAACAGATCTATTTCCAGCGTATCAATCCAGTTCATATCCTCATCCAGCATATTCAGACCGGATACACCAACAAACCAGTCGGGGCTTGGAGCGAGCATTGATGTAACCGTCACAAAATTCCAAGGCGGACGAATCTCGAAAGTAGTTTTTCGGACACCGGGGGAATTGACCCCCGACGCGTCTATGATATAGTCCGCGTTTGAATCGCCTTTAGCCAGATTGATTTCACTGCGGAGCGCCCCCTTGGCCCCAAGCTCAGCCATTTGTTTAATGCCCTCTGTCGCAACTTCCCCGGTGCGCCAGAAGTGCACCGCATCACTGTGAGTGGCTCCAATTAACCCGGAAAAATGGGGATTGGGAGGAAAGTCATCTGGATGTGTCGAGGCACTCCAGGTCGGAGTAAATGTAAGTTCGTAGGTAGCCGTACCCTGAGCCATCGCAATGGATGCGGCCAGAAGTCCGCCGACGAAAAAGCAGACCAAATACCTCTGAACTACGAGTAAGAATCTGACCATTGCACACAAGGTGTATGTGATTTGTTCTGCCCCCGACTGTAGTTACGGACCGTACCTGCCAGTGGGTACACAATCTGAACGTAATAGTTCAAACAATATGACTGGCAAAAAGCGTGCCCTACGATACGGACACCTTGAATCACATTCGAAATCAGCAATTGACCACAAGCATTGTCCCTGCTGATGGATGCCATCTATATTGGGGCTCAGGATCGCTCAACCCAGTCGGGAATGGGAGTAACCGTCTCCTCAGGATCTGGGCCCGGATCGGACCACCCCATCTCACTAACGGTCATTAACGGCCTAATTGTCATATCATGCTCCACGAGAATCTGGCAAGCGAGCCTTACCTCCCCGAGCAAATCGCGGTCTGCCAACTTTTCCTGTTCCGCTCTAGAAATGACCCCGGGTTCCCCCTCAGTGATCTCTACTCGACAAGTCGTACAGCGTGCATACCCACCACAACGGTGTCCAATATCAACTCCGTTTGCCTCCAGAGCATTGACCAACCGCTGTCCTTCTTCAATTTCAAAAATTCCATACCCGGAGACCGTTATCTTTGGCATCTACACTGAAAAGTTTTGTGAACGAACCCGGCTCAAATATACCACTATCTCTGCGGATATCGAATAGTCATGAAGACGCGTCTGAATTTTTGTGTTCTTGCCATTGGGATATTGACCCTTAGCGCCTGCCAGTCGGCTAGAGAAACCGTCCAAGATGGCCCGGTAGGCTGGGGTTACGTCAGCCCAAGGCGCGTTCCCCCCGCTGTAGAACGCCCACGCACACTTGTCAATAACCCCATCATTGTTAATCCGACTGCACTCGAGCGTATTGATTCACTGATTGTGGATTTCATTGGTGCGCAAGCTTTTCCCGGTGCAGTAGTGTCCGTGGGGCAAGGGACACAGGTGGTCAAAATGACTGAGTACGGCACATATACATACGCCGGCCAACGCCGTATGGAACTGGAATCACTCTTTGATCTTGCATCACTGACCAAGGTTGTTGCCACAACAACAGCAACCATGATCCTCTACGAGCGGGGACAGCTCGATATAGAGGCACCTGTATTTCATTACCTGGAGG
The DNA here is from genome assembly GCA_964503085.1 of uncultured Rhodothermaceae bacterium. Taxonomy (GTDB): domain Bacteria; phylum Bacteroidota; class Rhodothermia; order Rhodothermales; family Bin80; genus Bin80. The sequence continues at coordinate 12,865 of CAZCYQ010000003.1, read as the reverse complement.
CATACAACACACCTGAAAGACGTCCCATTACCATACGCCATCTTTTGACACATACGAGCGGGCTGCCGGCATGGCGTCCATTCTATCTTGATGGTATTGTAAGCCGCGAGGCAGTTCTGGATTCCATACTCACGACTGCACTTCTTTCAGAACCGGGGGAAGAGTACGTCTACAGCGACTTTGGCATGATTTCGCTTGCGTTGGCCATTGAATCAGTCACGCGAGAACCTTTCGATCAATGGTGTAGCCGAAATATTTTCGAACCGCTCGGTATGAAATCCACAGGATTTCGTATTACCGGCATACCGGATTCCACCGTCGTACCTACTGAATTGGATGACTATTTTCGTAATCGTCTGATACAGGGCGAAGTTCACGACGAAACCGCCTGGACGCTAGGCGGGGTCGCCGGTCATGCCGGCCTTTTTTCCACCGTATTGGATCTCTCACGGTTTGCCCAGATGATGACGCAACGAGGAATCTTCGACGGAAAGGAGTTTCTGCAATCTCAAACAATTGATCTTTTCACGACCGTAGTGGATACTTCTTTCAGCACACGCGCGCTAGGCTGGGATACACGAAATCTCAATGATGAGCCGTCTTCAGCCGGCCAGTACTTCGGTTCTCGAAGTTATGGTCATACAGGTTTCACCGGAACTTCCCTATGGATTGACCCTGATTCAGAGGTCTGGGTGATTCTGCTTACCAATCGTGTTTATCCGACAAGGGATGAGTACGAACGGTTCAGAGGCATTCGAGGATCAGTTGCAGATGCGGTCTACGAGGCATTTTTCTGGCCGATGCCCGAATAGGATCGGAACAATCATCGTGTTTGAGCTTTTCCGACGGTTGCCGAATCCTATTTTAATCTGTATGCCAACTTACGACTATAAGCGGGCTGATGGAACAGTCTTTGAGATCCTCCAGCCAATCACCGCAGACCGACTTACGCACTGCCCGACAACCGGTCAGCCCGTTCAGCGACTCATCAGTGGTGGCACCGGATTTATTTTCAAAGGCAGTGGCTTCTATCAGACAGATTACGCCGCGGAACCTGCTGCGAAAGAATCCCCAAAGCGCGAAAAGGAGTCCCCGGCTACTACCAATGAACCCTCGGATACCAAAGAACTATCGGTTGCTGAAAAGAAGAAGGATTGATCCCAGTTATATCGTAGCTGATTCGCCTTGTCGCATCAAGCACCGCTTACATCCACGGCGGCTGCACATGAAGTAATAACTCAAACTGTAACGCCACTGCAGTTTGTTGCGGCGAGCGTTCCCCTGACACATTGATACAGTGTAGAATGATCGGATACACAGATGCTCGATTATGGCTAGTCAAGTGCACGTTATGTTTTTTTGTGCTGACGCAGGGGGCATTTACGGTCATTTCTGGACCTAATCAAGTTAGTGCTCAGGCCCTATCACGTAAAACTCAGCACCCAACACCGGATAACATTCCAGAAGCAAGTAGCCCTGAATTGGTTTTGAGTGAGACTACATCCGTGACCGATGGAGGACATGCGCTCGTGGGCAAAGAGAGAGAAAGGTTTATCCTAGGAGTGGACGAGGGGGAAGCCCACGAGATGTTCGGAGATATTGCGGACATATCACACGATGGCCACGAGACACTTTACATAATTGATTCAGGATACAAGGAAGTGAGGGCATACAATAGCCATAGTGGCGATTTTGTTGGTGTCTTTGGTAGAGCGGGAGAAGGCCCTGGAGAATTTAGGTCAGAATTGCTCGAGATTGCTGTGGAAGATCGGATCATTTCCATTTTGGATGATACTCGCATTCATATATTTGAGCGTGGGGAAGAAAGAAGCTTTGTTCTGTCCAAGACAATAAAGACTCCGGCATGGAGAGCCTCTGATTTATGTATTATGGATGGCTATCTGTACATCCTCGCGGAGTACCAAGAGAAGCCCATTCATAAGATGACATTAGAAGGCCAAGTCGTGGCGTCTTTCGGTGAGATCTACACATCTTCGCACCCTGTACTTCAGTCAATTATGTCAATGGAGGGGTTTTTAGCCTGTAATAAACGACACGGCGTCGTAGGATGGATCAGACAGCATGTTCCTGCCCTCATGGGGTACACGGCGCAGGGAGAGCTACTATGGATCACTAAATTTGCTGATTATGAGCCTTCTGGAGTGGTTGCAGGATTCATGGAGGACGACGGTTCCCCCACAGTTGAACAAGGGCCTCCAGAAGATGGGGAAAGTATGTTTGTTAGCTTGATTGCAGATCAAGCTGACAATTTCTATGTAGGTTATTTCACACAATCTAAGGAGAGAGGAAATCCTCTTCCTTTATTTCGAATCAACGCCCGTACCGGGAAGGGGGAATACCTTGGAGATGGATGGGTTTCGGGCCTCAGCAATTATCAAGTATTTACAACTAGGACTTCACCTTTCCCACAGGTAGTCATTTATGATCGCAATACTCGCGTCCAAAATTGAAGCAAACGACTAATCTACGTCCGTGGATACCTACGAGCATTTGCTGCTCGAGTTGCTATAGGTCGCGAACCTCCCTAGGAGCCGGAGTTATTTCGTAGCCGTCCTCATTGACCAGCAAAGAAAGTGGCATACGCAAGAATAAGAGAAACCAAGCCAGCCACAATGCAGATGATGGTAATCAGCGCTGTGTACTTGCTGCTCTGGAATCCAGCTTTGCGTTCATGGATTCAACGAGCGCGTCTAGCCCTGCATTCTACGCATCAATCTTGGCAATTTCGTTTTGTCCCCTGTTGATGTATGGATTGATTGGGGTGTTCCAGTGATATAAGGGGCAATTCTTTCCTTCGGCATGATGAACTGGAACAGTCCGGTAAGGCATATGTAGCAGGAGGGCCGCTGCACGGGCGCATTAATCTTTAAATGGCATTCATAAACCCGCTCATCTTGTTTGGACTAATTGCGGCTGCCATACCCCTACTCGTACATCTCTTCAATTTTCGGCGGCCACAACGATTGGATTATAGCTCACTTGCCCTCCTGCATGCGCTGCAACGTACCACCCTGCAGAGGATCCGTATCCGCAACTGGCTGTTACTGCTTCTAAGAACATTAGCCTTGTGCGTTCTGGTTATTGCATTTGCTCGTCCAACCCTTACAGATTCCGCTGGTACCCGGTTGTTTGGGCGTTCTAGCATGTCTGCGGTGCTTGCATTGGATGCATCGCTGTCGATGATGCAGCGTGATTCTGATGGAACGCGGCTGGACCGTGCCAAGTCTGCCGCGCAAGCTATCATACAATCGGCAGAACCGGGGGACGAATTGTTCATCTTGAGCGAAAAAGCGCAGTACCTGGAACCACCAGATGTTCTCTCGAACCGAGCCCCAACCCCGGCAACGCAGACTGCGTCGTCAATTATTCGTAGCGCTGGCACACTGCTCGCCCGAGAGGCTTCCCACCTCAATAAGATTGTCTACTATTTGGGAGACCTACAGACGTCGACACTGCTTGATTCGGTACAAATTCCCCTGGATCGCGGGGTTCGCGTAATGCTCGTTCCTGTGGGCACAACCGAAACGCGGCCCAATGTAGGTGTTGCCGATGTGCAAGTAACCAGTCGGATTGTGGATCCAGGTACCCCAACCACTATAGAAGCCACGGTTGTTAACCATGGGACTTCCTCTGTCGAGGATTATGCTGTGAGCCTGTACTTTGGGGATGAACGTGTCGCACAGACGAGCATTGCCCTCGCGCCGGAAGTGCCTGTCCAGATATCGCTTCGCGGTGCACCCACGATGCGTGGGTGGCTCGCAGGTTACGTGACAACGGAAAACGATGGATTTGAAGAGGATAATCAAAGATATTTTACGCTTAACGTGCCCGCGCGCAGGGATATTCTCTTGGTTCATGGCACCGAAGCACGGACAGATCATGTAGAGTTGGCCCTTTCCCTTCGCAGCGAGTCAGAAGCTTTGAATACGACCAAAATTCCACAGCGTGCGCTGGCGGCCACCTTGCTCAGTAATTATTCAGCAGTCTTTCTGATAAGCCCGGATGAACTCAGCACCGGTGAAGTGGAAAAGCTCAAACAATACACTGAGACTGGAGGTGGGTTGCTGATTTTTCCCGGTGCAGAAACGTCATCAACCAATGCACTCCTGGAGGCCGTTGGCGCGGGCCATGTAAGCATCCAGGAGTCGGAAACCTCTATTGATGAAGCAGATTTTGAGCACCCATTATTTGAAGGAGTGTTTACAGCCTCGGAGCGTACACAGAGACTTGAGGCGGTGACGGTCCATCGTTCCGCACGCTATGTGCCAGGTGTGGCGGGGGCAGAACAGACATTAATTACACTTCTAGGTGGTGCGCCCCTCTTGCAGGAGATCCAGTACGGCAATGGCCGTATATTCTTTATGGCGGTGGCACCGGATTTAGTCTGGAGTGATTTGCCAGTTCGCGGTTTGTTTATTCCGCTGATGTATCGGGCGGCGCATTATCTTTCAGCAGGCGGGTCGGTGCAGGGTGAACAGCTTCTGGTCGGCCACCAGACCTCTATAAGAATACCTGCAATACAGGGCAACATCACGGTGAAAAACCCCGATGGAATAGAACTCATGCCACCACAACGTCAGGTGTTTGGTGCCAGTCTGTTGGACCTTGATATAGATTCACCCGGTGTAGCCGAAGTACTGGCTGCGGGTGTTTCCGTACGGCTTTTAAGTGTTGGACTAGATCCCTTGGAATCACGTCTTGTGTACATGGAGCCGGAAGAGGCCAGTGAGGCTCTCGCAGAGGCTTTGGATGCGCCAGTGGAGTTGTTGAATGCAGCGTCTCGAGAGGGTGTTTCGACCGCAGTGAACCGGGCAAGGACCGGCTTGGAGCTTTGGCGGCATTTTCTTGTTCTCGGACTCGTCCTTTTAGCAGCCGAGATGATGCTTGCTGCACGCTGGCGAAATCGTTAGTGCATGGGACGCAAACTGTATACCACTGGTGAACCACACAATGAGACCGCACTGCTTGTCGGTGCTGTGCAAAGGCGAGATAGTGCACAGGATTCATTGGACGAGTTAGCTCAACTGGCAGAAACCGCAGGAGCAACCGTACTTGGGCGCGTAAGTCAGGTACTGCGGAAACCGAATCCAGCAACCTACCTTAGGTCTGGGAAGGTCAGCGAAATTGCCGCGATTGTGCAGGAAAAGAAAATCCGTACAGTTCTGTTTGATGATGATCTAAGCCCCAATCAGGTCCGTAACCTGGAGAAGGCACTCGGTTGCAAACTCATTGATCGTTCCCAACTCATTCTGGATATTTTTGCAAAACGGGCGAAGACGGCCGTCGCGAAAACCCAGGTTGAACTAGCCCAACTTGACTATTTGCGCACACGGCTGACAAGGCAATGGACACACCTGTCCCGGCAGCAGGGCGGTATTGGAACACGTGGCCCTGGGGAAACGCAGATTGAGACGGACCGCAGACTGATTGGTCAGCGAATGGCTACGCTTCGAAACCGTCTGGAACGAATAGACCAGCAGCGTATGACGCAAAGGCGGCGCAGAGAAAAATACCATCGGGTTGCGCTTGTGGGTTACACAAATGCGGGCAAGTCCACACTCATGAATGCTTTGTCCCAGAGTGGCGTACTTGCGGAGGACCGGTTATTTGCAACGCTGGATGCAACTACGCGCAAATGTATGCTCTCAAGCACAACCACTGTGCTACTCTCCGATACGGTTGGCTTCATCCGGAAACTGCCGCATAAATTGATTGAAAGCTTTAAGAGTACGCTTGATGAAGTGCGACAAAGCGATTTACTGATTCACGTTGTCAGTGCTGAACATCGCCGTTTTGAGGACCAGATGATGGTTGTGCGCCAAACGCTCAAGGAAATAGGTGCACTGGAAATCCCTACGCTGCTGGTTTTTAACAAAATAGACGTCTTTGACGCGCCGGAGTTGGCATTGTCGGCACTGAAGCGTGATTATCCTGAGGCCGTCCCCATTGCTGCCTTGCGTGGAATTGGCCTGAACACATTGACCGCCCGGCTTGAGGCGATGTTGCGGGGAGCCCAGATTGAGGGAGAAACTCTCATTCCGGTTACTGATGGCCGCACGCTGGCGAACGTTCGGCGCTTGGGCAAAGTGATTCGCGAAGAACTGGTTCAGGTTAGCAATAACGGGCAACCTGCACAGGAAGCACTACATGTACGTTACCGGATTGCAAGTGACCGGTCCGATGAACTTGCGCACCTCCTGGCACCGCACAAAGGGCTACGCCGGATTTCCGCAGACAAGGCACACTCAAGTCGGCATCAATCGTGAACTCCATACCATATGGACTCGAGTTTTGTTAGGGATCGTGGCGGAACCGTAACAGAAGAATCTGTGAACAGAATCGGGGCAAACGGGTTGACTAATTAGGGTGTTAACGCGGCGTGCTGTAGAACCCAATCATCCCAATCCGCAGGTGGTTATTTCGTGGTGTATAAGTGTAGAGGCAGTCTTATTCTAACAAAGTCCCGACGGTCTGTAACGGCTTTGATGACGGATTTTTCGTTGTACCGACGACACCTCCCCGATGGTATCCAGGGCTCCAGATTTAGTCACTGGACCGAATTCAGGACGATCAGGACGTTGTAGAGTCAGGAACCAGCGCCCATCAGGTAATTGAAGTGCATACATGAATCAGCCAGAGTACAGAGCCGAGGATATTCAGGTCCTCGATGGTCTAGAAGCGGTGCGTAAGCGCCCCGCGATGTACATCGGAGACGTGAACGTACGTGGCCTTCATCACCTCGTCTACGAAGTCGTAGATAACGCCGTTGATGAAGCATTGGCCGGTCACTGTGACCATATACAAGTCTACATCCTAGTGGATGGATCCGTTGAAGTCTGCGACAATGGACGGGGGATACCGATAGGAATACATCCCGAACAGCAGCGATCGGCCTTGGAAGTTGTAATGACCGTTTTGCACGCCGGAGGCAAGTTCGACGATAAGACCTACAAGGTGTCCGGAGGACTCCACGGTGTAGGACTGTCCTGCGTAAACGCGTTGTCCAGTCGACTGGAAGCAAGAGTGTACCGGGAGGGCCACTTGTGGAAACAGGTCTACGAGTGTGGTGTGCCCCAATGCGATCTGACGCAGGTGCGTCCTATGGAGGAAGGGGAGACCACGGGCACGAAAATAAGGTTTTGGCCGGATGCGACCATTTTTTCTGATTGTCACTTCCGCTTCAGCACGGTCAGCAAACGCCTCCGCGAGTTGGCCTACCTGAATGCAGGGGTACGGATTGAGCTAGAGGATCTTCGTGAGGATAGCCGGCAACGTGAAGAGTATTGCTACCGGGGTGGATTGCGTGAATTTGTTGAATATCTGGACGCGTCGCGCACTCCTATTCATGATCAGATCATCAGTTTCGGGGATGATGAGAAAACCGTTGAGGTCGCCATGCGATACAATTCGGGATACTCCACGAATGTATTCTCATTCGTGAACAACATTCACACGCATGAAGGCGGGACACATATTGCGGGATTCAGACAGGCGTTGACCCGTACACTCAGGAGCAAAGCCGAGCAAAACAATCTGTTCAGAAATTTCAAGGGCGAATTGACTGGTGACGATTTTCGGGAAGGACTTACTGCGGTACTTTCTGTAAAAGTGGGGGACCCCCAGTTTGAAGGACAGACAAAGACCAAACTTGGTAACTCAGAAGTCCAGGGGCAGGTACACAGCATCGTTGCCGAGCGGCTCGGCCATTGGCTGGAGGATAACCCGAAGCAATTGAAAACTATTGTGGACAAGGTAATTCTGGCGGCCACTGCCCGGCAGGCTGCCAGACAGGCGCGAGAGCTTGTGCAACGCAAGAACACTTTTTCTTCTGGAGGATTACCGGGAAAACTGGCTGATTGCGCTTCACGGGATCCAGAGATCTGCGAACTTTATCTGGTGGAGGGAGATTCGGCAGGTGGCTCCGCAAAGCAAGCACGGGATCGGCATTTCCAGGCGATCCTGCCACTACGAGGCAAGATTCTGAATGTGGAGAAAGCACGGCTGGACAGAGTGCTGGAAAATGAAGAAATCAGAAACATCATTACTGCATTGGGGACCGGACTGGCCACGACCGAGGATGAATTCAACTCAGATAAGCTCCGCTATCACAAGATTTTGCTGATGACGGATGCGGATGTCGACGGGGCCCATATTCGAACGCTTCTGTTAACTTTCTTTTATCGCCACTTACGTCCACTTATTGAAAGGGGGCGGCTCTTTATCGCGCTGCCTCCACTGTACAAGGCGAAACAGGGTAAACGTGAACAGTATTGCTGGTCGGATGAAGCATTGCGTCAGACCACCGAGCAATTGCAGACCAATGGCAAGGGCAAAATTGTGATACAGCGCTATAAGGGTCTGGGGGAAATGAACCCCAATCAGCTCTGGGATACCACAATGGACCCCGAAACACGCCAGTTGAAACGCGTTACAATAGATGATGCAGTTGCAGCTGATCAAATTTTTTCAACCCTGATGGGGGATCAAGTGGAACCACGTCGCCGATTTATTGAGCGTAATGCACGTTACGCCACACTGGACGTGTAGAAGCTGATGCTTCCGGTCGTTGGCATTATTGTCCCGGTTTTTGAGGAAGCTGCAACCATCAGCTCACTCGCAGACGAGATTCGAGAGGTTTGTGAAGAAGCCGGATTAACCTTCCAGACCTGGTTTGTGGATGACGGCTCATCTGATGATTCCTGGACTGAGATCATAGGCCAATGTGCAGCTGACAAGCGTTTCCATGGAATTCGATTCCGTCGTAATTATGGCAAGAGTGCAGCCTTGGCAGCAGGATTTGAGCACGTGAACGCTAGCATCGTTATTACCATGGATGCGGATTTACAGGATGATCCGCACGAAATACCACATCTCGTTTATGCCATAAGCCAGGGGCTGGATCTTGTGAGCGGCTGGAAAAAGTCGCGGAAAGATCCCCTGACCAAAACGCTGCCCAGTCGCTTCTTTAACTTGGTCACCCGTATCGTATCCGGTATTCCGCTGCACGATTTCAATTGTGGCCTTAAGGCGTACAGGCTTGAAGTGGTGAAGTCAATCAAGATCTACGGCGAGATGCATCGATACATACCTCTTCTGGCCAAGTGGGAGGGGTTTCACCGTATTGGGGAGCTTCCGGTGAAACACCGGTCGCGGCGGCATGGGCGTTCAAAGTTCGGACTCGAACGATATATCCGAGGATGCCTGGATCTGGTGACGGTGAGTTTTCTGACCCGTTTCGGTGCGCGTCCCATGCATTTCTTCGGTTCAATGGGGCTGCTGGCATTTCTGGGTGGTTTTATAATCAGTTTATGGATCACCATTGACAAACTTGTCTACGACAACCCTGTGGGAGATCGGCCGGCACTCCTGCTTGGCGCACTGCTCATTATAGTTGGCGTACAGGCTATGTGTACGGGTTTTCTCGGTGACCTCATACTGCGTGGCCGCATGGAGGAGCGGCAACCTTACGTAATCGCCGAGCTACAACAGAATGTGACCATGCCTCCTGAAGAGACTGAACTCCCGTAACCTGGCCTATGGGGCCTGGAGTTGACCTTCAGACCTTTTAGTACTGCCTCCTATGGTCTCGAGCCACGGCTTGATACGGGCTACAGAATTAGCCAAGATCTTAAAACCCCTCGCAGAGGCGAGCGCACGCACTTCGACTCGAGTAACCCAATTTCAGGGCAAAACGACTCATTGGGAAGATCCAGGACAAAAACCATCGGAAGAGGTTACAATAGATTCAACAACCTCAAAATCTGCATTCCTCTCCTTCTGCGGAGGATCAGGTCTCTACCAACAAAATTCGTAGTAGAATCAAATTTATCACTGGGATAGGGGCTGATCCAACACTCCTTTCCCGAGCTCCGAGCAGCTAATCTTGGGCTCATAAACGTGGAAGAGGGGTTCCCGCTTCAACCCATAGCTGGATCTCTCCCAAACCAACTTTTCTGACAATTACCGCTTCGTCCGATACATTGAATCGGTCTACTGTATCCCCGGGAACTGACACGTTCCGCTCTACCACTAATACTTGTGGCGTTGACGGAGCGCCAGGTAGGGTTTGCCAGATGTATTTCAGTATGCCTTCGTTCATCCAGCTCCGTCCAGACATGACTTCATCGAATGTGCCGAATGTTTCTAAGTGTGCAACCCCGGCACGGACATCCCAATCTTTGGCGATGCCTGTCACCGTAAAGGACCTGCCCGCTTCCATTGCTGCCTTCTTCACACTCTCCTTAGCGGATTCGATCATTTGGGGCAAGTCAGGATTCATGGAAAATGCACAATTGGAAGATCCAATGTAAATTAAGGCCAACTCAACGCCGGCGACCACTTTGTAGGCCGGCTCGTAGCCATGTGGGCCCTCTTGCTGGACAGAGATTCCTGGAAGTTTGATATACCCGAAGAGTGCCAGCATAAAGAATAATATGAACATCACGGCACAAACAATAACTACCGGTTGATGCCTCTTCAAAAAATCAATCATTACACACCTGGACGGATTTCTGGTGGCATCTCGTAGACCAAGACGTGAGGGTAGGGCCAGTTGACCGCCGCATAGAGCCGTCCCGCAACAACTGTATACACCGGTGGCAGCTCATTTCCGACGTAACCGCCAGCGCCCGTCGCCAAATCCACCACATATGTGAGAATCTCCGCGTATTCTCTTCGCGCTTGGATACTCTCAGGGGTTCGGCGTAGGACCTGAACCAAAGCATAGCCAGTTCCGTCAATGATGGTCAAATGATACATCACGTCCGATACGCCCTCGTTTCCGCTGTATGTGAGCGTGCGTGTATTCGTATCCTCCGTAATGTGCATCGGGTTGAAATCCGACAAGCTGGATGTCCATTTTATTTCCCCCTGCGACGAATATCTGCGCATTACGGGTACATACCGGAATGTGAACATAACATCGTCCGAATGATGACTGCAGGTTAAGCTGCCCCTAGACAAGTCTTCACGCGCCATGGCCCCACCAAACTGATAGCCGCTACCAAAGGAATCCAGATATGTGCCTGTGGTATCCAAGGCATGCACGATGCCAGCACGCTCAGACCCCACCGTGTGAATATAAATACGTGTTGCACTCACACACAGATCACGCGGGCTGTCCTGTAATGTCATTGTCGTACCAACATCGGCATTCTCACGAGTAAATGCCGTGATGCGTTGGATGCGATCTGCTACCAGTAGGCGGTTTGTTCCATCAATCTCCAAAGCCGACGGGGCACGAAATTCGCCCGGTCCTTCACCAGGCGCCCCGTGATGTCGCACAAATTCGCCGCTTGAGTCAAAAACGCGAACCACATAATTTCGGGCATCCAAAACATAAAGATTGCCCTCTAAATCAGCGGCCAGATCCAGGATCTGGCCAAACATCTCATGGAGTTCTCCGTCAAGTACGCCGACGATAAGAATCTCTTTGGAACTTGCCAGCTTGTCAACCAACGACCTCGTCTCTTCGTCAACCGGCCCAGCCTCGGAAATTACATGCACTATTTGATCAGCACCAGGGATGCCTTCGGCCGTGGGATGCTGGATAACTCCTCGGTTAACAACATCCTCACTATCGTCCGAGCCCATACAACCACTGAATATTGCGATTGTAGCTACAACAGCTGCAGTCCAAGAGAGCATTGACAGGCATAGTCGAAAACGGCGGGACATGTGCAATTAAATGACTAACATTCTCCTGTTGCACATTCGCCGGTACTCAATTTCCGGCATTTACGTGCCTGCTCGGTGTAGGCACACTGGAGATCGTCACATGCGTTGTACTCGCACGCTTCGCCCTCTTCCCCGGCAAAGGATCCCGAAATAAAGGTGTCGTTAAAAAACGCACCAACGAAAGTACCCAAGGCCGCAAAGAGCAAGCCTGCGACAATGGCGATTTTGATGTTTGATATGAGACTCTTCATGATGATGGTGGTTTGTTATTAGAGGACAACCAATGCAAAGTAAGCCTTCGAGCCCGTTGTAAAATTCCAAAATCTTAAGGCCGGGGCTCCCCTTCTATCTTATGCGAATTATGCGAATAAAAAGTGGCATACTTTGAATCGTTTCAAATTCTTTCGTAGATCTACCCTATGCGCGACGGATCGTTCTCCCATGAGACCAACTGATTTGGTCGTTTGGTCGAGTTGATGGCCACACTGCACTCGCCTTATGAAAACTGTAAAGCAAGCGGACCATCCCACCGCTATTGATAGACCTTTTACCAATGTAACAACAAGTCAAGATATAGTTCCGTCATTTGTGTTCTTTATATGCTATATTATGGGTCATATTGGTTATATTACTGTTAATTCTTGCTCGGCGGTATCTTTATGCCAGAGAATCGAAAAATCACCATCGCTTAATCGGCTGACGTCCGGCGAAAGACCCTGATGCTTCTTTCAATCAAATCTAGATGTGCAAGCTCCTTTCAAAATTCCTCAATTTGGTGATTTATTGAAGGATTTAGATAATTGGCGGATCTGAGTATTGAGGTTGTTCGGGGGGCGACCTGCCCTGCGAGGCAGCGTTTCTTTAGGCTACAAACAAAGGGAACGGAGCCTCCATGTCCCTTCCCAAGAAGATGCAAGGCCTTAATGTATCCTGCCAACACGAGCTGTTTCCCTGTATGGAGCAGAACTGTGGGGTCGTGCCCAAACGGTCCAGGAAGTTATTGTTAGTGTTTGAACTAGCGTGCGTGGAGGATCATCTGCCTCGTCCGGGGCTTCGTCCGATGAGACCCCGCTGGCGCACCAAGTTTGCTTAGCACGGTCGTTTCAATGGGAAGATTGTATATTCAGATCAAATTGCCAGGGTAATCAGATCGATGTTGCCAGGGGTG
>CAZCYQ010000002.1:0-128471 GCA_964503085.1 uncultured Rhodothermaceae bacterium | reverse complement strand
AAATCGGGGACAGAAAATCTCAACAAAAAATTCCACTACAATGGCGAACTTGCGCAAAGTATGATCCCCCATGCCAGGGGCCATTTGGCTCTGCACTTATCTGCCAATGTGCGGTTTGGGACGTTTCCCGGTGACCACCCTCCGGTCGAAGAGTGTGCTGGACACCGACTTACTCAACCAAAGGTCCGACGCCTTCAGGCACTTTATACGTTGAGCTCGTAAACAGCAACCGTAGGCACACCATCTTTTGTCTCAACGGCATAGATTCGTCCGCCGCGAATGGCCCTGAGGCCCGTGCCAAACGGGAATATCACTTTACCAACCACGCGGGAATCCATATCCAACACGATCCACACCACGTCTGTAGAATCCTGAGCTGCGCTGGGCTCGAGCCATACGCGATTATCGTCATCCACCAGTAGCCTCCTGTAAGCAGGCTTCGTTGTGTGCAGGCCTCGCTCTCTGAACTTAGCCCTCATTTCGGGGCCATAGATCGACTGCCGGTCCTCCATTTCGGTATCTGAGATCGGAATCGGATTATGCGTCACCGAAATATTTTTTTCCTCGGGGCCGTAGATCGACATCACGGCAATGTTTATGGAGTCATTCCAGCCGGAGAACAGTATTCCATCCGATCCAAGCCCCCACTTCGTGCTGCGCCCAAAAGGAATGCCGGCTGGCAATAGAAACTTTTGGCCGACCTCGAAAATCGTTAACGTTGTAGATTCTACGACGGCCTCATAGCTTCTTTGGCCCGCGGCTACAACTGGCCCATAGCTGCCACCCAGATTCACCATTCGTACTATGTCACTTGTTTCGCGGTGCGCGGTTACCAACATATTTGAGCGTACCAAATTCAATTGTACAACGTATCCTTCCTTTACCACACCCAGAATGCGGAAATTCTCTCTTTGATAGCCTTCCTCAACGGGATACGGGGGAATTGTAACATTTCGCACAAACTCGAACTTGTCCGGCTCATAAATAAGCAGATGTCTCCTCCGGGTATGATAAACGTACACAGAATCCGCTGGGCCAGTAAGCACACCGCCGGATAGCTCATCCGGGTATTCTCCGGGGCCTTGGCCTACTGAGCCTACGTCAGCCAGGTACGAACCATCAGAATCGAACGCGCGAATAGCGGCCGGCCGACGCTCTTCGATGAACATTTGCCCGCGGCTATTGACAGCAATGTTCCCGATGGACGCGAAGAATACAGTATCACCTGCCGCTTCGTCACCAATGCGAACAACTTCTTCTATGGACAATGTAGCCGGTGGACTGCTTCCAGAAAAACCGCTTTGCACATGGGATTGATTATCGGAACAGGCATTGATCACGGTGGCGAATAATAGAATCAAGCTGCTCAAGCCATGAGCACTCTTGTAGCCAATTCTATCGGTTGGGGCCTGGTGTGTCCGAGCAATCTGTGGATAACGTCGATGTCTAGACATTGATTAATAGATTGCTTGGCTGGGGAGTGATACACTTGAGTTGATATTGTTGCTCCTATCTGGGTCCAATGGAATAAAACGGGCGCTATTATGCGCTCGTAGCCATATTCATTTACTGGCATAGTAAGACTTTCTGTGATTGGGAAGAGCTGGAGAGGCGCTTTGTTTTGCAGAGCTTGGTCTGTATCATGAACGAACGCTAACCGTCGTAGAGAGCCGCTCGGCGACAATTTCTGCAATATCCTTCACATCCGGGCCGTCTACTGTTTTTGCTGCAGCGTCGCGCAGCATGGTCAGACAGAATGGACATGCAGTAGCTACGGTGTCGGCGCCCGTAGCTGCTGCCTCAGCATAGCGCGTATCATTAATTCTTGGCACTGGTTCATCCATCCACATTTGTGCACCTCCGGCACCGCAGCAAAATGATTGTTTTCTGTTGCGTGGCATTTCTGTTATGACTGCCCCAGACTCTTTGAGAGCTGATCGAGGAGCCTCAGTGATATCGTTCTGCCGTCCCAGATAACAAGGATCGTGCAAGGTGACATTTTCTTCAAGGGCATCGGTCGGCAGGCGTCCGTTTTCTGCGAGTTCTGACAGAAGCTCTGTGTGATGGATTACGGTGTAATGTCCGCCGAGGGCAGGATACTCGTTGCCCAGAGTGTGCAGGCAATGAGGACAGGTGGTCATTATGCGGGGTGGATTCACTGAATTCAGTGTTGCAATATTGGTTGAGGCGAGTTCTGAAAACAGATATTCGTTGCCACTTCTTCGTGCTGAGTCTCCGGTACAGCGTTCCTTACTCCCCAGAACGGAGAAGCGAACGTCGGCGGCTTCAAGTATGCGCACCAGCGCACGGGCTGTTTCCTGGGCGCGCTGGTCATATGAAGGGGCGCATCCCAACCACCACAAAATTTCAGCGCCAGGATTCTGTTCAACAGTTGGAACGGTCAGACCATCAGCCCACTTCAGTCGGTCTCCAGCCCCCATATTCCATGGATTGCCGTTACGCTCCATACCTTGGTAAACGGCTTCCAGTGCCTCCGGGTACTGATCTTCCATCAGGACCAATCCACGTCGAATATCCAAGATATCAAGCATCGGAGCGTTCGCTACAGGGCATATCGCTGTACAGGCTCCGCAGGCGGTACATGCCCACACAGCAGACTCGGTGATGGCAAATTCGGTAAGCATGGCATCTGGTGGTTTTCCGGAAGCCAGATCATGCAGGTTTTCGTTGATGAAGTAGCGTTTGTTGATTTCGAGGGCTGCGGGTGACAGTACCTTACCCGTTTCGTATGCCGGGCAGACGTCTTGGCAGCGGTTACACATAATGCAGGCAAATGCGTCAGCAATACCCGATTGCGGAAGTTGTTCAAGCTTTAGTGCCCCAAAGACTTCAATATTCTCATTCTCAAAATCAATCGGGTCTAGCGCACCGGGTGATTTCCGTTCTATCTGTGTGGCAAAGTTGAAGCCCGACATAATAAAATGCACATGCTTCGTGTACGGGAAATAAGGAGCGAAGGCCAAAATCAATCCCAACGCTCCCCACCAGCATATGTGATGCCAGATCGTTAGTGTGTCTGTCCCCAGTCCTGCCCAGATTGGAGTAATTGCAGAGGCAATGGGTTGCCAGGGATCTGGGGCGTGCAGTTGAATAGCGACGGATTCTCCGAGCAACCGGAACCCCACATGGCACAAAATAAATATGCCGACGATCAGAGAATCACGCGATACCGTTTGGCTGAGGAAAGGGAGTCGAGATTTCTTGATACGGAGAACATTTGCCCGTTGTGAGAGAACCTGACGTCCAGAAAACATAAAGCGTCGCAGCAGGAGCAAAACCATGGCCAGCAATACTGCACCGCTGGCAAGATCAACCGCAAGGCGGTAGCTCTGGTTTATCCAGTCTGGAAATAGAACAGGTTCGGAAACATAACCACGGATCACATCAACGACATTGACCAAAAGGTATAGTACGAATCCCCAGGCGAGTGCTGCATGTATGGCACCGGTAATGCGGCGTGTACCCCAGATGGGACGCATTACAATCCATGTGCAGAGCGCACGAATCGTACGTCGCCAGTCTGTTGAAAGAGAGGGCCCCTGGCCCTGACGTATGGTTCGGAACATGGCGGAAAAGCCCAAACCGGTGCCGTATGCAGTGAAGATCACCGCAAGGGCAAAGAGTGCTTTTTCCGTCAGGGTCAACATGGACCCGGGCTAATCCAATGTATAGGATGCTGGATCAATATCTCTATGAGCCCGCTCCATAATGGCTTGGTTGGCAGTAATTGCAACCGCGGCAGCTTCCAGTCCACGTTCCCAGTTGGCCGCGGGTGGATATGGACCAAAGGCGTGGTTGTCCATGAATTCCTGCAGTGCGTACCAGAGTGGTGTCTCTACGTTTGGATCGTCCTCGGTAGGGTCTACGTTCTGGGCGTCCAATTGAGTTGCATTCGCCAGGAGCGCGATCCCTGTTTCCTTATAGAACCGGTCCGTTCGCGCGTACACTTCCCAACCAAGCATTAGAGCATCGACCTCCTTGAACATCCAAGCCTTGCCCCGATCGCGGAATACAATAGTGCTATCGGAGCCATAGTAGGCCTCATAGGCGTCATCAAAAGAGCTTGCTAGGGTTGCATCAAATATCATATGCAAGCCACTGGGGAATTCAAAAATGGCCTGAATCGTATCTGGGACCTCCCGACCGTCATCCCAGGCCATAATCTGGCCAAAACCGTGAACGGAAGTAGGCAGTTCTCCAAGCACCCAGTATGCTACGTCCATCTGGAGTAATGCGGCTTCACCGATTAATCCAGTAGTCACGGCTGGATCCAGGCGCCAGTTGAGTTCTCGTACACGGTCGGCGTTAGGAGACGCCCTTCGCCAACTTTCCTTGGCATGCCACTGCCCCCGTGCCATAGCAGGTTTACCAATAGCACCACTGCGCATAAACTGAAATACCGAACGGTGCTGAGGGTTAGAGCGGTAAGTCTGCCCAACCTGAAAAATTTGCCCGGTTGCATCGCGCGCAGCGCGTGCAATCGCTTTGGCATCGTCAATGGAAGATGCTATTGGAGCTTCACAGTACACATTTTTGCCCGCTTGCAATGCATTAAGTACGATATCGCGATGCAGATGTGTAGGTGTTGCAACAATTACGGCCTGAATATCCGGGTTGTCCAAGACCTCACGGTAATCCTCGTGTCGAGTTGCCTCAGGCACATCCCGTTGTGCACGGCGCAGCATCGGGGCATACGTGTCACAAATAGCTGCAACCTGGGCGCCAGGAACACGAGCAAGTGTGGCTGTAATTTCACGTCCCTGGGGACCATACCCGACAATTCCGCAGCGAACGTCGTTACGATTGCCGGGCCATGATCTTGTTTTGATGTTGGCTGCGCGAACTAGGCCTGCTCCGCTGAGTGCTGCACTGCCCATCAGGAAAGCCCGTCTGCTGACTGTGTGCTTGGTCATTACTGATTGGTCGGGTTTGTTGAGTCAAATTCCAAGGAAACAAGATCTGTCACACCTGTATCGTGGTATGCACACAATGTACGCATACCATGAAATTTTTGTTGAATCTGTTTGCTTTCTGTCCGTCTCATAGCGAGTAATGCGGTGGAAATCGCATCACAGATCGTTGCAGAAGGATGTGCAACCGCTGATAAGGCTGCACCTTGTACGGGATAGCCTTTCCGGGGGTCAATCACATGTCCCCATTCCTTACCGTCTATTTGGAATGCTTTTCCCTTGGGGGCCGAGACCGACAACGCTTCATCACGGATAGATGTTGAGGTTAGCATTCGCGAGTCGTCCAGCGGATCGGATATGCCTATTGGCCAACCGTCTTCGTTCTGCGGGGGTGTTCCGATGGCCATCATAGTACTTGTCCCTCCGTGTAACAGTGCGGAAGTTATGCCACACTCCCGCAAAAACATTCCGGCTTCTTCTATGGCATATCCCTTTCCGATTGCGCCAAGATCCAGCGCCATGCCTGGCTGCCCGAAGGCGACGGTTCGTTCTGCATCGTCCAACACGACCTTGTCCATGCCTGTCTTGGTCAAGGCTTCTTTTCTCGCATGCTCATCGGGCCACATGCCCCGACCGTGAACAAATCCCCAGCAACGCATGAGCGGGCCCACTGTCACATCAAAAGCACCATGCGTATCGTTATGGATGTCCGCGGCCTTTCTGAGTAGTGTGTAAAGCCCGGGAGTTACCCGTACAGGTTCCTGTGATGCGTTGGCGTTTACCTGGCTGATTTCACTCGTTGGGTCATAAAAGCTCAGTTGCTGCTCCAATCGTTTAATTTCTGCCAGAGCCTCTTCCCCAGCTCCACGCAACAGGATCGCATCATCCCCGTGGAGTAAGAGCTCAAACCGCGTAGCCATGGCATTTAGTGCCATTCGAACGGTTTGCATGGCAACTTCCAGACTGAAAATGGGCAGAGGGAGGAGGATAGATAGCCTATCGTGCTCCCTTGTCCTTCAGCTTATTTGCCTCAATGAGTTTCCGTGGCGTATGTGATTGGCTCTACCTTCTTGCCGCTGCCGGTATGCAGGGAGCGATCTTCTTCATTGAAGTAGAGCATCTCGCCCATACGCTCACTCATTTCTGCCATTGAGATGATCGTCTGTGCGCGGATGGCAACATCAATGTTTCCGTTCGTCTGGCCATCGTCACGAATCGCCGTGAAGAAATCATGAATATGAGCAGGAACATCTGCGCCTGGCAGGAGGTTGTTCATCTGCTCACCGTCCACCAAATCAGCAAAAGGACGCTCTGGGCGAAGCTCTAAACTCTCACCACTGAAGTACAGCGTGCCTTCATTGCCGCGGATAACCTGTCCAAGTCCCTGCTCATTAACACTGCTGCCGGTAATGACCATACACAAGCCGCTCGGGAATTCGGTCAGGAGTTGACAATTGTCCGTTACATCGCGGTCTTCTGCTCCTAGAATTGAATCACCAATTACCTTGTTGCCAACGGAGCATACACGCTTCGGAAATTCGGGAGCACCTGTTGCGATCAGGAGCGGGTGAATCCGGTGCGCCAAAAGGTCTCCTAGAATCCCTGCACAGTACGGGTAGTACTTACGCCAGCGATGATAGTGTTGCGCGTTGAAGTCACGGGCAGACACCGGTCCGAGCCATTTTTCCCAGTTAATCGTTTTTCCGGGCTCAAGCTCCGGCTCCAGTCGATAGTAATTCCATTCGCCGATGGGTGTATTGCGGCAATAGGAATCTTGTGCGAGCACCAGCGGGCCGATGCGGCCTGCACGAATTAACTCAGCGGCTGCATGCCATTTGCCCTGTGTACAGAATTGTGATCCGACCTGGAATTTCTTGCCAGTTTCCTTGACCTTGTCGTAAATCTGGAATCCCTCGTGGAAATAGCGGGTCATTGGCTTTTCGCAATAGACATGCTTTCCGGCGTCTAGAGCATCCACAGCGATCTGTGTGTGCCAGTGATCAACTGTACCAATGAATATGGCATCAATGTCCGGGTTATCCAGGATAGCCCGATAGTCTTCATGGACTTCTACTGCCGCTTCACGGCCAGCCGCCTGGCGGGCAGCTTCCAATGCTGCGTGAGCCTGATCACGACGTTTGGAGAACAGGTCGCAGGCCGCTGCGCCAGCAGCGTTAAGCTGTACGTTATGTCGGGGCCTGCCGTTTTCGGTTGGGTTGGTAACGTTTAGGAGATGCGCATTAAAACCCTGTCCACCTACACCAATAAATCCACATACGACGGTGTCGTTGGCTCCCAAAACTGCTCCGGTTGCCGGTGCCTTAGCATGTCCAGCCTTTGCACCATGGATACCGGCCATGACGGCCGCGGTGCCGGCAGCAGATTTTTTGAGAAAGTCGCGACGGGAGTTTTGCTTATCTAGCATTAGTCTGATTGATTGAGTTGTGAGCAACAAGTACGGAAGCGTTTCCGAAGGCGCCTGAACCGCTTTTATTGGAACAAGCAACCCCGCAATATAAGGAAAACAACGAAATACGGCAACAAGTCCGGTTGTCAGGTACACTGCACATATCGCATAAGGTTCAGGGCAGGGTGCGGGTTTTATTGATCGGCAGTTTGAGTTTCGACGGGCCGACTGCCTTGATACTTGATTGCTATTTGGTATTCGGCCGGACGACGCAGTATGTTTTTGATTGCTGTTGCTCGGTCTGTTGAAACTTTTGAACTATTTTGACCTAAAATCCATACCACCAAGCCATTTTGTTGTTATGCCTTCGTTTAAATTTAAGCTAATCCTGCGCGTAGTTGTTCTGATTCTAGTGCTTGTCGCACCAGTATATGCGCAGACTGCGGAATACACTGTTGCTCCAGAAAGTGAGATGCATGTGGATGGTACATCAAATCAGACACCGGAATGGCGCGTCTATGCCACACAGATTGATGGTACGTTGAGTATGAATGAGGAAGGGCGGGTTGACTCCGTACGTTTGGTGATACCCTCCAAGATGATGAAAAGCAGAAAAAGTCCCATCATGGACCGTGGCATGCATGGAGCACTCAAGGCCAATCAGCATGCCGAGATCGTCTATGAACTCGTGTCCGTATCTGATTTCGCGATGACGGGAGACAACACATTCACGCTCAATTCGACAGGCAATCTAACCATTGCAGAGGTAACCAAAGAGATCGTGATTTCGATTGAGGGGGCTACACAGGAAGACGGTCGCGTCCATTTCAGTGGGAGTCATTCGCTATTGATGAGTGATTACGAGCTCAAGCCTCCCTCCCTGATGTTTGGCGCGTATCGGACGGGGGATGAGCTAACAGTGACGTTTGAGCTTATTGCCGCTCCCGCGGAATGAGTTCGGCAGAAGAATCCCACATGCATTGCCATTATGTGATGCCCCAAGTTGCGCTTTGTTCGGAGAGTGTCTGATAAGCCTGCTCGAGAGCCCGAAAGCACATAAAGTTCACTTCAATCAACGCAGTTGTCTGGCGGATAAAGGTTTGTGCTTGATGGATTGATCGCTCGGGAACCGCTTCATATACTCCATAGCCTCTGTTTTTCGTACGGGTACCACCGATATCATAAATTGATGCGACGGCTTTTGCTCTGTTGTGAAACAATTCGAGTTCCTGTTGCGGCAATCAGCCTCGTTGTTTTAACGCTCACCGGTTGTAGCAGACAGTCCGATTCTTTGATCGAAGAAAGAAGGATGACGGACAGTCTTGCTGCATTGCCAAGGCTCCCTCCGAGCACTTTAACAGGGTTACCGGCCTTTGAGCGTTATTTCCAGTTTGAAAACACAATACTGCTATCAGACGAAGTATTGCTCGGAGGCATAAACAGCATGGACATAGGTCCTAATGGCAACCTCCTTGTTACGGATATGCTTTCTCGTGAGGTTGTTTTATTTGCAGAGAGTGGCGAGATGCTCAAACAGTTGTCTGTAGAACCATGCCATCCGGGAATTAACTGGGCACCTATGATGGCGAGGTTTACGCCAAACGGGAACATCTTGGTCGTCCTTGCCGGCCAGCCGGGCTTTTATTTCAGTGGGAGTGGTGTGTGTATCGAACGAATGGACGAGACTTTCTGGCCGCCCAGACTGCTTGACTTTACCTCGAAGGGCAACCTTTTGGGATTATATATATATCCGCCAGAAAGTATCATTGCGACAATGAATCCATCCGGACAGGAATTAACCCGGTTTGGTGGGAGCAAAAAGAAGATCGGAATAACACGCCGTATAATAGCCGGTGGACTCCTGACGGACAACCAGGACTTTGTTTATGTACTGTATCCATTTATTCCTCACGTTTACAAGTATGATTTAAGCGGGAAGCTCGTGAGACTGCTCGGCCAAAGACCATCATACTACCGAGAGGTCAGCGATGTCGGGATCCACGAGAGCGATCCAATGATGATGGAGGCATTGAGCGAAAGGATGGATGCGGCATCAAGTTCTGGTAAAATCTTCATGCTGACCGAAAATGTTTTACTTGTGCTGTACCTAAATCAGTACAAATTAGGTACCAAACCAGAGGAACACATGGGCTTGATGATAATGGATACAATGGGAAATCCCCTGATAGAGGAAGAGATTAGCACAGGAGATGCTGGGAGGCTATTATTTGCGAAGCACGGTTTGACATATCGTACAACATGGCACACGGAAACCGATGGCAGTAGAACTAATCCTATACTGGAGGTACACCGATATTCCCCGCCAACTCGATCAGATCAATACTAATGTCCAGAGGAGTTAAGACCGACATTGCCATGATTGCAATCATATTGGTTGCTATGGCTGGGTGGTACTTTCTCCCCAGACCAAATCGTGATGGTACACCTGCGGTAGATCACCTACTCGATCAAAGGATGCTTTCAGCATGGATCTCACGGAGCTATCTATGAATAAATCGGCGTAGTTATCAGGTTAGCAATGGCTTGGCTATGCAAATGAAACGCAATCCTTTCATTCTGTGGTAAATCTGGTACTTTGACGTACCAACCTGCGTGTGGAGAGCATCCTCCCGAAATGTGGATGTGAAACAACGAGGGACCAGGTTTTTTGTATACGGACGTGAAGGTAGAGAGTTGATCACCGATCAAATCATGAACCTCTGGACACTAAACTGGTCGAACCCATCATGTCAGAAGAAACCAACCACAGCTAAACGGGCACATTCACACGAGCTTCTATGCTACTTCGTAAGAAGAGGCTCACTGCTGATGAAGCATACGAACCCACTGAACTCCTCGAAAATATGGCCTCTGCGAACATAATTGCCCAATTCGGCGCCAAGCTGGATAGCATGAATGCTAAACTGGATGCCAAACTGGATGGTCAGTCAGCCGCCTTGGATGCTAAACTGGATGGTCAGTCAGCCGCCTTGGATGCTAAACTGGATGCTATGAACACGAAATACAATGTGCTCATCTGGGCTATTGGTTTCGCGACGGCAATCCTTTCGGCTGCCATTTTCTTTACCTGACCTGCCTCGGAGTTGTAAAAAACGTGTCAGGGTGCCTCGGGATTGCGTCTGGACGGTACTAGTTCCCCCATTCAGACGAGAGGTTTGGTTGTCTTGGCGTGTGTATACGGATAGGTATACGGCGGTAAAGAGTTGGTTATTAATCAAACCAGGAATCTTTGTACGCTGAACTCCTTGAGAACATGGCCCCCGCAAATGTGATTGTCCAATTCGGTGCCAAGCTGGATGATATGAATACCGCCTGGAGTGCTAAACTGGATAGTCAGTCGGCTGCCTTAGATGCTAAACTGGATGCGCAGTTGGCCGCCCTAGATGCCATGAAAACGAAATTAATTATGCTGATCTGGGAAATTGGTTTCGCGACGGTAATCCTTTCGGCTGCAATCTTCTTAAACTGACCTGCCTTGGAGTTGTACGAAACGCGTCAGGACGCTCAGAGGTCTCACGTCTAGACGCCAAGGCTCCTCGGGATCTTATTATGAGATACAGGGGCACCCCATTTTGCATCTTGTTTCATATAAATCGGCGCACATTTGCCAACTCTGGTAGGTTGCGTATTCGTGCACTGCCCGGCAGTAAGCAGAATTCAACATTACGATAGGCAGTCATACATGCTTATTGTCCTTTGTCAAAGCCAAAACGGCGGTTTCCTAGTTGCTTAAACGGCCAAGGCATCATCGTGGCAATCATACCATGAGAACCCTGGACTAGATGTCCGTATATCCCTCATTTCAAAAAGATTAACGCTTCTCGGGTTTAGGTCCACCACTCAATTAAATCCCCGAAAACATTAGGATTTATATCCACCTACAGTTACCCTCGGATAGAAACCTTTCCTTTGCAGCCGCTTGATGCCTACCTAACTATTTCGTCTGGCGGACGACTGTTGCGACTTGAATCCAGCGGGTGCCCGCATTCAAGTGATTCAACACCAATGTATGGGTTGTCCCAGATTATTCTTGAATACTATACCAAGAATTAGAATCTGAACGTATGTATTGTCAGCAAATGCAGTTATTCCCTGATCGGTGGCGCACCGGTCGCTTCAAGTGCACTGGTGAGTGCCGGGATCATATCTTGTTCAAAGGCAGCCACTGCGGCTTCAAGCTCTTCAAGCTGCGCGCTTCCAGTTTCCAGTGATTGCCTGTGCAGTTCAGTTGGTCCGTAGGTCGTGCGTAGGCCACTCTGTCCGACAGACAATCTGGACATCACGGTGGGTGCATTACGCTCGCCTGCGGCACCTTTTGCCCGGTAGCCACTCAGATCCCGCTGGATGTTCAGGAGGGTTGTGCGTGCAGCATGCAACTCCGTGGTCAAATCGGCTGAAGGGTTCGGAGCACGCAAGTGTGCAGTTTGCATGGCGTCCACCAATTCCATGTGATCTGTAAGTGATCCTGACAGGAGGCTGGCACGCTGCATGAGCGAAGCAGCCCGGGTTCTGTACTCGGCGATCTCACTGGGGGTACTACCGGCAAGAGCAGGGGTACGTAGCAGTTCAACCTGAAATGTAACGGGAGCGGACAGGACAGATTCCACGCCATCACTGACACGTACCAGCGTGGCAGTATAGCTGCCGGGGGTAGCGAGATAGCCGCCTTGGCCGAATCCTCCACTTGAGGAACCCGGTGTGATTACGGCAGGGGAGGGGTACCTCAGATTCCAGGTAACCCGGTGCATGCCCTTTGAAGTGCTTCCAGCAACCCGCCCCGCAACCTGCCCAGATTCATCACGAACAATCACGTAGACCTTATCAGTAACTTCGTTGCGTTCCGCTTCAAGTGCATCCCATCCCGGGAAGGGGATATCATTTTCGCCGGCCTCTTTCTCCCTTTCTTTGCGGGCTTGTTTCAGTGTTGTCGGACTTTCGCGAAGGTAATAGGTGAATGTTGCTCCGAAGGGAGGATTGGGAGCGGCATAGTAGTCTGTACCCTGCGAGCCTCCGGCAACATCGCGCTCCACATATAGCTTGGCAGTACGCGGTGTAAACAGATGTGCGTCGTTGGCAAGTAATTCTGCATTGACGTGACGAAGCGGGGTGTAGTCATCAAGCACAAAGAACCCGCGGCCAAAAGAGGCCGCTACAATATCGTTCTCCCGACGTTGGATCGTAATGTCACGGAATGAGATTGTCGCATCAGATGCAACCTTAGTCCATTCCACCCCGCCATCAACAGTGAAGTATATCCCGAATTCAGTGGCGGTGAAGAGCAGGTTCGGATTAACATGGTCCTGGACTATACGCCAAATGAGTGTTCGATCAGGTAGATTACCGGTGATTGAATTCCAGGAATGCCCTCGATCATTGCTCTTGATCAAATAAGGAGACAAATCCCCGAACTTATGGTTGTCCAGTGCTGCATAGACGACGTCAACGTTATGGAGGTCGGCGTAAAGGTTGTTGACAAACGCCGTTGCCGGAATACCATCAATGCTGCCGACTTCTATCGTTCGCCATGTTTCGCCGTCGTCTTCAGTAACCTGGATCAGTCCATCGTCGGTTCCTGCATACAGTAGACCGGCTTGAAGCGGGGATTCTGCAAGAGACGTAATTGTGTTGTAAACCGACATGGCATTAAAGTCCCATGGGTTATCGTAGCTCTGTACACGTCCCATGATGGGAAGAGAAATGCGCTCCTGGTCGCGAGTCAAGTCGCCGGAGATAGCAGTCCAGCTGTCGCCTCGATTTGTTGATTTCCAGACACGGTAGGATGCAAAGTAGAGCGTGGTTGGAGAGTGTGGGCTCACAACAATCGGTGCATCCCAGTTGTAGCGCTCATGTTTTTCACCGGGCCCGGCCTGGGGTTGGATCAAGGTTTGCTCTCCCGTGATGAGATCCACACGGCTTATACGCCCCTGCTGTGCCTCAGCATAGATGATATCCGGGTTTCCAGGTTCGGTGGCAGATTGATGCCCGTCCGCACCGAGAGTCTTAAACCAGTCAGCATTGCGTATACCATGGCGATTATCTGTGCGAGACGGACCGCCGTGTGAACCGTTGTCCTGTGTACCGCCAAATATGCGATAGAACGGTTCCGAGTCATCAACTGCGACCTTGTAGTATTGGGTGATTGGCAGGTTGCTGATAAAGCGCCAGGATTCCGTTCCGTCAAAGGTTTCAAAAAGACCGCCGTCAGTGCCCATGAGGATATAGTCTGGATCATCCGCACGGAATGCAATAGCATGGTTATCTGAGTGCTTGTCACTTTCGCTCATGCGATAAAACGTACGACCATGATCATGGGATACTTGTGTGCGCACATCCATGAGATAGATGGTTCCTTCTCTGTGTGGTGAGGCATAGAGTTCCTGATAGTAGTGGGGACCGGTTGCACCGCTTACCGTATCTGACATTTTTTTCCAGGATGCTCCACGATCACTGGACATAAAGATTCCACCTGTTGTTAGATCAAGTTCAATTGCCGCATAAATGATGTCAGGGTTCTGGGGTGATATTGCAAGTCCAATCTTGCCCAGGTTTGATTTGGGTATGCCACGCGTTAGAGCAGTCCAAGTATGTCCTCCATCGGTGCTTTTGTGCAGTCCACTACCGGGGCCGCCTCCCATGTAAGCAGCCACGTTTCGGTGACGCTGCCATGTAGCTGCATAGAGTACGGCGGGATCACGTGGATCAATCACTACATCAGTCACCCCTACCCATTCATCATCTCCCAGTGTTCGTTCCCATGATTCGCCGCCGTCCACGCTCATGTAGAGCCCACGCTCACCACCGCTATTCCACAGCGGGCCCTGTGCAGCAACCCAGATCACATCGCTATTGTCAGGATGAACAATGATACGGGAGATGTGCTCGGACTCTTCGAGTCCCATATTTTTCCACGTCTTTCCTCCGTCGTCACTGCGGTAAATGCCATCACCGTAGGCTACATGGCGCCCACCCACATTTTCACCAGTGCCGACCCAAACCGTGTGGGGGTTACGAGGGTCAAGCGTTAGTGCCCCAATTGAGTAAGAAGCCTGGCCGTCAAACAGGGACTCCCATGTCGTGCCGGCATTGATGGTCTTCCATACGCCTCCGCTTCCTACAGCGACGTACCACACATTATCATCGTCGGGGTGCATTGCGATGTCTGCAAGGCGTCCAGAAGTGAAGGCGGGGCCCACATTGCGTAGCTTCAGAGCCGAAAAATTGGTCTCACTGATCAAGTTATCCTGTGCTGAAGCAGGCAATGCGATTAACAGCACAAGGGCGGTAAGTACACGAAGGGCGTAGGTCATTTTCATTGATTCGGTTTGCATAAATCCCATTAAAGATAGGCCATATCCTTGTATCTGAGCGTAATTGTTAGCAGATGAAAGGTATGTCGGTTTGGGATTAATCCGATTGATCTGACGAGAATGCCTGACCACAAGTATATGATTAGCGGATAAGTTGCAGCGTAGGGCAGATGCTCGAAATTCAGCGTTTCATGGATAGATGGCAGGTGAGGTGCAGTAGCTGATCCTGCGGATCCAAGTGCCCATCCTGGCTCACAACGAAACCTCGACGCCGTTCGTACGGGTCGCCACGGCTGGATCAACCCTGTCCAAGTTGCAACGACTTCAAAAACGAATAAACTAAACAGGACGCTAGTCAATCGAGAGTGCCACCTCCGGTACCGTGGGAACTGATTGACAGGTCAGGATCGCGCCCCGTGCAACCTCCTTGTCATCCAATGCCATACGGGATCGCATGTGCACGGTCCCCCGTGTGATCCGCGCACGACAGGATCCACACACGCCAGACTGGCATGAATACGGCGGCACACCTCCGGCGGCACGGATGGCTTCAAGCAGAGTCTGTCTCGCTTTGACGGATACTTGAAGAGTTTGCCCATTGTGCGTAACCCAAGCCGCAGATTCACAGCCGTCGACCGAGAGATCCATCTCCGCGCTGGCGCCGCCGTAGCTCTCCAGACGGATTCTGTTACCGGGCACATCAATATTCCTGAGCGCTGTACGGACTGCAGCATTCATTCCTCCTGGTCCGCAGATGAAATACCGTGTGTCCTGGGCTTCGGGCGGATGCTCGGCTATAAACTGAGCTACTGCAGTCGCGCCTATACGGCCCCGCCGCCAGCAAGCATCGAATGACCAGAAGCTCCTGCGTGACAGCACATTGCGGACAACTAGGCGACCCTCGGAAGCCTCCTCGAGCTTAGCCAGCGCCGCGCGGAAGATTATCGAACGCGCATCGGCATTCCCGTACACCAAGTATGCTACGGAAAATGGCTCGGCCGCCAGCAGCGTCCGAATCATGGAATAGATTGGCGTTATACCGCTTCCCGCAGCAAAGAAATAGCATGTCCGGCGCGCCCGTGCATCCGGCGTGAAGCAAAAACTGCCAAATGGCGGAGCTACATTGATCACATCACCTGGCGCGATGTTGTCGTTGATGTAATTGGATACGAGTCCGTCCTGCACGCGCTTAACCGTGACGCGCAGCGAAGCGTTCTGGAGCGGCGCTTCAGAGATCGAATACGTACGCCGAACCTCTTTGCCGTCTAATTGGAACTGGAGCGTGATGTGCTGCCCGGCTCGCCAGCTGAACGTATCAGCCAGCGTGGCAGGAACATCAAATACCACATTCCGAGCGAGTCCCGGGACCTCCTCCTGCACCGTGGCAACGGTCAACTGGTGAAACCCCCGGGTCATGCATGTCCCTCCAAGAACTCTAACACAACTTCCTGATGCTGTATTACGGGGCTCTCACCCCGCGCTGCGGGACCGACCTCGAAGTACGGGCTCTTGAGCGCACGCTGTTGTTGCTCGCAAGCGTACACATCCTCTGCCGTAAAGTCGCCCGACGTCATAGGATCGTCGTTATTGTCCGATTTGTATTTTCCAGAAATCGACCGTCGCCAATATCGCGCTGAGCGGGCGGCCTGCCTCGCGAAAGCGAGGCTGGAAGTATTCTTCACCCGTGTCCGGTTCTCTACCCGGGATAGATCAGGGGCTAGGGGCGTGATGGTAAAGGTTGACCAGCTTGATTCGCTCTCCGCTAGTCCTATGCCCGGGAACAGCATAGGCACCCATGCTCCCAACTGATCGACGGGCAGAACCAGCGGCATCGGCGTGTTGCGCGCGATATCCGCAGCATAGTCAGGTGCCAGGGGCTCCCAGAACGCATAGTGCGGGCCGACGAAGCCATACTCAGCCTTTGCGTGATCATACATGGCCAAGGTTCCCGAATGAAGGTGGGACAGGTGGTATACATCAATGTAGTTCTCGACTACGATCTTCCAGTTGGCCTTGATTTCGTACGTGTTTCGCGTGTTCGGATATTCGATCAGGGCCCTCACGTCATGTGGCCCTAAGTGCGGCTCAACTTCACCAAACCAGTCCATGATGGTCCCGGCATTCGGGTCAGGATGTACAAACAACATCCCACGCCAGACATCGACAGATGCGGTCTTCAGGCCGTAGCAGTCCTTGTCCACCTGACCAAATTCCTGTTGCTCGTCGGGTACCGACAACAGATTCCCTTCCAGGTCATAAGTCCAATCGTGGTATGGACAGGTGATTGCCTTCTCAGTCTTTCCTATTGCTCGCAGGAGTTGCGTCCCCCGGTGCCTACATAGGTTGTGGAACGCTCGGAGTCGCCGGTCCCGGCCCATGACGATGAACAGTTCGTTGAGCCCGGCACGAATAGATGTGTAGGCACCCGGCTCTGCTACATCCTCTGCAAATCCAGCGTAGGCCCATGTGCGCGAAAAGATCATCTCCTGCTCGCGCTCGAACCAATCCTGTCCGGTATAGGCCTCAACCGGCAGGCGATGCAACATACGTCCGGACATATTAGCTTCCCAGCACCGTTTCAATCGTTTCTGGGGCTAAGTCCCAAAGAATGACCAATACGCCTAACACGATCCATAATACCGTTACCAGCCAGAAAACCACAGGCTGCGTAGCCCTCGGGACTGATCCTATAAGGTGCACTTCGCCGGTCAGGAAAGCCGGGACGGTCCAGTAGATGAAGAGTATGCCCCAAACCCATAGCCAATCCATCCATAACGCAACGAGTAACGCGGCCAACGCGATGACATTGACCCAACGAGGGGGGTGAAGGCTTCGGTGGTTTTGCATTTGTGTATCGGTTATTTATCGGTTCTGCCGAAGGAACTTACTTGGGAGGGTTGGCAGTGTTTCCGTGAAGAGTCTTCACGTCGACACCTCATTTGTTGCGTTCGTCGGCTCAAACCTGAATGGGCAAAGTTCAGCAATGTGCTTTTTCTGTGGCGTAAAACGCTTGCCTGAATCACAATGCACGCACATGGGATCCTTGCCCCGCCGGATACGCTCGAATTACAGGAATGTGGATTTCTGCGTCGAATAACGCTGTGTAGGCTCAATACGCCAAAGGGGCGTGACACGGTTTGGGCCTCGCGTATCATTACGAGTTGATTCCCCGCTTGTATGTAGCTGGTCAACATTCGCTACGTAATTCCCAAGCCCTTCAACGATAATGAGTTCTCTCTAATGACTTCCGACGCTACTTTTGGGCGCGCGCGATCAGATATCTATGTCAGTCAACTTTAAATAAATGCGCGCAAGTCAATATGGAATGTTGGAATGGATCTTGATTAGAGTGATTTCCCATTTCGTCCCAGGTTGTAGTGCAGAATAAGCCTGCGGCTACGGGAGGCGTCGGTGATTGAGGCAGGGCAGGCGTTCGCGCAGTTGGTCCTGGTACGTAAAGTTCACTTCACTGCTGATCACACACGCTCGGTCTGGAGCTTGCGCGAGAATCTGTCCCCAGGGATCAACGATGACGGAGTGCCCAAAGCTTTCACGCTCGGCATTGTGACGACCAAACTGGGCAGGAGCAATCACGTAGGCAAGATTCTCAATTGCACGAGCCCGCAGTAGTTCCAGCCAGTGATATGCTCCGGTCCTCCATGTAAAGGCCGAGGGTACAAAGAGCACCCGTGCACCGCGTTTCACCAGCACCCGATATAGTTCGGGAAAGCGCAGATCGTAACAGATACTGAGTCCCATAGTGGCTCCGAATGCATCGAAGGTCACGGGCTCTCTCCCCGCTGCGATGTAACGGGATTCAACAAATGAATGAGCGTCATCTAATTGTATGTCGAACAAATGAATTTTATCATAGCGTGCAATGATTAGGCCTTCGGGCCCAAATACCAGGCATGTGTTGGTAACCCTGTCATTGGCTGCAAGCGGGACAGTACCTCCCACGATGTAGATAGAGTTTGTGCGAGCCAATTCCCGCAGCAATTGCACTGCGGGTCCGTCTTCGAGATTTTCGAGGGCCTGGATCTTATTGCCCTCTCGATCCAGGTATGAAAAGTTCTCGGGAAGAGCCACTATTTGTGTGCCGAGCTGCACAGCGTTCTCAATCAACAGCTTTGCCTGTTTAAGGTTGGCGTCAATGTCCTGGCCTGAGCAGAGTTGGATAGCCGCAACGTGTACGGTGTGTGGATTGATCATCGGATAAAAGGGGCATTAGTAGCGTATCATACGGCATATCTAACCAGATACGTCCTAAAATTGATGCGCACTCTAATTACAGCATTATTCGCCGTCCTTTGTCTGTTTGGCTGTACTATGGAGTCAGAGTCCGGCAACAACGGCTCTGAATCCAGTGGGCTCACTGCTGAGGCAGAGGCACGGCTATCGGCCACGGAAGGGGGGCAGATGGTACTCAACGCAATTGAAGCACATGGGGGGTTGGATGCCTGGCACAATGCGGAGACCAGTGCCTATATCTGGGGTTTCGCGGGGGGTATGCGGTCCAGATTGGTAGCCCACAACCGCACTCGACAGATATATCACGACATTTTAGCCTTCGCAGACGAAGAGGTTAAGGGCCGTGTTCAAATGGCCTGGGATGGTGCAGAGGCCTGGGTTTATCCAGATTCGCTGATGGATTCGGTGAGGCCGAGATTCATGGCAACCACAGGATACTACTTTCAATCCATTCCATTTGTCCTGGCAGACCCGGGGCTTCATTATGAGGTACTTGCTCCGGCGCTTCTGGATAGTATAGAGCACCAGATAGTACGGGTAACCTTCGGGGACGGTATAGGTGATGCATATGGTGATCACTACACGCTGTACATTCACCCGGAAACGTACATGGTGAGTGCCCTCCGATACCGATCAACCTTTGGTCGAGGGCGCCCGACCATTGACGAGAATATGCGGGAAACTCTGCTGTACTACAAAGATTACGTAACAGTTGACGGCTTGGTTACTCCAACCCGGTTTGAAGGCTACGGATTTTCCGAGGGTTCAAGGGGGAACCAATACTACAGTGCAGAATCCAGTGAGCACTCATTTTCTG
The DNA here is from genome assembly GCA_964503085.1 of uncultured Rhodothermaceae bacterium. Classification (GTDB taxonomy): domain Bacteria; phylum Bacteroidota; class Rhodothermia; order Rhodothermales; family Bin80; genus Bin80. The sequence goes on along the minus strand of CAZCYQ010000002.1, from coordinate 108,737 downwards.
CACCTTTTGATGCGACCCGCTTAGTAATGCCTGATGGGGGACGCGTCCAACCAATGCCCCCAGCAGCCAGTGAGCAGTAGCTGTACACGTTCCTCAGGACGGGAAAATGAAATAATTGAGGTAGTGATCACGTGACTGTTCTCATGTGATCTCTCCCGGGGTAACTTGTTTTTGTTCAATGCTGTTCGGGAAGAGAGTGGTCCAGCCTTACCGAATGCTACCAAGTCCGATTGTAGAAAGGGTGTTGTTTTCCTGGTATATCTGTACCGCTCGTAGTGGCCGGGGCACTCATGCAGGGTACTACACATGTTTGGGATGCGGTCAATACGAACGATGGTTCAAATAGAGTTTGCCGAATAATAGTTCTGAGGAATTACTAACTTCAATCAAGTGTGTTAACTTAACGGGGCATCAACCAATCTTTGAATCATGGCAGGAATAGGACAAATCAACAGACGTGAATTTATCGCCACCACTAGCGGGGCTGCAGCGGCAGCAGCTGTATTACCTCGGCGGGTTCTTGGAGGACCCGGGCGTGTTGCTCCCAGCGACAGAATAAATGTCGCACTAATCGGTTCTGGTACGCAAGCTTTACGCCAACTTATGAGCGACTGGCTGCCAAGAGAAGACCTGAATCTGGTTGCAGTGTGTGATCCCAATACGGATTCAGATGATTATCGTGACTGGAGCCCGCATGGTCTGCGTAATTCAGTTCGGAGATTCCTGAATAATCCCAACTGGGGATCTGAGACAGGTATTCGGGCTGGTCTCATGGCGGGCAAGGAAATGATAGAGAGCTACTATGCGAACGAGCGTGGGCAGGGTGACTGGAACGGATTGAAGCTTTACGCGGACTACAGGGATATGCTGGCTGAATCGGAGGGCATTGATGCTGTGATTGATATGACACCGGAGCACCTTCATGGCGTGGTAAACATTGCGGGCATGAAGGCAGGCAAGGCAGTGATTTCTCACAAAGTTCTGGCCAATACGCTACATGAGGTACATCATACCGTTCGAGCGGCCAAAGAAACCGGTGTGACCACGCATTTAATGGCCTGGAATAACGATCCAGCTCTGTATCAGTTATGGGAATGGCTTGATCAGGGTATCATCGGCAAAGTGAAGGAGGTACATAACTGGTCGAATCGTCCAGTCTGGCCCCAAGGTTGGATGGAAAATCCCAGGGAAGCGATGCCGATTCCCGAAGGTCTGGACTGGGGTCTGTGGTTGGGTTGTGTTCCGGATAGGCCGTACCATATTGACTATACGCACGCACTGTTTCGGGGATGGTTTGAGTTTGGCAGCGGTTGCCTGGGAGATATGGGGCAGTACAGTCTGTGGAGGACGTACCGAATGCTGAACCCCGGTCCCGTGGTCAGTGTTCAGGCAAATGCCGCTACGGGGGCAGTTATAGTGGGGAACCAAAGCCAGTGGCGTCGCTCAGAAGTGGCGTTCCCGTCAGCAAGCACAGTGCATTTTGAGCATAAGGATCTGGACATCTTCTGGTATGATGGTGGCATGAAGCCGCGTGTGCCGGAGGGGTTGCTGGCACCGGGCGAGCGTCTCCCACGTGAGGGCGTACTGTACGTTGGAGAGTACGGCACGATCATGGGGAATAATTTCCTTGCGACTGATTTTCGCCTCTTACCTGAGAGTCGAATGACGGCCCTACAAGGATCTATGCCTGTTGCTCGACCGGCAGAGGAAGTGAAGGGTGCAGTAGACGAGTATGTGGAAGCTATCCGCGAAGGCAAGCAGAGCCGGGGCAGCTTCATTAACATCGCAGACTTGGCTGAGGCTACCTGTTTAGCCACGATTGCTTTGCGCACGGGCGAGCACATTAGTTGGGATGCTGAAAACATGAAGGTAACCAGTGAGAATGTCCCTCACGCGCTCATGACACGTGATTATCGTGACGGTTGGGCGGTTTAGGTATGATTCACCCGCCCGGGCTGCCTGCAGTTATGCTGGATTTTGATTGGGCGGAGATGTTTTCAAGGCGCGGCAGGGACATGGCCCCAACCAAGTATGTTCCTGTGGGGAGGTAGTTTATGTTATCAGCCCCTGAGGATATACTCAGTCGATGGATATGTTTTCGGGTCTAAGGGCAAATGCTTGTTTCTGATCGCGTCTCCTTAAAGGATTATGCTGTGCGATCTTGTTCATCATTTATTGGTCTTCTAATGGAATCTGGTAAACTTAAAACGTTGAGTAGGATTGGCAAGGTGTTCTATTTTGTGGGTTACGTAATCATGATGTTTTCTGTTTTGGTCGTGCTGTACAGCGTAGTGCAAGGGAGTGGTTGGGCGATGCTTATTGGTCTGGTTACCCCTCTATTTTACGGAGCGCTGATTATGGCAGGTGGCTTGCTTTTTCAGTGGCTTCCCGAAATGTCAGAGACCTTGACGAAAATTCTGAATAACATCGAGAGATTGAACAAGGCAGTGGAGAAGTTGGCGCAACAACCTGAGGGTGATGCGTCGATGAGAGAGCCGGATGGCGAAGACAATTAGTAGATTATCTGTCGAATTTCCATTCTGTCTGACGCTGGGTGTGATCAACTATTGGACTAAGTTGGTCAAGTGCAAGCCGACTTTTTTCGGAGTTTCCTGACCTATTGGACTCGGACTGTAGTCACGGCTCGCCATTTGAATTGGTTCATCCAAGGAATGCTCCTGCTTCATAACAGTCATTTACGCCGTCTTGTTTATCAAAGGGAGCATAGAATGCAACGTATGTCCCGACGGTTTCATGGGTGCGTATCATACGTATTCGTGAGGTCGCTCTAGGTAAGGTCTTTGAATCGATCTGTCCGAGCGCGGGACTGGTTAACGCGCCTTGGAGTATGCAGGTTGAATACTTTTTCCTTCGAGTACGGGTTCGCGGAGCCAGTCAGGATTGGCCGAGGGTCGGTTTTAATCCAGCCCAACCTGCAGGGCGATCACATGGCTTACGTCAGATTACGCTGCTGCCTGTGTTCGGGCAGGAGAGCATGCCGGTAGTGGTCTGAGTAAAATTCGTTATGGTTGATCTGATCTGTATAATCAAACTCCTAAACTCCGCCTCGACAGTATCACCGCATACGAACACATGTTCAGTTTCTATGTCTACTCCCGAGAGGCTATAAGACGTCCCCTTAATCTTGAAATCCCACTACAATGTCGAACTTCCGATTGGGGCAATTTCCCGTTTTCGGTTCGCCATAATTGTAGTAAAAATGGACGATATACGTGCTTAAGAGACCACATTAACGTGATGGATCCATAATCTGGTGCATCCCCGCCTTTTATCAAGTGAGCATGTGACAATTTGTCATGATTCTGTGGATTGGAATACTTTTGGTTCATTACATCTGCAAACACAACATTGACAAAAAGGCAGATCAATACAATGAACTTAAACAACTACACCGTTAAAGCACAGGAAATTGTTCAGAAGGCGCTGAAAATCGCTGCGGGGAAGAACCACCAGGGATTGGATCCGGCACATCTGCTGAAGGCGTTTTTACTGGATCCCAACAGCATTGGCGTCACCATAATGCAGCGACTGGGTGCAGATCTGCAGGGCCTGCAAACCGATGTGGATCAAGTGCTCGAAAAGTTGCCGGTGGTCACAGGATCATCGGTTGAAGGTGGCTATCTGACTAGTGAATCCAAGCGCACATTCGACAAGGCGCTGGAGGAATCTCGGGCGCTAAAGGATGAATTTGTGAGCAGTGAGCACTTGCTCATTGCCTTGGCTGCTGTCAGTGGGCCTGTAAGCCAGGCATTGGCGCATCGCGGCGTGACCAAAAAGGCAATACTTGGTGTACTCAAGGACGTTCGAGGCAACAGGCGCGTCACCGATCAGCACGCTGAAGATCGCTATCGTGCGCTGGAGCGTTTTACCCGTAATCTCAATGAATTGGCCTCCACGGGCAAGATTGATCCTGTAATAGGGCGCGATGAAGAGATTCGACGTGTGCTGCAGATTCTTTCACGGCGGACAAAAAATAACCCGGTACTTATCGGAGAGGCAGGTGTTGGTAAGACTGCCATCGCCGAAGGTATCGCAATTCGGATCGTGCAAGGGGATGTCCCCGAAGGTCTAAAGTCTAGAAGGCTGCACGCGCTTGATATGGGAGCTTTGATTGCGGGTGCCAAATATCGCGGAGAATTCGAGGATCGATTGAAAGCCGTGGTCAAGGAGGTCACCGATGCAGATGGTGAAATTCTGCTCTTCATCGACGAGATCCATACTCTCGTGGGTGCCGGAGCTGCTGAAGGTGCAATGGATGCAGCCAACATTCTCAAGCCAGCCCTGGCAAGGGGCGACCTCCGAGCGATCGGTGCAACAACGCTGGATGAGTATCGAAAATATTTCGAGAAAGACAAAGCACTGGAGCGAAGATTTCAGACGGTCTTGGTGAGTGAGCCTGATCTGGATGACGCAATTTCAATTCTTCGGGGTATTCGTGAACGCTACGAGGTGCACCACGGAGTGCGCATTACCGATGCAGCAATCGTTGCTGCAGCCCAATTAAGCAATCGATATATCGGGGATCGGCACTTACCGGACAAGGCGATTGATTTGGTTGATGAAGCTATGGCTCGCCTGCGGACTGAGATAGACTCACTTCCCGAGGAACTGGATACGTTGGAGCGGCAGATCAGACAACTGGAGATCGAGCGTGAGGCACTCAAGCGTGAGGACGACGAGGGAAAACTTGTAACGCTTGAAGAGCAGCTGGCTAACCTTACCGAGGAGCGCAGCAGTTTACGTGCGCGCTGGGATGAAGAGAAACGTCTCATTTTGATGATCCGTGAGGCAAAAGAGCAGATAGAAGAATTACGTATCAAAGATGAGGCACTCGTGCGTGCAGGCCGATATGAAGAAGTTGCCAAAATCCGTCACGGCACCATTCCCGGGCTTGAGCGCCAAATACAGGATGCGCAAGCCAGGATCTCAGAAGTGCAGGCGGGTGGTGCACTCCTGAAAGAAGAGGTAGATGCTGAAGATATTGCAGAGATTGTCTCGAAATGGACCGGCATTCCAGTTGCCCGCATGCTGGAAAGCGAGCGGATCAAGCTGCTCCGTGCAGAGGATGAGTTGAGGCGTCGCGTAGTTGGTCAGGATGATGCCATTGAGGCTATTGCGCATGCAGTGCGGCGTGGACGGGCAGGGTTACAAGAGCAGGGGCGCCCAATCGGATCCTTCATTTTCCTGGGATCTACTGGCGTAGGTAAGACTGAACTGGCCAAAGCATTGGCTGAGTTCCTCTTCAATAGTGAACAGGCCCTGATACGTATTGATATGAGTGAGTATCAGGAGCGCCATACCGTTAGCAGATTGATCGGTGCGCCTCCTGGGTATGTGGGGTATGAAGAAGGCGGGCAGTTGACGGAGAGAGTCCGGCGAAGACCCTACGCGGTGGTGCTGCTGGATGAAATCGAAAAAGCACATCCCGAGGTATTTAACATTCTGCTTCAAGTACTGGATGAGGGTTGTCTGACTGACAACAAGGGGCGAACAACGGATTTCAAGAACACAATCGTGATCATGACCAGCAATCTTGGAAGTGATCTGATTCGTCAGCGGATAGAGTCGGGAGAGACACCGGATCGTCAAGCACTTCAACGTGAAATCATGGATCTACTGAAAATGAGTGTGCGCCCGGAATTCCTGAATCGCATTGATGATATCGTGTTATTCAACTCACTGGACAGAGACGCTATACGTCAGATTGTGGCGATCCAGTTTGCACGTATTCAGCAATTGGCACGGGAGAGTCATGAAGTATCGCTCATACTGACGGAGGGTGCCAGGGATTATCTGGCGGAGAAGGGTTTTGATCCGGCATTTGGCGCGCGTCCAGTAAAGCGTCTGCTTCAGCGTGAGGTCGTTAACGCACTTGCGGAAGAAATTCTTTCAGGCTGGGTCTCTGCCGGCCAGACCGTTAACGTGGATGTGACTTCGGATGGCAGTGGATTAGTGCTCGAGACCGAGCCAATAGGGGCCTCGGACGTATTGGAATAACGGCATTTGACGGTCGAGTTCTCCATAATGGGGCATATATGTCCTATATTGGTGTATATTTCAGTGTCCGGTCATTGCTGGAATACCGGTTATTAGGTTGGAGGACTCTCACTTATGTACTTAGGCAAACTTCTTGTTCAAGGTTTTAAGAGTTTCGCCTCTGCGACGGAGTTGTGTTTTGATCCGGGGATTACCGCCATTGTTGGTCCCAATGGCTGTGGAAAATCCAACATTGTTGATGCATTGCGTTGGGTCATTGGAGAACAGCGAGCGCGCGTGCTGCGATCTGACAAAATGGATAACATCATCTTCAACGGAACGTCGAAACGTCGTGCGGTAGGATTGGCCGAAGTTCAGTTGACGATTATGAATACTCGGGGGATACTGCCCCTGGAATATTCAGAAGTGATGTTGGGACGTCGGCTGTATCGTTCCGGAGAGGCAGAATACTTGCTTAACGGCGTACCCTGCAGACTTCGGGATATTACTGACCTGTTTACGGACACTGGAATGGGTGCGGGCGCCTACTCGGTCATTGAACTGAAAATGATCGAGGAGATTCTCTCTGAGAGCACTCAGGATCGTCGTCGGTTGTTTGAGGAAGCCTCGGGGATCACGCGATACAAGAAACGTCGAGCGGATGCGTTGCGCAAGCTTGATAACATGGAATCTGATCTTGCGCGTGTTCGGGATCTGAAAGATGAGATATCCACACGTGTGCGCAGCCTCAAACGGCAGGCCAGTACTGCTGCACGCTATTTGCGCTATAAGTCTGAGCTGAACAGTGCCCAGCTAACGCTTCTTCAGTCTGAGTATAGTCGGCTGGCTTTTGAAGAGGAGATCCTTGCAGAAGATGAAGCTAGGATAGCGGATCTTTGTATGGATCTGACCGCCAAGCTGCATGCCTGTGATGTGCAACTTGAAGCCCTCAGAACCAGGTTTGTATCTGAGCAGCAGTCAGCAACGGCCAACCGCCAGGAGTTGGTTAGGCATGAACAACGTGTCGTGGAGCTGGAGGGAGAGATTCGACTGGGTCAAGCGAATCTGAAAATGATTGCACGCGATCTGGATAGACTGCTCATGGAAGGGGAAGCGGTAGCCTCTGAATCCGCGGAGTTGTCCGATGATCGGGAGTCTGTAAGTGCGGCGCTGTCTACCGCAATGCCACAGGCTGCCGAGGCTGCTCATGCCTTGGATGAAGCGATCTCTGCAAGAGATACAGCACGCGAAAATCTGGGGTTACTGGAGCTCGAAAGAAAGTCTCTCCAAGGAACGGCCGATGACCGCAGTCAGCAAAGAGCAGGTATCCAGCGTCGAGTTGACCAGTTGCAAGGCCGGATTATCCATTTGAAGAGAGAGGAAGACAGACTGACTGCAGAGCAGGAGTCCGGGGATGAAACAGATGCGGGTGCAGCAAAGGCGGTCGAGGCTGCCAACAATGCGCTTGAAGAAGCAGAACGGCAGCTTGATGCTGCAAGGTCCGAGCGAACCGCTGCCGAAACTGCAAATGAAGCGCTGGCAGGAAGGATTACACATGCAGAAGATGCTGTACGACTAGCTGAAAAGAAGTTGGCTGCGAAGCTCGGAGAAGCGAAGATTCTGCGCGATCTCATTGATGCCTACGAATTCTTCCCGGACGCAGTGCGGTATCTCTCAACACAGACGGAGAACATTGAGGTCGTTGCGCTTGGGGATTTGATCACATGCGAACCAAAATATCGGGCTGCCTTGGCCGGTGCGCTTGGGACCTACGGAACCTGTATGGTTGCGAAGACGGAAACAGATGCCCAGGCGGCAGCTGAGCGGCTTCGCCTAGGGGATATGGGCCGTGCTTTTTTCATTGTGCTGGAGAATGTCCCGGATACTCCCTTGTTCAAGGAAAATCCGCCCAATGCTCTGCGGACGCTTGTTAGACTGCGGGAGGAGGATTGCGCGCCGATTGTTGATCTTTTGCTGCAGGACATTCTTCTGGTCGAATCCCTTGAAGAGGCCCGGCTGTTACTCAAGAATGGAGGGGGTGCGAATGATCGGTATGTAACTTTGCAAGGGGAATGGATAGATGCAAGGGGGATGCTGTACGCGGGAGGGGATGAAGAGGGTGGGGTTTATTCATACTTGGTCCAACGCGGCAATCTGCAGGAGGCTAGCGATGCGTGCAACGAGCTCGAGGAGGAGGTTGAACAGGCAAAATATCGCCTCGCGGAGATCCGTACAGCTCAGCGTCAATTGAGACTGGAAGAAGTAATAGATCGGACGCGCGTGGCGGAAGCAAGGTATGCAGAGGCGAGTCGCACAGCCCAGAACTGTGCGCAAATTCATGAAATCGCCTCAAACCGGCTGGGTGAACTCAGGCATCGGCAGTCGCAGGTTGTCCAGGAAATTTCGGAATTGCAGTCGCAGGTGCAGTCCTATAGCGATGAACTGCAAGAGTCTGATGAAAAACTCGCTGGGATACAAAAGCATCTCAAGCTGGTGAATGACAAGATTGAATCCTCCACGGTGCAGTTAGAGAAGACGCAGAATGCTCACGTCAGGGCGCAAACTGCCGCCGTTAAAACAGCGTCCGAGTGTGATCGTCTGAAGGGCGATCTGGAGCGTCTCGAGCAACATCAAGTGCGTCTGGATCAACGAGTAGCGCAGCAAGGTAGCGATCATGCCTTATTGATACAGGCTCAGAAGAAGGTCAGTGCACAAGTGCGCGAACTAACACGCAAACGGGAAAAGGAGCGGGCGCGCCGTAAGGATCTAGATGATCTGAGTGCACAGGATAGGACACGTGAGCACGAGTCTCGTGTAGAACTGGAGCATGTGAATGATCGTGTACGCAAAGGGCGCAGAGCCCTTCAGGAGGCAAAGCAGGAAGAGACAGATGTTCGTGTAAAACGCAGTGCACTGGCGGCACGTTTAGAAGACATGGTTCAGCGTGCAAGTGAAGAATACAGCACCGAGCTTACTAAAATTTCAGAGGAGACCGAGATTGACGAGGTAGCGCTCAGAGAAGAAATTCAGCAAAAAGAGCGCAAGCTGCAATCAATGGGTAACGTAAATGCGCTCGCCCTTGAAGAGTATGAGAAAGAGAATGAACGGCTCGAATTTATGGAGGCGCAGTACACAGATCTTGAGGAAGCTCAAAATACATTGATTCGCACGATCAGAGAGATAAATCGTACGGCGTCAAAGCAGTTCATTGACACTTTTGTGTTAATACGGGAAAATTTTCGTGAGCTCTTCTGTGAGCTTTTTGGCGAAAAAGCCAAATGCGAACTTGATCTGACCTTCCCGGAAGACGTACTGGAATCGCCAATCGCGGTTACGGCCAGACCAAGTGGGAAGCGCCCGGTCAGTATAGCACAGCTGTCAAGCGGAGAAAAAACGCTCACGGCAATTGCGCTACTGTTCGCGATTTATCTGGTCAAACCAAGCCCATTCTGCTTTCTTGATGAAGTAGACGCTCCTTTGGATGACGCTAACGTAGAGCATTTCATGCGTCTCATCCGCCGATTTTCTTCAGATACACAGTTTGTTCTGGTTACGCACAATAAGCGAACAATGGAAATGGCCGATAGATTGTACGGCGTTACGATGCAGGAAGAAGGGGTTTCTAGCCTAGTGAGTGTGCGCTTCGAAGAAGCAATGGCTATGGCAGGATAGCGTCCACTTCTATCTCGACGAGGAACTCTGGAGCGATCAGTCCGGACACTTCTATCATTGTCGCTGCGGGCCGAATATCCTGGAAGACCTCACCATGGGCTTTGCCGACCTTATCGCCATCGGCAAGAATATCCACGACATACATGCGCGTACGCACGACATCTGAAAGAGAACTCCCTAGTTTTTGAAGGGCCTCAGTGATTATGGCAAAAATATGTAGGGCCTGTTCATAGGCATCGCCTTGGCCCACAACCATCCCGTTTGATTCAGTTGCCGTAGTGCCCGATACATGCACATGCCGGCCTACACGCACAGCGCGCGTGTACCCGTACTTTGTTTCCCATACTGCCCCGCTGCTGACAGACAGTCGCTTAGAATTCTTCATAGACTGGACAGTATCTGATCAGAGTGAAGGCTTGGCCGATTCCAAAACACGCTAGATTACCAACGTTATACAGACAACGGAAACCATGATACGATCAATTACATAATCCAGAGCCGCATACGTTCCATCCCATTTTATTTCGAGAAGAAATCGTTCAGGTGGAGCAGTATGCTATATCGGAACGGGGTAGCATGGACACGATAGTGCACAGAATAAGGTGCGATGAGCGCAGTTTGTGAGCAGTACCATACACTCAGAGCGTAACGTAGCTCGCGAGCTCCTCATCATCGACATACTTGCCGATTTCGCGCTCAAACTGGGCCATGCTAATGAAGGGGGGATACTCCTTAAACTCATGCAGCATTCTTCTTCCTACGCTTGGAATTGCAAGGATGTCCTCGTCGGAAGCGGAATTAAGCTCAACCGGAACAAAAACCGTTTTCAGTATCTCTTCGGCAGCTTCTTCACCAATCTCGGCAGCGAGTATGGAATGCAGTTCTCCAAGTGAGGCGAATGAGCGATGGGCAACTATTTGGGTGGCACCGGTATTGCTGGTCGTTTACAGCAGCGTTTGCTCAGTGGCGGTGTTAGCATCAAGCAACTCTTCCCCCTGCGGGGACGCCATCGTCCGCACTAGGGGAATCATACGAATCCGCACTCCCGCCACAGGCGGCAACCAAAAACGCGAGAGCGAGAAACTCCACACGTAGGCAATTCATCATGGATTAGACGATTTGCCCGAAAATGCAGTGGTTACATTAAAGTAACTCGGCGTCTCCATCCCCGTCCCCTCCCTCTTCATCATGATCCTCTGCCGCTTCCTCACCTTCATCCGACGCATCGTGGTCCATATCGTCGTCGTCCATATCGTGCATGGCCTCAGTGGAGTCACTGTCCATGGCATCATCCTCCATCATGGCATCATCACCATCCATAGCAGCTTCTTCCTCCATGGCGTCGCCAGGAGCAGCCGCATCGTCGGTTGCGGCATCGTCAGCGCTGCCACCGCAGGCGGCGATCAACAAGGCAAGAGCGAAAAGGGCAATTTGAAAGAATTTCATCTTGAAACCGGTGGTTGAATAAGTGCTGTGATCAAGCCTAAAAGACCGATGTAAATCATCGAACTAGGCGCCAAGGCGGGCAATGCCCCCCTCAGTGATCTCCATAATAAAGAAAAAAAAGGTAAGTTTTTATACATTTCGAGCTCAAATTCAAAATTTCCTTTCATATGTAGAAACAATCCTGCTATTCCGGTCAAAATGCACAAGACCATGCTGATCATTAACAACTTTCGTATTAGCGGTCCGGGGGCAACGAAATGGGCCAGCGTTAGCTAGAGGCAAAGGCTCAAGACAACAATGGGGGCCCACTATTAAGAATCCCCAAAGTGACCAAGCGATCCTAATTCAGCAACGGTGCCAACCAATGCGAGTACGAGTACGGCATGGCAGAGCCGGTACAGGATCTTCATGTCATTCGTGGCGCAGGGCTTCAATCGGATTCAGTGCTGCAGCTTTTCGTGCAGGATAGAAGCCGAAAAAGATGCCGACACCCGCAGAAAAGATCAGCGCAATCATGACCGTAGTCGGGGAGGTAACGGTGCTCCAGCCGGTAATCTGACTCAGTATGGTTGAACTGGCGAACCCAATTCCAACCCCAATCGCACCTCCAAGAACACTCATCACAACACTCTCAACAAGGAACTGCGTCAGTATATCCCTTCCGCGTGCACCGATAGCCATACGAATTCCGATTTCTCGCGTGCGTTCAGTAACGGATACGAGCATAATATTCATGATTCCTATGCCTCCGACGAGGAGCGAGATAGAAGCAATGGCGGCAAGCAACAAGGTCATAACCTCCGTGGTGCCTTGTGCGGCTTCCGCAAGATCATTCTGGTTTCGGACTGTGAAATCATCTTCGGCGAAGTTTGCCAAACCATGTGATTCACGCATAATGGCTCGAAGTTCCTCTTGTGCTGCAGGGATATCCCTTGACGAAGGCGTACTTGCCAGGATCTGAAATATGCGGCTCCATCCACTGAGACGGGTCTGGACCGTCGTATAAGGTGCAAAAATTACGTCATCCTGATCTGTACCGCTGGCAGTCTGCCCTTTGGCTTCGAGAACGCCAACGACCCGTACAGGTACGTTGCGTATCTGGACAGTTATGCCAACCGGATCTTCGCCGGGAAACAGGTTTTCTGCAACGGTGTGTCCCAATACTGCCACACGCCTCATCTGGCGTAATTCGCTCTGATCAAAGAATCGGCCATACTTGAGCTTCCAGTTACGAATAATCTGGTAATCTGTTGAAACACCGTTGATGGTTGTGCGCCAGTTACCTTGCCCCCCTATGACCTGTGTTCGACTGAACACGACAGGTGAGACCGCGGAAACGATCAGACTCTCTCGCTTGATTTTTTCCGCGTCCTTTATGGTAAGGCGGTTATAGCTTTGTGCTCCCCGACTCACACCGCCCTGGCTGCTGGCCCCAGGGGTTACCACGATCAGGTTGGTGCCCAAGGTGTTAATCTGATCTTGAATTTGGGACTGTGCCCCCTGTCCAACGGCAACCATGACAATAACTGCTCCTACGCCAATCATAATCCCCAGCATAGTGAGAAGCGAGCGCATTTTGTTCTTCAGGATGCTTTGTGAGGCAACCGTGACTAGCGTGGAAGCTTTCATGAGTCAGGTGGATATCAGGAGTTCTAGGTATAGTTCAGGTTTTGCTTAACGACGATTTTGAATACGCTTGTCTTGTGGTTATGCCGTAGTGCAACTCAATGATGTACCCTGTACAGTCAGCCACATCGGGTTCGTGTGCAATCAGCAGGACGGTGATTCCTGGCCGTATGCACTTGAAACAGGGAAAGTACCTCGACATCTATACCCCGCAGGGTATGTGCCTCGGTTTTGTCAATTGCGAAAACGTTGGTGGTTCCCTGTGTACGCATCACGATTTCACGTTCCATACGCTAAAAGCCCCCCGGACGGAAACGTTGCTGCTGACTTCTGAACGGATTATTTGAATCGTCCTCCGCCTGCTGGGTTACCCCCGCTATAATTTCTGTGCCAGGCCGAAGTTGCGCGGTAATAATTTCTGTCACTTGACCGTCAGTGATTCCGGTTTGGGCGGGGGCCACCATCAATTCTCCGTTTTCGTCCAAGTACCAGAGCATGGTGAAATTACTGTCTCCAAAGCCGCTTCCGCCTGCTCCCGGGCCACCGCTGCCACCACCGCTCCATGTGCCGGTTTGCCTGGAACCGGCATTTTGCTGTGCACCTTCAACGCTACTGCCGGGCCTTTCTGACGATGTACCCGCTTCCCTTCTCGCTCGGATTGTTTCGAACATTCGAGGGGTCGCTCGGAAACGAAGTGCGGCATTGGGCACTTTGAGAACATCCATGGCCGTTTCAATCAAGAAATCTACAGTGGCGGTCATGCCAGGCAGGAGAAGGCCGTCGGGATTCTCAACATCAACGACCACGGTATAGTTGACTACATTTTCCTCAACCGTAGACTGCAAGCGCACCTGGCGCACGGTACCCGTGAAGGTTTCGTCTAGATATGCCTGCACGGTAAACCGGGCAACCTGTCCTTCTCGGATTTGTCCGATATCACTCTCATCCACAGACGCGAGTATCTCCATACGGGAAAGATCGTCTGCGATCAGGAATAATTGTGGTGCGGAAAAGCTGGCCGCAACAGTTTGCCCTACATCTACATTTCGTTCAATAACTGTTCCAGAGATGGGGGCTATGATCGTAGCGTAGCTCAGGTTTTGGCGTGCACGATCCAGACTGATCTCTGCGCTCCGTGTGGTTGCTCTGGCTATATCCAGATCGTATTGTGCCTGAGCATAATCTACCTCAGTGACAAATTGCTGGGCGTAGAGGGGTTCCAGTCGTTCGAGTTCCCGTTCTGCTTGCCTGAGCTGTGCCTGATTACGTTCGAGGTTGGACTCGGCATCGCGAACAGCACTCCACAGGAGCGTTGTGTCAATACGTGCAATGACTTGTCCCTGCCTTACGCGGTCATTGAAGTCCACATAAATACTGGCAATGATTCCTGACACCTGGGTACCGACCTGAACGGTCGTGACAGCATCCAGTGCTCCGGTACTGGCGACGACTGACTCAATATCTCCTTGTTCCAGCGTGACGAAACGGTAGGGACTGACTGGTTCAGTGTTGCCGCTACTGAAATACCACAAGGAACCGCCGGCGATTACGACGGCGGCTATAACTGCAAATAATCTCATTTAGCAGGCGTGTTTACTTTTGGATAAAGTTTGGGTGGATTAATCTCTTTTGCGTGGAGAACGACGGGAACGTGTGTTTCGATCGGAGTGTCTGGACCGTTTCCTAGTCAATCTCGCTTCTACGCGCTCCCACTGTTCTTGGCCGAGTATTCGTTGCAGGTCCGCTACCAAAGCCTGACGGTGCACGGCAAGGCTGTCGGCCATGAGTTGACGCTGCTTCATAAAACCTTGTTCGGCACGTTGAATAACGATTATTAGTTCTTCTCGTTGTTCTTCGCTTTCAATCTCAATGATCTGCTCAATCTGTCGCATGAGGCCTCCCTGGAGTCTGATCTCAGCAATGGTAGTGTTACGGCGGTGTTGCCAGGCGCTGGTGCCAAGGATGCCAACCAAAATCCCGGCGATCAATGTGCATCCTAGGATCACAAATGATTTGACTCGAGTACTCATGGGGTAGTTAACGAAAATTCATCCAAGCCCGCAGAATAGGCTGTGGTGAGCGTCAAGGGTTGCAGGCCGAAGACAATTTCTGTTGGCGTTGGCTCAACTTCATAGTTCCGGCTAACGAACGTATTGTACGACACAAAACCCAAAATCAAGAGCACGCTTGCGAAGGCGACGGGCCTGAAAGCGAGCCACAGGGTCTGCCAAAGCTGCTCCTCCGGCTGATTCAGAGTCTGGATCCGGCGCATGACCCGATCGGCCAGAAAGGGTTGCATACCGGATTTGGCATTCACCTCAGCAGTCTCGCGAAGAAGGGAGTGCAGGTGTAGATTGTGATTTCTTGGTGTGGAGGAAGGTCGTTGATCCATTTTAGTCCTCTTCTGCAAGTATGGGCCCCAGAATATCGCGCAGTCGGGCGGTTGCCCGACTGAGCCGCGACAGTACAGTACCCTGCGGGATCCCCAGTATTTCAGCAGCTTCGGCGGTCGAGTATCCGTCGACTAGTCGAAGTACGACAACTGCACGATGATGGGGCTTAAGTTTGTTCATGGCCAGATTTATCAGTTCTGCCCGGTCAAATCGGTCCGTTTCGGTATCGTGAAATCCCGGTTCAGGTAGCGTAACAGTTTCGTCATCTCTGCTGACGAATCGTAAGCGCATACGCTTCCGTCGACGCAGGGCATCAAGTGATGCATTGATTGCAATCCGTGTGAGATAGGTACTACATGCCGCATCTCCCCGAAACCGATCCAGTGTTTTGTAGAACCGGATAAAAACTTCCTGTACCAGATCATCAACTTCTGCACTAGCGCCGAGCATACCGGCGACCGTACGAGCCACCATTTGCTGATGACGTTCCAGTAGTTCGCGAAACGCATTCTGATCACCTTCGCGTGCACGACCAATTAATGTATCATCTGATGGAATGAGAGTCACTTTCCCACGGCCTCAGCGTTGCTGTTATGGCTGCACAAATTGCATCAAAACCAATCACAGCAATCTGGTTGCTGCAAGGACAATAAAGTAAGCATAACCGTGTATTTTTCTGACTGGGCGCAATGGTCATTAAAATCCACGCCGTACGTTGCCGCGACTTCGTCTTTGTCGCTGCGTAGACCTGGATTGTTCCTGCATGAATTCTCGGTAAGTAGTCATTTGCTCTTCCGAAAGCAGTGCGGAGAGTGCTGCTTCTGTTTCCTTGTTGATTTCCTCCCGTTTGGCACGCATGGCCTGAAATTGTTCACGCCCTGCGCCTGGACTGGGGCGTAAAGCTACTAGCGATTCTGTGCGTGTCGTAAGGATAGCACGAACTGCCGGAACCTGTTCAACGGTAAGATCCAGTTTTGCAATCAGAGAATCGTTTGCAGTTTCCATTGCTTCCTGCAGATTCTCAACCTGTCCACGCGGGCCCCGTTGGGCAAAGCTGTTGTGAACTGCCAGGAGTCCTATAAGGAGAGCAATATAAAGTGTGTTGCGCATTTGGGGTTATCGGTAAATTGAGTCTATATGACGTTTTTAGCGGAGAAATTATTCCTTAACTGGCAGGTGTCTTCAGATTGTATTCACATAAGGGTAACATTTTTCAATGATACGAGACATGCAACTGATAGCCTGCTCTGTCGTAATTTCCCCCTCCAACTTCTCCACTAACTACTGGTTCTTATGTCGTATAGAGGCACAATTGGAATTCTTACAGGGGGCGGCGATGTGCCGGGACTGAATCCTGCGATTCGAGCGATTACTCTGCGTGCACTACGGGAAGGTTACAAGGTGCTTGGAGTCAGACGGGGTTGGGCTGGGTTGGTCGAACTTGTCCAGGACAGCGAGGCTGACAATTCAAATAATGTGATTGAGCTTGACGAGTCTACGGTCAATGCGGCGGCACGCACAGGTGGCACGTTTCTTCACAGTTCCCGTACGCGGCCAAGTCATTTACCGCAAAGTAATTTACCGGTGCACTTGCGGGATCATTTTACCGACCCCGTTAGTGACGTTACCTCGGCAGTTCTCTCAAACATTGAGTATCTGGGTATTGACTATCTGGTCCCGATCGGCGGAGACGATACGCTTAGTTATGGTTATCGTCTGCACAAGGAGGGGGTTAAGGTTGTGGCAATCCCCAAGACCATGGACAATGACGTCCCGGGCACCGATTACTGCATTGGGTTCGGTACTTGCGTAACCCGGACGATTGAGCTGGCCAATACGCTGCGTACTTCGGCGGGCTCACACGAGCGTTTTCTGGTCATTGAAGTATTCGGGCGCTATGCGGGGTATTCAGCACTACTCCCCGCAATGGCGGGAGCCGCGGATCGCTGTGTCATTCCCGAATTGGATTTTAATATAGACCAGCTAACTGAACTTATGGTATATGATCGCAACAGAAACCCGAGCCGCTATTCTGTTGTGCTTATTTCTGAAGGAGCAAAGATTAAGGGAGATGATGCCATGTCCTTCCTGGGTTCTGAGAAGGATCAGTACGGGCATGCTAAACTGGGAGGTATAGGACGTCGGGTTGGCGAGGAATTGAAGCGCCGCTCGCCCCAGTACAATAACGGCAAGCGGATCAATATCGTCAATCAGCGGCTAGGCTACCTGGTTCGCTGTGGGGCCCCGGACGCGCTGGACTGCGTTGTGCCGATGGCTTACGGCAATCTAGCCCTGGATCTAATTCTGTCAGGCACATCAGGACGCTTGGTCAATATCCGTAACGGTGTGTACGGAAGTATTTCAATGGAGGTAATCAACGGGCCTCACAAAGTGGTGGATGTGAAAAAGTTTTACAACACCGAGCGACTTCGTCCCAACTTCAAGGATCTACAGGACGCGCCCCTCTTCATTATGACCTCCGATTGACGGGGGCTATTTCGGTTCTTCAAGGCTAACCTAGTCGTGCATGCTGTATGACCGGAAGGGTTATGTGTCTTCAGGAATTATGTATCAAGACGCATATTGTGCATACAGGGAGCCGGGATTTTCCAATTAATTTCAAAAGTTTTTTTCTGGAAGCGCTTTCAAAACCAAAATAATTTTGTTTTTTGATTTATTTTTCTTAAAATAAAGCGGTTTTTCCACACGTAATCCTTAATAACTTCAAAAACACAATGACGAAGAAGAAAATCTGCGTACTGACGGTCCTAGGCCTACTGGTACCTTCAGTTCTTGCCCAGGAAGCGGAGGCGATCAGTGGAGCTGATACGTCGTGGCTACTCGTATCCACGGCGCTGGTGCTCTTGATGACACCCGCGCTAGCCTTTTTCTATGGAGGGCTAGTACGTTCCAAGAACGCACTCAACACGATGATGATGAGTTTTGTGGCACTGGGCATCTCCGGTACACTTTGGGCCGTCGCAGGGTACTCCCTTGCCTTCGGTACAGGGGGAGACTGGATCGGTGATTTCTCAATGGCCTTTCTGGCCGGTGTTGGGCTTGAACCGAGCGGTACGACTCCGCACTTGCTCTTTATGGGTTTTCAGGGGACATTCGCCATCATTACCGCTGCGCTGATATCTGGTGCAGTAGTAGAGCGCATGAAATTCGTCTCTTATGTGGTCTTTATAGGTCTGTGGGGGCTTGCTGTATATGCGCCGGTGTGTCACTGGGTATGGGGTGGAGGTTGGCTTGGCGGGATGGGCGCGCTTGACTTTGCAGGTGGTGCTGTCGTACACGTCAATGCGGGGGTCGCAGCCCTGGTGGCAGCGAGGGTACTGGGGCCGCGAAAAGATTACGGACGTGAGGCGCTCCTGCCTCATAACGTACCGTTTGTCCTGCTGGGTGCAGGCGTACTCTGGTTCGGATGGTTTGGGTTTAATGGTGGAAGTGCGCTTGCTGCCGACGGTATTGCGGCGCTGGCGCTGGTGAACACACTACTTGCACCAGCTGCCGGAATATTTGCCTGGACACTGCTGGATCGATTTACCACAGGCAAAATCACGGCAGTGGGTATTGCAACGGCGATCGTTGTGGGACTTGTTGCTATCACCCCTGCAGCGGGTTTTGTCAGTCCGGGAGGAGCACTGGCACTGGGGGCGATTGGTGTGATACCGAGCTACTATCTCATTAGGTGGCGCACAAAAACCAGTTTGGATGATTCCCTGGATGTATTTGCTGCTCATGGTATGGGTGGAATTATGGGTGCACTCCTCACTGGTGTACTGGCAACGACTGCGATTAACTCAGGTGGAGCAAACGGTCTATTGTTTGGCGGAGGTGTTACCCAATTGGGCATTCAGGCGTTGTCTGTATTGGCAGTCGCGGTTTACAGCGGAGTGCTGACCTACTTGATTCTGAAGCTGGTCGGACTTATGACGAAGCTCCGTGCTGATTCTTCAGATGAAGGTTTGGGTATGGACATTGTGGCTCACGGAGAAGAGGCCTATGCTACCGGCGAAGGAGCAGTATTGCTCAACGAAGCAGAAGCGCCGGAACGCGTCAATGGGTTAACTAAAAAAGACTAACAAAAAATGAAACTTGTAAAAGCAATAGTCCGGCCATCTAGACTGCCGGATGTACTTCGCGCGCTGTATGCAGCAGATATCACCGGACTCACCGTTTCGCGTGTGCGCGGACACGGAGGTGAGGTTGAAGTTGTGGAAACCTATCGGGGCACAACGGTGAAAATGGAAATGCACGATAAGGTAATGATTGACATAGGTGTATCTGACACTTTCGTTGATGTTGCGGTTGATGCGATCTGCGGTAGCGCAGCTACAGGCAATGTTGGCGATGGTAAGATATTCGTGCTGCCCGTTGAGCGAGTGGTCCGCGTCCGCACAGGGGAAGAGGATGTTGCTGCCGTGACTCCCGTCCGCTAGATTGGGTAATCCTGGTCATCTGTCATTAGACAGGTGACCAGGATGTGCGCGGGATCCATTCAACCCCATGTGTGCTTATGCGTACAAGTTTTCGCACACAGCCGGTTTCGTTCATGGATACCCTGTATTGGATCAGTCTGATTGTCGGTGGCGTCTTTGTGCTGCTTTCGTTACTCGGTGGAGGTGATACGGATGTGGATGCTGAAACGGAGTTGGATCTGGACACAGAGGCGGACGTCGGCGCTGGATCAGGATGGGTGGATCTGTTGTCGCTGCGAACGGTGTTTCTGTTTGCAGCTTTCTTTGGGCTTTGCGGAACTCTGCTTCCGTTGGCGGATGTTACTGAGATTACTCGCCTAGTTGCCTCTCTGGCGGTCGGTTTGACTGTTGGTATAGGTGGCAATTATATAATAAAACGGATCGGATATGCACATATTTCCAGTGAGGTCACTGCTTCAGACCTCGAGGGGCGTACTGGTGAGGTGATCATCCCGTTTGGCCAATCGGAAAAGGGAAAAATAACGCTGGTCACGAAGGGGCAGCGTATGCAGTTTCAGGCGCGCGGATTTGAGGGAACAGAGGATGTGTTCGCTGAAGGCGAAGAAGTTGTTGTCATTCGAATGGAAGGGGCAATTGCTGAAGTTGTGAAAACGACAGGATCAATACAATGAGATACAGGGAGACCGCCCGTGTGCTGCAACCCTTGGTAAATACGCTCTGCGCTCGCTCATCCTGGAGTGCTACGGAGAGAAACCGGCCGGAGTTCAAGTGTGGACGCATCGGCTTCCCGCGTGCATGTGCCCCACGACCAAATATTCCTTTCCCTTCCTCATAAGCCCGTCAAATAATGGAACCCTTTGAATTTGCTTTCATCGTAGGTGGCTCAATTGTCATTGCACTGCTGACAATATTAGGTATTGTGCGTTCAAACTTAAAGATTTGTCAACCCAATGAGGTACTCATCTTTAGTGGGCGCAGACGGCGTCTGAGCGATGGAAGTAAAGTGGGGTACCGGTTCATTAAGGGTGGCCGTGGTTTTCGAATTCCGATTCTCGAACAGGTTGCCCGAATTCACCTGAATACCATCCCGCTGGATTTGACAGTCCAGAACGCGTACTCGAAGGGAGGGATTCCACTGACTGTGCGGGCAATCGCCAATGTTAAGGTTGCTTCAAATGAATCCGAACTCTCGAACGCAGTGGAACGGCTGCTGGGTAAGGATCCCTATGAAATCCAAACGATTGCAAAAGAAACTCTGGAAGGTAATCTGCGCGGCGTGCTTGCAACACTCACACCAGAGGAGGTCAATGAAGATCGTTTGAAGTTCGCAAAGGAGTTGTTGTCTGAGGCGGACAACGATTTGAATGCTCTCGGTTTGCAATTGGATACGATGAAGATCCAGAGCGTGGAGGATGATGCAGGTTACCTGGATGCAATTGGACGACAGCAGTCAGCGCATATTATTGCAGAAGCACGTGTTGCCGAAGCAAAAAAACGTGAACAGGCAAGACTGGCAGAGACCGACGCAGACAAGAAGATTGAGCAGGCGGAGAATGACCTTCGCATCCTGAAGGCAAAATTGTCTGCCAAAAGTGCAGCCGAAGAAGCCCGGATTGATGTTGCCGGCGAAGTGGCGTCAGCCCAGGCCCGTCAGGAACTAGCCCTAGAAGAAATTAAGCTGGCAGAAAAAACGCAGCGTGCAGAGATCATTGTTGCGGCAGAAGCCGAACGTCAGGCTAAGGAGGAGATTGCGAAAGGCAACGCAGCCAGAATATTTGAGGATGGCAATGCAGAGGTGGAGGTTTTGCGCCAAAAACTCGAACTTTGGCAGGAGGCGGGACCAAATGCCGAGCGACTGTTCCTGATTCAGATGCTGCCGGATATACTCAAGCAGGTGGTCCAGACCGTGGATAACCTCTCTATTGATAAGCTGACTGTGGTTGACAGTGGCAGTGGAAAAGGTGTGCCATCGGTCTTCAATCAGATCGCTGGATCCACCCCGGCATTACTGGAAAGCCTGAAAGCTTCAACCGGCATTGACATCGCTGCCATGTTAGGCAGTGTGTCCAATGATTCTGGAGAAGACAAGTAGACCCGAACAATTGTCGTTGCCGTGACAGGTGTGGAAGCAATCATCCATCGCCTCTGTGGAGAAGTCCGTAACCGAACACTGAGGTCCTAAGGCAGTTGCGCCCGACGGCCAGCCCGCATCAAAATTGAAGCGCACTGGCGGCCGGGCGCGAAATTAATGGTCAGCGGCTGATCTGCCCTGAACCACGGATTCCTCAGTTTTCAGTTATGTTGCCGTCAGGATCAAGTCGCACGACATCTCCATAGCCCAACTCCTGGATACCGGCTTCAATAACACTCAAGTCGCCTACAATCAACCAGATGAGATCATTTGGCCGGAGCACCTCCTTGGCAGCCTCGGCAATCGTATCTACATTCAGAGCACGTACCTGGTCAGGATACGTATCGTAGTAGTTTTCCGGCAAGTCGTACTGCACGAGCTGTTGAATGCTTCCAGATACAGATCCATTGGTCTCCCACAGTCCTGGCAGCGCAAGCGTCTGGCTCTCCTGTGCCTTGAGAACCTCGTCAGCGGTGGCGGGATTATCTCCAAGAATGCCTTCAAGCTCGCCCTTAATTTCCACCATGGACTCCACGGTCTTGTCCGATTGGACGGGTGCGTAAACCAGGAATGGGCGCTGCCCACGTGCGGTAAGCAGCAAAGAGCTTGCACCGTAGGACCATCCTTTCTCTTCGCGCAGATTCATATTGATCCGCGAAACAAAAGCACCCCCCAGGACCGTGTTCATGGTCTCTATACCGATATTGTTTGGCGTATTGCGTGGAGGAGCCAGATGACCGGCAAGGATGATGGATTGTTGAGCCTGAGGTCGGTCCATCAGGTATACGCGCGAACCACCCTCGGCTGTTACTGAAGCAATGTTCTTTGAGGGCACTTCTGCAGGTTTCCAGCTTCCCAGGCGGGCTTCCAGAAGAGGAACAAGTGTTTCCAAGTCTATGTCCCCGACTGCAATCAGTGTTGCGTTGTTGGGTTTGAACCAGGTATCATGATATACAAGGAGGTCCTGCCGTGTCATATTGGTGACTGAGGCCTCCGTACCGCTACCGGTTAAGGGATTGCTGTAAGCGTGATCTTCACCGTAGTAGAGTGCCGGCATTACACGCAGTGCCATCTGAACCGGATTCACCTTCTCTCTTTGGATTCCTGCCAGGCGCTCCTGCTTCAGGCGGGCAAACTCTGATTCTGCAAAGGACGGATTCAAAATTACGTCTGCAAAGAGATCCAGGCTTGCTTCCAGGGTTGCCTTTAGCGCTGTCAGACTCACAGTTGAGCCATCTAGGCCGGCGCCGGTTCCAAGGCTTGCCCCAAGGTTCGCAAGCCGATCATTGATTTCTAGGGCGGTGAGGCTGGTGGTGCCTTCATCCAACATGGACATAACCATGCTGGCCGTTCCCGGGGCAATTCCCTGATCAGAGGCATAACCCGCGTCCAGCACCAGTGTCAGGTCAAGCGCAGGCACGGCACTGCGCTTTGCAAGGATGATTTCCAGTCCGTTACTTAGTTTTGTTCGACGAAACTCAGGGAACGCCACCTCAGGCTCGTCGCCGGTTTCGGGAAGGGTTGAGCGGTCGGCTGGCTCGACTGACGCGGACAATTCCGGGAAGGGATGTACTTCCATTATATACACACCATCCGAGAGCCATTCCTCGGCGGCTTGGCGTACACTCTCGGGAGTCGCGGCATCTTTGTCGCGGAAAGACTTCAGGTAGGCGTCGGGGCTGCCGCCATAGATCTCAGAGGATGCCAAAATGTCTGATTTGCCCCCGAAACCTCCAATGCGCTCCATACCATAAATGAAGCCAGCTTTTTCCTGTGTGATTATCCGGCGAAGCTCTTCCGGATTAGGTCCATCTGAGAGGAACGCAGCCAATTCCTCATTCAATGCAGCCTCGACATCCGCAAGTGCTACTCCCGGGCGTGCAGTTGCCTGAATGATGAACTGGCTTCCTATGCTGCCCGAAGAAACATATGCACTGGCGTTTGTAGCAATCTGATCTGTGTAAACCAGCCGCTTGTAGAACCGTGAATTTTTGCCGCTGGAAAGCACGCTTGATGCCAAGTCCAAAAGGTGAAAATCTTTAGAATAGCGCTCGGGTACGTTCCAGACTTTGTAGATGCGTGATTGCGGTACGCGATCCTGCATGATTTCGCGCTGTTCCCCTGTACGTTTGGCAACCCAGGCATCGAAATGGGACACTGGTGGACCGGGTGGGATATCTCCAAAGTATTTCTCAGTCAAGGCGCGGGCCTCACTCACGGTAATATCCCCTGCGATTGATACGACGGCATTGTTCGGGCCGTAATAGGCCTTGAACCACTCCTGTACGTCTTCTAGTTCAGCGGCGTTGAGGTCTTCCATAGAGCCGATGACAGTGTGGGCATAGGGATGCCCTTTGGGATAGGTTGCGTTTGTAATGTGATTGAAAACCTGCCCGTACGGTGCGTTTTCGCCCTGACGCTTTTCGTTCTGTACGACGCCCCGCTGTTCGTCAAGTTTTGCCTGATCAATGGCTCCAAGAAGATGACCCATTCGGTCAGACTCCATCCACAGCACCAGATCTACAGCGTTCTTGGGCACGGTCTGGAAATAATTTGTACGATCCTTGTTGGTCGTGCCATTAAGGTCTGTCGCACCGATACGCTCCAGTACCTGGAAGTAGTCGTCGTTAAAGTTCTCTGAACCGTTGAACATGAGATGCTCGAATAGATGGGCGAAGCCACTGCGCCCTTCGGGCTCATTCTTTGATCCTACATGGTACCACAGATTCACGGCTACCAGGGGAGCTTTATTGTCTTCATGAACGATGACGGTCAGACCGTTGTCCAGTTGAAATTTCTCGTACGCAATTTCTGGAATTTGCATGGTGTCATATTCCTGTGCCCAGGTGCTTGATGCACACAGCAGCAGGGTTAAAAGAATTGGCAAGTGTTTTGTCATGGCCAAAGCTAAGGTTTGTGTTGAAATCGGACTACGCTAGCCTAACCTGTACGACCACTACAGGCTCGGGTTGCGACAAAATCTCTTGGAAGATTAATGGGCGTATGCGGTGATGTTGATTCCGGATATACTTTAACGCTGCACAGTGGCAACGAAAAGGGAGACCAGTTCTTGAACGACTCCTAGGTTGGCATTACTCACGTTGATCATAGCGGCAACCACTACACCGGTATCCGGCTGGATAACGAGGAGCGAGGTACCTCCAATAGCTCCTCCACTGTGACTGAAGTAGTGTAGGTCATCTTCGCGCATTTCAACATTCCAGCCAAATGCGTATCCGGTAGGTTCGCCTGTATTCGTTAGCTGTTCAGTAAACAGTAATTCTTTGGCTGCATCGTCGAGAAAAGTCGAAGTCAAATGTGCTATCCCAAAATGAACCACATCTATAGGGGTAGACAAAAACCCACCGCCGGCCCATTTATAGCTGTTATTTACAAAGGGTGCATTGAGCAACAGACCTTCTTCGTTACGGGTATAGAAGCGTACCCGGTGCGCAATCAGCTTATCTGGGTGATCGGCAACCGTGTTAAGCATTCCAAGAGGGAGAAAAACTTCCTGTCGCATGTGTTCTAGAAAGGATGCTCCGGTAGCTCCCTCAATCACTGCACTGATCAGATTCCAGCCGTAGCTGGAGTAAAGATACTGCGTACCGGGCTCATACATAAGCGTATCCGCAGCAAATATTTCCAATCCGTCGCTGACTGAAGCATAGGGCGCGGCAGACAGCATTTCACCTGGTCGGTAGCTGCGAACTCCGCCGAGATGTGCACCAAGTTGGCGTGTCGTGACAGGCCAGCGTTTTCGCGGAAAATCCGGTACATATTGCTGCACACTTGCATCTATATCCAGTTGTCCTTGACTATAGAGCCTAGCGGCCGCAGCGGCCGTTATGGGTTTCGATATACTGGCAATCCTGAAGCGGCTGTGTGGCCACATTGGTACGCGCTGTTCCAGATCAGCAAAGCCAACCGCATCCGACCAGATCAGCTGACCCTCGGCTGCTACGGCCACCGCCATTCCTGGAAACTTGTGCTTATGCCACGCTTCAAGGATCATATTTTGGGCCGAATCAACCGCAGCTTGATATCGCCCTGGTATTTGAGCATATTGTGCGCCTGCACATGGTACAAGCATGTAGGAGAACACAAGCAACAAATAATATCGACGTAAGACCATTTGTGCGTCAGGGCTTTCTGCTAGTGAGCGCGGTACGCAGGTTTCCGCGCTCTGTTCAAACAATGCCCTTTAAGTTTGCGTTGAATGCGGCTTCAGGTTAATGAAAATTTCATAGATATTCATGTTGCATCTCCGCAGTCATTTTTTGTTAATCATTTTATTTGTTGTAGCCCTTGGATGTAGGGGACCCCGTAATCCGCAACCAGGATCTGAGTCCTACAATAGTACGGTTAGCGCCTTTTATGCGGGAGTATCCGCTATGGAAGTGGGCGAAGACCTGCGTGCCAATGCCAAATTAACATTGGTTACGGAGCTTGCTCCTATGGAACCTGCCGCGTGGGCAAACCTAGCCCTGATGGCAATGCGCCGGAATGAACCGGAAGTGGCGCAGGAGCACTTAGGCCGGGCCTTGAGCCTAGACTCAACAAACAGTGGGATTTTACTTCTGGCAGCCGCTCATGCGCGAATGCTTGGTGATGAAACAGAACAGGTGCGTCATCTACTGCAAGCGGTTGAAAGTGATTCCCTGAATGCCCGTGCACTTTTTGATCTCGTCCATCTGCTACCTGACAATTCGGATGAGATTACGGTATTGATGGAACGACTCGATAACTCCGTTCCCGGAAACACTTCGGTCTTACTCATGCGCCTGGAACAGTCTGTGACTCTGGGAACACTGGATATGGAGCTGCTGAACGAGTTGGCCAGTCATCAGTGGGGGCCGGACGTAAATGAACAGATTCAGGCCGTGCGCGAGGCTACACTTGGTACTGGTGACGCGGCTACGCGGTTAGCGTTTCTGCGCAATGTACTTCTCAGTGAGCCGCAGTATCGGCAGGACCTAGCCTCCGTGCGTGTACCCATTGAGCGAGTAGGAGACCCGATCACGCGCTTTATTCGTTTAGCAAGCCCCACTTCCACCCCGGCGTCACTGGATGATTCTCTGGAATTTGTTGTTGATCAATCGCTTATAACAACAGATGAACCTCAGGAATGGATTGCGGCAATTGCGTTGGGGAATGAGGCACTGCCAGCTGTTTTCTATGCGGGGCGGGATTCCGTTAGGACGCTGCGCGAAGAGGCGTGGAAAGCTCCGGGCGTTAGTGGTCATGACGCAGGTATTGGGATAGATTATAATTTTGATTTCCGTACCGACATTATTCTGGCGGGAGCTGATGGAATGCGCCTGTTACGTCAGGATTCGCTTGAGCAGTTTGCAGATGTGACTGCTACACTGGGCTTGCAGGCAGGAATTACCGGTGCAGCATACACGGGTGTTTGGGCTGCAGATGTTGATTTGGAAGGTGATATTGATTTGCTATTGAACACTGCCCAAAATGAGCTCTTAGCGCTACGTAACAATGGAGACGGCACCTTTGAGCGTGATGATTGGTTCTCTGGTGTTTCCGGAGTTAAGTCGTTTGCCTGGGCAGACTTTGATCAGGACGGCGACCCAGATGCTGGATTCGTGGATGCCGAAGGAAATCTGGTGGTAATGCAAAATGAAAGACAGGGTCGATTCGCCCTCATGCCAGTGCCAGTATCAACATCTGAGGTCACCTATTTGGATATCACAGTCTCTGACAGCAACAGTGATGGCAAGATTGAGCTTCTGGTTCTTGCAGAAACCGGACAGATATTGCGAGTCACGCTGGGATACCAAGAAACAGTTGAAGAATTGGCGCAAGTAAACCTGCAGACATCTAGCGCACAGATTTTAACAGGGGATCTGGACAACAACGGTGGGGTGGATCTGGTTGTAACGGAGGCGGGGCAGTCTCACATTCTGCTTCAGGACCAGGATTATGCATTCTATTCACACGGGGATCCTGTGGACTTGGAAGCCTATGCGCTTAGTGCTACACGGTTTGCAGGTCGTCTAGACCTGATTGGTCTAGGGGCTGACCGTCAACCGACACGACTTGGAATCCTGACTACCAAGGGTTACCACTGGAAGCAGATCCAACCTCGTGCAGCACACGCGGTAGGGGATCAGCGCATCAATTCGTTCGGGATCGGAGGAGAGGTAGAGATTCGCGCCGGATTACTGTATCAGAAGCAGCCCATCACGCAGCCTATTGTGCATTTTGGTCTCGGAGCGCAGTCGCTCGCAGATGTCGCACGAATAACCTGGCCAAATGGCTCGGTTCAGGCCGAATTTGATTTGCTCTCGGATGAAATTGTGAGTGCCACGCAACGATTGAAAGGATCCTGTCCGTGGCTCTTTACGTGGGATGGGGATGAGATGACCTTTGTTACCGATTTTATCTGGCGTTCACCTCTGGGACTTAGAATCAACGCCCAGGAGACGGCCGGTATTATGACCACCGAAGATTGGGTCAAGATCAGGGGAGATCAACTTCAGCCACGGGAGGGGTATTACGATGCTCGGATTACAGCCGAGTTATGGGAGACGCATTTTTTTGATCATATATCGCTCATGGTTGTTGATCACCCCATAGGTACCGAAGTTTTTGTTGATGAGCGATTTGCTTTTCCCCCACCAGAGTTGAAAGTACATGTGACCGGTGAGCTAGTACCCATCACCGGTGCGTGGGATGATCGAGGTAAGGATGTACTGGAGCTCGTTGCTGTTCAGGACGAGAGGTATGCAGACTTCTTTGGAAAAGGAGATTACCAGGGGATAACACGGCATCACTATCTGGAGGTGGAAATAAGTGACGAAACTCCCCAGGATGCTTGGTTGATTGCAAGAGGATGGATTTGGCCTACCGACAGCTCAATTAATGTAGCGATCAGCCAGGGACAGCATGCGCCTCCAAGTGGACTGCGGGTAGAAGCACAGCTACCTGACGGATCCTGGAAAACTGTTCACGCCAACCTGGGGTTTCCGAGCGGGAAGACAAAAACTGTACTAATAGATCTGGTTCAGGCAGTGGGGGAACTTGGCTCACGGCGATTACGCTTGCATACGAACATGGAGATTTACTGGGATGCATTGTACACGGCAGCAAAATTGAGTGATTCTGATAGTCAGGTGACGCCGCTCTTGCCCGCAGAAGCGGACCTCAGATATCGCGGATTTTCCGTAGTTAGCGAAGCGGACCGCTCTTCGCCCGAGTTACCCGAATACGGTACACTTAGTGGGACTGCGCAGGTATGGCGTGACCTGATCGGATATCACACTCGATTCGGTGACGTATTGCCGCTGCTGGAGAAAGTGGACGATCGCTATGTGATTATGAATGCAGGAGACGAAATACGACTACGATTCACTGAGATAGGTCCGGTTGAGGCGGGTTGGCAGAGGGATTTTGTCCTGGTTGGCGACGGTTGGGTTAAGGACGGTGATTATAATACCACCTTTTCCACGACGTTACGACCCCTGCCATCGCACGGGGATCCTACGTACGATGAGCCACTAGGCAGATTGCAGGCAGATCCGGTATATAAGCGTCATTCCTCAGACTGGCAGGAATATCATACCCGGTATGTTGTGCCAGAGGGCTATTCCAGGGGACTCAGGTTTGAGAGCGAGAATCAGTGATTTGATTGCTCGGACTGATACGAGACCACCGAGGCTGGAGCAAGATTGCTCGATGCGGTAGTCGATAAGTGAACAGTCTTTTTGGAGTTTGCAACGCTGGGTATGATTTCACGGAGAAGACAGTGTGTCAGTGGAGGTCGTGCAGTAGTATCGTAATGAAGCATGCCCAAGGTGTGTTCGCTGGGCAGACCCGAACCCGAAAATCTCGGCCAAGCCGGCTCTCTCTGTGGAGGTACCTCCTTTCTGGAAGGTCATTCTCACCAGCTTAGAGAAATCTTCAGGATCCGACCATCCCTTCCCAGAGCCCAGCCCGTCGAGGGTCCGCCAAATCCAACGGTCCACAGATCCTCGTTAGAAAGCGTTGTCCATGATGCTCCCAGACTGGTTGTAATGGCCAAGCCCTCTGGTCCCACGGCAACCAGCGTGGGCATGGGAGCACGAGGCACGTAAACGGCTCCGTACACTGGTCCAGAAAAGGACGGCCGGCCGGCTTGATTCCAAGTAATGCCCCCATCGTCAGTCAGCGCAATGTTGTCTTCACGACTTGTCATGTCTGCAACATCTCCGCCCAATACCGCACCGGTTGCCTGGTCAAGAAATGCCACAGAGGTGATTCCCCGTACAGATCCTCCCGGAATGGTCGTATCGTGGTACGTCCAAGTCATGCCCCGATCCGTTGTCTTAAGCACTCTAGCAGGCCCGGATTCGTGAGCGCCAGTACCAATCCAAGCCGTGCTGTCTCCTCCTGCATGCAGGCAGTGCCCGCTAGCAGCAAAACTTCCTTCTCCAGGCCGGGCAGGTGGCAACAATTCAGGCGGCACGCGATGCCATGATTCTCCACCGTCGCTTGTAGTAATAATGTAGAATGCACCCTCGAAGGAATCACTAAATGCCATCCCACTGTGTGCATCCCAAAAATCAATACAGTCAAAAAATCCAGAAGGCTCAGCATTCATAAACTGCAGTGTCCAGGATTTTCCTCCATCCGTTGTCTTATAGATCCTGGACTGATCTCCATTGCCGATGCTAAGCAGGTAGGCCGTACTGTCATTTACGGCATGAACATCCCTAAACTGAAGCGAATCTGCTCCCGGTACAACGCCGGTTTCCCAGTGCTCACCTCCGTCAAGGGTGCGCCCATAGGTACCATTGGTTCCACTAATCCACACTACAGACTCGTCGACCGGGCTTATTCCTATGAAAAGCACCTCGACTCCAGATATCTGTTCTAGGATCTCCACATTCGGCAGCTGAGCCGTTGCTGTACCAAGTATGGATAGAGTCAGTAGAACTGGCATTCCTCTGAATATGGCCGTGGGTATTGTCATAGCGGTAGGCTTGTAGATGATTGAAAACTCTGAAACCAAGGAAATCTCCTCAAGATACACCCCCCGCGACTACCGCATAGAGTACTGTCCAACAGTATGCTATCCTCCGAAGATTGGCGATAGTAGCATGCCGCTGCCGAACTATTACCTTCTACTACAAGATCTACCTCACCCAATATTTCGTCTAAGCAGCGAGCACACCCACGATGTCTATGGAGTGCCGTTGGCCGAAAATCGGCCGATATTGCCCCGGAAAATCACTACATCACCATAAACTTAGTTAACCCCTATTTTGCGGACAAGCATCAACTAGCCGAGAATAAGGAGCCCGGGATCCTGTGGGCTCGAGTCTATATCCCAGGACAATGTTCTCCAAAATCTGGTTTGATGCCCAGTTTTTCAGTTTGCTCAGGACTCGAAATAAAGCCACAGCAAATCCCTCCTGTTCTGGGGTAGATATCAAAAATCTCCGAAACCCAAGCATTGCACTGGTGTAACATCCTTCAATTTGGCATTTATTCAGCAGATTTTTCATGAACTGTTCAGCTGGTCGCTCGCTTGTGTTGCTCGGTTTTCTCAGCCTGTTCCCTTTTGGCTTACCACAGGAAGCGGGGACTGCACAAAACGCTGTGGTGCAGCCGGTTGTCATGGCTCAACCACACAGCCCGGAGGACATGCGCGTGGCGGCTGTAGCATTTCTTGGGTCGCTTGATAGTGTGCAGTTGTCCAAGATTCAGTTTGAGTTCTCAGATAAGGATGCCCGTACACGGTGGAGCAATCTGCCCAGTATTTTTTATGAGCGTGGAGGGTTGCGCACCGGGGATATGACCGAAACTCAGCGTCATCATCTTCATACTCTGATGAGGGCATCTACTAGCAGTCAGGGATACTTGAAAATAGCGGGTGTGATGTGGCTTGATGATGTGCTCAGTGACGCGGCTTCGGAGCGTGGCGCTTCCGGTCGAATGGCTGAGTTGATTGAGAGCTGGTCGACAGAAAACTACTGGATATCTATTTTTGGAAACCCAGAGACGGATGAGCAATGGGGCTGGCTTCTGACGGGACATCACCTTGCTGCCAGCTTTACCGTAGTCGGTGATAATATTGCGTTCACTCCTTTATTCTTGGGTGCGGAGCCATATACTGTCGAAACGGGCCCCTATGCGGGTTGGCGGATCCTTTCCCACGAACGGGAACGTGGATACAGGCTCATGCAGACACTCACCGATGAGCAGCGTGCGATAGCTGTATTGGGGGACGCTGTACCAAATGACATTTTCGAAGGTCCGGGACAGCGTAACAGGCTTGACTCAATTGAAGGCATACAAGCCTCTGCATTGGGAGAAGCCCAGCAGATTGTACTGTGGCAATTGATTGAGGAGTATGTCCGCAATGCTGATCATCGCGCTGCAAATGCACAGTTGGCGAAAATTCGCTCGGACGGCCTGGAAGCGTTACGCTTCGCCTGGATTGGCCCGACAGAGCATGTAGACCGTCGATACTACTATCGGGTGCACGGCCCGTCTCTACTGATTGAATATGTACGTGAACGGGGAGTTGGCGGAGATGAGAACGGGAGTAATCATATTCACGCGATTGTCAGAGATCCCAGTAACGATTACGGAGAAGGTTGGCTGGAAACTCATTATGAGGAGCATCATCGGTGATGCTGTTCTCCTCCTATCTTTTGACAAGAAAAAACACTTTTAACTCATGCCCCTAGCTGACTTGCGCGGACAGGCCAGGATACGGATAGGTGAAGACTTGGTCGCTCATCTGAATTCATTTAACCTCACGCCCAGGTTTTCTGCGGGTATCTGGTTTTTTTCGCCAGCAGATTCGAGATTTCATGCCAAGTACAAGCCGGATGAATCAATTGAAGCCAGACTCGAGATCGCCGCATCTTTGAAAGATTACGGTCTGGATGCTTTGGAAGCACATTATCCGAACGAGATAAATGAAGATAATCTTCCACTCTGGAAAGCCTTTACCCAGGATACCGGCATCCGTTTATTGACGGTCATTCCGTTGCTTTTTTACGATGCGGCGTTTGAATTTGGCTCGCTCTCAAACCCCGAAAAACAGGTTCGCCAGATGGCAATTGATCGAACGGCACGCTCGTTGAGTCTGGCCCGGGAGCTTGATTGTGATTTTTCGGTCGTGTGGCCTGGAATTGATGGTTATGAGAATCCGTTTGGGATGAACATGGCTCATATGCGTCAGCGATTCGCTGCTGGGTTGGCGGAAGCATTGGACTCGGCCCCGGGCATGCGTATCGCATTTGAACCAAAACCTTATGAGCCTAGAGGACGCATCCTCTACAGTCTGACCCCGGAGGGAGTGCTACTTGGGCAGCAGGTTGAGGGAATGTTGCAGCACGAGGAAAACCAAACGTTACTCGCGGAAGGCCACAAACTGGTCTGTATGAATCCCGAAATTGGACACTTGCTTATGGGGTTTGAAGACACAGCATATGCTCTGAGCTGGCCCTTGTCGGAGGGACGTCTGGCGCATACGCATTGGAATAGTCAGCCGCTGGGAAATTACGATCAGGACCTTAATGCAGGCCTGGTATCACCGGAGCAAATGGAGGCGGGGCTCTACGTGCTCAAAATGCACGGGTACGACGCCTGGTACGGTCTGGACATTAATCCAGAGCGCATGCCGGTGGATGTAGCACTAAAGATTTCGATGGATGCCATACGTGCCGCGTGCGATCGTATCAACTCCATCAACCACGAGCGGATCGTTGAAGCAGTCGAAGCTCCTAGTAAACACAGGGGATTCCTGGAGGCGTATATGGTACGTGCGCGTGCCCCCCAGTCAACGGTTTTTGCTCCTATAGGTGATACACTATCAACGCATGTTGCTTAACTTGCCGCGGATTGCAAACTAATTCGCGTGTCACTGAGTGCGATTGACTGACAATTTCTCTTGACGGATGAGACAAAATCGTTTTTTGGTTGTTATCCTTAAGTGTCTGCAAAATGCGGAGGATGCTGCGGCAATAATTTTTAAATGGGCCAGCGAAAGTAGTTTGCCGCAAGCTCTTAATTCATTGATCTCTCGGTGTTGTCGTGTACTGAACTTGGCCTCGTTACGATTGGAACATAAACGGGATTTGTCGTACCTGCAGATTAGTCACCAAAAAAGCATTATTTGGGGATAAATGGTGTATGCGTAGGCCACGATGGGGGCATATCGCAACACGCCAACAAGCAAGCTGTTGAAATGAATAGGTATATTTTGTGCGGTAGTCTGAATGTCGCAGGTTAGCTCATGGAGAATCTTCCCATAAGTACTGTTGCTGCCACGAAACCCGTGGAATCACTTAACGAAGTCACCGTGCTGTTTGCGGGAGACTCAGGCGATGGTATGCAGTTAACCGGGTCTCAGTTTACTCTGGCAACTGCCTTTGCCCAGAATGATCTGGCAACCCTGCCAGATTTCCCAGCGGAAATCCGTGCACCTGCGGGGACGACGTACGGTGTTAGTGGCTTTCAACTGCACTTCGGATCCGTGAATGTTCGGACGCCGGGAGACGAGGTTGATTTACTCGTGGCTATGAACCCGGCTGCGCTTAAGGTCAATCTGGAGCGTGTTCGACGGGGTGGGGCGATCATCGTTAACGTGAATGCCTTTAAGCCTCACAGCTTAAAACTGGCAGGGTATGAAGGAAGCAATC
This sequence comes from uncultured Rhodothermaceae bacterium, assembly GCA_964503085.1. Classification (GTDB taxonomy): domain Bacteria; phylum Bacteroidota; class Rhodothermia; order Rhodothermales; family Bin80; genus Bin80. The sequence continues at coordinate 74,371 of CAZCYQ010000002.1, read as the reverse complement.
CGCTGGAGGACGAAGGAGCATTGAAGGACTATCGGGTCTTTGAGGTTGAGCTGTCCCGGATGACCGAGGAGGCACTCAAGGGCTTTGGGCTCGACAAGAAAGCTGTCGATCGCAGCAAGAATATGTTTGCACTGGGATTGACGCTTTGGCTTTATTCGCGTCCACTGAAGCCTGCGATAGAGTGGTTGTCAAAGAAATTTTCCAAACGTCCTGAACTCGCGAAATCAAATATTCATCTGCTGAAGAAGGGATACCATTTCGGCGAAACCACGGAAGATTTTGTTGTACGGTATGAGGTTGCCCCGGCGCGACTTTCACCTGGTACGTATCGGGCGATTCGTGGAGTGGAGGCCCTCGCTCTTGGATTGGTTGCTGCCAGCAGTAAGAGTGGATTAGACCTGTTCTATGGCAGTTATCCAATTACCCCTGCCTCAGATCTGCTCCATCATTTGAGCAGATACAAAAATTTTGGCGTAAAGACTTTTCAGGCAGAGGATGAAATTGCAGCTATTGGTGCAGCTATCGGAGCCAGCTTCGGTGGGAATCTGGGAGTCTGTGCAACCAGTGGTCCGGGGTTGACGCTGAAAGCGGAAAGTACAGGACTGGCGGTCATGATGGAGTTGCCCGTAGTGATTATAGGTGTGCAACGTGGAGGACCCTCAACGGGGTTGCCAACCAAGACCGAACAAAGTGACTTGCTTCAGGCCATGTACGGCCGCAATGGTGAAGCACCTCTGCCAGTACTTTCGGCCTCAACTCCGGGAGACTGCTTTTATGCGGCATATGAGGCTTGTATGGTAGCAATCCGTCATATGACCCCGGTCATCTTGTTAGCAGACGGATATGTAGCAAACGGGTCTGAGCCTTGGCGTATTCCATCGTCCAGCGAACTTGGAGGCTTTGATGTCAGCTTTGCAGCGAAGACGAATCGGAAGGTGGACGATAAAGAAGTGTTTCTGCCCTATGTGCGAGATGCGGCTACGCTGGCTCGGCCCTGGGCAAAGCCCGGGACGCCAGGCTTAGAGCATCGTTTGGGGGGGCTGGAGAAGCAACACGAGACGGGAGACGTTTCTTACGATCCAGAGAATCACGAATTCATGACGAATCTCCGGGCGAGTAAGGTTGAGCGGGTAACACAGTTCATTGAACCCACAGAGATATACGGGCATGAGGAAGGAGATTTGCTCATAATTGGCTGGGGATCAACAGACGGGGTAATCAAGACCGCCGTGGATCAACTGCATAACCGTGGATTGAAAGTAGGTACGATTCAGTTGCGCTACATCAATCCGCTACCGTTAGATTTAGGTGCTATTCTGGGGCGCTTTGATGGTTATTTGGTGCCTGAGTTGAATAAGGGGCAACTGATTCGCATTTTGCGCGACCGATTCTTGCTGCCATTTGCCGCCCTTAACAAAATTCAGGGGCAACCATTCAAAGCCAGCGAAATTGTTGAGGCTGCCATCAATCATTGCGAAGATATCAATTAAATGCCAACGCTCCCTCCTTCCAGGAAACCTGTACGACCGCCAGGTCGTGGACCACGCAGGGCGGGCCCACCGAAGGCCCGGATAAACCGCAAGGCGTATGCCAGTGATCAGGATGTACGATGGTGCCCCGGCTGTGGAGATTACGCAATCCTCGCGAGCGTGCAGCGGTTAATGCCGCAGCTAGGCGTGAAGCGGGAGAATGTAGTGTTTGTGAGTGGTATTGGCTGCTCAAGCCGGTTCCCGTACTACATGAACACGTACGGGATGCATTCCATTCACGGACGTGCCCCTACGATAGCTACAGGACTAAAAGCCTCGAGGCCGGACCTAGATGTTTGGGTAGTAACGGGGGACGGTGATGCATTGTCTATTGGAGGTAATCACTTGATTCATCTGCTGCGCCGGAATGTCAACCTGCAGCTCCTATTGTTCAATAATCAGATCTACGGGCTTACCAAGGGGCAGTACAGTCCAACAAGTGAAATCGGTAAAGTGACCAAGAGTAGTCCATTTGGCTCAATCACGCCCCCTTTCAATCCTATTTCGCTTACGCTTGGCTCTTCGGCGTCATTTGTGGCGCGAACGGCTGACCGGGATACGAAGCACCTTACCAAAGTGCTTAAGCGTGCACATACCCATTCAGGAAGCGCATTTGTAGAGGTTTATCAGAATTGCAATATTTACAACGACGGCGCTTTTTTTGACTTTACCGAGAGGGCCACCAAGGCTGATCGGACGGTTTATCTGGAGCATGGAAAGCCAATGCTTTTTGCAAATGGTAAGCGCGGTGTCAGGCTGGATGGATTCAGGACAAGTGTTTTCGATATTGAAGGAGGCGATTTCTCAGTGAACGATGCCATTGTTTACGACGAAACATCTTTAGAGCTTGCCGGGATCGTGAGCCGGATGTCGCAACGACCGGATATGCCCAGACCGTTTGGGGTTTTTTTCTGCGAAGAACGCCCAACTTACGAACAGTTGCTGTGGGAGCAAATTTCGGCAATCACGGAGAGACAGGGTCAGGGAGACTTGGATGCGTTGCTGTACGCAGCTGATACCTGGACCATCCAGTAGCCCCTTGGTGTGCTGTGCAACAGTCCAGATTTAAACTGGGGACATCCTCCCTGATTGTAGCTGCTTTTGTAGGCCCCGGTACGGTATTGACCTGTGCCACTGCGGGCATTGACTTCGGCTATGCGTTGGGTTGGGTGTTACTGTTCTCTGTCGGAGCCACGTTTGTGTTGCAGTCATTCACGGCCGGAGCGGGGATTTGGTCCAGGCTTGGCATGGGGGAAGCTTTGCGCGTGTACACCGAGCGGTCACCGACCCGGTGGATAGTGAGCGCTTTGGTAGTTCTGGGACTATGGGCCGGTACTGCGGCATTTGAAACGGGCAATATTGCCGGTGCTGTTGCTGGCGTTAGCAGGTTCACCGGCGGTTTGCTCCCGCGAGGCGTACTGGTTTTGCTCATCGGCCTTTTTGCAGCGGCTGCTCTCTTGCTGCGGCTGCAAATGGTAGCAAAACTGCTGGCAGGGCTCGTTGCGCTTATGAGTGCAGTCTTTCTGGTCACAGTGTTTCTTGCACCGGTGGATTGGCAGGCTGCAGTGCAGGGGCTGGTGATTCCTAGACTTCCTGACGGCAGTTTGGTGCGAACAATAGCGCTGGTAGGTACCACCGTTGTAACCTATAATCTATTCTTGCACGGAAGTGCAGCCAAAAAGTATTGGGCCCTGGAGGATCCCCAGTTTGCCTGGCGGCGCGAGCTTACCGGAATGGCCATTTTCCTGCCGCTTGGGGGGATAATTTCTGTTGCAATTCTTCTTGCCGGCGCAACTCTGGAGGTTGAGGCGGTGGAGTCGGTAGCGGCGATTGCCCCGGTGATTCGTCCAGCTGCGGGGCCCTTTGCGGAGATTCTTTTTGGCGTGGGACTGTTTGCAGCCGGAATTACTTCAGCAGTGACCGCCCCTTTGGCAGCAGCCTGTGGTGTACGGGAAATCTTTGGATGGCCAGACGACGCACAGCATCCAGGGTTTCGGATTGTCTGGATATCTGTTTTGCTAACTGGAATGGCGTTTGCATTATTTGGACGGAACCCTTTGGAGATTATTATTGCTGCTCAGGCGGCGAATGGACTACTTTTGCCGTTCATAGCCGTGTTCGTGCTGTTCCTAGCAGTGCGGCAAAAAACCGTAACTCTACCGCGCTGGTACTTGGGGCTTGGAATCCTCGTGACACTTATATGCGCCGGGCTTGGTGGTCGCACGCTCGTTTGGGTTTGGGGGCAGTTGAGTTAAGGCGTATCTCCAAAAGCTTTATTCAGCTCACGAATTCGCTTGCGTTCTACCTGGGCAGCCACAAGTATCGAGCCTTCGTACAGCAGGTACAACGGTATCGCAGCTGCGAACATGGAGAAAGGGTCGGCAGGAGTAACGAGGGCGCCAAGCACGAAAACGGCCAGAAATGCATACTTGCGAAAGGCGCGCAACCGATTTGGTGTAGCGAGCCCCAACTTTGCAAGAAAATAGATTACAACAGGGAGTTGAAAGAGTACTCCAGAACCGAAGGCCCACCAGGTCACGCTGCTGAAATAATTTGTGATGTCAAACTCGTTCCGGATAATGGGGGAAATCGAGAGGTTATCGAAAAAATTCAATGCTAACGGCGTGATCATATAGTAGCCGAACAGGATGCCGATCACAAAAAAGATGGTTGCGAAGGCAGCGATGAATCGCATACCGGCTTTTTCTTTCGGATAGAGGCCAGGCTCAATAAACTTCCAGATGGAGTAAATGAGGATGGGGGAACCGGCTACAAGTCCTACAGCCATAACAATACCCATGAGTGCGAAGAACTGGCCGGCCACTGTACGGTTTTGCAGATGTAGATCTTCGAAGTCGAATCCCAAGAGCTGGTATGTGATGAAGTCCGATTTTGCGGGGCCCATGAGGACGACATCAACCACCCAATCATGGAATATTGCTGCGACGATAGTCATAACGACTACGCCACTGATTCCCCTGATGATTGTCCAACGTAGATCTTCTAGATGGTCGAGGAAGGACATCTCGCTGCCTTCCGGCAGCATGTCCTCACGTGGCTCAGCAAGCGCTTGGGGATCTGCGGCCTGAACTGCGGTGGATGCTTCCGGTTTTTGAGCACGCCTAAACGTTTTCCGCCAGTTGAAAGCCATTCTTTTTACGCGTGCGTGGCCGAATCGGAACTGCCTGCATTTTCCTGACCTAAGGTTAACTCCATCAACGCATCAACCCACAACCCCTCCTTCTCAAGTTCCATTCGGCCATCCCCCCATGCGAATTCGAAGATGGTCAGGTATCCTTCGACCGTAAATCCCTCTCTTCTGAGTTCTTTGAGTACTCGCTTGGCCGTTCCTCCACTATTGAGCAGATCGTCAAGAATTACCACCGGAGTCGCAGGATCCAGCGGTCCTTCAATCAGGCGGCGACGTCCGTAGGGTTTGGGCTGAAGTCTGACGAGTCCTCCCCGTAGGGGCGGTGAGCCGGACGCATTAATTGTTGCGCAGACCATGGCGCTAGCACCAATACCCGAACCTGCGACTTGTCTGATTCCAATCATGCGTAATCGGTTGGCAATCAGTTCTCCAATCTCACGTGACATCTTGCCGTCCAGAAGGGGGAGACGCATATCCAGGAGCCACTCAACTAGCCGGCCTTCGGGATCAAGAAGTGTTTCGCGGCTACCCGACACCAAGGCCTTGTCATAAATCTTTTGGGACAGACCAGATTGGTGCAGATAGGGCCAATAATCTATCTTCTCTCGTGTCATCTGTCGTTTCCGCGTGAAACGCGCCCAGAGTATACCAAGCGCAAGATGCTCGGTTCAGATGCAGTATCGTCAGGATGCGTCCAGGCTGAATCGCTCAAAGGGCGAATTATACATCTCTCGGCTACGAGAACCGTATTCGTAGTCATCCACGATAAGTCATTAAGATTTGCGGGCTTACGTAGAGTTTTCAGTTGCTCCCAGGCACCTTGTTCTGAAATCTTTCGGGGAAATACACGCCGGTTATTTAGGCGATCACGAAATCGTACAGTGGATAATCGGTGCAGAGCGAATAAACATTTTTCCTCACCTCGTGCCGAACTGATTCGTCATTCGGCGCACTCAACACATGGTCGATCAGCGCAACCGTGTGTTCTATGTCTGCCTCTTTAAAACCTCTCGTAGTGACCGCGGCGGTTCCAAGACGAATTCCACTTGTAACGAAGGGGCTTTTATCATCAAAGGGGACCATATTCTTATTGACCGTGATGTGCGCTGCCTGCAATGCGCGTTCTGCGTCCTTGCCCGTGGTGTTTTTGCTTCGAAGGTCAACCAGAACAAGATGGTTGTCAGTGCCACCGCTTACGACATGATAGCCGCGCGACAAAAAGGCGTTTGCCATTGCGGTTGCATTGCGTTGCACTTGCCGCGAGTACGCAACAAATTCGGGTTGCAGCGCCTCCTCAAAGGCGACGGCCTTGGCTGCGATTACATGTACGAGCGGGCCACCCTGCATACCGGGGAACACAGCTGAGTCGAGCAGTTCGCTCATATTGCGAACGCGGCCACTTTTTCGCGCGACTTTTCCGAATGGATTTTCAAAGTCACGTCCGACAAGAATCATTCCGCCGCGTGGTCCGCGAAGCGTTTTATGGGTTGTTGTTGTGACGATGTGAGCGTATGGCAGCGGGTCATTAAGCAGTCCTGCAGCAATGAGTCCGGCCGGGTGGGCCATATCCATCCACAGGAGTGCCCCCACTTCATCAGCAATAGCACGAAAGGCCTCATAGTCGAAGTCACGGGAATATGCGCTGGCTCCGATAGAGATGAGTTTTGGGCGTACAGCTTTTGCTTTTTCCCGAACGCGGTTCATGTCAATATGCCCATCCTGCTCGACGCCATAATAGGTTGCCTTGAACCATATTCCAGAGAAATTAACAGGACTTCCATGTGTTAGATGACCGCCGTGAGCGAGGTCTAGACCTAGAAATGTATCCCCGGGATTCAAGCAGCTAAGGTACACCGCAGCGTTAGCAGATGCACCGGAGTGTGGCTGAACGTTTACCCAGTCACACTTAAAGAGCCGTTTGGCGCGCTCGCGAGCCAATTCTTCCGCAGTATCTGCGAACTCGCAGCCTCCGTAGTACCGTCGTCCGGGTAATCCTTCTGCGTACTTATTGGTGAACACGGAGCCCATTGCCTGCATGACGCTTCGGGACACAAAGTTTTCCGAGGCAATCAGCTCCAGTCCGTGGTTCTGACGATCCACTTCACGTTCAATTGCGGCAAAGATTTTGGGGTCCTGCGATGCGAGATGGTTCATGGTAGTTTTCAGTTATACGGGCTGGCACCCATCAGAGCATACACTAGAATATTCGTTCCCATCTGCAGAGCAGGTTCCCGGATGTCCAGTGGGAGATCGTGCACTGATTCCGGCTCCCAGCCATCTCCCAGATCACTCTCGTAGCTGTAGAAAACGCATAGGCGCCCATGCTGGTCAAACAGTCCAAATCCCTGGGGCGGTTTGCCGTCGTGTTCGTGAATCTTGGGGAGACCGTTAGGGAATGAGAAATGTGTATGGTAAATGGGGTGATCAAAGGGGAGTTCTACGAATTCCTGTTCCGGAAATACGCGGGTCATTTCACGGCGGATGGCTAGGTCTAGGCCGTAGTTGTCGTCTATGTGCAGGAAACCTCCGTGCTCCAGGTATTGTCGCAGACGGGTGATTTCCTGTTCCGTGAACACAGCGTTTCCGTGTCCTGTCAGGTACAGATACGGGAAGGTAAACAGCCGATCAGTCGAAAGTTCGACGATCTCCGGTCTAGGGTTCACATTTACCAGTGTTTCGTTTCGGACATAGGATAGCAGCTCAGGCAGTGACTGTTCGTCGCTGTACCAGTCTCCTCCTCCGCCATATTTCACGCGTGCGATCGACAGGGCATACTCCTGCGCCATGCAGGGAGTGGCAACCATCAGACAGATAAAGAGCAGCGATCTGGTCACAGCAGATACAATCGTTTATCAGCGGTGGGTTGTACGATGTACGAAGGAACTTGATTGTCCGCATAAAATCAAACTTTACTCTATCAGGAGATGGTCTTCTACTAGTCATGCTTCCATTGTCGGGCGGTATTTGATTATTCTTACTAATCAGCGAACGAAGAGAACCGTCATTTGCGAATTTGCAGCTGACCAAATGAACAGATTCAATACCAGAGCTTGTAGCCTGACCCCTTCCGCGTGGGCGACCTTTTTTCCTAATGCATCCGATTGTTTTCCGGGTGATCTCTCCGGTCAAGTCTAGTCCCAGTTTCCCGTAGTCGAATCTCGCCACCGCCAGTATCGGCGGGATTGGAATATCGGCTCGCCTTCTTACGTCGCATCAATTTGGCACGGAGCCGCTCTTGAGCTCGTTCGATAGATCTTTCAGTATGGGTGAGCGCGGCCAACGGGACATTTTAGGAGTTGTGTCATGTTTGGGAGGCGGAGGTACCCGGCCCTTCTGCTTGGCTAAGAACCAATCTAATCTGTAGTTCCTTGTTGTTTTTCTCAGATATGTTGCAACATGTCTTCAGGCCGGAAAACACGCTTACACTCTTGGCCGAACGTTACCGAATTAAAGGGCAACCGAATTAGTAATTCCCTTCGGAGATTCCTGATGATCTTGCCCTTCTCTTTCATAGATATGTTGCAACATGTCTTCAGGCCGGAAAACACGCTTACACTCTTGGCCGAACGTTACCGAATTAAAGGGCAACCGAATTAGTAATTCCCTTCGGAGATTCCTGATGATCTTGCCCTTCTCTTTCATAGATCTTATAGTAGGGCTATCCCGGCTGGTTGAGCTACATTGCATGAGTTCACCAATCAACCAACCGAGAATAGCCCTATGCAAAACTACACAAATTCTTCCACCCCCGGATTGTCCATCGCCGTTGGCATGGATGTGCACAAAAAGACGATCGCGTTGTGCGTCTACAATGCGCTTACAAGTGAGATCGTGGACGAGCGAGAATTGCTGCATGACCTGCCGAAGGTGCACAAGTATTTCCAGAAGCTTCAGGACCGCCATGGCCGGGTATACGCTTACTACGAAGCGTCTTCGTGTGGATTTGGTTTACAACGCGCCCTGGATGCCCAAGGGATTTCGTGCGAAGTGGTTGCGCCCTCCTCGATTCCCCGCCGTCCAGGCGAACGTATCAAAACAGATCGGCTGGATGCGAGAAAGTTGGCGACGTTGTATGCTGCTGGCTTACTGACGACGATCAATATACCCGACGAGGAACAGGAAGCCATTCGTTCGTTGCTGCGTTGTCGGGGAGATCTGACAGGAGCCATCGGCCAGACGAAGCAGCGGATTCTGAGCTTCTTGCAGACACGTGGGTTTGCGTATCCAGGCAAGACCCGTTGGACGCGGAAATTTGATGACTGGGTTTGTGCCTTACCGATGCCGGAGATAGATCACATCACCCTTCATACGTATCTGCACCAGTTGAAACAGCTGGAACGAGAGGTGATTAGCATTGAGACCGATTTAGAAGCGATCGCTAACCGAGATCGCTACAAAGCGCCGGTTAAAGTTTTGATGGCATTCCGCGGGATCGGCTTGGTGACCGCGTTAACGCTGGTTTTTGAGTTAGGAGATATTCGGCGTTTTTCACATCCGCGCCAGTTGATGTCCTACTTAGGCCTCGTGCCAAGCGAGCATAGCTCGGGGAATCGTACAAAACGGGGTGGCATCACCAAAACCGGGAATGTCCACGTGCGAAATGCCGTCATCTCCGCCGCGTGGAAGTATACAAGGCCTCCGCGATGCAGTCGGGTGCTAAAAGAACGACAACAAACGATGTCTGCGGAGGTCGTCGCCGTTACTTGGAAAGCGCAACGCCGACTGTACAAACGTTTTCACAAACTGTGTCAGACCAAACCGCGATGTGTCGCCAACACCGCGATCGCACGCGAACTGGTCGGCTTTTTGTGGGCAGCGCTGCACCTGGAAAACCCCTTGATCACAACCCGCGTGCGGGCCTAAGTCATGGCTTATGGAGGAGCGATTGGCACGGTAGGAGAATCCACGACGTATGCTTGCGATAATCGGCAGCTTACCGATGAACTCGCGGTTATAGATCGTGGCAGCTCCACACGAACCGAAATCATGCGTTACAACCCGCCAGGGCACAAAACACGCGTATACCAGACTGATTAGCCGTCGAAGCCGCCAAGTCGCTCCTCTATAAGTCACGTTGTGTATTATGATGTAAATTGCAGAAAACATAGCGCCTCATTTGAAGCTCTTCCCAGTCACGGAGAGCCCTACTATACCAGCATAAAGTCGGCAAAGAATACCGCCTGGCTATCAATTGCTTGCAGCCTTTGAGCCGCCGGGTGTGGTCGACATAGAGCCGAGGTCGGGTGGGCCGGACTCTCGGTAGAAAGATCCACGATGAGATCGTTCCAATCGATGAACTTATCGTCGCGCAGAAAACGGAGTATCCGTTCGCGGCAAAACGACTTGCCTTCGCGAGTAGATTCCAGTCCTCGTCCGTCGATTTCAGCTCACCTCGGTGTAAAGCTGGGGATGTGCGGGGCATCATGGGGCTACGGCGAGTGCCGAGAACATCTGATTGCCCAACTCGGCTAGGGACGCCTGACCCAGGATATCCCATTGTCTAATACACGAGGCACAACGGAGTGAGTTGAAGGTTTGCGATCAATATTAAGATCTTTGATTATGACGGGGACAAGCAGTTGATTCTGGAGTACACGGGCAGCGCGCGAAGGTTAGGTTGCGCGCTATCGCGGGTAACTACGTGAGAGCAACCAACTACCCCCAGGGCCTTACGCCCAAAGGGAGGAAATGTGACTCGAGGAGTGCTGTGGTCAACGCCCTACAGAGAGGATGTGCCTGAGAGCGCCGAATGCAGGGATGGACGGAATCTTACGGCAGCCCAATTCATCCAGTACTCACCGCCAAATTCACCCGCGGAAATTCAGATTAGTTATCTAAGAGTGCTTAATATCATTTCGCACGTTTCTGTAGCTGCCAAACAAAGAAAGCTGGATTCCGTCGAATTTCCCCGTATTCAAGACCATGTTCCCAAGCCTTGTCGGCAGCCCACCACAGAGAAGCGAGAGAAACGCCTTGGGAGGCAATTACAGTGGCTAAGCTGGCAAATCCGATGACGGCTTCACGAAAAAGGTGACCTCGGAGTTGCCGCGCGTGTGCCTGGATGCGGCGCATCTGCACTTCTGTTATGTCCTGCTGTATGTTCTCAAGACCTCGCTGAAGGTCTTTCTGTGATCTGACACCTCTTAACTCTCGCAATTGCCGACGGAGCTCGGAACGGAAACCTTCAAATGATTCACCATGCCGCCGCCGAATTATCATTAGATCGTCAGCAGTGAGACGGTCTAGGAAAGGCAATTCAAACTGTAGGGCAAGCGTTGCCAATTCCTCATTGATCCTTCCGTGCTCTGTAACCTGCAGTCTGAGGAACTCAGCAATGCCTTGAGAGTCCGTGAACATCATCGTGTCGCAAGCGGCAGAAACTCGTAGGTCTGATGCAATGCGCCGGAAGGCATAGCCTGAAGCCTGATTGACCGACTGCCTTACCCAGATTTGGAATTCCTCCAGGGTTGGTCGTTGATCCGGGGCTGGTTTCTGGAATTGGATCGTTAATTCCCCGTTTGGTAACATTTTTTGCTCAACAATTGGCAAGTAATGAAAAACATGCTCCTGATTAAGTTCGCGCAGGCAAACTAAGATATCATTGCACGGCATCAGGTCCAATCCCTTTGAGAGTTCTAGCACTCCATCGGCACGGCGCCTCACGGGCAATACTTCTACTTGATTGTAAAACCACGGGAGCAGAGGTGCCGGGACTCGCTCGGAAAAAAGGTCGGGTGAATACGTAAACCTGACCTCTTTCGGAGGCTCGTGCTCCAAACTGGAAGGGACAAGCTTCACGACATCTCCTCGCACTAGAGGCAACAATCTAGAGATTAAGCATGCTGCTTCCGCTATCGCTTGGCGGTCCAGTTTTTCGTACTTACTGCCTATAAACTGTTCCATCATTTCACTCTCGTGAGATGATTCTCGGCCATGCGGAACAAGCGGATCTTTGACCAGCAACTGATCGAAGTAGAGGGCGGCCCGCATCAACTGTTCAAACTTTGGCTCGGCCACCAGAGACATGCCAAAATATGCCCCCAGTTTGCCGCGACCGGCAACCAACTCGCGGTTAAGCTCTTCTCGTCTGTTCTTGATGTGTTCCCGGTATGCCATCAATTCGTCCAAGAGCTGTATGTCTGAAAGGCTTGAGTAAAAATTGCTCTGAGCAGAGGGGTCCAAAAGAATGCTGTCCGTTAAGTATTCGAGACTAACTTGAGACATAATGAGTCTTGAATTTTGTTAGAAGGTGGTGCAGTAAATCCCGCTGCTGGGTTGTCAAAAACATCTGCCCGTCTTGAGCACGGCCGGAGTTTAAGCCCATCCTGGAACTCTGGCGCAACGGATTTTCTTGTGTTTGCAGACCAAGCAGTCTGTGGATAAAGTCGGGATTCAAGACTCGGTAGGGTATTTTTTACGAGTGCGCTTGTGTTCAGATTGTATATGGTACAAATCCATGGCAATAGGAACACGTACGGAGAGCACTCAAGGCGAGTTCTTTATTTTTTCGCATGAATTCGGTTCCAGTTCAAACACGTATCTCGATGCAATAGAGCCCGTGCTCTTCAAGTGTGGTTTTGACAAGTTTGTGGACCGGCTTTGCCGAGAATATTGTGCGGATCGTAATGGTCGTTCGGGTGTTGTTGCGGGGGGAAGCAGGGCATATGCTCGGGTTATCAAGAGAAGATCAATAGTCTTTGGCTGTGCCTCGAACCTTTAACTTTATCAATCCGTCCAAAATTGAACTCAGTTAAGCATCACGTTCAAGATACGGATCAGGATCTGCTCTTGGGAATGATCCTTCCATTTAGTCTTCCTGGATCGGGCAACCACTAGAATGCCGAGAAACGGTTGTTCAAGGTGATTAGTAAGGGCAAGCCCTTTGCCAAGTCACGCTTCAATGTACGGGATTTCTTGTCCGTGTTCATTGTTGTGCCACAGTGGTCCTCCGCACGGACCTGGATAGAGGTCGGCGCATTTCTCGCCTGGGCATTTCGCGGTAACTTCGAAAAGCATTAGGTGCTGTGCTGGAATCCTGGCCAATCAATTTGTAGTATCCATACCAAGGAAGTACCGAAAATAGACAAGAACGGCATCGCGAATGAGCTTCGCCGGATGAAAATTGCACGTGAATTACTTACGCCTAGCCTAGACGAAGCGCCTGCTGCTGCCATCCATAGTTAATCCTCGTGACGATATGACGGCTGTTGTAGGAGTTGGCCGGATTGCTGGTCTTCGATAATCAGGTAGCATTCTGGGCGCAACAGCCAGTCACCGGTCCATGCGGCACTGTTGCTGAAAACGTAGAGAGGTATATTCCTCGTGGATTTCGCCCTGGAGGACAGGATCCACTCCGCCGTGGAGCTATCTCGAATACGAACATGCCTGTCTCCAGAGTTTCAATGTGGTCGTCCCACACCCTGTAGACCTCTGGCAGAACCTCTGACCAGCACTCCTTGCAGGAATACTCGGCAATCAGATCGGGTGATTGGCAAATTGCTGCCTAGTAATTGAATCTCGACTGTCGGAGAGGTAGTGTCAATTTAGAGGTCATGACCGTGGAACAATATATCAGTATGAGCAGTATTTGACATTGTATACCGTCATTTCGTATCATTACATCATGAAACAACGTTGGATTGGCACCGACCAGGCCGCCGAATACCTCGGAATTGGGCTCACAAAGCTTTACGAGCTTACTAGGCAGAGGCGCATCCCCGCAAGACGCCTCGATAAGAAATGGATGTATGATCGCGGGGAACTCGCAGCCTGGATGCAGGGAGCTCGACGGCTCGAGGAGTTCTTTCAGGTCACACCGGTTCACATACAGGATAATCCGGCCCTCAGAGAGCCTCAGCGTGACGCTTACCTTCAAGCTGCAGACTATTTCCGGCGTGGTGGTCAAAAGGCGTTGGTTCAGCTTCCCGTTGGTTGTGGAAAGTCCGGCGTAGCAGCCATCCTTCCGTTCGGGATTGCCAAAGGCCGTGTCTTAGTAATCGCACCGAACCTTACGATCAAGGAAGAACTTTGTCGGACCCTAGATATCACTAATAGACAGCAGTGCTTCTGGTGGCAGCGAAGCGTGTTGGAACCTCAGCACATGATCCACGGACCGTTCGTCTGCACACTCGACACCGGCAACCTCTCGGTGTGCGAAAAATCACACATCGTAGTAACCAATATCCAACAACTCGGCACCAATACCGATAAGTGGCTTCCCAAGCTCCCGAGAGACTTCTTTGACCTTATCATCGTCGACGAGGCACATCACAGTGCGGCTGCAAGCTGGCAGCGAGTCTTCGAAAGATTTCGAGATGCGAAAGTCGTCAACCTAACTGCGACACCGTTCCGAACCGACCGGCAGGAAATCGAGGGGGAGCTTATATTTCGCTACCCGTTCAAGAGCGCCACCATCAAGGGCTACGTAAAGAGGTTGAAGGCCAGCTACGTGGCTCCAAGCGAACTTACTTTCACAATGAATGGAGAGGAGTGTACCTTTACTCTTGAAGAGGTTCTCGGGATGAAGGAAGAGACATGGTTCAGCCGCGGTGTAGCACTTTCAACACCGTGCAATGTCTCGATTGTAGACAATAGCCTTGAGAAGCTGGAGCAACTCCGGCAAACCGGGACTAAGCACCAACTCATCGCCGTCGCGTGCTCGATCAACCATGCGAGACAGATTCGGTCGCTCTACAGCGAGCGGGGGTACGAAACGGCCATTGTTCATAGCAGTCCAGGCAAGCTAGCTGACGAAAAGGCCAATGAAGAGGTCTTACGGGATCTTTACAACGGTGTCCTCGACTGCATTGTCCAAGTCCAGATGCTTGGGGAGGGATTCGATCACCCAAAACTGAGTGTCGCGGCAATCTTTCGCCCATTCCGTTCGCTCGCTCCTTACATCCAGTTCGTGGGCCGCATCCTTCGGGTCGTGGTCCAGAATGAGCCGACCCATCCTGACAATTATGGTCACATCGTGACCCACGCCGGGATGAACTTAGATGAACTCTTGAAGCGCTTCAAGCTCTTCGAGAACGATGACCAGAGGTTCTGGGAGGAAGTCACGGGGGGAAAGGATCCAGACCCGCCTAAGCACGTTCTTGGAGGTGACGCTCGGATGAAGCTTCACGAGGACATGGTTGTTGAAAGCGAAATCGTAGAGCAACTATTCGAGGAAGACTTTTCTACTGCTGAAGACGCCGACATCCAACAAGACCTTGAGAAGAAGCTGGAGTCACTGGGGCTTGATCCTCGCCTAGCCCACCAGGTCGTACAGAAGAGCCGGTCCGACGCGCTCGGGCCAGGTATGGTGCCTGCAGCGCAGCCTTTCAGCCAGATACCCGCAAGGCAATGGATAGAGGGAAGGAAGCGTTTGGATGAGGAAGTGAAGCGCACGGCGAAGGTATTGCTTAACCGCGTCGACCTCAAACCCAAAGGAATTGAGATTCCGCGCAAACTCAAGACCGAGATTGGGGCACACAACAACTCCGTTGCAGCTCTTATAATGGTCAATCAGGAAATCGCAAAGAAGGTTGGAAACGGACGCAAGAGACCAGATTGGTCTCATGAGGAATTTGTTTCCGCGAGGAGTGAACTCCCGAAAATATTGGACCGCCTTGTTAGGGAGCTAAAGAAAGCACAGAATGCCTAAGGGGAAGACTCCGTCGCTTATTGGTTCGTCCCTTGGTCGTCCAATCAAAAAGATCTGCGGGCGCAAGACATCATGTAGCCGCTGTCGAGCCGATATTCTGAAGGGAGTCGTATGTCACGACGTTCCTCAGCTTCGTAAGCAGCACTCAGCAACGCGACGATTCTGTGAGAACTGCTTCAATGAGGTGCTCGTTCAGAGTCGTAAGGATCTCGACAAACTCGAGTCCCGTTAATGGGGTTCAACCACTAGAATATTCTGGTAACTAAGCGTAAACGTGAAGTTCTTAAATTGTTGTCCACTACAGGCCGATGGAAACCCCTATCCCTTGCTCAACAGCCTAGGGGGGCTCTTGTCGGATGTTTATAATTGGCTATATGGAGGGTTAGGGATCGGAGCGAGAGATTGCCCGGTGGTGAAATGATTCATTGGCGTAGCGCAAGTATTTGGGTTGTGCTTTGACGAAAACTCCCCGGACCACAGTACGATGTCCAAGACGAGGAAGCGTTTGAGTTTGGAAGTACGTACGATGGTATTTATCTGTTTTTTGAAGCGGTTAAAGAAAGCGGGTTTATGAAGAGGCAAGACGTTGGGAATCGATGCCACGACGAAGGAGGCCAATGCGGCACTGTGTTACATTGTTTGCCGGAGGAGACATAGGAATTCTTGAACGAAAAGATAATCTACTCCACTGACTTTGCCAATTTAAAATCTTGGTGCGGTGGGGCAACGGGTGACCTATTCCGAGGCATTATTGACACCTCGTCCCCCTGTATTAGAAGACTCATGGGGTTTTGTGCACGGCGTGTGCAGCGGGCGATCGCTACACTTGAAGAATTCTCGCTGATAAAACGGGATTGGGTCGGTTCAATCAGGCTCGTGACGCCGAAAATTGTTTCCCCCCGCCCCCTATCAGCGGAGCGCGCCTGTTTTTCATTTTCGCATCCGCAGCCGCTTGAACTCGTCTATTGCATGTAGTCATAGCACGCCCCTCTCCGCACAGTGATTGCCCCGCATCCCGTTCAATTTGGTGGGTCTGCCTAGGACTGTTGCGGTGGCGAGACAAGAGCCTCATATTCTGCTGTTTTTGATGCCGGGTGCATCTTAGATACATCGCGTATTCTGTGGTACAAATCATGATCACCGTCATAATTTTCGACCACCCGCTCCAGATTCACCTATCGGAACTAGCAAGACTCGAAAGACCCAATCTTCAAATAAATTCCCCGGTTTAAGACAATGCATGAGGCTCGAGTTGAATGATTTTCTCCGCTGTGTTGAACCGAAGCAATGTGTAATTTACAATTTCTACATCCGCTAGCACTTATTCAGGTGTTCTGGCAAGTGCGAAAGAAGAAATCCCACGGTCCTATAACGTCATTACTTGCGCTAACAAAAATCCCCCTGGTATTGGGTCTTTAACGAGGATTTTGCAAAACCATCCACCAATTACCTAAATTTTCACGAATTAACTAGCATATAACCGATTATGCCCAATATATAACAGATAAAGAACAGACAACGGTTGCGTTTTAGACACAAAGTCGTATATTGTACCCGGCGGTGACAATTCCGTTGCCGTCGTTCACAAAAAGTTAACTGAATGGTGGTTGTAATGCTTAGAGTTCATTTTTCGGTTTTGGCCCTAGTGGGTCTGTTTGTTGTTTCCGCAGGATTTGTTCCCGGTGTGTTTAGTCAGTCGTCCCCCAATGTTATCTCTGCCATCGCAGTTGAGATAGACATCACGCCGCCCGCTCAGTCCAATTTTGTACTGGACAACGCATCTCATGTATTGTTAACCGACCATTACACTCAACCAACCGAATGCCCCTTACCGGTAGTTGAGCTTGGTGTTGATCCGGTCCGTGTTTTGCCCACTGCAAACACATTGCTGGATATAGGTCTGTTCGTGCAAGCGAAATCAGCGCCAGAGTGCGTGCGTCAGGCAGGTGCTGGTAGACGACTGCGGGCAGACTACGAAGAATGCAAAGAAAATCTGAAGTGCGAAGGTAAGGGTGGCTGGTATACTTGCCGTAATGAAAGGGGCGATGAGTTTTCCACGTGTAATCCGGTTTATTGTGGAATGTAATGGTTGAGCGTGGATGGGACCAGATAAGACAGCAGTGCGACCAGTGCGCACACTTGCCTAAGGTATTGGCTTTTGGGCATGGGGTCTCCCGCTTTTATTTCATCTATGAATCATGCGCCAAATTATCTTAATCGCAGTCACGTTGGCACCTTTTTTGGGTGCGTCGGCACAGGTGGGTACCGTGCGCTACACTCATACGTATCCGGTGCTGTACAGCCATTATCTTGTCTACGAGGCTGCCACAAGTGAGGCATATGGAACAGAGTTCGTCAAGCCTGCAACGCATGCTACAGTATCACGAAGCATGGTGTTTGACACAACTACCTCTCTGATGTATCCGACCAACAAGCCTCATATTGAGCCAGGAGATAGAAAGATCAGAGATGGAGAGGAGGAAGTTGACACGACCTATGTTAATTTTCGCAGTGGTATGTACACAGAATCACGGGTACTGGGCTTGGATGTGTATCTTATCAGCGACAAAACTCCTGTCATTCCTTGGCGCCTGGGCGGTGAAGAGCGTGTCTATTTGGGGCTTCGCGTTGAGAAGGCGACGGCAGTGGTGGATTCAGCCGAGATTGAAGCATGGTTTGCGCCTGCCATATCGATTCCGGCAGGTCCGGGTCGGTACGGCGGGCTGCCCGGGCTCATTTTGATGGTTACAAATGCCGCATCTGGGGAAGTGTACGCAGCTGATTCCCTCTTGATAGACGAACTGGCGCGTGGTATCGTACCGCCAGTAAGGGGACAAAAAGTGTCGGATAGACAATATCGTCGCACGAAGCAAACGGTGATGGACGAAGACCGGCGTAGATATGAACAGCAGTTGCGCGATGTTCAGGAAGGGAAGATAATTATCCTAAATCGGTCGGGGCAGTAACCAAATTTTGTCTCGTAAGTGGTCCAATCAGTTTTTGCGCCCCATCCATCCGAGAACCCCATTTTACGATCCTCGGTTGGTCACAGCGGGAACTAGAGTGTGAGACTTCGCAAGTACCCCTGTATATTAAACGTGATGCTTAATTGAATTCAATTTTGGAGGGATTGATAAAGTTGAAGGTTAGAGGCACAGTCGAAGATTTCGAGATTGCGGCTCGGGAGTGTTTGTCCTTCTGGGTGGACTGTGCCAGTTCGAAATAATACTTCAAGGCTTAACCAATATCACCACACGAAAGTTGTCCATGCGGCGGGCAGCCCGGTTTTCAAAGCAGACACATAGAGTTCGATCGTTATCTCAATCAGTTGTCAAAGAACGCCTGAGTGGACGAAATATAATCGTATGCCTGGACGAGAGTCTGGACGCGATGGGCATACGACGGGAGAAAACTTGTGCCAACAAGATTCAGTTGGAAGAGTGCTCTCCATAAATCAGCCAATTTCAGCGCATGCTTGGTTTCCTTGTCGTCGGATCTCCTGTTGTCAGTGCATTTATCTGGAACCCGCCCAGATTGCCATGAAGCAGAAACTGTGGTTGTGTTGCCGGCTTGGGGTTATTGAATGTAACAGTGAAGGAATGCCCTCGGCCTACTGACATCTGGACGGCTCTGGGGCGGGGATACTGAATGCCATAAGCTATCAGTGCTGGCCATCCGCGCAACACGCTAATGACCCGAACCAGGCTTATTTGTTCTACGAACCCTAGCCGCGTCGTACGGTCAACCCGATTTATGCGCAGCTAAATATACTGTGCAAGTGCTAACCGTACCTTAGACCATCTGGAAAACAGATGCAGATTATAATCCAATTTTCTTCCCGCGGACAGGAATAGGGCCAATATGAGCATTGAGAGACTTGTTTCGTGTGTTGCCTCGGTAATTGCCTTAATGCTCTGCCTTATTCCTGTCGCGTATGCTCAGCATTTCTCCGTAGCAGGTGCGATTACAGATTCAACGGATGCCGCAATTCCCCAAGCTACCGTAGTGGTTCTGGCGCACGCAGACTCGGCTCTCATCCAGTTTGGAACGACGGATGATGCAGGCACTTTCAATATTGGTCGGTTGCCTACAGGCGCATATGTTCTACGTGTCTCCTCTGTGGGATACCAGACGGTACGTCAAGAATTTGACATCGTCAGTGCAGATGTTGATATGGGGCAAATTATGCTAGGGATACAAACCCAGGAACTGGAAGAATTTGTCATTGAGGCTGATCGTCTGCCGTATGTCGTTCGCGGAGATACGGTTGAGTACAATGTTTTGGCGTTTATAGTACGTCCGCAAGACATGGTGGAGGACTTGCTCCGGCGCTTACCAGGCCTAGATGTGGATCGCTATGGTACAATATTCGCCCAAGGAAAGGTAGTTGAACATGTGTTGGTGGAGGGCAAGGAGTTCTTTAGCAGTGATCATACGATTGCTACGCGTAACCTGCCTGCGGATGCGGTAGAAAAAGTTCAAGTATATGATAAGGCGTCCGATAGATCGGAGCTGACCGGAATCCCCGATGGTCGCGAGGAGAAGACCGTTGACCTACAACTTACCAAGGAGGCTAAACGCGGTGCATTTGGCCATACCACAGGTGGGCTTGGTGCGGAGAATTGGAGTCAGGGGCGATATTTTGGTCAACTTAGTGCTTTTCGGTTCGCGCCGGAAACGCAGTTAGCACTGATTGGGAATGCAGAAAATGTAAATCAGCCCGGCTTCAGCTTTGATCAACTTCAAAGTTTTCGGGGAGCAGGTAGAATAACATCACCGGACGATGGGATCTCCAAATCACTGGGCCTTGGTTTCCATGCTAATCGTGATTTTGGCGATGACACTAGGGTCAATCTCAGCTATTTCCTGACCGACCATGCGAATGCTCAGGAGTCGGTGCTATTGCGCAAGGAACTGTTGGATGCAGATGTAGCGGCGTCAAGTGACGAATCCAATAATCGCCGAACCGACAATCTAGCACATTCGACAATATTACAGGCTAATATAAAGCTGAGTGAAGGGCACGATCTGCGATTTAAAGGAACATTGTCGAAGGTGTTACAATCATTTAATCGAACGGGTCAGGAGCACACAATGGACCTGTCAAGAGCATTGTCAAGTATAGCCGAGCACAACAAGTATAATGAGGAGGATGCCGTTAATGCAGATGCACGTCTTGTCTGGCGCAAAAGGCTCTCATCCAAAGGTCACAGTCTTATCGCGACAAGCACGGTGAATGCGAATAATTCAGACGAAGTAACTCGGCTGGGCACAGAGACACAACTTTCTACGCTTGGGGATATACAGACGCGCGAAGAGCTGAATCAGGAGCAGGAATTTGAGGGCAGTAGTCTTCGGTATGGACATCGCCTCGAGTTTCTACAACCCCTGTTAAGAGGCCGCATACTGACGTTGTATTTGAATCGTACAGCCACTGATCGAAGGGAAAACAAGTCATACTTCGATATCATTGATGGGACCAGCATTAGGAATGCCTCCCTCAGTGAGAGATTTAGACAGCATTATGAGTACTGGCGTTCTGGTGCTGAATTCACGTTGCAGGCTGCTGATCGTTCGTGGTACGTAGCAGGGAGCATGGAGGTAAGACACTCCCGTCGAAGAGGAATGATTAGAGATCTTTCACGGACCATACGGAGTCGGCTCACACATGTTTTGCCGGGCTTCCTGGCGCAATTTGACCCTGCTGAACAGCACGGGCTTAGCATCCGCTATGCGGCAAGAATACACGAACCCTCGCTAAGGCAGTTGCAGCCCTTTACAGATAACAGTAACCCACTGCGTATTCACGTTGGTAATCCGGCACTCACCCCCGAATATGAGCATCAAGCAGGAGCCAGATATCATTTCTATAAGCCCTACTCGGATTTTAATCTATTCGTGGGTCTCGGCGGAAGATACATACACAACAGCATCATATATGAGCGCGCAGTAGATACACAGTTACGCCAAACATTGCGGGCAATCAATGCGGGAGATGTATGGTCGGTCGACAGTGACATAGGTTCGGGTATGCCAATTCGATCATTAAATATGAGTTGGGAATTAGACAACGATATTGACTTGGAGCGTGGCACGGAGATGGTTAATGGTGCAGAGAATGATACACGGGTGCTGCGCAACAGGCTTAGCCTCGAAATTACGCATTACGGAGGGGACAAGGTTGACCTCACTGCAACGGGGGAAATCACATACAACAGGATCCGCTATTCATTGAATGAAGAGTTGAACCGGAACTACACTAACGGTACAATAGAAGCACAAATGATTTGGAATCCCTCTGAAAACTGGTCATTTGATTCATCACTGTTTTACCGTATGTTTGACCGAACGCTTTTCGGCACAAGTCAGAACGTAGCTTTGCTGAATCTATCAATGTCGAGAGTACTGCTGAAGGGTCGCGGCAATATAGAGTTTGAGCTCAATGACGCGCTAAACAATAGTCGGAACGTAAGCATCTCCAGTGGGGCCAATTATATTCAAGAATCACGTATTACGTTACTGGGTCGCTACGCGATGCTGAAATTCACGTACAAGCCTCGGCTGATGTAGAAATGTCGGTGATGCGGGGTGTCCTATAACCGGCTATAGGGAGTTCACACCGGTTTGGAAAGATTTATTGAGTGGACTTGCTCGTACCTGAAGCAGGCAATGCCTCATCCAATGCACTCGCGGCACTATATTTGGAAGGGCACTTCATGAGGATATGTTCGGCTTCAAAAATTTCTCCATTAAGGTATCCCTCTACGACGATCTTCTCGGCATCTTCAAAGCTCGCCGGCTTTGGGTCACGGTAGTGCACTTCTCGCACGGTTCCTTCGTCATCACGCAGATGGAATTTGAATAGATTTTCATTAGGGTCATAGTGTGTGGTCTCGGATTGGACCCAGATGCCAACGACATGAGCGCGTGTCCCGGATGCCTCAGCTTCAGAAAAATGCATATACACCCCCACCTGGTCTCCGAAACTGAACAGAAGCAGGGAGGCGAAGCCTACTAAGGCAATAAGACTGATAATAGTGCGAGGTTTACGCATGGCTGAATCCGGTTAACTCGGATCAATCGTTGGTTTTTCTTTCACTGCTCAGGGCTTTCACCGAGGATTCCAGTTGATCAATTTTTCGATCTGTAGCATAAATGAAGACCGTGATTCCCACCCAGATAATAAGTACAACGGCAAGAACGACCATCAGTTTGTCGTTATCCAACATGACGGTCTCAATGCCTTGGGCTGCCTGTATTAACAAGAGTATCAGGTTCATGTTCGAAAATGCTTGTCTTCCTCAATGTTCTGCAATGCCGTTACAGCACGGGCCAATCTGACTCGTTGAGTGTAAAGTAGCCAACCAACGCCTATGAATCCAAGGACAGCGGGGTAAAAGACTACTCGCATGATCGGATCCGTGATTTCGCTGAAGGCGGGGTTACCTTCCGCACCAGGATGCAAGCTTTCCAATTGACGCGGAAGTACATACAGCAGGAAGGGGACGGTTACAAAGGCAAATATATTGTAAACGGCAGCAATACGAGCCCGTTTGCGGGGATCGTCCAGCGCACTCCTAAGGGCGAAATATGCGCAATAAATCAAGACCTGAACAGCCGCCATCGATTGCTTGGGGTCAAAATTCCACCATATGTTTGTGCCTTCATACCAGGTATAATGTGCCCAGACACTACCTGTGGCGAGACCCAGTAAACCGAATATCACAGCAATTAGTGCAGCTGTACGGGATCTGATGTCGCTGACAGAACTATTCGTTCGGAGGCACTGGATAGCATGTACTGCCGAAAGGGCAGTCAACGCCATCATGGTGAACCACATGGGAACATGGAAATACAGGTTCCGGGCCGTATGCTCCAGCATCGCCAATTTTGGAATATTCAGCCACGCACCGCCAAAGGAAAATGCCCCCAACAGTACGAGCGTCATCCAGATGATAATTACAAGGCGTATGGTCTTGTATTTACGGGGCATTCGGGGAAGACTCGTTAATCCTGCCAGACGTAGTCAAACAACAAAACAGATGCAGCGACCACTACGCCGGAGAAACTAGTTATAGTGAGTAAGGATCCAAGGGATGCGGTCCACCCCCCTTCGGTAAATGATTGACCAACGAAACTGAAGTAAGTAGACTCGACAGCTGCGAGCAGAAGGGGGACCAGAAGCGGAAACAGCAACACGGGTAAGAGTACCCCGCTTCGTGTTGTTCTCGCAATAATGGCGGCTAACAGTGTCGTTGCTCCTGCGAGCCCCAGCGTTCCCAGGATAAGTGTCAGTATAAATAAGCCCGGCAAGGCAACCTCCACCCCAAGCAGCAGCAGGAAGATGCATGCTGAAACGACATTTGCACACAGGATCGTAAGAAAACTGTAACACAGTTTTCCGGCGTAGACCATGAGGGGGCGTGTATGTATTCGCAAGAAAAGTCTGGTTTTCTGCTCTTTCTCAGACAGGAATGCACGTCCTAGACCCAGAGCGGCCGTGAAGAAGATCACAATCCAGAGAAATGCTGCCTCTGTTCGCGGCTCAAGGTCGCCTCTACCTGCTGCAACCAGGATCAGAAACATTGTACTCAGGACAAAAATAAGCAGCGTGCCCAGGACTGATTTGTTACGCAGTTCCAATTGGAGATCTTTGCGTAGGACTGCTAGGGCTCCGTTGGTCCAACTTGAGAGTTTTCTCGAAGCCATTAGGTTATGCGGCGTGCAGCCAACTCTTCGGCCGTAATCAACCCAGCTGGACGGGGGACAAACACTGGGGACCCACTGGTCGGTGGATCAAATTCACCGATAAAATCAATTTCAGTTTCCAGATGGTAGCCTGTCTGCACGGCTACCTCTTTCTGAACATAGGCTACCAGTGCCTGCAAATCTGCGGCCGTTCCTCCTCCCTGATTGACCATAATATTGGCATGGCGATGCGTTACTGTGATGCCTCCAAAACTGGCGCCTTTAAGTCCACATTCATCAATCAGACGCCCAGCTCCGATGCCCTGAATCTTCTTGAAGATAGACCCGACGCTGGGTTCAGTATCCAATGGGGGGTGCCTCAGGGCGCGCCACGCAAGGTTCTCGGCCATTATTTTGCGCAAATCCACTTCCTGTGCGGGCGTAAGCCGGAAGGTTGCCCGTAACACAACGTCATTTCGCCGATGCAGGATGGAGTAATCATATCCAAACTCAAAATAACCTACATCCACACGCCGAAGGTCGCTCTCTGCAGTCATGAGATCTGCATGTTCAAGAACCTCCTCAATAAACATGGTTCGCTCACGGGCCGGAGCTGGAGAAAGAAAGTGAAGATTCTGCCAAAGTGCCCCTCCCACGGTTGAAGGGATACCAACGTAATGCTCCAGGCCAGACAGTGACCGAGCGACAGATGCTTCAATCAGGTCTGGATACACGATAGCACCACTCTCCGCGGTAACCCGGTTGCCGTCAAAGTCTATGTTTTGAGCAGCATTACGGATAACGACTCCGCGGAAACCGGAGTCTCCAACGACTATATTGGCCCCGTAGCCCAACAGGAAGTGGGGGACATCAAGCTCACGCACGGTTTTTATTGCATACGCGAGTGCATCTGCACTTGTAACCTCGACAAAGAGATCTGCGGGGCCTCCCAGTTGCATCGTTGTGTACGGCGCAAGTACCACATTCTCGCGAACGTTGTCTTTACCAAGAAGATCTTCAAGCGCTCGTTTCATATGCGCTAACAAAATATTTGAACGTAAAACCTGCAACAAAGCATACCGTTGATTGTACCCGTATCACGGGAATCGTCATCCCAACCACACTGTAAAATTATTAACTTGCACAAGGATAATGGATAACCGATCAAATTTTTCGAACCCGACGCGTTTTTTGACCAGAGGGGCTATACTACTTGCCGTGATTCTGGTTGTTGGTTCATTAGCTGCTGGTTGTATGACTACGACCATAGTCTCGGGTCAGGCTGGGGTTCGCTATTCTCCCTTCGGAGGTACGAACATTGAAGATGTATATGGTGAGGGGCTTCATCTCCACGCTCCGTGGCTGAAAGTGATTAAATACGATGTTCGGGTACAGGAGAGACTGGAAAATATGGAGGCACTCTCCAGCAATGGATTGTCTATTGGCACGGATATTTCTGTACGCTGGAGGCCAGCATCAGAAACCCTACCAGTGCTGCACGTGAACTACGGGGTTGATTATTTCCGGAAGCTGATCGGTCCAGAGCTCCGCAGTGTAGTGCGTGAGGTGATTGGCCAGTTCACCCCCGAAGAACTCTACTCAAGTCGAAGGACCGAATTACAGGATCAGATATTTTCCCGTGTGAAGGAGAATGTGGAAAACGAGGATGTCATTGTTGAGGCCATTCTTATCAGAGATGTACGGCTTCCTGAGCAGATTAAAGTAGCTATTGAGAACAAGCTAAAAGAGGAGCAGGAAGCGGAACGTTACGAGTTTACCATTCAAAAGGAACGCCTCGAGGCCGAACGCAAACGCATTGAGGCAGAGGGCGAAGCAGCCTATCAGCAGATCATCACTGCAAGTCTCTCGTCTCAATTCCTCCGCTTCAAGGGAATTGAAGCTACGCAGCAACTGGCAAATTCCACGAACGCCAAAACCGTAATTGTGGGCAGCGGCAGTGATGGATTGCCATTGATCCTGGGCGGCCAGTAGTACACTGGGTAGCTGGAGCTGACGCCCATCCGTCAGGAAATTCCTTTATGTCCAGGAATATGCGGTGTACACTGTAGTAGCGGGGTGGTTTTTGCTGTAGTGCTTTTTATTTATCTTCAGGGACCTATCAGGTCCAGTGATCTATTGGTCCCTTGTCCCTACATACTAATTCACTCACAAAACATGGAAAGACTCATGAAAACGTTTTCTTTGACAGCAGCGTTGTTATGTGCGTTGCTTTTTCCGGGGCTGGTGAGCGCACAGAGTATAATCTCTGGAAAGGTTACCGATGACACAGGCGAGCCGCTCATCGGAGCGAATGTGCTCATTCAGTCCTTGGTCGTAGGTGCGTCCACAGATCTAGACGGAAACTACACTTTCCAGGTGCCTGCCGCAAATGTAGGACAAACACTGGAGCTCACCGCTGGCTACGTTGGTTTTACCGATCAGGTTCGAACCATCACGATCAGCGAGGGCATTATGACAGAAGATTTTGTTCTGGCTCTCGACCTGTTGCAGCTGGACGAGTTCGTAGTTACCGGTGTTGCCGAAGCTACGCCCAGGAAGAAACTGGCCTTCACCGTGAGCTCGGTGGACTCTGAGGCAATTACATTGGCACCTGCGTCTAACCCGGTTGCTTCAATCCAGGGTAAGGTTGCGGGTGTGGCCGTTCAGGCACGCAGTGGCACGCCGGGAGACGCGGTTTCCGTGCGCCTTCGGGGAGCCACCAGCATTACCGGGAGTAATCAGCCGCTCTTCATTGTTGACGGGGTAGTTCTAGGAGCAAACCAGGTCGATATTGATGCGCTTGATATTGAAAACATAGAGATCGTCAAAGGAGCCGCAGCCTCTTCGCTATACGGATCACGAGCCCAAAATGGCGTGATCAATATCACAACGCAGCGGGGCGGAGCCGTCCCCCTGAACCAGACTCGTGTGACGGTTCGTAACGAGTATGGCGTGAGTGGTGTAGTCAAGTCATTTCAGGCAAATACGTCTCATGATCTGCGGGTGGATGGATCCGGGAATTTCCTGGATAATTCTGGAGCAAAAAATGAGTGTGATAATTGTTTGAGCAATGGATATGGACCAGGCACGCTCCAGGATACCAACCCACATGGTGCAGCTTTCTATGATAACCCGTATCAAGGCACACTCTATAACGCTTTTGACCAATTTTTTAATCCTGGGAATACATGGACCAACTATGTCGGCGTAAGCCAGAACAGTTCCAAGACAAATTTCCTGGCTTCGTTTACGAATGTTGTTGAGCAGGGGGCGATTCAGGGCCTGACAGGCCTCCAGCGCAGGAATGTCCGGGTTAATCTGGATCACCGGATTCGACCTACCCTTACCGTTTCAACTTCGGGATTCTACTCCCAGTCGAAGAATGATGCGGTAACCTCATCCTTGGCTTCAAATTCAAACATCAATCCGTTCTTTGGTTTGATGTTCACAAACCCGCTGGTCAACCTGTCAGCAGAAGATGAAGCAGGTGAGCTCAAAGTTCAGGCAGACCCATTGGCGGTAGAGGAAAATCCGCTGTATGTGATTGAGAACGCTGATATGAACCAGGATCGCTCACGCATCCTCGGGAATTTCCGGGCACGCTGGAGTCCGCTTGAATGGATGGACTTAGAAAGCAACTTCAGCTATGATCGTTCCGACAGGGATGAATTAGAGTTTTACGACATCGGGTTCGCAACTATTGATCCCTCCTCGTTAAATGATGGCCGCATTGAACGGCGTAACTCGGTCAGCGAGGCGATCAATTACGATATTACGGCTTCATTCCGCAAGCGGTTTGGAAGCTTCACTACACGTGCGCAACTCAAGGCGCAGGTGGAGGACTTTGATTCATTCTCAGAATTTGTACTGGGGACCGATATCGTGACTTTGGGTATCTCAGACCTCTCCAATGTGGAGACGGAAGGCGAAAAAATATTTGGCAACGGTTCTTCAACGGTCCGGTCTGAAGGCTACTATGCAACTGCCGGGATGGACTACGCGGACAAGTACATCATGGATGTATTTTTCCGCCGCGACGGCAGTTCGTTGTTCGGCGCAGAAGAGCGCTGGCAGTCTTATTACCGCGGCAGTGCCGCATGGCGCATCTCGGAAGAAGACTTCTGGCCAGGCAACAGTCCAGTTACCGAATTGAAGCTGCGTGCCTCAATCGGAACAGCGGGCGGGCGCCCCGGCTTCCAGGCACAATATGAGACACTCTCACTCAGTAATGGCCAGCTCTCAAAGGCGACCTTGGGGAATGCGTTCCTGAAGCCGGAATTGCAGACGGAAACAGAAGTTGGATTGGACGTAGGGGTTCTGGATCGCATTTTTATTGAATTGGTGTATGCGGATACCGAAGTGGAGGACCTGCTTCTGCGAGTTCCACTTGCGGGATACTTCGGGTTTAGTACACAGTGGCGTAATGCAGGTAATCTTACATCAAATACGGTGGAGGCCAGCGTGAATGCAAATGTCTACAATTCTCGTGATATGGATTTCGAGGTCGGTATTATTTTTGACCGTACGCATCAGGAGATTACCGAATTTCACTCCAATCCATACCTGGGTGGACCGCAGGGCCTGTTCTTTTATCGGGAAGGCGAAATCCTAGGTTCAATGTACGGCAACAGGTTCATCACGGAACTCTCGGATCTGCCCATCGGTGTGGATGCGAGCTACTTTGACGTGAACGACGACGGCTATGTTGTAGCGGTTGGTCAGGGGAACAGTTACACCAGCGGTCCGGGTTCAGATGGCGCTTTGGGTGGGGAGGATGATCTATGGGGTACGACGGTTTCTGCGGGTGAGAACAACTATCGCTGGGGAATCCCAATCAAGTACTACGACGAGGACAATGAGACGGATCAGGTCCAGATCGCTGATGCGCTTCCAGATTTCAGCATTGGATTTAATTCTACGTTCCGGTACAAAGGAATAACTTTGTACATGTTGTGGGGTGCTCAAATTGGCGGTGATGTTTACAACTTCACAAAGCAGTGGAGCTATCGTGATGGTCGTAACACCGATCAGGACCAGGGGAGTAAGCAAGAAGACATGAAGAAGTCCACCACATACTACGAAGTACTCTACGATGCTACTGCACGGAACAGCCATTTTGTAGAAGATGCCACATACATCAAACTGCGTGAGCTTTCGGTGGGATATACATTCAACCGTCAGCAGCTCTCACGCGTCTTTGGCAATGTACTGCATTCCGTTTCAGCAAGCATCATAGGACGCAACCTACTGACATTCTCTGATTATTCAGGGTTTGATCCCGAAGTGGGTTCCGGGTCGGATGCGACGTTATACCGCGTGGACGACTTTAATTATCCACCCTTTCGCACGGTTCGGGCGAAGCTGGAATTCCAGTTTTAGTTTGGTGAGCGAACATGAAACTTGAAAACATAAATCAAATGAAGCGGATCGCTTTTTATACACTAGTCGGCATACTGTCGTTGAGCGCTGTCGGCTGTCAGGATTTGGCCGTTGAAAACAATAATGCTCCAGACCGGACGGTTGCTTTTGCACAGCCTGGAGATGTTGTGAACTTGGTTAAAGGTACGTTTGCTGATTACTGGCTCAGCATCCAGGGTTGCGGCAATGGTGCAATGTTCTTTTCGACGTTGGCAGATGAGAACTCCTCATCGTGGGCCAACTGGGGAATGAGAGACATGTCAAGTGAGCCTCGCATTGCTTGGGATAACAGTTCAACCTATAGTCGCGCTTCTTCCACGAGGGAACCATGGTTTGACTCCTATCGGGGCATCTCAAATGCAAACGATGCCCTGCAGGCTATCGCGCGTGCTGAAGAAGAAGAAAGTGTGGAGAGCAACGTCTTCACACGCGAAGGTCATGACACAGCACGTCTGAAGGCGTTTGCAAAAATGAATCAAGGCCTAATGCATGGAACGCTCTCATTGATCTTTGATCAGGCATTCATTGTCGATGAGACGGTGGATCTAGAGAATGATGCACTGGAATTGCGTCCGTACATGGATGTGAACCAAGCGGCCATTCAGATGCTGGAAGAAGCACGTGCGATTGCACAAACAGGCTCATTCTCGTTTACTGCAGCGGAGGATTGGATCTGGGGCTTGGATGTGACTTCAGACGACATGGTTAAACTGATCAACTCCTTCATAGCGCGATTAACTGTTCAGGTTGCTCGTAATGAGTCTGAACGCGCCGCGGTAAACTGGAGTGAGGTAATCAGCCGCGTAGATGCCGGGATTACCGAAGATTTCTCGCCCATTGGCGATGACGATGGCGAGACGGAATTTGATTGCCTTAAGTTCTACGGGCAAAATGGAACCACCTGGAGCAGAGCTGATTACCGCACGATTGGGCCGGCGGATGAGTCTGGCGGTTACGATGCGTGGCTGGCAAAACCCCTGGGAGAACGCTTAGTCTTTGACATTGCCACAGCGGATCGCAGGATCGTAGGAGACGCTACCGACCTGACCGTTGATGGCTCTGACTTCGAATACCAGGGAAACAATGGGCCATTCCCGGCTGCTCGCGGTGTTTATCACTATTCATCTCATAATCATAAGCGTTATCAGTACTATAATTTGGGGAAGGCTAATGGTGTAATGCCCCACATGATTATGGCAGAGATGGATATGTACAAGGCCGAGGCCCTTTTGCGTACGAGTGGCAGTACATCTACAGTTGCCGATCTGATTAACAAAACCCGTGTAAGCAGGGGGATGCTTAATCCAGCCGCTGGTACGGATTCCCCCGGTTCGTCTAAAGATGCGCAGAGTCACATGGATTCGGCCAGTCTGTGGGCGAAGCTTAAGCATGAACGGCGCATAGAGACATTCCAGACCTGGGCTGGTCTTGCCTATTATGACGACAGGGGATTGGGTGACCTTGTTACAGGTACCCCCATCCATTTCCCGGTGCCAGGCAGGGAATTGGAGACGCTGGGACTACAAAGTTACACGTTTGGCGGTGTCGGTGGTACTGGAGCTGCTCCGACGGCCTATCAACGGGACGATTATAGGCGGGATTTCGACAATGTCCGTCCTCGCTAAGCATATCTGATAAGAGGGAGGGTCAGTGCGTCGGAAGCACTGGCCTCCCTGTGTGTATATTTGGATAACCATGACTAAATGCAGGTAGATTCGATGTATCGTGTAACGATTTTGGCTTTGGGCATCGCCTTATTCCTAGGGGCCTGTTCCGGTCCCGGTTCTGGGGGCGACCGTGCCGCCAGCAGTACGCTGAGGTTCAACCTCGGGACCTCGGCGCGGAATCATATAGTCACAACAGCGGAAGATGCGTTACTGACACGGTACGGGTATCGATTAGATCGACGCGTAGATACGGCTGAGGATGTACGCATGGAGGCATCATGGAAAGAAGTTACTGCGCTTGAAGAGGAACAACTGGCCGGGTATACCCAAGTGAGAGTGCGCATTTCGGTCACGGCACGTCCGCGTAGCCGTGCAGGAGGTATAGGCAGTACATTTGCCGCACGTATGATAGCCGAGTGCGAGGGACAACTTGCAGTAGGCGGTAACTGGGTAGACGTTCCTATTGTGCCCGAACGGGAAGCGTACTTTGAAGAAATTGCCGAGTACCTTGAGAACGAGTTCAAGGGTGGCGTGATGTAACCGGGGCGTTCTGAATGTTCAGATGGCCTGCTAATAGTGCCCTGACCTTTGTCCTGCTAGGCGTGCTGGTCTTGGTTGGGTGTAGTCGGGAGACTGAACGTACGTGGACGCCCTTCGAAGGATATGAAGTACGCCCGCTTGCTTCTCCGATCGGTGAAGGTACAGGGTTTACGGAAGTCTCCAATTCCATTGCTTTCAACAATGCAATAAGCACCTCGGCTTTCATAACCAACCGACATGTTGTGAATGGATCGGGTGTGGCAACAGGTGATGTAGACGGAGACGGCCTGCCTGATGTTTTTCTGGCAGGTATGGAACATGGGAGTACACTCCACCGCAACCAGGGGGATTGGCAATTTGAGGATGTGACCCTTCGGGCTAATCTGGGTTTGGTGAATCCACGAGCAACCGGGGCGGCGTTCGTTGATGTGGATGCAGACGGTGATCTGGATCTATTTGTCACATCGCTCGGAAGCGGTGTACAATTATTCCTGAACGATGGCACAGGTCAATTCACGGACTATACTGCGCAGGCAAACCTGCCACAGTCCGGCGGTGCAACCTCGGTTGCGCTGGCAGATATGGATAAGGATGGTGATTTGGATATATATGCAGGCTTCTACAAGGAGGCCACAGTCAAAGATATCTGGCCGCCAAATGAAATCACTTTTGAACGTGTCGTTAAACAGGTCGCCGACTCGTTCGTGGTCAACGATTATTGGGCCGACGATTACAAACTCATACGCCAGGGCGACCGCCTGATGCGTGTGGAGCTGGCAGAGCCGGATCGCGTATTCTTCAATGATGGGACAGGGTACTTTACCGAAGTACCGTTTACCGAGGGACTTTTTCTGGATGAAGGAGGTCATCCACTGACGGAAACTCCGCGAGACTGGACGTTGGCGGTACGCTTCCAGGACCTTAATGGAGATGGATATCAGGATCTCTATGTATGCAATGACTTCGAAAGCCCAGATCATTTTTGGCTGGGCAGTGCAGAAGGTACTTTCAGGGCAGTGTCTACACTAGCTCTGAGGAAAACCAGTCAGTCGACGATGTCTGTGGCTGCGGCAGATGTTGATGCAGATGGGGATGTGGATATGTTTCTGGCGGACATGCTGAGCCCAGATTATATACGTCGGCAAAAACAGCACTTTGTAATACCTCCCGAAGTCGTAATAATGGGAGATATTCATGCACGTCCGCAGGAGATGCAGAACATGCTGCTGTTGAATCGCTCCGATACGACCTACTCCGAGCTAGCACGCATGAGTGGCGTTGCCGCAACGGGCTGGACATGGAGCAGTGCATTCATTGATGTGGATTTGGATGGTCTTCAGGATTTGCTCCTCACCACCGGTCATGCATACGATGCAATGGATGCAGACGCGCAAATCGCGGCAGGATCTTCCCGACGCCCCTGGCGAGAGGTTCTGTTGGATTTTCCAGACCTGGATCTACCGAATATTGCGTTCCGCAATCTCGGCAACGCCCGGTTTGAGTGGGTTGAGGAAGGTTGGGGGCTCGGAGTGGTCGCCGATGTGGCACATGGAATGGCCTTCGCAGATCTTGACGAAGACGGAGATCAGGATGTGATCATAAATCGCCTGGACGCTCCCGTGGGGGTATTTCGTAATGACGCAGAAGGTGAACGAATTCTCGTTCGTCTTCAGGGGAATGCGCCGAACCCGCAAGGGGTTGGCACAGTGGTGCTGGTCACCAGCGACAGCCTGCCTCCTCAGCGACAGGAAATTATTGCAGGCGGACAATACCTTTCCTCAAGCGACGCAGCGCTCACGTTTGCCTATGCCCCGGGCGCACAGATTGAAGTGCATTGGACGGGCGGTGGTCGCAGTGTCATAGAGGAAGTCTTGCCTGGTAACGAGTACAGAATCTTTCAGCCGCAAATAGAAGCGACCAAACCATCTGTAGCGCAGTCTATGGAGACAATGTTTACAGCGTTAAGCATAGGGTTGGAGCATCAGGAAAGTAGTTATACAGACTTTAATCGACAACCGCTTCTGCCGCACAAACTTAGCCAGCGAGGTCCTTCGCTAGCGGTCACAGGATATGGTGGAAGCGGTTATGAGGATCTGATTCTGGGGGGAGGCAAGGGTGAGTCGCTTAGATTTGTATTTAATAACGGCGGACAGTTCGAAATCATCCGAAGCTTCAGTGAGCCTTCGTCTGGGGATCACGGGGGTATAGTAATTGTCCCAGGAAGCTATATAGTACTGGCAGGAATTAGCAACTATGAACGCACTCCACAGGATACCGCAGAAGTGTCGAAAATTACTCGGGTCTCGATGCGATATCGCGGCGATACCTCATACGCCTTCGGGCCGGAGAGCCCCGGACCACTCGCATTGGGAGATTTTACCGGCGATGGTAGGCTTGAGCTCTTTGTAGGCGGCAATTTTATGCCTGGACAGTATCCGGTGAGTGTGAGCAGTGCCATTTATCGGCGCGAAGACGGAATACTCGTACGAGATGACACGCTCAGTGCACCATTTGAAAAACTGGGACTCGTTTCCGGGGCCACAGCCGCCGATCTGAATGGTGATGGCACTACTGATCTGGCGCTTGCGACGATGTGGGGGCCGGTACATGTATTTCACAACCGGGGAGGCGGGCGGCTCGTGCGGATGACACGTACGTTGGGATTAGCTGAGCATACGGGATGGTGGAATGGTGTAGCACCCGCAGATTTTGACGGGGATGGCAAACTGGACTTGATTGCAACCAACTGGGGACAAAATCACCCCTATGCTCAGGACGTACCGCTCCGTGCGTATTACGGAGACCTGGATAACAATGGCAGTCTGGATATTCTGGAGGTGCAGCATGTCCCGGAATTAGATGCGTTTGGCTTGATACGGGATTTCCGTACGCTTACGCATGCCTTACCGACATTGCGGCAGCATATTCGGACCTACGAGGACTTCGCGACACGCTCGGCGATGGATATTTTTGGTCCAGTATTGAGCGGAGCTGATTTTCACGAGGTCACAGAATGGCGGACGATGGTATTCCTGAATCGGGAATCTCACTACGAGGCGGTGCCGCTTGCCGATGAAGCCCAATGGTCGCCCGCTTTTGCGCCAGTACCGGGGGATTTCAACGGTGACGGGCGTACAGACCTGTTTCTGAGTCAAAACTTTTTTGCAGTGCCGTCAGGTTACCCACGTTTGGACAGTGGCTTGGGCCTGCTATTGTTGGCGGATGAATCCCATAAGCTGGTCCCCCAACCGGCGAAGGTATCGGGGATTTACATTTACGGCTCACAGCGGGCTGCGGTAAGCGCGGATTTCGATCGTGATGGTCGCCTGGATCTTGCAGTTGCACAGAATGCCGGACCGGTAGTACACCTTCAGAACAGGACTGCCACTCAAGGGCTGCGTGTAACATTGCGTGTTCCTGGCTGGAATAGGGCTGCGGTCGGCGGAAATTTACGTGCGGAGTACCGCGACGGCAGCCTGGGACCCTCAGTGCCCATAGTTGCAGGAAGCGGATATTGGTCACAGAGCAGTGTTGAACCTATACTGGCTCCGCGTGACGCGATTGTGAAAGTACACGTCAATTGGCCGGATGGCACGTCTACCTCGACAGCTGTCCAGGCCAGTGCGCAGTCAATATTAATCACGCGGGAGTAGTGTGATGTATGCTGGATATCGAGTATGGGCAATCGTGACCGTTACCGCGATAGCAGGCTGTACTCATTCACCGACCAACTGGACACAGGGAGATGGCTTTCGTTATCGGGAGCTGAATGTGCAGGGTCGCTCGCAAACGGGTTTCACGGAGGTTGATTCGCAGCGGTCCGGGATAATAGCGGTCAACGCTGTATCACAGGACGCGATAATAGCCAACCGGCACATGATGCATGGATCCGGTATTGCAATTGGAGATGTGACGGGGGATGGACTTCCGGATGTGTATGTAGCTCGGCTATCGGCCCCAGACGCGCTCTACCAGAACCTTGGCGATTGGAGGTTTGAGGATATTTCTGTCCGCGCGGGGCTGGACAGCACGGCCCGTGCCACTGCCGGCGTAGTCATGGCGGATCTGGATGGTGATTATGATTTGGATCTGCTTCTCACTATGCCGCTTGGTCCGGGGGCGGTATACCGCAACCTGGGAGGGAGCAGGTTTGAGCTCGTCCCTAACGCTGCAGGGCTGAATTCTTCGTACGCCGGCACGACTGCAACCCTGGCTGATGTTGATCATGACGGAGATTTGGATGCATACATTGCTCGGTACAAGCGCATTGCACTGGCCGACAGTCTGCCCCCTGCGGCCATTAGCTGGGAAGCGGTCCTCTCGGAGGAAGGGCAGGTTCCAAAAGAGGAATTCCGGGCACACTACAGGTTCACACAAATCGGAACCAAAGTCATACGCAGTGAGCTTGCTGAACCGGATGGGCTTTATCTGAATGACGGTTCGGGGCATTTTGCTCCTGTCTCGTGGATCGAGGGGGCTTTTCTGGATACGGAAGGAAAGCCGATAACATCAACCCCAAGGGATTGGGCGCTCACGGCCAAGTTCTATGATGTGACGGGGGACGGTATAGCAGATCTGTATGTCTGTAACGATTTTGACAGCCCGGATGCACTCTGGATCGGTCTTGGAAATGGTGTTTTTCGACATGCGCCCGATCATGCGTTACGCAAGACGAGTAACGCCACGATGTCAGTGGATTTTTCAGATGTTAACCGCGACGGTATTGTTGATTTTTTCATGACCGACATGTTGAGTCGCGATTATTCCCGGAGGCTTCGTCAGCGGAACACACGAATACCCCTGGAAGGCCCACCTGGTGATTTGTCGTTTCGTCCGCAGGAAATGCAAAATGCACTCATGGTTGGTCGAGGGGACACCACATTTGCAGAACTGGCCTGGTTTGCACAGGTGGCTGCATCTGACTGGTCCTGGGCTACGAGCTTCATGGATGTTGATCTAGATGGCTGGGAAGACATCTTGATTACGACGGGGCATGTATATGATGTACAGGATCTGGATGCACAGGGAATTGAGCAGCGCCGCATGGCATCCGCTCCCTCCTGGCAGGCAGCCAGAAGACTACTCCTGTATTTTCCACCCCTTGCACTAGAAAACGTAGCGTTTCGTAACCGTGGAGATTTAGCGTTTGAGGATATGCCCGGGGGATGGGGATTAGGTCAAAGCGCCGATGTAGCGCATGGTATGGCATTGGGAGATCTGGATGGAGATGGAGATCTGGACATCGTTACAAACAGACTAAACGCGTCCCCTGGTGTTTATCGCAATACCGGGACGACGGATCGATTGGCAGTTATTCTGGAAGGTGAGCCCCCAAACACCGGTGGGGTTGGGGCAGACATTGGTGTGCATTGTGAGGGTTTACCGGAGCAGTCCAAGCAAATGTCTCTGGGCGGAGGTTACCTGTCATCCGATCAACTGATCGCGGTTTTTGCAATGGGATCCGCGCCATGCCGGGTTGAAGTTGCCTGGCCGAGTGGGAAACACTCGAGTGTCAATGTGGATAAGGGTGACAGACTGTACATAATTGAAGAATCGGGGGCAACGCATCCAACTGAGGTACCGCCGGTTTCGCCGGTGGCACCCATGTATACGCTCCATTCGCAGTCTGAGCCACGGCCTGAGCAGGAGTTTGATGACTTTCAGCTTCAGCCGCTACTGCCATGGCGCCTCAGCCGGCGGGGACCTGCACTCGCTGCTATAGATGTCGATGGGGATGGTCGTTCCGAGTTACTGGAAGGTGCGGGACAGAACCAGACCTTCAGACTGCAGGGGCGCCCCATCTTGGATCCACTTTCAGGTGACGCAACAGGCATGATTGCCCTCCCCATCAGCAATGGCCGTATACGCATGATGGTGGGGGAGTCCGGCTACGAGCGCTTTCCAGACTCGTCCTGGGTCCACATTTACGATATTGCGCCGGATGGCAAAGAATTACAGCATCAAAAGATTCCGTTTGGCCCGGGCGTTCCCGGACCGCTGTCGGTGGCAGATATCGATATGGACGAGGATCTTGATCTTTTTGTTGGGGGGCATTTCATTCCCGGAGCATATCCGAGAGCTGCAAACAGTCACATCTATTTGAATGAACAAGGAGCTTACAGGCTTGGAGAATCTTTGAGTGGATTAGGACCTGTAAGCGGCAGTGTGTTCGGAGATATGAATGGCGACGGACGCGAGGATCTGGTGCTTGCTACTGAATGGGGGCCGGTTCGGGTACTGATAAGCGGAGAGGAGGGTTTTTCTGATCAGACTGAATTTTTCGGTCTACAACCCTTTCTAGGCTTGTGGCGTGGTGTGTCAATCGGTGATTTTGACGGTGATCGCAGGCTTGATATTGTTGCTTCAAATGCCGGGTGGAACAGTCGTTATGATCGCGGCACAAAGGTGCGACTGCACTACGGCGATTTTGATGCTAATGGCACGACTGACATTTTGGAATCCTTCCTGGATCCGATCATGAATAGTTATCGACCTTCACGTATGCTCGCTGATCTGATATCGGCCATCCCTCCAATACAGATGCGCGTTACTTCGCACCAGGACTTCAGCACGATGGAGGTTGCGCAGCTTCTGCCATCGTCAGCAATGGAAAATGCTCAGATCGTCGAAGCGGATACGTATGCATCAAGCATCTTTCTTAACAGGGGGGATCATTTTGAGCACCGTTCATTGCCTGCAGAAGCACAATACAGCGCAGGGATCAGCCCTGTTGTACTGGACGCGAACCTTGATGGGTATGAAGACATCATTTTATCTCAGAACTGGTTCGCTTATCCTTTGTCAACTCCGAGGCAGGATGCGGGTCGGGGACTCTTGCTTTTAGGTCATGGTGATGGCACATTCACCCCGGAGTCCCAATCTGGTTTTGAAGTTTATGGAGAAGGGCGGGCGGTCTCTGTTGGAGATTTTGATGGAGACGGGCAGGATGAAGTTGCGTTTTCTCAGCACAATGGTGCGACACTTGTGTATCGTCAAGTGTCGTACAGGGAGGGCATTTCTGTTGAATTTGCCTCTGCCACGGATGCTATTGGGGCAATTCTTTGTGTGATTTATTCAGATGGGAGTCGAGGACCAGCCCGTTTAGTAACTGGAGGAACGGGATATTGGTCGCAGAATGCGACAACGGCTACCCTCGGGCTCAGCGGCACTCCGGTTGGCGTTGAAGTGATCTGGCCCGGTGGTCAACAACCGGTTACGGTGAAACTGGAGGGGGACAGCAGGGTATTGCTGACAAAGCAGTAGATTCATGTCACGTCATTTGACATTGGCCTTCTTGTTATTTGCTGCATGCAGCTCAACCGAGCCCGAGGGCACGGTACAAATGGTTGCAGAGCTTGAAGAAATTGCCGCGGAAACCGATCAGAACCCTCGCCGGAATGCTCATGCAAATGTGGCACGCGCAGCTGCGCTGGGTATGCAGATCGTTCCAGCAGCGCTTCCCGACCGTATACAGTACAGCGCTTTGCTAGGAACAGAGTTGCTGCGGGCAGGGGATAGCGAAGCTGCCGTCGGAGTATTTGAAGAGATTCTACAATTATTGGAGGCCTCTCCGGATGAATTTGATCCGTCGTGGCGTTTGGCTGCCATGGATCATCTCGCGCTCAGCCATCTGCGGATTGGAGAGCAAGAGAATTGCTTGGTGGATCACAGCGCCTCCAGGTGCCTGTTCCCGATTGGTGCCGCAGGCGTTCATAAGCTGCCTCGGGGGTCAGCAATGGCTATACCGTGGTATGAAAAAATTCTTGAAGAGGACCCGAAGGATATGAATGCTTTGTGGTTGCTGAACCTGGCACACATGACGCTGGGTACACATCCAGACCGCGTTGATGCCAAGTGGAGGATTCCCGTGGATAGTTTCCGTCAAGGGGCATCAATTTCGAGATTTGTGGATGTGGCTCCGCTCTTGGGTGTAAATGTTATGGGGCTGTCTGGAGGCGTCGTACTGGAAGATTTGTCGGGTGATGGGTGGCTTGATCTGATAGTTTCTTCTTGGGGATTGCGTGATCAGATTCGGTACTTTGAGAGTGACGGTAAAGGCAAATTTGAGGAGCGTACACATGCAGCCGGATTGACCGGATTGACAGGAGGCCTAAACCTGGTGCACGCAGATTACGACAATGATGGTGATCAGGATGTGTTTGTACTGCGTGGAGCGTGGCTGAGCGAGGGGCACCCCAATTCGCTTCTGCGCAATAATGGTCGGGGTAAATTCGAAGACGTTACCATAGAATCTGGGGTGTATTCCCGTCATCCGACACAGACAGCTGCATGGAGCGACTTTGATCGTGATGGGGATCTGGATCTGTTCATTGGGAATGAGTCCAATCCACAAGCAGGGCGGCATCCAAGCGAGTTGTTTGTCAACCAGGGCAATGGGACTTTTGTGGAGTCCGCCCGGGAATATGGAGTTGCGCTTTTGGGCTATGTAAAGGCCGTGGTCTGGGGAGACTATGACAATGATGGTTGGCCCGATCTGTTTGTCAGCAGGTACCTCGAATCAAACCTGCTTTTGCGTAATGAGAATGGAAAGGTGTTCACGGATGTAAGCAGAAATGCGGGTGTACAGGAACCAATAGATAGCTTCCCGGCGTGGTTCTGGGATTTTGATCAGGATGGCTGGCTGGACCTGTTTGTTTCTGGTTGGCGTGCCACGGCCGGTGATATAGCGGCCGAATATCTTGGATTGCCCGGTGGAGATGAGCACCCCCGGTTGTACCGGAATCGGCAGGATGGTACTTTTGAAGATGTAACTGAAAAAGCGGGACTGAATAAAGTTATGTATACAATGGGGTGCAACTACGGAGATCTGGATGGAGATGGATGGCTGGATTTTTATGTGGGGACTGGTGATCCAGACCTGCGGGCGCTCATGCCTAACAGGATGTTCCGGAATCTTGGGGGCTCCCACTTTGAAGAAGTTACGGCTGCAGGAGGTTTTGGCCATTTACAGAAAGGGCATGGTGTAGCGTTCGGAGATATAAATCACGACGGAGCGCAGGATGTATATCAGGTTATGGGAGGAGCCTTTGAGGGAGACCTTGCGCGCAATGTGCTCTTTGAGAATCCGGGGCATTCAAATGCCTGGGTTGTGCTTTCTCTGGAAGGAACAAGATCCAATCGAAGCGCGATTGGAGCACGTGTATCAATTGTTACAGATGTGGATACCCTACATCGGACAGTCGGAACGGGTGCGAGTTTCGGGTCGTCACCACTTCGCTTGGAAATTGGCCTCGGCAAGGCCACAGCAATTGAGTTGGTAACGGTCGTATGGCCGGCTACCGGCGTAGTGCAGCAGTTTGAGAACGTACCGATGCGGCAAATGATTGGCATCCGTGAAGAAACATCTACAATTGAAAAGGTACCCTTCAGGTCCGTACAACTGGGAGCCCCTGACACTTAGTCGAGGATTATGGTTACTAAGAAGTCTTCGGCAATGCATTGTGCACTCTGCTTAGCCGCTTGTCTAGTGGCTATTCAGACTGCTCATGCGCAGTCGACAGATCTGGAGGCCATAGCCGAGTCCGTAGCGCAATACAAGACTATTCTGGCGGCTGACCCTTCAATGGATGATGGTTCCCAGATCACGGAAGTACAGCGGCTTCTTCCATTACTTCCTGAAACTGTCGCGAATATGGTGATTGTATCGGATTCTGTCCATGTAACCACGGAAGCCCGAGATGCCATTGTAGGCTGGTGGAGAGCACAGGACCCCCTACCGGCCTCTGAAGTCAATGAACGGATGGTAGAGCACGTTCGGCGTGTGCAATATGCTTTGGAGCACTACGTATGTACTGCGTGTCCGATGGGTTACGATGCGCGCGGGGAAATTTATGTTCGCTATGGTGCACCGGAGCGCATTACTCGGATTGTATTTGATGATCCATTGCTCATTGACGCAATTTATCAACCGGGTGTTGCTGTGAGCCCCGGAGATTTTCCAGAAAATGAATTCTGGAGATATTTGAATATTGACCGCGATGCCTATTTTCTCTTTATTAGAGATGGCAAGCCGTATCGACTAGGTGATACCTACGATCTATTGCCAACAGCACTCCGGTCTGGTCTGGGGCAGGGAGGGCGCGGACTGGTCAAGTCCAGGATGGTACTTGCTGTTATGCGCTCTGTGTACAGACAGCTTGCCTTGGAGCACTATCATTTTGGGTCTCGATTCAATGAGGTTGATAGATGGCTGGCTGCACACGGTGAGCCGGGACGCCTGCAGAGCCGCGATGCAACGGAGAACGCGAAAATTATCACAGGGGCTACATTACTGACTCAGGGTGAGCGTCCCGAGGCCACAGAGTTCGACCAGGATTTGGGCCAACCTGCACATATTTTTGCCCAAAGCATGATCACGAATGCACGAATTGAAGATGATCAAGCAGCGTACCAACAAGAAATATTACTGCCTCCGAGTACCTCGGATGTTCTGTCAACCTTGCGCACACTGCCATTGGGCGTGCGTTATGCGAGATTTCTGGAACCCGATGGCACGACAACAACAGAGATCTATTGGCACCCTGAACCCGGTGGTCTGATTGCTCCAGGGCATGCATTAGAACCGGTGTATTTCGTGCAAACCTACACAGCGCAGGAGAGGGCTGATCATACATTGCGGCGTAGCAGTACGGGTGCGATACGTATTGAGATTCCGCCTACTGATGAGCCGGCAACGATTCCAGTACAGACAATTGAGGTGACTGGAGATACCGGACTATATCACTTAGCTCTCCAATGGGATCAGTACGGGGTCAATGCTGAGGAAGTCGGCTCTCGCTTGCAGGTTATGTCCAGACGAATAGACTCACTTCGTTCACTGGATGCGAGCGGTTTTGCTTTGGAGATGAGTGATCTGAAGCCGCTCGTCTATACCAAAAGCGGGGCCTCGGAGCCGTGGCCTCATGAGTGGGTTTTTCCAGATATGAGATTCGGTCTGGCATTTGAAATTTATCACCTTACCTACGGTGGACGAGATGCAACCTCATACACAGTGACCTACGAAGTTACGCCCGAGCGCCGGCGTACTTCATCGACTAGTGTGGAGTATGAGGGGCGGAGCCGGACGGAGGAAACCGAGGTTGTTCTGGACATCGGTAGAAGGACAGGAAAGATTCGTATAAGAGTTAGGGTCAGAGATGAAATATCAGGCTTGGAAGTATCCAGGTTGCTTCATGTGGAGATGCGCTGATGATTGAAAGTCGAGTGGATTTTTTTCAGCAGGTTTGGGACACGGTTGCCATCATTCCAGTTTCAAAGGTGACCACTTATGGACATATTGCCGAATACTTGGGAAGCAGGAGCGCAGCTCGCACAGTTGGGTGGGCCCTCAAGGCGGCGAAAGGGGCGCATTTGCCGTGTCACCGTGTTGTAAATCGGTATGGTGCGTTGACAGGGGCGAAGCAGTTTGGTGGGATTGACGTTATGGAACACCTGCTCCGGAGGGAAGGGGTAACGTTTGATGAAGATGGTTGCGTGGTTCTCTCACGCCACCTCTGGGTTCCTGGTAGCGGGTAGGTTAGCTTGTTTAGCCGCGTCAATTAGTTTCACACCTCAGCGAACAGATCTTTGTGGCAGTGGTGTAGGTGGTGAAGAATCGCTTGGCAATTACAGGGAATTGTACGCCCGAACAGAAGTAAACATCATCCTAGAAACATAGCTCAAAAGGAGGAGGCCCCATTTGGATAGCGGAAGCAGGGGACCGTGCGAAACATCTACTATAAAGACGATGATGTGGAAACTAAACCGCTAGCGCGCGATGTGTGCCTGCAGGATGGGTGCCAAAACCTCCCAGACGTTATCAGCAAGTATTCGTTGACCGGCTGCAGTTGGATGAATCCCGTCTGACTGATTGAGTTTAGCAATGCCCCCGACCCCATCTAGCAGAAAGGGGATCAGAGCGGCGCCGGTCTCTTCAACCACGGCAGGAAACACAGCACTGAATTCTTCCTGGAATTGTGCTCCCAGGTTCGGGGGCATCTGCATCCCCGCGATAATGATGGTGGCTGCGGGGTTCGCTACTCTAGTCCGGTTGACGATTTGTATCAAATTAGTTCTTGTGAGCGCAGGTAATATTCCCCGGAGACCGTCATTTCCACCCAAGGCCACAACCAGTACATCGGGCGGGTTACGCAGCTGCCAGCCCAGCCGTCGGAGACCTCCTGAGGACGTATCACCGCTCACCCCGGCGTTAACCATGATAACGGGCCACCGCAGCGAATCTACGCGTGTCTGCAGGAGCGCGGGGTAGGCTTCCTTCATGGACAGTCCATAGCCTGAAGTCAGGCTGTTGCCCAAAAAAACCACACGTACAGGGCTGGTTGAATCCTGTGCGACAGCCACTCGTACATACGACAGAACACAGAGGAGGCAAGCCGTGTATAGGAGCCGGGTTGGAAAAAAGACTGTCAAGACCATGAGGTTGTAATGCTCAAAGTTACAGGGCTTACCAAGACGTATCAAAGTGGGTCCCGATTACTGACAGTCCTAGATGATGTTACCTTTGCAATTGATGCAGGAGATACGTGTGCAGTAGTAGGGCCGTCCGGCAGTGGAAAAACTACATTACTTGGACTGTGTGCAGGCCTGG
The DNA here is from genome assembly GCA_964503085.1 of uncultured Rhodothermaceae bacterium. Taxonomy (GTDB): domain Bacteria; phylum Bacteroidota; class Rhodothermia; order Rhodothermales; family Bin80; genus Bin80. The sequence continues at coordinate 30,123 of CAZCYQ010000002.1, read as the reverse complement.
ATTCACCTTCTTCGGGCACCGTGAAGCTTGCAGGGCAAGATTTGAGCCGATGTTCCGAGGATGAGTGTGCAGAAATCCGACGTAATGCGGTCGGATTTGTTTTTCAGACTTTCAGGTTGATCCCGACGCTTACTGCGCTGCAGAATGTTATGGTTCCTCTGGAACTCTGTGGTCAAGGTGGCGCTCGCAAGCGTGCCTTGGAGTTACTCCATGAGGTGGGGCTAAAAGGACGCGAGCATCACTATCCCGTACAAATGAGCGGGGGAGAGCAACAGCGGGTCGGACTAGCCCGGGCATTCATTAATCGTCCAGCGATTCTTTTCGCTGACGAACCTACGGGCAATCTTGATACTGCCACGGGCATCAGGATTGAAGAACTGCTGCTTGATTTGAATCGTACGGCCGGGACTGCACTGGTTGTTGTAACGCACGATCTCAGATTGGCGCATTTGTGCCATCGGATCTTGGAGCTTGAGGCAGGTAGAATTGTTCGGGACTATAACGGTGAAGTTGAAGTACCTGTATTGACATGATCAGTACTTGGACTTTGCGCATGGCATGGAGGGAAAGTCGAGGTAGTCGTCGCCGGCTATTGGTTTTCCTGTCTTCAATGGTGGTCGGTGTTGCGCTACTGGTAGCCTTGTCCGCAACATCAGATAGTCTCCAGCACAGTGTAGATGAACAGGCACGAGCGCTTCTTGGCGCAGATATGCGCTTCTCAAGCAATCAGCCGTTTTCCGACACCACAAGCGCGGCCATTGATACGATTGGTGTTGAAAAGACACAGCGAATCTCAACATTGTCCGTGGCCTATTTTCCGGCACAGAGGCAGGCACGTTTATCAGGCATACACGCTGCAGAGGGTAAATATCCGTTTTATGGATCACTCAAAACTGATCCGGTAGAGGCAGCAAGCCAATTTCGAAATGGTTCGGGTGCCCTGGTTGATCAGGGGCTGATGCGCATGCTGGGGGTAGCGGTAGGAGACACCGTCCAGGTAGGCAGACACAAATATGCTATTGCCGGTTCACTCGTAGGCTCACCGGGCGAGTCGGAGATCAGTATGATCGTCATGCCCTCCATCTATATTCCACTGGAAACGCTTGATTCCTTGTTGCTTGGATTTGGGGCAATGGCTAACTACGAAGTATACGTAAAGCTTTCCCCGGACGAGGATCCTGAAGAGATACGTGATTCTTTGCGCACTTCATCTTCCGGGTTTGCAGCCAATATTGAAACGGTGGCGGATCAGCGGGAAAACTGGGAAGAAGCGCTGGATTTTTTCAGCGAATTCCTTGGTTTGGCAGGGTTTGGTGCACTGATACTTGGAGGGCTTGGGGTCGGAGGTGCAATCAGAGCACATGTTCGACGCTGCTTTAACAATATTGCAGTATTGCAATGCTTGGGTGCGGGCAGTGGGGGAGTTTTTGCTGTTTATTTTGTCCAGGCGTTCATACTCGGGTGCATTGCCGGAGTACTCGGATGTATTGGCGGAGCGCTATCACAGGTGCTGATTCCGTATGCACTGAGTTCCTTCCTGCCGTTTGAGATTGCATTTCGGATTTCCTGGTCTAGCATGGCGATGGGATTCGGTGTGGGGCTGACGGTGACATTGATTTTTGCAATCCTACCTCTTCTGGATGTCCGCGGTGTTTCACCCCTTCGTGCACTTCGCTCAAATATTGAGCCGCTTACTCCGGCGCGTGTACGATTACTTGCTTATGTGGCAATAGTGGGTGGTTTGATTGTTACTGCTGCGCTGCAGTCTGGAAGCTGGGTCGCCAGCGCCTATTATGCATTAGCGATCACTATTGCTCTGGGTGCACTTTTGCTGGTCGCTAAGCTGTTAATGCTGCTTGCAAGGCGTATTACAAGCCGTATACCATTCTATCCACTTCGTCAGGGACTGGCCAACCTACATCGGCCTGGGAATCAGACTGTATTGGTGATGATAGCATTGGGGTTGGGTGCATTTATTGTCATGGTGCTGCTTATTAGCGAGAGCATGATTTCCGGTCAGATTGATTTGGTAGGCGGTGAAGGTCGACCAGATATGATATTTTTTGATATCCAGGACGATCAGTTAGCGGAAATCACCGAGTTGATTGAGGAGCAGCGCTGGTCAATTGTTGACAGTTCTCCGATCGTGAACATGCGCCTGCATGCTGTCGGTGATCAGACCGTGGAAGAAATTGTGCAGGACTCCAGCCGTGAAATTACATGGCCGCTAGTTCGCGAGTACAGGTCCACATATCGTGCACAGCTCACGGATGCCGAGCAACTTGTCAGCGGTACATTTACGGGAGTACATCATAAGGATTCAGCTTTCGTTCCAATATCAATAGAAGAAGAGTTTGCGCGTGACGAATTACTGGCAGAAATTGGGGATACGCTTGTATTCGATGTCCAGGGAATGCAGGTTCCCACCAGGGTTACAAGTTTCCGTGAGGTGGACTGGGAGCAGATGAGGTCGAATTTTTTCGTTGTATTTCCAACCAACGTTTTGGAAGAAGCACCCCAAACACACGTAATCTCAAGTCGCAGAGGGGAGGGTACTACACCTGACTCGTTACAGGTCGTCGTAGCAGCCTCTTTTCCGACTATCACAGCACTTAGTTTGGAGACCATTGTGAGGATTATTCGTGAAGTGCTTGATCGGATTGGTTTTGCCATTCAGTTTATGGCTTATTTTTGTTTTGCTGCTGGCATTTTAGTACTGATAGGTGCGCTTTTGATTGGACGTCTACAACGAATTGAAGAGAGTGGGCTACTCAAGACCTTGGGAGGAAGCAGAAAGCAGCTGATAATCATTGCACTCACGGAGTACTCCGTACTGGGCTTGCTTTCTAGTGCCACTGGCCTGATATTAGCTCTATTAGCCGGATGGATTCTATCTGTGACAGCATTTGATATCCCATTGAGAGTTTCAGGTCAGTCCACCTTGTTGGTTACTGCAGTGGTCATTGCCTTGACCGTAACCGTTGGTTTCTTAAGCAGCAGGAGCATTTATGAGCAATCAACGCTCTCTGTATTGCGTGCAGAAGGTTAATTGGCAGTCTAGCGTGGCACGATGCACCAGATATCAGAAAGGTATAGTCAGGTTCAAGAACGCATTACCAAGGCCTGCCATCGCGCTGGGCGTGATGTTCGAGAGATAACGCTCATTGCTGTTACCAAAACTTGGCCCCCGGAAATTGTAGAAGCTGCATTGGAGGTTGGGTTGATGGATTTTGGTGAAAATAAGGTACAGGAACTAGTAGCCAAGGCACCGCTTTTTCCAAAAGTAAACTGGTATATGATTGGGCATCTGCAGCGCAATAAGGCACGTCAGGTTGTGGCACACGCACGGGAGTTTCACGCATTGGACAGTTTACGCCTAGCCAGGGCACTAAACCGTCACGCAGAGCAGGCTGCACGTGTACTGCCCTGTTTCGTCCAGGTAAATGTGTCCGGAGAGGATTCCAAATTTGGTCTGCGCCCGCCGTTGGTCGATGAATTAGTGGCACAGCTGAACGATCTCGAATATTTGCGACTGACTGGATTGATGACCTTGGCTTCCCCGGATGTCCGCAAAGTACGCGACGAATTTCGTCTGCTGCGGAGTATACAGTCCAGATATGTACATTTAGGCTGTCAGCACCTGTCGATGGGTATGAGCGGGGATTATGAAGTTGCAATAGAGGAAGGGGCTACACATGTACGGATTGGTTCTGCGCTGTTCGGACCCCGGCGATAGTTGGTGTATAATTCAATGGATTAGATGGAGACAAACATTCCAGATTCTGAAACACAGGTAGCTCGGGTGGATGCCGCGATAGCTGCTGTGCATGCAGTTACGGACTTTAAGCCCAAGATTGGCTTGATACTGGGTACTGGTCTGGGCAAATTAGCCGAGAGAATTGACGTTCAGCATACCATACCGTATGATTCGCTTCCGCATTTTCCGGTTTCAACGGTCGAGTCCCATCAAGGTCGTCTTCTTATAGGCACGCTGGAGGGGGTTCCAGTTGTTTGTATGCAGGGACGGATGCATGTATATGAAGGGTACAGTGCCAGAGAGGTCACTTTTCCCATCCGTGTGGTGGCTGGCTTAGGTATTGAATGCCTGCTTATAACCACCGCATGTGGTGGTATGAATCCAGCATATCGCCGAGGCGAGTTGATGTTACTCTCGGATCATATCAATTTACAAGGAGTCAATCCGCTCGTTGGACCAAATGTGGATGCATGGGGACCGCGATTCCCGGACATGAGTGAACCGTATGATGTAGCGTTGCGAGCTCGTGCGAAGCAGATTGCAAATGAGCACGCAATCAAGCTTCATGAGGGGGTATATGTATCTGTATTGGGTCCCAACCTGGAAACAAAGGCGGAATACAGATTTCTGCGTGCGATAGGTGCGGATGTAGTAGGAATGTCTACAACGCCGGAAGTGACTGTTGCAAGACATATGGATTTACGCGTGATGGCTATTGGTATCATTACCGATGAATGTTTCCCGGATACGCTTCAGCCTGTTACACTTGAAGAAGTTTTGGAAGCTGCGGGTATTGCGGAGCCAAAGCTCACAACAATCATGTCGGATATAGTTGCGTCCTTCGGTGAAGAGCAGTTACGATAAATAAAAAGGACAAACCCAATCTTAGATATGCACTACTCGCATTCTCAGATTCCGTGGGAGGTTCGTAGCGAGATTGCTCCTTTGCTGTAATAAATCAAGCAAGTGCAGATAGAGTAAATCGTTGGCGCAATCCTCCAGAGGCGGTGATTTCTAGGACAGGCATCTCACAAACGGGCTGTCCAGAACAGGACAAGTACGCAGTCCGCCAGTCGAACAAGAACGTCAAAGATTCGTTCAGCGTGCTTGCTTTCAAGCTCTAAGGGCATGCAGCGTTTTGGGGAAATTCGGCGTATCGACGCCCAGCTTATTGAGCAGCAGATCCGTGATTGGTGGGAGTCTGCGCGTATCTTCGAGAAAAGTATCCAGGCGCGCACGGGAGCACCGACATATACGTTTTATGAAGGACCGCCCACTGCAAATGGACACCCGGGCATACATCATGTGATGGCCCGGACCATCAAGGATGTGTTCTGCAGGTACCATACAATGAAAGGATGCCTCGTCGAGCGTAAGGCGGGTTGGGACACGCATGGATTACCTGTTGAAATTGAAGTTGAGAAAGCGCTAAATCTTGATGGGCGCGAAGATATTCTGCGCTATGGATTGGCAAAGTTCAATCAGAAGTGCCGTGAGAGTGTGCTGATCTATAAAGAGGAGTGGGACGAATTGACGCGTCAAATGGGTTATTGGGTTGACCTGGATAATCCCTACGTGACGTTCGAGACAAAGTATATTGAAACCGAATGGTGGTTGATCAAGAAAATTTACGAGAAGGGGCTCCTATACAAGGGACATAAGATTCATTGGTACAGTCCGGGATCTGGCACGATTTTGAGTTCACATGAGGTGAGCCTGGGCTACAAAGAGGTTCAAGATCCCAGCGTGACCGTCCGATTCAGATCACTTGATCGGCCGGATACGTATTTGCTTGCCTGGACAACAACCCCCTGGACGCTCATTTCTAATACAGCTTTGGCAGTGGGGTCGGACATTGAGTATGTATCGGTTCGTTGCACCTCCCTTCCCGAATCAGAGTTGATTCTGGCTCGGGCTCGACTGGAGATGCTGCGTGAAGATTATGAGATAACCGGCACGTTGAGCGGGGATGATCTTGTGGGGGAGCGATACGAGCCGCTCTTCAGTTTCTTCAAAGACCAAGGCCATGATGCATGGCGGGTAGTAGTGGCCGATTTTGTGTCAACGGAAGATGGCACGGGAATCGTACATATAGCTCCTGCTTTTGGTGCAGACGACTACGCAGTCGGAAAACTTCATGGATTTCCAGTATTGAATCCAATTGATCTACGGGGACAGTTTCTTCCAGAAATACCTCTCGTAGGGGGGCGTTGGTTCAAGGAGGCCGATATACAAATCATCCGGGATCTGCGACGGCGCGGGCTCCTGCACCGTCACGACAGTTATGTGCATAACTATCCACATGATTGGCGCAAGGGCACTCCGCTTATGAGTTACCCAGTGGAAAGTTGGTTCATCCGCACAACGGCAATTCGTGACCGGTTGGTGGAACTAAATGAGACCATTGGCTGGCAACCCAGGTCAATTGGACAGGGGCGGTTCGGAGAGTGGTTGTCCAACAATGTAGACTGGGCACTCAGCCGTCAGCGATTTTGGGGTACTCCGCTTCCTGTTTGGGTATCTGACCGTGATCCAGAAATCATCGAGGTGATCGGTTCTATTGAGGAGTTACGTGAACGGTGTGGGGATCAATTACCGGCCAAAGATGAGGATATTGATCTGCATCGACCGTTTGTAGATGAGCTTACATGGATCGGTTCGGACGGGGGGACGATGCGTCGGGTGCCGGAGACGATTGATGTATGGTTTGATTCAGGGGCCATGCCATTCGCCCAGTGGCATTACCCGTTCGAAAACAAAACGGCGTTTGAGAGAAGTTTTCCGGCGGATTTTATTGCTGAGGGGGTAGACCAGACGCGAGGCTGGTTCTATACACTGCATGCGATAGCTGCCCTGGTTATGGATAATGTTTCATTCCGCAATTGTGTTGTCAATGGATTACTGTTGGATGCCAATGGTGAGAAGATGGCCAAGACCCGAGGCAATGCATTGAATCCTTTTGAAGTGATAAAAGAGTACGGGGCGGACCGGGTAAGATGGTACATGATGAGTAATTCACCGCCTTGGGAGGATCTCAAGTTCAGTCTCTCCGGGGTTAAGGAGGTGGAGCGGAAACTGTTCGGCACTCTGACCAATGTCTACAGTTTTTTTGCCACTTACGCCAATATTGATGGTTTTACGAGTTCAGAAGCAGCTCCTCCGATAGCTGAACGTCCGGAATTGGACCGGTGGATATTGAGCCGGCTACAGTCTATAGCCGGATTTGTGGACAGAGCGCTGGCAGATTATCATCCCACGAGGGCAGCGCGCGCGGTTGAGGACTTTTTAGTGGATCTGTCCAATTGGTATATCCGCAGGTCTAGAAGAAGATTCTGGAGTGCTAAAGCTAAATCCGCTTCCGAATCAGATGTCGACAAATGGGCGGCATATCATACGGTGCATACCTGCCTTGAGACGCTCGCACGTCTCATGGCTCCGATTGCTCCGCATTACAGTGAATGGCTGTATCAGCGGCTTATCATAAATACCGAAGAGGCAGCTGAGTCGGTTCATCTAGCAATATTTCCTGAAAAGGATGAGACCCTGGTAGATGCTTCATTGGAGATGCGGATGAAGCTGGCTCAGGTCATTTCGTCAATTGTGCTGGGACTGCGCAACCAGGCAAAGCTGAATATTCGTCAACCGATAGGTCGTGTATTGGTGGTCGTGGACAACAAATGTGCGGAAGATATGGTTGCTCCGGTTGCCCCAATAATTCTGGACGAGGTGAATGCAAGAACCATAGAATATGTTGATGCCTCCAGTAACATTGTGCGGCGCAAGGCGCGTCCGAACTTTCGCCAGTTGGGCCGCAGAGCTGGACGTCATATGCCTAAAGTAAAAAAAGCAATTTCAGCTTTGGAGGCGAAGGAGATCGAGAAATATGCTGCGGGCGAATTATTAACGATCACCGGAGATGGATTCCAACTGGACTTAGAGTCGGGGGATATCGAGATCGTGACCGAGGGAATCAAAGGTTGGCTAGTGGGTCAGGAGGGGGGATATACGGTTGCGATGGATACCGTGCTTACTGAGGAGCTGGTGTTTGAGGGGTTGGCGCGTGAGACTATCAACAGGCTCCAGAACCTCAGAAAGGCCGCTGAATTTAATGTTACAGACCGAATTCATATTGAGTACAATGCAACAGACATTCTGTCTAGGGCGATAGAGCGATATGCTGAGCATGTAAGAAACGAAACACTGGCGGTTTCGTTGAAGCCCGCGAATTCTCCCACAGGAGAGCGTGTAGAACGGTTCAGCATTGGTGAGGAGTCATTCACCATCGGCGTGAGTCGTCTGATGTGAGGAGATCCCGCATAAAAGCAGAGTGTTTTTACCATGAATGTTCAGAAAGCAGCTCAATCAGCATCGGAGACCGAAGAAGGTAGCCGCCCAGAGACACCATTTGACGACAAATTGCTGGCCCATTTCCGTGCGTTACTCCTAGCAAAGCGTGGAAACGCGATTGAGGAGGTCAAACGAATGCAAGCCCAGATCAAAGACTCGCGCGAGCAGTCGGAAAGTGACTCAGCCTATAGTTTTCATATGGCGGATGCCGGAACTGATGCAATGGAGCGCGAAAAGTTGTACCTGATGCTGGCTCGTCAGCAAAAGTACATTGGTTACCTAGACCGTGCCCTTGAACGTATTGAGAATCGAACATACGGGGTATGCAGGGTGACGGGCAAACCCATATCGAAAGAGCGACTAGAGGCGGTTCCCCATACGGAGATCTCTATCGAGGCCAAGCTAAAGCAAAATCGCTAGTCTGTCGCATGCGATTGTTTTGGATTGTCGCCGGAGTAATGGTGCTGGATCAGGCGACAAAGCTGGTAGTGCGACTCAAAATGGATATTGGTCACCTTGGGGCGATCAATCTTTTGGGTGACTGGCTCAAGTTTACGTACACCGAAAATCCTGGGATGGCTTTCGGGATTACATTCGGCCCGGCGGGACTGATTACAGTTTTTTCACTCTTGGCCGCCGCGATGATAACGGTCTATATGTTCCGCGTACGGACTGGTTATCTACCGTACACAGTCAGTCTGGCATGCATACTCGGCGGGGCTTTGGGTAATATCATTGACCGCCTTTTCTACGGCATGGTGTTTAACTACGCGCCCTTTTTTCAGGGGCGGGTTGTTGATTTCATTCATTTTGATATCTGGTATGGTCAATTACCTTCTGGTGTGCCCTTGATCGGGGATGTGTATTTGGCACTTTTCCCCATCTTCAATGTGGCGGATATTGGAATTGTAGGCGGAGTAATAGGAATCCTGGTTTTCCAGAAAAAATTTCTAGCCGGAGTAACTGCTGACCAGCCTTCGGAGGAAACCGTTAATCCTGACGTGTTAAGTTCACCTATCCAGGATTCGCGTCCTGTGACGGAGTGAGTGTATTGGATTGCAGGATCAGGTATCTATCGAGGCAGGTTTGAAGGGCACCGTCCGGTCTGATTGAGTCGGGATATTCGCGGTGTGGCCTACCACAGTTCGTACCAGATTGAGATGTAGAACCCGGCTTTTTGCAGGATGCGAATCGAAGGATAGAATTCAGCGAATCTCACCCAAGCACTCGCCACGGCGGACTCACTCGTCAAGCACTTTATTGAGTCTAGCTTCAGCTATGTGAAACAGCCTCATATGATAGCTTCGCAGCGCCTTCCGCATATCTGCATCAACGTCCCGTAGTCCGGCTATTATTTCAGCGTGTGCCTGTTCAAGTTTTTCTAAGGGAATTGATGTTCCAGTAACATGTTCATGTTTCTGGATAGTGTACCCAGCGATATCACTGAATTTGTCTCGAATAAGTTCTAGGTTGAAAGATTCACTGAAGCCCACTCCATCTTTGTCCCCAGGCGATTGACTTGGTCTGCCGGTTGCGGCCTCGTAGGATTCAAAGATGCGTACAATCCTGACGATCCCACTAATCTCCATCAATTCATGTATTAGTTCTGGGAGTTCACATAAGCCAAATGTTCTACCTGATTGTCCGTACTCGTGCGCTAGAAGGAGAAGTACGTGTAATCCTGCACTGGAGATAAAGGAGACTTCAGTAAAATCCAAGATTAGGCTCGGTTCATCAGGTGTAGCCCGAATCTTGATCAGATCTTCAAAGTGAGAAGCACTGTTGGTGTCAATTCTTCCCCTAACGCTTCCGACAAGAGTACTTTCTGTTCTGTTCCAAGAGATTGATACTGACATGTGTAACTAAGAAGATTGAGACTTTAGGTGTTGGACACTAAGAGGTGCGTGGTTTAGAAGCTGTTCTGCGAAGTTTTACAGAAAAATCTGTTCGTGCAGATACACACAAATACATGGTACATGTGGTCTGGGGATTATTCCCCGGTCGTGTAGAGAGTATTCCAGAGTTGTTGCAGTTTGGGCGCGTGATGAAATAACGATTTGCATCATCATCTTGGCTAAGTATTAAGTACATTCTCCAAGGTAAGCAAAGTTCACAATTCAGGTCAACCACCTTCGTGGCTGCCGGTGAGTCGTCGTTTGTACGCAATGATGCCGAGGATCACGGTCGCAACGCAGGCCCCCATCAAGATGAGCGCAATGGGGCGCTCAAAGAAGCTGAATGCGTTCCAGTTGGATTTGATGGCACTTACCATGAAATGCTGCTCGAGGATTGGCCCCAATACCATTCCCAAGACCACTTGTGCGAGTGGAAACCCACCCCTGCGCAGCATTAGGGCGACCACTCCCATCAATACCATAACACCCACATCCAGAGGGTTGTTGTTTATCGCGTAGGCGCCTGTAACACATGCTGCCGCAATTATGGGCAAAAGCAGGTTAAACGGCAGGCGCAGAGCTGTGCCTGCTATGCGGGCTGTTAGGAGCCCCACGGTGGGCAACAATAAGATATTTGCAATCAGGAAGGTGCCAAAGAGTATCCATATCAAGGGCATCTGCTCCTGAAACAAGAGTGGGCCGGGTGTCACTCCCTTCATCATGAATACGCCCAGAACCATAGCAGTGACCGTGTCTCCCGGCAGCCCCAGTGAAAGTGCAGGAATCCAGGCACTTGCGACCGCGGCATTGTTGCTGCTCACGCCAGCCAGAACGACCCGTTCCTCATTTTTCTGCCGTTTTGCAGTCAGTTTTTCAAGACTGCAAGCAACCCAGGCACCAATATCTGCGCCTGCGCCGGGCAGGAATCCTACAAAAATTCCAAGTAATGAGGATCGTACTACGAGTTTGCGGGCCTTGCGAATTAATTTCAGCGGGCCTGCGTAAAAATTACTGAGTGCTTCGCGACGGATTGAAGCATCTGCCGCACGGGCAGAATTCGTACCGGCACCCATGTGGTACAATACTTCGGAGAAACCGAACAACCCGATCATTACGGCGATGTAGTCCAGTCCGCCGAGAAAAGCTGGGTTTCCAAAATGAAATCTGGGGTAACCCAGCGTCGGATCAACTCCAACGGTTGAGAGCAGAAGTCCAATCAAGAGACTGCCGAACCCCTTTAGCAGGTATCGCCCCGAAGCAAAAATGCCGGCAGTCAGGCCCAATACAGCAATCCAGAAGTACTCAAATGACGAAAACATCGCGGCCAAAGTAGCCAGTGCCAAGGCACCACCGGCAAGAACCAGCGTGCCGAGTATACCACCGACTGACGATCCCAGCGCACTAATCCCAAGTCCATACAGAGCACCTCGTGATCTGCTAAGGTTATGAAGTTCGTCGGCGTAAGCTGCGCTGGCCGGTGTTCCCGGAATCCGTGCAATTGCTGAACCAACATCGCCAGCATATATGGCCACCGAAGAAATAGCGATTATCGCCGGAAGTGCGATTTTGGCGTCAAGAAAGAATGCTATAGGGATAAAAAGCGCAACAGCGAGCGTAGCAGTCAATCCGGGTACTGCTCCGAAGATTGCACCATAAAGCGCGCCGGCAATCAGCGCAAGGACGCCTTCCCAGCTCACGAATGTCATCAGAGGGCCAGCAGTCCAGAAAAGAGCAGGTGTATCATGACCCCGGTGGTCGCAGAAGTAATCAGCACTGCCTTGATTCGAGCTCGCATGGCCATGCCACACACCAGGCAGGTCATGCCGGCAGCAGCACCAATACTGGTCAAGGGATTTATCAGTAGGAAGAGGAGTGCACCTGAGAGTCCGCCCAAAATGCGTGTGACACCTTTTGCGGACAGTTGATGTGTAGCGGGGACAACTTCAGCAGATGGCCGCCAAAGCAGGCCGATCCCGACCAGCACCAGCAAAAATGCCAGCGCATTTGGAAAAAGCCCCGGCCCAGGATAGCCCTCAGGGAGGGAAGGAAAATTACGGGTGCCCAGCCATATGGCGGCAGCGAGGATCAGAAATACTATCCCCGGTATTCGCAAATAGATGCTGTTATAAGGCAAGTCCTGCTTCGTTCAAGAGTATGCCACTACGATGATCTTCTTCCCGAAGGAATGTTTCAAGAGCGTCTCCGGTAAGATGCCGCAATCTAAATCCTGCTCGTTCAAGGGGCACGCTGAATTCAGGTTTGCGGGATGCATTCCAGACGGCCACACGCAGCAGTTCCAAGCGTGCGTTCGGCAGGTTTTCCGGAGCGGCAAGCACCATCCAGCCACCTTCGGATGCGTAGTCAATCCCGAGTTCTTTAAGCGTGGGTACATCTGGGGCCACGGACAGTCGTTCATTTGCCATCAGAGCAAGCGTTCGAACTCGGCCAGCCCGGCGCAGTGCATCGGTTTCAGCAAGAGAGGCCGTCACAACATCCACTCCGCCTGCCAGTAGCTCCTGCAAGGCAGGCGCCGCCCCTTGACTCGGGACCCATGGCATGGCGGACTGATCAAGGCCCACAGCTTCGAGAAATCCAATCCTGCACAAATCCCATATACCGCCCAGTGAGGTACCGCTTGCTGTTAAGGTTCCTGGATCTGCCTCGAGCGCGGCAATGAGATCATGTATGTCTTCCCAAGGCGCATCACTGCGCACCGTAATCGCGCTTGGATTGACCGTAACCAGCGCAATCGGGGAGTAGTTTGTATAGTCAAGAGGGGTAAGGCCGGTCCAGTGCATCATCGTAATTTCAACGGTGATGGCACCCAGCGTATAGCCATCCGGCTGGGCTTGACTAAGAGCATAGTGTCCAACAATCCCACCGCCACCAGTTCGATTGATCACATTCACAGGCTGCCCCAGCTCATCCTGTAGCACAGCCGCCAAGGCGCGGGTGGCGGTATCAGTACCTCCACCTGCTTTCCATGGCACGATAACGGTCAGCGGACGGGAAGGATAGGCCTGTTCAACGTTAGTCTGACAGGCACACAGGGTGACCAGTAACAGGCCAATAATCCAGACGATTCCTCGATCAACCACCGCTCCAAGGCGGGGCGACACCATTTGAGCGCGCATAAGCGATCATCTGTCCCAAGTGCTCATGGGTATGCCCGCCAATGATTGCCAAGGCTCCGTAAACGTTCAGCTGCATCCCAAAGAGTTCAATAGACTCCCCCAAGTCCGAGTCTCCCATGGTTTCCAGGAGTCCGCGTACGTGATTTTGGGAAGCCATCAAACGCTCGAGGGCGGCTTCTTTGGTTTCGGATTTATTGGCCCCGTAGTCCGACGCATGGCCAAGTGCTGCCGCAATGCCAAAGTTGGCATCTGATACGTGATCCAGCACTTCGAGAACTGAGCGGATTCCTTCTGCAGGGCGCCAGTCAAAAAGGTCGGCGGGGATGGCTTCTCCCAGAGAATGCAGTTTTTCAGATGCGCCATCAAAATCACCCGAAAAAGCAGTGAGATAAGCGCTGTTGTCATGCTCCTGTGCACTGGCTGGCAGAGCCACAAAAGTTGCAATCAGGAAAAGGGTAATTGCTTGTTTCATCAAATAAGTGTGGTTTTTGAAGCTAAAACGGATGCGTATAACTGACCAAGGTCTATTCCGTTTCCTTGTACCGTTGCGCTTGTACCATATTGGCTACATCCTCCAAGAGAGCTTTTGCATCGTAGAGGATACCGTCCTTGATGGTATACCTGACTCCTCCTACATGCTCAACCTCACCGGTTTGATCGTTGAGCTTCATAGCGCCCGTTCCGTAAAGAACCTTAAAGTTCGCCAATGGATTTTCGTCTACAATGAGTAGATCCGCGCGCATGCCCGCGCGGATGACTCCAAAGTCGATGGGTTTCTGGAGGGGCTTATAGATCTCCATGGCCCCATGCATAGTAGCAGCGCGAACAACTTCTAATGGATGGAATCCAGCCTCCTGCAGCAGTTCAAACTCCAGGATCGTTCCGAACCCGTAGAGTTGATAGATATAGCCGCTATCACTGCCGATTGTAACCTTGCCTCCAAGATTCTTGTATTCATTGAGGAACTGCATCCAGACCTGATAAAACTTCTTCCACGCTACCTCATCGTGGGTAGTCCAGTTGAAGAAATATGATCCATGATCGGTGCGACTTGGTGTAAAGAATTCCCAGAGACTGCCGAGCGTATATTTTTCGTGCCAGTCCGCATTTTTTGCTCGCATTACATCCCGTCCTGCCGAATAGATGTTCAATGTGGGATTGATATAGTAGTCCAGTTCCAGGAATTCATTCATGACAGCGTGCCATCGATCGCTATTTGGGGTTACCAGCGACCACTGACGCGCGACCTGTCCGAAGCGCATCTGTTCGTCGTTGTAGTCCATATCTACAGGCCAGGGTTGCACATCATGTGCATCGTAAAGTGCCTCGAAGAGTCCATAAAAGTGGGTCATGCTGCCAAGTCCAAGCCTAGCTGCATCCAGCGCATTCATTTGAGCTACCCCCATCTGTCCTAAATGGGCTGTTGATCCGAGGTTATGCTTGGCAGCCTCATCCAGCAGGGCAGACATGATGTCTGGCGGGTACGAGCCAAGCTTGAGGCCATCTACTCCAGATTCGGCTGCAAATTGTACCCAGGCGCGCGCAGCTTCCGGGGTTGTGACGGGGCCTTGGTCCCAGCCGCTGCCGGGCCGATGGTAACTTACCATGTGGGGGGCAGTGATTGCGTTTTTAGCGCTCCGCTTTTTCTCATTCAGTGACCACTCAAAGCCTCCGAAGGAAACTCCTCGCACTGTTGTGATTCCGTGAGCGAGCCATAGCTTATAGATGTATTCCGCTTCGGGAGTCTTGGGGATTCCGCCCGTATGGGCGTGCAGATCTATAATCCCGGGCATCACGTATTTCCCATGTGCATCAATTTCAAAAGTTGCCTCACCGGGTCGGCGATCCTCATTGATGTCCACATAAGGGGCACCAACACTGGTCACACGTACGATACGGTTCCCCTCAATCACGATATCCATAGGACTGCGAGGGGGTGAGCCGGTCCCGTCAATCACGGTAGCCCCCCGGATGACCAGGCGCTCAAAAGGCCCCTCGCCTTCATCAGGCCCACGATCTGGAGCTGGCGCAACCTGTGCATATGCGAGTAAGGGGAGCGATATGACTACAACCAGCAGGATCACAAAAGCTTGTAAGTTCTTCATGTCAAATCTGTGAAAATGGAAGGGGGCGAAGAATGAAGTCCGTAATATTGGAAACGGTATCTGCATAAGTGGGATCATCGCGCAGTGCAATCCATTCTGGATCAACAATAAACCTTGCCCATGCCGCATCTCGTTCAGACATATTCTCAAACCCCAGCATATAGGTCAGATTTGGCATTAATGGTCCATATAGTGTCTCGCCGAAGAATACTGGATTAAGCCCAGTCTTATGGAAAATGGCAATCTCCCCACCTTCGTTGAACATGGCAATTTTTTTCTGCCCAGCGACGTCGCTGTGGCTCTCGTATATTCGCAATTCAAATATTCTATCCGGTCCATTGGCGGGTTTTGCTATCTGCGGCATATCCACGAAAGCACGCATAAGTTGGTGCTCTCGCCGTACATAGGCTGGACTGTCAAGTGTGGCATTTAGGAAATCTGCCCCCGAGCGTCGGAATTCTAAATCATCCAGGAGCAATGTACTACTTCGCATGGCAGAGTCCATGGTTTGATGAGGGAGTATAACGTAGAGAGATGGCTGGTTGGGTCCATACATAGGGGCAAATACACCTATTGGTCCGATACCCAGTCTTCCGTAAGCGGGTAATGCTGCGTCCCGATAAAAATCAGCAACGCGCGATTTACCGGCTCCTACATTCGTGTGGTATGTTATGAGTTCGAAATACTGTTGTTGTTTTCCGGGACTAACGGGTGATACAAATGGTAGTGCCGCGGCCAGCGGGACGGTTGACATAAAAGAACGACGATGCATAGGAGTAAATGATGAATGAGCCTAAAAATAGGGATTTGTGGGCGTCAGAGTTTGGTTTTGCGGCCAAGAGAATATTTAGTGTTGCGGTAGATAGCGTGAGTGCCTATAGAGCATTTGAGAAGGTGGTTGACTTGCCTATTTTCGGTTCATGTCGTGTTGTTGGTGCTGGCAAAGCAGCTATGACTATGGCAGCAGCACTGGAGCAATGCTTCCCGAATGCCTCATTTGAGGGCGAGGTAGTTGTACCGCACGGATACAAGGACTCCTTCCCAGATCAATTTGCACGCCCTGCAGCGATAAGGATTTTCGAAGGTGGACATCCAATCCCCGATATCAATAGTCAGCGTGCGGCGGAGCGTGCTCTCAATGTCGCGAAAGATTGTGAGCGGGACGATACACTCATCGTGTTACTCAGCGGTGGGGCTTCGGCGTTGTGGAGTGCTCCGATCAATGGCTTATCTCTGCAGGATATTCGAACGGTAAACCAGATGCTTTTGCAGAGCGGTGCGGATATACATCAGTTGAATACGATCCGCAAGCATCTATCTGCCATAAAGGGGGGACGTCTTGCAGAAGCAGCGTGGCCGGGACATGTGGTCACATTAGCTGTCTCGGATGTTATTGGTGATGATAGCTCGGTAATTGGGAGCGGGCCTACGGTGGGTGATCCAACTACTTGGCAGGACGCGACAGAAATAATCCAGAGATTGGATTTGCAACTTCCAACGGAAGTGCACCAGTATCTGCAACATGGAATTGAAGGTAGCTTGCCAGATACACCGAAGCCAAACACGAAGCTTTTGGAACAGTCAGTTTTTCGGCTGTTGGCCTCAAATGTTAACGCATTGAAAGCAGCAAAAGCTGCCGCTCAAACTATGGGATTCGAGGTTGTATCGGTGGATCATGATGTATGCGGTGAAGCACGGGAAGTGGGAGCAGCCATGGCGCGACGTGTCTTGCGTCTAAAACCGGGTCAATGTTTTATTTGGGGTGGTGAAACCACGGTTACCGTACGGGGTAATGGGAAGGGTGGACGCAACCAGGAGCTAGCATTGGCCGCAGCATGTGTACTCGAGGGGGCATCTTTGGATGCTGTGCTGCTTTCTGGCGGTACGGATGGGATTGATGGGCCTACGGATGCTGCGGGGGGATGGGTAACCCCGAACACGGTTCCGGTGGCATTGGCGCACGGAGTAGATCCGTACGCGGCCCTTGAAGCGAATGATGCATATAACTGCCTCCGTGCCACGAAACAACTTCTGATCACCGGCCCCACACATACAAACGTGATGGATGTAGGCATAGGTCTTGTAGCATCATGAGCAACCGTTTGGCTTCCGAAAAGAGCCCATATCTTCTCCAGCACAAGGATAACCCGGTTAACTGGTGGCCTTGGGGAGATGCGGCTTTTGCAACTGCCCGGACAACTGATCGACCAATATTTCTCTCAATCGGGTATGCGACGTGCCATTGGTGCCATGTAATGGAGCACGAGTCGTTTGAGGATACAGAAGTGGCCCAATTGCTGAACGACACATTCGTTAACATCAAGGTTGACCGTGAGGAGCGTCCAGATGTGGATAGCATCTATATGAGCGCCTGTCAGGTTGCCACCGGGCGTGGTGGATGGCCACTCTCCATAATGATGACGCCGGACATGCGCCCATTTTTTGCAGGTACATATATCCCCAAGACCGGGCGCTATGGACGCGATGGTATGCTGCAGATCATTCCACGTATAGCAGAAATGTGGCAGGAGGATCGGTCCGCGCTGGAGAAAATCGCGGATAACTTTTTAGGTGCGTTGCAGAATGCCTCAACGCTTGATCTTGCGGGAGGGGAGTTATCTGTACAGGTCCTTGATGCAGCATTCAAGTACCATGAGCAACAATTTGACTCAGTCAATGGTGGATTTGGTCATGCCCCCAAATTTCCGTCCCCGGAACGTCTGAGATTCTTACTGCGCTATTGGAATCGTACAGGAAATACTCGCGCACTGCAAATGGTTGAACATACGCTTCAGCAGATGCGTCGAGGGGGGATGTTTGATCAAATAGGTGGGGGTTTCCACCGCTACAGTACGGATCCAGTGTGGCGCTTGCCGCATTTCGAAAAGATGCTATATGATCAGGCGCTCCTGGCACTAGTCTACCTTGAGGCATTTCAGGCAACTGGACGTCTGGAGTATGAGCAGACAGTTCGGAGCATACTGGAGTACGTTCGCCGTGAACTACAGAATACCGAAGGCACCTATTGTACCGGAGAGGACGCAGATTCTGAAGGAGTCGAGGGTAAATACTATGTCTGGAGTATGGATGAAGTGCGTAGTGTGCTGGATCCAGCAGCCGCAAGGCTTGTCACAGGTGCATTCAATCTTACTGAAACAGGTAATTATATTGATGAAGCTACCGGAGATCGTTCCGGTAACAACATCCTTTATCGTTCTCCGGGGGATGATCTTTCGGATAGTGCGCGTCTGTTCGTGGCCTCCAGGCAGCTATTCGATCTTCGCGCGCAGCGTATACGTCCGCTCCTTGATGATAAGGTGTTAGCAGACTGGAATGGACTCATGATTGCCGCTCTGGCGCGGTGTGGTACGGTGTTGAACGATGCCGATTTGATTCGCCGTGCTGTAAAATGCGCACAATTCATTGAAGCACACATGGTACCGGAGCCAGGCAGACTGCTGCATCGATGGCGTGAGGGAGAAGCTGCAATAACGGGCATGCTGGATGATTATGCCTATATGGTCATGGGACTCCTGGCACTTTATGAAGCTACCGGCGAAGAGAACTATTGTTTGTGGGCGATGAGGCTCACACAAACAGTATTAGCTGAATTCGGAGATGAAGAGGGGGGCTTTTATCTGACTGCACAGGACAGCGAGGCACTCCTGATGCGCCCAAAGCAATCATTTGACAGCGCACTCCCGGCAGGCGGTGCTGTAATGATGATGAATCTGTTACGCTTAGGACGCATAACCGGCAAGACTGAACTGGAAGCCGCTGGGCATGACGCGATTGCCGCGCATTCGGCGGGATTGCGGCACTACCCTGATGGCTTTAATGCAGCGTTGTCTGCCTTGGACTATGCGTTGGGTCCCAGCAGCGAGGTGCTGGTTTCGGGAGCCCGCAGTCTTGTTGGAACGCAGGAGATGTTATCGGCCCTTAGACGAATTTATGCTCCCAATGCCGTGATTCTTTCACGTCCGGTCTTCGGGGGCAGTAATGAGCCGGCAATACATGTATGTCATGGGAGCACATGTGATCTGCCGACCCAGGATACAGAAGCGGTTATTGCCCGATTACAAGACGCCACGGATTAAATGCCGACCAAGATGAATGATGTCTTTATTTTGAGTGCCACACGTTCCCCAATTGGTCGTTTTGGTGGGGCGTTCCGCTCGTTGAGTCCGGCGAAAATTGCAGCACCGATTCTTCGGTCAGCACTGGATCAGTCCGTAGTTTCAGACTTGTCACCCGATTTGATTTTGATGGGCCATGTTCTGAAAGGTGGTCATGGACAGCTTGTTCCCCGACAAGCAGCAAAGCTTGCAGGCATCCCTCACTCCGTTGATGCAGTTGGCATTGATATGGTATGTTCTTCTGGCATGATGAGCCTGATTGCTGGAACGGCATTTATCCAGTCGGGTGCTTCAAACTTGGTCTTGGCGGGAGGTGTGGAATCTATGTCGGATACAGGGTTTGCTCTCTCCAGCAGTGCCAGATGGGGGTATAAGTATCTTCCTGGACAGGGGGAAGCGGTGGTAGACCTTTTATACAGGGATGGGTTATCAGATCCCACAAGCGGTGAAGCTATGGGGTTACAGGCGGAGCGTTTGGCACAGGCGCTCCGCGTAAGCCGCCGAGAACTGGATGCCGTAGCTGCAGAATCTCATTCCCGGGCACACAGAGCGACATTGAATGGCGGGTTCGATGCCGAAATCACCCCAATCCCTACAAGGAAGGGCAATCTAGAGCAGGACGAGGGGATTCGCTCGGGCACAACTGTAGAAACACTTGCCGATTTGCGTCCTGTTTTTTTACAGGATGGACTACTGACCGCGGGCAACAGCAGTCAAATAAGCGATGGAGCCGCAGCACTTCTTCTTGCCAGTGGAAAGTTCGTGAGAGATTACAGTCTGCGGCCGATAGCCCGTATACATGGTAGCGCATGGGCAGCCGGAACATGGGACCGGTTCATAGAGGTTCCTGCCGAGGCAGCCCGGCGTGCACTAGGGGTGACTGGCATGTGCGTGGATGACATAGATCTATATGAAAATAACGAGGCGTTTGCTTTAAGTACGGTGCTTTTCGTTCGTGATCTTGGAATTGATCCCGGGATACTAAATGTGAATGGTGGTGCTATTGCCTTAGGACATCCAATCGGATGTTCAGGGGCCAGGGTTGTCGTGACGCTCCTACACGCACTCAGGACTCGTAGAAAATCACTAGGTCTTGCAGCTCTTTGCCACGGCACGGGTGGGGGAACAGCAGTAGTGATAGAGTGCCTATAACGTGCATATCCTGCACGCCCCCTCCTTATCCATAAGGGTTAATCGTTTTCCGAATTGTGCTTGGGGATGCCCCATTTTTAGTTGGGCATCCACATTTCTTTGAAATGATGGAAGCCTCCGAACATGATTGCGCGTGCTGTTTTATGTAACGCTGTTTTGTAAATTCTCGAGATGAGGGTGGCAAGATTCTGGGTTGTAATATTGTGTACATGAAAAGTGATCTCTGGCTAATTTCGGTGCACAGCGCATAGATTACAGATTCGGCAGACCTCCTTCAATGAGAAATTATCGGGATTTATCGCGTTTATCATAAGTTCAGAGTGGGCTCTGGGGCAGGTTTCGCTTGATCAGTACCGGTATTTAATTGCCAAAATATTTGCATATCCAAGAGGCATCCGAAAGTGACCGATCCTCTCAAAGAGAAAGAGAGCCTTTTATGCCAGCAGGAAGAGTCTGAAAATATCACACGATTCAATGGGTAGAAGACTTAGCTTTTTGGTTGCCGGCATTATCCTTGTCGGATGTACGGTCATAGCCGCGATTCTCATAGCCCGAAGACCCGAAACTGCCCGTCAGGCTATTCCCTCACGTGCCCCGTTTGTAACTACCGATTCCGTTATGAGCGGAGAGGGACCTATCCCGATACATGGAGGAGGCACTGTACGCCCATATGCTGAAGTAGATGTGACGGCGGAAATCTCCGGCAGAGTTGTATGGGTAAATCCCACCTTTCAAAGTGGAGGACTGGTATCCTCGGGTGAGGTTCTGTTCCGAATTGATGATGCAGATTACTTGGGTAGAGTGGATCGGGCACGCGCTAATGTAGCCGCTCAAGAAGTTGAGTTGATGCGTGTGACGGCAGAATCCAATATTGCGAAGGCACAGTTCGAGAGAAGGAAAGATGAGGAAAGTACTGTACAACCCAGCCCCTTGGCATTATGGGAACCTCAAATTGCAGCTGCTCAGGCCGCGCTGAGTAGGGACCAGGCCGAGCTCGTTGAATCCGAATTACATCTATCCCGGGTTGCCATTTACAGTCCCTTTACGGCGGCCGTTTTGAGCGAGTCCATAACGGTAGGACAGTTCGTGGCAGCAGGCCAAAGTGTAGGGCACTTATATAGTATCGATACCGTTGAGGTTGTAGTACCACTCCCTGACGAAAGCGCAGCGCTGATCCCCGGACTTTGGGGATTGAGACCAAGCACCCAAAACAGGCGGATTTCCACGCGTGTGATCGCGAAGTATGGTGAACAGCATTATTCGTGGGCGGGTTATGTAGATCGTGCGGAAGCAGCCCTAAAAAGGCAGACGCGCACGATAGAGGTGGTCATTCGTGTGCCCAATCCGTTCACAGCTGGATTAGCCTTGGACACGGAAGATTTCACGCAGTCGAACAGCGTTCCACCTCTCTTAATAGGTAAGTTTGTGAATGTCGAAATTGACGGGATAATACCGGACCAATATTTCAGAGTACGGCGATCAGCTCTCAAACCGGATTCTGAGGTATGGGTCGTGCGCGACGATGTGCTTAGCCGTGTTCCTGTACGAGTTTTGCAGCGTTCAGAGGATGAGGTATTTCTTACTGGGACACTCGAGGAAGGGCAACAAGTAGTGGTAAGCGGAATCCAGGCAGCCATTGATGGGATGGCAGTACGGACCCAATTATAAGGGAATTATAGCCTACCGAGATCATGCAATCTGGGCATTGCATTTATGAACACAGTGAGGGGGTATTTCCAAATTCTGATCAACAGTGACCCGAGCAATATGAGTATCCAGTCCAAAGTTGATCAGTCCTTCTCCTACGTGTTGTTTACAGACCCTAGAATCGGATTGCGCTGATGAATCAGAAGGGTCCCTATTCAGGTGAGTCAGCAGGGCCAATCGCCTACATGGCGAGTAATCGGATTGCCCCCAACTTGTTGATGTTTGGCATCATTGCCTTGGGCCTCGTATCGCTTGGAGGCCTGGAGAAGGAAGCCTGGTCAACAGTCTCCTTTAACATGATTGAGGTCTTCATAGCCTATCCCGGGGCTACGCCAGAAGAGATTGAAGAATCCATCATTGTTAAGATTGAAGAGCAAATTGAGACACTGGAGGATGTCAAGGCAATCAGATCTTTGGCTGCTCCAGGGGTGGCATCCGTGAGAATTCAGTGGAGGACCGGTACGAATATAAGTGAGGCGATGGACGAGGTGCAAGCTGTTGTCGGACAAATTCAATCTTTTCCGGCTTCGGCGGAGCGCCCCCAGTTTAGGGAAATGGATAACCGTACCAGCGTGGTTCGATTGGTGCTCTTTGGTGATGCGACCGAGCGTGCGTTGAAAGAACTTGCTTATCAAGTCAAAAATGAATTAAAAACATTGCCGAGCGTATCTCTCGTCGAAGTCAGTGGCACGAGGGATTATGAGATCTCTATTGAAGTATCACTTGCTACATTACGTGCACTCGGATTGACGCTGGAAGACATTGCCTACGCTGTCCGCCAGAGCTCACTCAACCTTTCTGCCGGGAGCATTGACACAAGGGAGTCCGAGGTCCGTGTACGGACTATTGGTCAGAATTATAACCAACTTGATTTTGAGGAAGTCGTCATTATTGCTCAAGACGATGGAACGGTTGTGCGTCTCAGAGACATTGCAACTATCCGGGACGAGTTCCAGGATTCCAATACGATTGTTCGTCATCAGGGCATGCCAGCAGCTTTCGTAGAGATCTATCGAGGAGAGGGCGAGAATGTTAAAGCGATTTCCGATGCAGTCAATGAGCATATTCGGGATGTAATCCTGCCTTCATTCCCCGACGAAATTGGGATTACCGTATGGAACGATGATTCTCCTGTTTATGCAGAGCGCGTGGATCTATTGGTTCGAAATGGTTTTCTGGGCTTCATCCTGGTATTCATTGCGCTGGCCCTCTTTCTTGAGATCCGGCTTGCAATATGGGTTATTCTCGGTCTGATCACCTCTGGCGTAGGCGCATTGGCGGTCATGCTGTGGCTTGATATATCAATAAACGATAAGTCACTTTTCGCATTCGTTCTGGCAATTGGCATTATTGTTGACGATGCCATTGTCGTAGCCGAACGAGTCTACTCTCAGCGTATGACAGGTCTTCCTGGACCGGTCGCTGCAATTCGGGGAACGCGAAGGATCAAGACGGCATTAACCTTCGCGGTCCTCACTTCAATTGCGGCGTTCACCCCCTTGCTTTTTATTCCGGGCGGTATTGGAGAAGTGTGGTTTGCATTGCCAGCGATCATTATTGGCATGCTGGTTATTTCTCTCGGTGAAGCACTTTTCATTCTACCCAGGCATCTGTCTCACCTGCCAGGCCCAAAATGGACGCCATCCAATTTTGTAGATAAATTCCTTTTTCGTATCCGAGCCCATGTTAGTCGAGGGCTGAACAAGTTTCTGCAGGGCCCGCTGAATCGTGCCCTCCGCTTTGCTACGGATTATCCCGCAATCATTATGTCGGGAACCCTCGGTTTGTTTGTACTCTGTTTGTCGCTGGTTCCAGCGGGCGTGATTCCGACTACACTTGCCGAGGTAGTAGAGGGTGATTTTGTCACTGCTACGCTTGAAATGCCGGAGGGAACACCTGCGGAGAGAACTCTTGAAGTTGCAATGGAGCTGGAAGCTGCCGGTATACGGGTGATTGAACGCCTGGATCAGGAAAGACCAGAGGGAGCCTCTTCATTGCTGGCGGGAGTAGTCATAGTGATAGGTCAAGGCCCTCGTGTAGAGGGAGGAGGACTTGATCCAGCCGCTACCATGAACCCCCAGTCACATATTGCCAGTATTGAATTCAAGTTACTGAGTGCGCAGCAACGGGATATGTCCACTATCACGGTCATGCAGGCTTGGCGGGAAGAGGTTGGATTCCTGCCCTATGTTCGGGGAATTGCTTTCAGCGGAGAGGTCATCAACCTAGGGAATCCTGTGGAGGTTGTGTTATCTCATCCAAACCCGGAGCGCCTGATCATTGCTGCCGATTCAGTTGTGAATAACCTATATAGTGTGGCCGGTGTATTTGATATCCGATCGGATCACGCCCCTGGTGTCAGGGAGATTCAGCTGGAGTTGCAACCTGAAGCGCGAACATTGGGTCTCACTGTTGAAGATCTGGCCCGACAGGTGCGTTCAGCTTTTTTTGGAGTGGAGACGGTTAGACTGCAACGTGGCGAAGAAGAAGTCCGAGTTTATACGCGTCTGCCCGCTAGCGAGCGGGAAGCAATCACGGATGTTGAGGGATATTTGATCCAGACGCAACCAGATGGGAAGGTGCCGATCCATCAAGTCGCCACGATGACAATGGGAGCATCCTCACCGGTTATTCGGCGGAAAGATGGACAACGAATTGTTACTGTGACGGCAGATGTGAATGATGAGGTGATCTCCGGGTCACAGGCCAACGAGATTCTTGAAAATAGATTCCTCCCAGATATAATCGCTTCCGATCCCGAGCTAACCTATTCCTTCGGAGGGGAACAGCAACAACAACTTGAGTCCTTGGATGCACTCAACCGCGGATTTATCCTTGCTATGCTGGCGATATATGCGTTGCTGGCGATCCCTCTGCGCTCCTACCGTAAACCATTCCTAATGATGGCCATCGTACCATTTGGCCTCATTGGCGTCATCCTTGGTCACCTGGTACTCGGTCTTCCACTCAGTGCTGCTTCTTTCTTGGGCTTTTTTGGACTTAGCGGGGTCATCGTGAACGATGCGTTAGTAATGATTGACTCGATTGATCGACGCATTCGAGAGGGAAGTACACCAAGACAGGCGATTATTGAAGGCGCCAAGAGTCGTTTTCGTCCCATTATGCTAACGTCAGTGACCACATTCCTGGCATTTGTGCCGCTTATTCTGGAGCCCGCAATTCAAGCACAATACCTGACCCCGTTTGCGGCTTCATTAGGTGTTGGCATCATGGTTACAACTGCAATCCTGATGTTGCTCTTACCCGCGCTGATGGCTGCCTTCCTTCGAATCAATTCCAGTCGCACCGTGCAGGATATGCAGACTGCCTGATCCTGTCCCAGGCAGCTTTTTTCAGGTTTGCATGGAGATTTGATCAATCCTTGGAAGAAGAGCTCAACGCCAGGCCATCTACTGGATTCAGAGGAGCCACATCGCACGGAATCCCGCGGAGGGCGCAGCCTCACTTTGTCATCACAGTGGAAGCTCCCGAAAAACTCGTTCCAGCTCAGTAGAAATCAGGCCGGGGTCAATGCCTGCTCAACTGAAATGAGCAGTTTCTTAACGCCGGAGGCTTCGCATTACTGCATCCCCATCAGATGTACGCACGCGAATCGTCGGTCCACCGCCATTAAGGTCGCCGGTAACTCTCGAATTTGCAATATTACCCGAGAAATTCGAGAATGCATCCATCTCCACATCGCCATCACTTGTTCTCACATCAAGTGTGGTCGAGATGTCGGCGGGTATCGAAACAAGCGCATCGCCATCGCCAACGGATACGGATATATCTCCTGGATCAACCAGTTCAAGTTCTACATCTCCGTCGCTGGTACGGACCGTGAGACTCCCTGTAATGTTGCTAACCCTGATGTCACCATCCGAAGTTTGCGCTACAGCACGGGAAGACACCATATTGCGGATGCTGAGATCACCATCTGATGTTCTCGCCTCAAACTCCCCAGATACCATTTCAATTTTTATGTCTCCGTCGGAGGTTTGGGCGCGAACGCTATCTCCGATGAGTTCCCCGAGCATGAGGTTTCCGTCGCTAGTCTTGATCGATACAGATGGTCCCTGTAGCAAGTCGGCCGCGATATTACCATCTGAGGTTTGGATCACAATGTCTCCTCCCGAGATTTGACCAATCTTTATATCGCCATCACTGGTTTTGATCTTTGCACCGGAGGTCAATTCCTCAATAGCTAGGTTGCCATCAGACGTGCGGATGCTCGAGGGCACATCAGCTGGCATGTTGATCATAACACTAATATCTATTGGGTTGCGCCAATTGAAGAATTCCCCGAGATTCTGTTCTGGTTTTGAGACGACATGTAATGCTCCACCTTCAAGGGCCACGCTGAAATTTTGTTTTTCATAGTACTCCATTGCTTTGTCACGGTCGCGGCCGTCAACGGTGACATTAACAGTCACGCTGGATGCATTGGATGTGGTCACCGTCACGTCAGCATCTACTACGCTGAGCATAAGGTTGTCGACTTGGTTGGCAGAAAACTTTTCGCTGATCGGCGTAAGCTGAACCTGCGCACTGACTGGGGCAGCGACAAGTAACAGTACAGCAAGGGGGATGGGTTTCAGGTATGAGCGCATGGCGATATTCCAACTGGTTTCGGTTTTTGACGGACTAGATTTGCCTACGTACGGTGTTGGACCGATGTTACAGTTCGTGTTATAAATACAAGAATTCCAAAGTTAGGTGGATGCACTACGCTGGCAGGCACAAGATCCATTGATCAATCGTTCCACGGAGGATATGATATGATCCACCTTAATGGTAAAAAATCGCAGTATATCCCAGGTTAGGAAGGAATTCCTAGATTTCTTTGAGGAAAAGGGGCATACGATTGTTCCCAGTGCGTCTCTTGTACCCTTGGATGATCCCACGCTGCTGTTCATCAACTCAGGCATGGCCCAATTCAAGGAAATCTTTTTGGGGGAAGAGTCACGGTCATATGTCCGAGCCGCAGATACGCAAAAATGCCTTCGAGTTTCTGGCAAGCATAACGATCTTGAAGAAGTGGGGCACGATACGTATCACCACACCTTCTTCGAAATGCTGGGTAACTGGAGCTTCGGTGATTACTTCAAGAAGGAGGCAATTGACTTGGCCTGGGAACTACTTGTAGAGAAGTGGGGACTGCCCGCGGATCGGCTTTATGCCACGGTCCACGCTGGGGATGTTGACTTGGGTTTGCCTTCAGACGAGGAAGCCGCAGACCTGTGGAGACGCTATTTACCCAGAGAACATGTTTTATATGGCAACTCGAAGGATAATTTCTGGATGATGGGGGAGACCGGGCCGTGCGGTCCTTGCTCAGAAATCCACATTGACCTTCGTTCAGAGGAACAGCGTGAGCAGATACCCGGGAGCGAATGTGTAAACAAGGATCTCTCCACAGTGATTGAGTTGTGGAACCTGGTGTTCATTCAGTACAATGCGCAAGCAGATCAAGGGCTTGTGCCCTTGGCAGCACGCCATGTAGATACGGGTATGGGGCTCGAACGCCTTGCGGCCATTATGCAGGGCAAGATCAGCACCTATGATACGGATGCTTTCAGCGAGCTTTTGAGTGAGGTGGCCCGATTAACGCCGATCGCCGGTATTCGAGGGTACGACGACATAGAACCCGCTCTGGACTCGGACAGTATCCGAGTCGCTATGCGGGTTGTAGTGGATCATATCCGTGCCATTGCAGTCGCTATTGCGGATGGAGTTACTCCGGGTAATGTGGGACGGGGATACGTAATTCGCAGAATTTTGCGACGAGCAGTTCGCTACGGGTATACTACGCTTAATCTCAAGGAGCCATTTCTTTGTCGTTTAGTGCCGGCGGTCATAAAATCACTTGGAGAAGTCTCTCCGAACTTGGGGGAAAAGTCGGCATTCATAACCGAGAGTATCCGGGGAGAGGAACGAGCTTTTCTGCGAACGTTGGGGCGCGGACTGAAACTGTTTGATTCGGTTTGTGCGTACTTAGACAAACTCTCTTCAAGTAATTGGGAGGACTGTATTAAGGGCTTTCAGGAGGATGTGTTCATCCAGGATCTGTTGAAAAAAGCCTATACGACCAATACCGATAGGTTACAGTCTTTTATTTCGGTAGCCAGATTGAGCCGGATACCTGGGGAGATTGCGTTTTTACTGCATGATACTTACGGTTTTCCAGTTGATCTCACGCAATTAATGGCGCGTGAACACGGTCGCCGTGTGGATATGCCCAGGTTTGAAGAACTGATGGCAGAGCAGAAGCACCGTGCTCGCCTTCAAATTGGCAGCACGATAGAGGCAGTTTCGCGGTTCAAGCCAGATGTAGTTATCAGAACTCAGGAGCAGCAATCAGACACAAGGAAGAGGTTCGTTGGTTATGAAGTGACAACACTAGAAGGTGCGCGTGTTATTGGGTCTGATGTAGATGCAGGGGTTATTATACTGGACAGCACCCCATTCTATGCGGAAAAAGGGGGGCAGGTTGGAGATACGGGTACGCTCAATTTTGATGGTGAGGTTATTCCTGTAACTGATACTCAGGTGTGGCAAGATCAGATTTTGCACAAGGTTGAACGTTTCCCGTCTAGTCTGGAGTGTGAGGTCATCGCCAGTGTGGATCAAGTGCGTCGGCAGCGCATTGCGAAACATCACACAGCAACGCACCTGATGCACGCAGCTCTAAAAGAGACGCTTGGGCCTGGGGTAGAGCAAAAGGGTTCGCTCGTAGCAGCAGGGCATTTGCGGTTTGATTTCAGTCACTACGAACGAGTTAGTCCAGAGGACCTAAGACGTGTGCAGAATCGGGTTAATGAGCAGGTACAGCGAAATATTTTAGCGGAAATCGAGGACGAAGTACCCTACAGGGAGGCGCTGGCACGTGGTGCCACGGCGCTCTTTGGCGAGAAGTACGGGGATTTTGTACGTATGGTCACATTTGATTCGGATTTTTCCGTGGAATTGTGCGGGGGCACACATGTTGGCGCAACTGGCGAGATCGGACTCTTTCTCCTCCAATCTGAAGGATCCGTTGCCGCGGGTATTCGTCGTGTAGAGGCCATCACGGGGATTGATGCCGTTGATTTGGTTACGCAGGAGCGGGAAATGCTTACGCGCACCAAGAGGCAATTCAAGGGTTCGAAGCGCCCCGTTGAAGAATCTGTAGCAGAGCTTCTGGAAACGAACCGCTCACTGCAGAAGGAGCTGGAGCAGCTTCGCCACGCACGTCTAGCAGTCCAGGTAGATAGACTGCTGGATAATGTGTTTGTCCTGAATGGGGTCAATGTAGTCGCTGGGCGCATTGACGATACAGATATGGCGATGCTGAGGTCACAGGGGCAGGAGCTTCGCCTCCGACTCAGCCCTTCTAGCGTGGGCGTCATAGGTACATGTGATCCGGGAGGGCAAAAAGCCTACCTGGTAGCGGTTGTTACGGACGACCTGTTACGCAAGGGCGTGAAAGCAGGGGCTATTGTTAATCAATTAGCACGCCAGATTGGCGGTGGCGGGGGTGGTAAACCGGATCTTGCAACAGCCGGGGGGCGCCAACCGGAAAAACTGGACGCTGCTCTGCGCAACATCCATGATTTGATCCACAATATGTTGCCTGCATCTGAGTTGGCGTAATTGCACTTGTCCGGGAACCGTGATCAGATCATACGTGATCCAGGGATGGGGTTCTCGAATGGTATTTTAGGACAGGACTGCCCGAAATTTCCAAGGCTGGGAGAACGATCTCAGGAGGTGCACGACTTATCATCACTGGGAGAACATAAAACGTGCTACATGACAAAGTCTGGAATATAGCCATACTCCATGTGGTCACGCCTAAACCCGACTTTGACATAAAAACTGTTTTTGTTGCAGCCACAGGCCGATTTTGGC
>CAZCYQ010000001.1:0-150009 GCA_964503085.1 uncultured Rhodothermaceae bacterium | reverse complement strand
AAGCTGGTGGGAAATATCGTATATTGGGGAAACAAAAAAGGGGGGAAGTTCAGTTATTGAGACCTTACGCCAGTTTCGCGTTTGAGTTAAGTGGAGATAGATACGATCCCGTCAGGCACACCACTCCCATGAATCTTGAAAGAAGCGGGGAGACGAAATCGCCTAGAAATCCAGTGATAATCAACGGACGGCGTCGGCGACAATAAAAAACAATCAACAATATTCGACCGGAGCCGTGTCCGGTTGCTCCAAATCGTTCGCCCACCGCGATCTACGGTAGGATCGTGCTCATGAATGATCGTCTATACCCAGTCCCGGATACTGCAGTCAGTATCTGTACCATAGAAGCGCTGACAAATTAGGCGTACCCATAAGCCTCAACACGTGCCCGAGTGGCTAAGCAGGCACATGGGCTTGTGTAGCATCCAATGCCTCACACAGCGTAGCTAACAGGAATTCCACCTCATCTTCCGTAAGGATAAGCGGCGGGGAAATCCCCACAGTGTCTCCCATGGCCCGGAGAATCAGACCACGGTTTATTGCTTCTGCCCGAAGTTTTGTCCCCATTCCGAGTGATGACGGAAACTGCTCGCGTGTGCGCTTATCTGCAACCAATTCTACACCTGCCATCAATCCTTTTCCACGTACCTCCCCAACAAGCGGGTGGAGGGCGACACGGTCGCGCAAGCCATTGTGGAGCTGGGCACCGACAGTGCGTACATGGTCCACGATATTCCTTTCTTCATAGATCTTCAGGCACTCGAGAGCTACAGCAGCAGAAACAGGATGCCCCGTATAAGTCAGCCCATGGGCAAAAACACCAACCTCATCACTCCCCGACTCTAAAGCGTCATAAATTCTCTGATTGACCATGACTGCAGAAATCGGCAAATAGGAAGCGGAAAGTGCCTTGGCTGTCACCAGTATATCCGGCTCCATACCGACAGTCTGACTGCCCCACATATTTCCGGTCCGACCGAATCCGCATATTACCTCATCAGCAACCAATAATACATCGTGCTTCCTCAGAACTTGCTGAATCGCTTTGATATAACCCTTTGGTGGAACAATCACACCTCCCACCCCCATGATTGGTTCAGCAAAGAATGCCGCTACCGTCTCCGGCCCCTCCCGCATGATCAGTGCGTCCAGCTCCGAAGCCAATCTGGCTCCAAACGACTCTTCCGACTCACCTTCATGTGCACATCGGTAGTAATGAGGTTTGGCGGTGTGCAAAAACCCCGGGAGCGGAAGATCAAATAGTTTGTGGTTTTTTGGTAGTCCAGTCAGGCTTGAAGAAGCAATCAATGAACCATGGTAGGCGTCCCGACGGGCAATAATCTTTTTCTTCTTTATGCGCCCCAGTGCGTTATTGAAGAACCAGATCATTTTTACAGCTGAATCGACTGCCTCTGATCCCGAGTTTGCAAAAAACACCTTGGCCATAGGTACCGGAGCTATACGGAGTAACTCCTTCGCCAAGGCGACACCAGGCGGATGGCTCGTCGAAGCAAACATATGCATGAATGGCAGTTCCTGGAACTGCCGATAGGCTGCATCGGCCAGCCGACCCTCACTAAATCCGAGCGAAGCTGACCACAACCCTGCTATACCCTCCAGAAAACGATTCCCGTGCTCGTCAAATACCCACACACCCTCCCCACGTGTGAATACCATGGGCTTGTGCGTACCCAGTGACGTGAAAGGATGCAGAACCGAAGCACGATCCTGTATAGAAATCGCGCTGGAAATAGACTCTGGCATGACCATGACCAATAGCTTTTGTCTTTCAAATATCCACGTCTCTCGTTACATTGGACAACGAGAGTATCGGAGTGAACCGTTATGAACTGCAGCGTTCAGTGCTTGGACTGTGCCTCCTCCAGCGTTTCGTAGACATTTACAATCTGATCAAATCCGCTGATCTCAAATACCTCCCGTACCGCAAAAGACAAGCCGCAAACAGAAAAGGCTTTGGGAGGCCTGAATGCTTTCGCAAGCTCGAGAACAACCCGCAGGCCTGCACTGCTGATGAAATTAACCTTGCTAAACTCTAGGATGAGCACACGATCCTCATCCGTGGTGCCCTCAAGAATAGATTGCTTGAAGAGTACTGTGTTCGAACTATCAATCCTGCCATCCAGAATCGCAGCCTTAGCATCGTTTTCGCTGTTCCAGGTAACCCTTAAAGACATGAAATTTACCCCAATCCTTGTTTAAGAAGAAAAATCATGAGCCCGTAACGTTGCTCAAGCAACCTCCCCGACGCAGTACGCATCGCAAAAAGCTCGTTTTCCGTCCGAACCCCTTAGAAACACTTTTGTTGCATCATGGGATGGTCTGGCCCGTATATACCGCAGTGACATAAGTCCATGGCAGAATCGCAGTACTTAGTTACCGCCCGTAAATACCGCCCACAGGTCTTTGGGGACCTCGTGGCACAGTCACATGTGGTCCAAACACTAATAAATGCACTCAAACTAGGACGACTTGCTCATGCTTACCTCTTTACCGGGCCTCGTGGTGTAGGAAAAACTACTGCAGCCAGAATCCTGGCAAAGGCTATTAACTGTACAAAGAAGTCCGACGAAGAAGTCGAACCCTGTCTGGATTGTGGCTCCTGTAAAGACTTCGAAACGCAGCAAAGCCTAAATATCTTTGAAATTGACGCGGCCTCTAACAACCGCGTGGAAGATATCCGCGAGTTACGCGAAAATGTTCGAGTTCCACCACAAGGAGGGCGCCGCAAGGTGTATATCATTGATGAAGTACACATGCTCACCACTGCGGCCTTCAATGCGCTCCTGAAAACATTAGAGGAGCCTCCACCACACATCCTCTTTATTTTTGCGACAACAGAGCCACATAAAGTTCTTCCAACTATCCTGTCCCGTTGCCAGCGTTTCGATTTTCGGCGTATTCCAACAAAGGATATTGTTGATCATCTGGGCAAAATCTGCAACATTGAAGGGATCACCGCAGATGAAGACGCGCTTCATCTCATTGCTAACAAAGGCGACGGTGCCCTGCGCGATGCACTCAGCGTCTTTGATCAGGCTGTGGCACTTTGTGGATCAAACCTGACGTACTCCACTTTGGCCAGCGCACTGCGCGTGGTAGACGCAGAGTTGTATTTCGAGTCTACTCGGCATATAGCGCAGCAAGCAGCGGGTCCCATACTCAGCCTTGCTGAACGAATCATGTCAGATGGACACGATGTGAGAGAGTTTTTCAACGGTCTAGCAGAACATGTACGTAACCTGTTGATCACCGTGACTCTAGGGACGGATGCATTGGTTGATGTTAGTAAAAGATTGCGGTCACAGTATGCAGAAGCTGCCAAGGATTTTACCGAAACCGTGCTGCTCCGCATCCTGATGGTCATTGATGAAACCCAGAACAGACTGCCAACTTCTACCTCTCCCCGTCTAGCAGTAGAGCTGGCCATGATCAAAATGGTACGACTGGGGAACAGTGTCGATCTGTCAGACGCTTTGGCACAGATTCGCCGTCTGGAGCGTATGGTGCAGCAGACACCTGGGCAAGCACCGGTTACCTTAACTGCGATGCCACCGCCCACACAATCCGCTCCTCCTCCCAGACACATTCCCCCCTCCGGTACTAAACCCGCCCCTTCTCCCTCCCCTCCCCGCAATGCCGGCCCCAGTCCTGACACTCCACAGAAGAGCGCCCCCCAATCCCATGCAATTGGAGGTGAATCCGCCCTGGATCGCCATCAACGAAAAAAAACCACCCCCGAGCAAACGTATCACTCTCCCGCCCGGACGCAGCAGGAAAAACCTCGGCCCAATGAAAACCCCCAGCCAGATCTCCAGGAGGCCTGGTCGCAGGTTTTGACAATCCTGGCCAAACATGACAATGTTCAAGGCGTCCAGACCATGATGGACTCCCGCGCCATAAACACGTATAGCAATACTCTGAAGGTCGCCGTTGCCAACGATATTGTCAGAGACGTTGCTAGAGATGCAAGTATGCTGGAAACCATTAAAAAATCCATGCAGACGATTTCCGTCCTTAACGGCCTTGAGGTTGATTTCGTCGTTAGACCGGAATTGTTTCCCTCAATGAAACCCGATTGGGATACTGAAATAGAAAACCTGAAGAGGCAATTCCCAGGCCTACGGCTGCTCACCGAAGCCTTTGACCTTCACTTGGCGAACAATCCCACATCCTAAGCAGCAATACAACTATGTCAAATATTTTCAAAAAAATGGCCGAAATGCAAAAGCAGATGGCCAATGTGCAGGAGATGGTCGGTCGAATCACAGCCACGTCAGAAGCCGGCGGCGGCATGATCAAGGTGACTGCCACCGGATCCCAACGCATTGTCAAGGTTGAGCTGGATCCCGATATCGTCGACCCTGAGGACATAGAACTGCTGCAGGACCTCATCATAGCAGGCGTCAACAAAGCCCTTGAAGAAGCTGGCGAAGCCGCACAGAACGAACTCCGCGATCAGGCCGGCAACTTTCTGCCGAAAAATATGGACCTCTCCAAGTTTGGACTCTGATTAATGCAGTTCGCCTCAGAGTCGGTGGAAATACTGATTGAGCAGTTCGCAAAGCTTCCCACTATCGGCCGTAAGAGTGCGCGGCGTCTGGCCGCACATATTCTCAAAATGCCGAAAAAAGAAGTATCCCAACTTGCAACTGCACTGCTGGAGGTCAAAGAACGCGTACGCGCCTGCAGTATCTGCCGGAACATAACGGATTCGGAGGTCTGCATCATTTGCAGCTCTAGCAAACGGGCTACTGACATGGTTTGTATCGTTCAGGACCCCGAGGACATTTTAGCGCTCGAGCGTACGGGCGAGTATCGTGGCACTTATCACGTACTGGGCGGAGTGATCTCACCACTGGACGGGGTAGGTCCCGATGATCTCAATATCCGCTCGTTACTTGAACGCATTGGAAAGCCGGACTCGGAGATTTCCGAGATAATCCTGGCGATAAGCCCTACCGTGGAAGGAGACACGACTGCTTTTTATTTAGCCCAGCTGCTGGAGCCCTTCGCGATAAAGATCACGCGCCTTGCACGGGGGATCCCTGTTGGCCTCACCCTCACATATGCGGACGAAGCTACGCTATCGCGAGCTATTGCCGGGCGCGACGTTATGTCGGAACCATGAAAAGAGCAGACCAACAGAAAATACCGTCACAGCCCCAACTACATTGTGCCATAGAAAGGAAACCTCCGGCGCCAAAAAATTAACCGCAGCAACAGCCCCCATCCCCGCAATCAGTCCGTAAAAGGCCCCGACACCGCGTCCCGCAGGGACGATTGCGAGAATAAAGACCCCCAAGATTGAGCCGTAGAAGAAAGAGCCGAATCGGTTCACAACCTCAATCAACGAACCCAGTGTCACCGCAAAGGTAGCCACAAAACATGCAAAAATCCCCCAGAAACCTGTGGCTAGTTTACTGACCCAGAGCATATGACGCTCTGGAGCATCCGGGCGAATCCATCGCCGATAAAAATCAATTACGGTTGCCGTAGAAAGTGAATTGAGTTCGGAAGAAATGCTGGACATGGCAGCAGCCATAATCGCCGCGATAAAGAGCCCGGTCAATCCCAGGGGAAGAACATCCAAGGCAAACCGTGGCATGATATAATTCACATCCCTGACGGATTGCTCCCCGGTAGCCTCGCGCACGAGATTGAGTGCATCATCACGCAAGCTCCCCACGTTGCTCTCATGTGTTTCCAGTCGCTGGGCTGCACCTGGCAAGCCCGCAGCAACCTCTTCGGCAGCCGCGGTTCGCGCCGTAAACTCTGTACCGTAACGACCTTCCAATTCGGCATATTCCTGCGGTGCGTGATTACGCACTGCGGCTTCATGTGCCGGATTGTACAGGAGTGGAGGTGCCTGGAATAAGTAAAAAACAAATACCAGAACCCCAATGAGCAATACCAGAGACTGAAGTGGAATTTTCCAATAGGCACTCATCAGAAGGGAGCGTCGCGCCTCTAGGACCGAACGGGCCGCCAAGTAGCGCTGCACCTGACTCTGGTCTGTCCCGAAATAGGACAACATCAAGAACGTTCCTCCTAGAAGTCCCGACCAGAATGTGTATGTCTCGTTGAGTGTGAATGAGAAATCAAATACTTGAAGCCTGCCGGTAGCCCCGGCAATCTGAAGAGCATCGTGAGGGTTCACCGGCATCTTTACGAGAAGAACAACTACGACTGCTGCCAGAGAAAGTACTATCAGCACCATTTGCTTCACATCCGCCCATGCCACTGCCTGAATACCGCCAAACATCGTGTACAGTACCGTAGGGATTCCGATCACGGCCACACTTAGCGTAAGATCCCACCCAAACACTGCCGCCATAACTACAGAGGGCGCGGCGAGTATGGTCCCGCAACTCAAGCCACGGGACATCAAAAAAAGAAAACTGGTGAGCGACCGGGTCCCGGGCCCAAAACGCTTCTCCAAATACTCGTAGGCCGTGTATACTCCA
Source organism: uncultured Rhodothermaceae bacterium (assembly GCA_964503085.1). Lineage (GTDB taxonomy): Bacteria > Bacteroidota > Rhodothermia > Rhodothermales > Bin80 > Bin80. The sequence continues at coordinate 143,524 of CAZCYQ010000001.1, read as the reverse complement.
CTGCGATGCAGGAATGGCACCAATGTAACCCCCAGGATCACCATTGCCAGGGGCAGGCCAAAGTAAAACTGAATAAAGCGGATTCCATCAGTTGCACCTTGGCCCGTAGTGCCAATCATGGTTACAGCAGAGAGCTGTGTGGCCATGACCGAAAGTCCAACGGCCCACCAGGGCAGGCTCTGGTTCGCCAGAAAATAACCTTTGAGGCGATCAGTGTCCCTGGAACGTCGCAGCCCGTCCCACAAGACGTAAGCGAGATAGGCTGCGACAATGAGCCAGTTAATGGGATGCATGACCTAGTTGTAAATTGCGTGCAACAGCCACAGAACTAACATCACTATACCCTGAGCGGCAAAGACGCGGATCAGCGTACGAGCAAATGATTCGGAAGAGTTTTGATCCAATTCTGTCATATGAATTTGCCCGTTAACTACCGATCCCCATAGGCCTGCAACGCGGTTCCACTAAGTGCCGATGCGGACTCGGAGCATAGCTGGATTGCCAGCTCAATCAGGTCATCAGCATGAACACCTGTGCCCGTACTTTTGCCATATCGGATGATTGACGGTGCCAGAGCGTACGTGCACAACGCAGGATATTCCGCCGCAACCGCCTCAACCAGACGCAGTAACCCCGCTTTGCTTGCTGCATAGGCCCCCCCGTGCGCCAAAGCAGCTTCAAGGCCTGAACGAGCACATATGCCTATCAATGTACCTCCTGCCGGGAGCATGTGTCTGGCTGCTTCCCGAAAGCACAAAAAACTGGACGTAAGATTCACACGCATCATACGCTCCCAATCTTCCAACCTGGTGTCCAGCAGAGGCCACTCATTCCACATCCCAACTGCATGCACCAAAACATCAATACGACCATACTGATGCTTGATCTGGTTAAAAGCGTCTGTAACCTCGGCTTCCTTAGTCAAGTCCAGGGTTAATTGTGTAGTATCCACACGTCCAACAGACACCACACATGCCCCGACCTCTTCAAAACGTGCAACCAGACGCTGACCCAATCGACCACTTGCACCGGTTATGACTACCGTCTTATCCTGTAAATGCGAAAAACTACAACTCATTCGATATTTTCGAGTACATCATCAGGGATCTGGTCCGCAGATGTGTGGTCATGCACGATCCGCCAACCTCCCTCTATGTATTCGAGGATCAGCGTGAACAGCCCGGTGGGTTGATCATTTTCCCGTTCTAGAGCATAAGCACCAAAAACCATGGCATGTTTGTCGCTGAGCACACGAATTTCTCGGAGATCAAACGTTAATGTACCCATTGCTGCACGGTCGGGATATACGCGGTGGTACCTCTCCAGTGTGGACTGCCAGCCCCGTATCTCCCCGCTTGATCCTGCAAAGCGTAAACTGTCACTCTTCAGATAACCCTGCATAAAGGACTCAATATCTCCGGCATTCCATGCATCCTGCTGCATCAGAAGTACTTCGCGAATTGCCTCTTCCTGAGGAGATGCACAACCCATAAGTAAACTCGTAAGAAGGATCAAGCCCAAAAATAACATACTCAATGACCTGAACATGGCCTTTAACATTGCGTTGCACGTGTTTAATTCGTCATCCGCCTTAAACGTACAAAAAAAGGACCTGCATATTAGCAACTAACGATACGAGCACGGAGGATTTAAGGTCGAGTAAACAGTAAATTGACGCTCGTCAGCAGGACCGAATGCAAACGAACGGACGCAGACTCTTCGCCGCGCGCCAGCTCGTGGTATACACTGCGGGGGCAGTGCTGATCTGGATGCTCCTGGCACATGCAGTCGCGCAAGAAGATTGGCGACGAGATACACTCCCGGACATCGCGCCTGCGGATACGGACAGCGTAACGCTGTACCAGATTGATTCGCTGCGCTCAATGCTCTTCCGTCTGGGCCGGGATTCTGTCCGCACAATGGCTTTGAACCTGGGCCTGGACAGCCTCTTTCTGGCCCGAATAGACTCGCTTTCGCCACCTGACACCAACGAACGGGCTAAGCGATACCTGTCAAGCTTGACGCGGTCTGGACGATCAGCCACAGTATTCCGGTGGCCACGACGATCGCTCGGACCCGGGCTGTTTCCAGGCTGGCAACATGAGATTGAGCTTGATTCTGTCGCCGGTTCGTTTTATACGATCACAGAACAAGTGGCCGGAAAAGACGTCAGGCATGCCATACGGCTTACCCGGGAACAATACCGGGATGAAAAACTGTCCGCGGCCCTTAACCGAAACTGGCGTAACCTGGTTGAGCAACAACGAACTCTCCAGCAACGACAGCGTCGAGGTTTGGGACTATCCATCTCTGTACCTGGTGGACGCCAGAGTGGATTCACAACCATCTTTGGGAAAAACGAGGTGGACTTGCGTGTCAATGGCAGTGCAGATATCCGACCAGCGTTTGTTTACGATAAGAATGCGCAACAAGTCCTTGCCGGACGAGGATCGCAGTTGTCCCCTGAGTTCAAAATGGACTTGCGCCTCGGAGTTACCGGAACGATAGGAGATAAGATGCAGGTGAATGTCGACTGGGATACCAACCGCGACTTTGATTTTCAAAACCAACTGAAGCTGGTCTATACCGGTTATGAGGATGAAATAATTCAGAGCATTGAAGCCGGTAACGTATTCCTGCAGACGCCGGCTACATTGATCCGGGGTGGACAAAGCCTGTTTGGTATAAAATCTGAATTTCAATTGGGAGCCTTTCGGCTGACAACAGTTGCCAGCCAGCAAGAAGGACAATCAAATAGTCTCTCACTTGATGGCGGAGCCGAAACATCAGAATTCAGCCGCAAGCCAACTGACTATAATCAACGTAAGCACTATTTCCTCAGTTATTATTTCCGTAATCGCTGGAATGATGCACTCAGCGATCCCCCCAACATCATCCTGGATGCTGTCTTTTCACACATCACGGACCTTGAAGTCTGGAAATTAACGCCGGTCTCTCCGGAAGAGCAAAATGTCCGGCAGGTTATTGCTGTCGTGGACCTAGGTGAGCCTGCACGGATCATAACAGAGGGACACCATTATACGGACGAACTTCACCCAAACAGTAATCTGGATCAGTACGATCCTATGGAACTGCAGAATGAACTGCGTTTGGGATCTGCGGTGCCTCAGGATTATCTTGAGAGTGCTGCTATGGAGCAGCCTCTGACCACCGTGGATTACCAGGTAGGACAGTTCAAGAAACTTGAGATTGGGCGCGACTATGATCTGGATGAAGGCCTAGGCTACATCACCCTCAGCCAGACCATCCAGGAAAGTGAGGCCCTTGCGGTATCCTTTCGCTACCTCGCGGGAGGAACAGAGATTCAGGTAGGTGATTTTTCCAGTCAAACCGGCGGTGGAGACAATAGCCAGGTTGGCGAACGTCTTGTATTGAAGTTGCTCAAGCCGGTTAATCTCCAGCAGCCTGCAAACCTCGGAGAAGTAGATGAGCTGAACCCATCGGCTTGGCACCTGGAAATGCGGAATATCTATGCACTCGAGCGTGGGCTCTTACCAACCGAGTTTCTACTGGACATCAACCTTGAGCCGCCCGGCCAGGCTTCTACGCAGACTATTCAGGGCGTCACCGGACAGCAAACGCTGATCCAAGTACTTGGACTTGACCGCCTTAATGAAGATGGTGCCAAAAAACCGGATAATCTGTTCGATTTCCTGCCCAACTACACGGTTATTCCTGGCGATGGGTTGTTGATTTTCCCGTACCTCGAGCCCTTTGGAGCACGTATGGAGGCCTTGATTGATGCCAGCGGACTCAATGACGAAGATAAAACACAAGCAAAAGAACTGTACGTGTTCAGGGAGCTCTATACCCAAAAGCAACTGAATGCTGTACGTAACACCGGCAAGAATATTTTCACTATTGAGGGATCCTACAAGGGCGGCATACCTTCCTTCTATGACCTGAGAGCTTATTCCGGCCTTGTTGAAGGATCCGTGCGCGTCTCTTCGGGAGGCAACACGCTCGTAGAGGGGGCAGACTACATCGTGGATTATCTGGGGGGTACGGTTACGATTATTAATCCTGTGCACCTGACTGCCGGGCGCGACATCGATATTGATTACGAGGAAAACTCATTCTTCAATCTCCAACAGAAAACACTTCTCGGCGCCAGGCTGGAGTACGCTCCACGCGAAGAATTCACGGCAGGCGGAACCATAATGCGGCTTAGCCAGAAATCCATCACTGACAAATTCCGCATCGGAGAAGAGCCCGTCTCGAATGTGATCTGGGGTACAGATACACGCCTGCAACTGGAACCTCGATGGCTTACGAGAGCAGTGGACTGGTTACCCCTGATCCAAACCAAAGAGGAGAGTTCAATCACTCTAGTCGGCGAATTTGCCCAGCTGCGTCCGGGACACGTCCTAACCAATGCCTTTAAAGACCAACGGCGTGACCTTCGTAAGAATGGACTTGATTTTTTTTCAGATGAAACACAGGGGGTCTCCTATGTAGACGACTTTGAAGGGTTTGAGAACCTGATTTCACTGATGCGCCAAGGCGCTTGGTTGCTAAGCAGCGCACCTATAATCGGGACGCACAGTGAACTGGGAGGTGTGGATACGCCACTGCACAACGACGGACGATCGATTATGGGTTGGTATACCCTCAACGCGTCCTCTCTGGAACAATTCACGGGAGACCTCGAACCAGCAGTGCAGCTTGTCACACCACAACAGGTGTTCCCCAACCGGGAAACCCTGCAGAGTCAACGCATCCTTACAACCTTTGACCTCTACTTTACACCGCACGGACGAGGTCCCTACAATTATAATCGTGACCTTGGACGCTTCCTAGACAATCCTCGCGAGGCTTGGGGAGGCATTACACAACGATTAACCGAAGGGAATACCGACTTCACTTCAAAGAACATTGAGTTTGTTGAGTTTGTGATGAGACCGTTTCCCAAGGAGGGGGAATCAGACCCAAACGCAAAGCTGATCGTTGATATTGGCCGCATTAGTGAAGATGTGATCCCCGATAACAAGCTTAATACTGAGGATGGCCTTTCACTGTCCGAGGTCGGATCGGTGGGCAACCTGGCCAGATTGTCAACCGGACAACAGAACCAAAAGATTAACCCCATTGAGGAAGGCGAACGCATAACCGAGGATGTTGGACTGGACGGCCTACCTTCATTCCCCAACAACAAATTTGAACTGGAAGGCGGGGCAGGTACCGAACAAGTTGTGTTTGCCGACTTCCTTTCATCTCTGGATAATACCGTAAGTGTCAGATATCCCGAAATACTGGCACGGGAAAGGGCAAAAGCCCTATTGGATCCCTCTGCCGACGACTACTATTACTTCCTTAACGAAAGTTTTTTCAGCAACAATCAATTTTTCCCTGGAGGGGCCACTATCCAGGAAAGGTTTACCCGATTCTTCGCGGGACATGAACTCAATACCTTTGATGCCCAGAATAAACTGGGCCCCGACGGAGATAACAGCGGAAACTCTCGACTACCTGATACCGAGGACATCAACCTGAACTCCGCCTCTGATACCGACAACAGCTACTTTCAATATGAAGTGCCGCTGAATCTAACAACCCTGGATGAGCTTGCTCGGCCCGAAAACACCAACGATTACGTCATCAATGAAATCGAATCTCCAGGAGGCGGGGGCACCGGATGGTATCTGGTACGCATTCCAGTCAAGAATTTCACCCGCCGAGTAGGAAGCATCCAGGACTTCACACTCATGGAGTCTATCCGCCTGTGGACTACCGGACATACCTCCCCGATAACCATACGGTTTGCGGCTCTCGAGCTCGTTGGAAGTCAATGGCGAGCGAATGATTTGGTCAACGCAACGGATATTGATGGAGAACCCATTCCGCCTGAGGATCCGCTTACGGGAGCGCGAATCAGTATTGAGAGCATCAACAACGAGGAGAATCCCAACTATGAGATCCCAAAAGGCGCGGTCAGGAACCGCATCCGTGATCAACATTCGGGTAGCATTGTGGATGCCAGAGAACAAGCCATGATTATTCGTGCAAGTAATCTTCGTGCCAACCGGCATTTGGCAGTCTATCGCACCTACACCTCTCCTCAGGATCTTCTCAAATACAGAAACCTGCGCATGTTTCTGCACCTTGACGGAACCATTGACGGCAGACCTCTCGAGGCTGAAGATCGGGAAGCAGTTAGATTTTTTATGCGACTGGGCGCTAACGAAGACTCGGACTATTACGAGTATGAGCAACCACTTACCCCTAGCCCACTTTACAATTTGCCCGATGGATCAAGCGAGCGCGCCGATTACCTGTGGCGCACCAATCAACCCAACCCTGATCCAGATGGCCAGGGCTTTGTTGACCTCAACTCCGTGAACATCGTTCTGAGTTCCCTGAACCAGATGAAATTCCTGCGCGACAGTTATGAGGACGAGTCTGGTGCCGGCTTTAATCCCACAGAAGTGTTCTGGAGCGATGAGCACGCAAACTTTCAGTCTAACCTGGCAGAGTTTGCCCCGCCGGGTACACGAATAGGAATTCGCGGAACACCCAGTCTTAACCGGGTAAATACCATCGTGATTGGTATCCGCAACGCCTCCGGGGAAGAACAGGCGGTGATTGACGCAAATATGTGGGTGAATGAACTCCGAGTTTCCGGATATGATCAAGAAGTAGGCTATGCAACCTATGGAACTGCGGATATCAAGTTGGCTGATCTTGCACGTATGAAGCTGTCAATGCGCATCCAGTCGGACGGCTTTGGTGGGCTTTCGAGTACACTGGCAGACAGAGACCAACTGAACATCCAAAACTGGACCGTAAACTCTCAGTTGAATATGGACAAATTCATTCCCGAACAGTATGGATGGAGCTTGCCCGTCAGCGTAGAGGTGAAGGAAGATTCCAGTACTCCACGATTTGATCCAAACCGTGGAGATATACGCGTAAGCAGCCTCCAAGATGCAATCGCTGCGGATTCTACGCTAACCAGTGAGGAAATTTCTGCTCGCCAGGATCAGATTCGCGAAGAGGCTCAGACGTTTTCCAGGGGATCCTCGTACACTGCGCGAATCAACAAGAGCGGATCGCGTTCGCGCTTGCTGCGCAATACTGTTGATGGACTGGCTTTCAGTTATTCACGCTCAGATACTGAAGGGCGCACGCCCACACAGACCTTTCGAAACTCCTGGCGGTGGAATACTTCGGTGAGTTACCGCCTACAAGTGCGTAGCCCACGCGTGTTGCGGCTGTTTTCGTGGTTGGAGGAGATACCTGTACTGAGGCTGTTAAGCACCATTGGTCTCAACTACCTGCCCTCTTCTCTCGACTACAGTTTGACTGCGAATCGTGCATTCACCTCGTCAAAGCAACGTCCAGACCCGGTGCGCCGACGTGGCTCGGAATTACCTTTAGACGTACAATTCCCCGTTCGTCCACAGCACCAGTTCACTCATTCTCGAAACTTTGGATTCCAGTTCAACCCGTTCGGGTTCCTGAATTTGAATTTGAATTCAAGCACAAACCAGAGCCTGAATGCCATAGGGGTAGATACACTTTACTCCGTCATTTTAGTCGATTCCACTGGCGCAGAGTCCCGACTTGATGATACATCTCTGACCTCACTGCTTGATGAAGGAGTAATTGATAAATCCCAGATAGGGTCGAGCGCATTTGAACTTACTAGCCTGCGGCATCGCAAATTTGGACCGGTGTTCAGGCAGGCACTCGGAGGCGGTGTTCCTGGTGGGCCTTCTATTCGGACGGAATCTTACAGCTCTCAATTGAACGCGACCTTTCGCCCACGGCTTCAGCGTTACGACGTTCTATCCTGGGTGCAGGTGCAGGATATGACCTACGCAGCAAACTTTAGCTGGTCAAATGGATCGGTGGGCAATAATACCGGGGCTCGGATCAGCGCCAACATTACTCTCCGGGCAGGTCTTAACCTGCGCCCACAGGACTTGTTTGAAAAGTTTGGTTTCTATAAGCGACTCCAGGATTCGCAGCGCGCTGCCGAGGCTGCTGCACAGTCTCGCCGCCAACAAAAAGAGACCGAACGACGCGAGCGCCGTGAGCAGAGACGCAAAGAAGCAGAACGTCGAAGAGCCGAGAGAGCAGACACTACCACCACACAGGAGGTGCCGGGAGTCGATGAAGCCGATCCCGATGACACACCATCCATTGATATACCGGCATTTGATGAGCCCCAAACCCCGCCAGAAGACTCTACACGTGGACGGAGATTCCGACTTCCCCCAGGCCTCACCCCCAAAGCACTCACGCGCCGGCTGCTACTTGCTATCACGGGAATCCGGGATTTATCGGTGAGCTATAATGGTGCGCGCCAGTCTTCGGCCAATAACATAGGCCGTCTGGACGAAACTGGCACCGTACAGGTTAACTACAGACTGCGTAATGCGGTGTTCAACGGCGAGGGCCCCTCACTTAGGTATCGACTGGGACTTGATCGCACTATCGCACCCGATGAAGGTCGCATTATCAATGAACGTCTGCAGGTGACTGACGCACTCAACGATGTGAATCGGTGGTCTGCCCAGACCTCACTTAACCTGTCATCCAGCCTACGAATCTCATTGAACTGGAGAATGGAGAACGGTAACCGAGAGAATCTTACCTACCGAATTCTAGACGACGGGCTGCCCGGGGCAGATACAACGCGCAACGGTAACATTTCTACATCCGCCTGGGCAATTGGCGCCTCCTACAGCGACCTGTTTACGGCACAACTGGATCAGTTCCGTGCAGACTGTGGGGAAGCCTGCGTATCAGGTGGTATACTGCCCGATACACTTTTCTCATCTGCTCTGACAAATCGACTGGTTTACGAAGATTTCCAGTCAAGTTATCTTACACTTGGAGCTGGCGAAACCATGCCCTTCCCGCTGCCGAGTTGGAACATCACATACACGGGAATCTCTAAGTGGCCAATTATTCGAAGGCTCGCGCAGTCGGCCACGTTACGTCATAGTTATGCTGCGGATTTCTCGTCAGACTTTAGATCCAATCTCCGTGGTGGCCAATTGGATGCTTTTCGCCTGGGAACCGGTCCCGTTGTCGCCTTTAACATTCCCGCGGAGGAAATTGATGCTGCACGACTCAACGAACGATTCCAGCCGTTGATTGCGATAGATCTTTCTTTCAAGGGCAGTATTCAGACCAGCGTGGCATGGAATAAGTCAAATTCATACTCCCTGAGTACGACCAACAACGTGGTCAACGAAAATCGAAACAACCAGATCGCAATTACTGCCTCTTGGGCTAAAACGGGGATGCGGCTCCCATTCCTGCGTCGTACACTCAATAACCGAATCAACATGTCTATCCAAGTTTCCAGAACCGCTAACGATGACCGCAGCTTTTACATCCGTCGGGCAATGGAATTTGCAGCAATTGATCCAGAATTTGATATAGCACGCGCACTGGATGAGCCTTTTGTGGATGTACTGACCAGTACGTCCATGATAGAGATACAGCCTAAGATTGGCTATCAATTCAGCAATGTCGTTTCGGCCGATCTGTTTCTTGACTACGAGGATTTTATCGGGGACAGTCGACGGCTTCCCTATACCAGGATTAACGGCGGATTCAACCTCCGCGTAAACTTCTCACACTGAAGTGTCCAGACGAGAAACGGCAGTAATTTATCACCTGGGTCGTGTGGCCTACCGGCCTGCCTGGGTACTCCAGGAAGCGATCAAAGATCGTCTTATTCAAGCCAAAAGAAACGGAGAGTATCTACCCCACGTCATGCTGTTACTTGAGCACCCTCCGGTCTTCACCATGGGCAAAAGTGGCAACGACCAACATCTTCTTGCTCCCGGAAATGCGGATGTGGTCTACATTGATCGCGGAGGGGATGTAACCTACCACGGTCCAGGCCAACTCGTGGCGTACTTCTTGTTAGATCTGGACCGATTATACAGGGACCTGCACCGATTCATGCGAGACCTGGAGGAGATCGTCCTTCGCACGCTTGACGAGTTTGGCTTGACTGGATTCCGTGTGCCCAAGCGCACGGGAGTATGGGTCGGAGAGGAAGGAATTGAGCGAAAGATCTGTGCCGTTGGTATCCATGTCAGCCGCTGGGTAACCACACATGGACTTGCCTTGAATATTGACCCGGACTTGCGATACTTCAGCAGAATCACTCCCTGCGGTATCGCCGACCGAGGGATAACCTCAATGGCTAAGGAATTGGGAAAATCCTGCGACCCCAACACCGTTGCACGCTCAATATCGAGTCATTTTGGCGCGGTGTTCGGGTTACAGTCTCAAGAGCTTAGCGGAGCTGAAGCGTACAGACACTTAGACGACCTGTTGGATCGACAAGACATTATCCAGCACCTAATCCCCCAACGAGTAATGGGCTGAGAAATAATGGAAGATGCTTTTATGGAAGGGTTTGCGACTGATTTACTTCACCAGTGGCTCCAGAATGTTTCTGAAGAGGACCTCTCGTATGCTGAAGTCCTGCTGTACGATCCCAATAACAAGAAGGAAAAATATTCGGCCAGCTATTCCTTCGGAGACCAGGCCTATAGTCTCTATCGAACGTGTGAGTGGGAGGATATAATTGAGGAATCCGAACATATTTATTCCAGCGTTATTGAGGAAATTGAAAGCTCGCAAGACGTGTCTGATATTTGCAATTCAATTATCAGATTAGCAAAAGAAGAACGACTGTTGCCACTATTCACCAAGTGTGACGTCAGTGAGGACATCGATATATAGGGATATCGATCAGTGGGGACCTCAATATTAGTCTGACTCAGTGTATTCCACCACGAATGGTATAACTGAGTCATTGAGTTTTAGCGTGTAGTGTCCCTGCACAAAACCGTCCTCCAACATTAAGTAGAGCCTGTAGGGTCTGCGAACGCTTGCACACACTCGCGACTGTGGTCTGCGCATTTGCAAGGTTGCAGTTACCATATTCCCTGTTCTTTCCTGGTCAAAGGCATGTAATTCCATGCATGCATCCGGTAAGCTGCCTTTCACCAAAATCTCTACATGTACCGTATCGGTTTGCAATTGCATAAGGTCTGGACGAACGATGACATGATCGAAGGTCGCAGGGAAGTAGGCAAATTCCAGCTCTTCTTCGGGAACGCTGATCGTAACAGCATTATATCCATCGGGAGCCTGGCCCTCATAGCGATGACCAAAGCTCGTATCTGGATCTGGTGGGTCAGTGGCGGCGGGCCCACTGCATGCCGCAAAAACCGCTAGGGAAGCAACTACAAATAATGTTAGGCTTTCCCTCATGGATCGAGGATAGCAACGGGATGGTCAGCAACGATCTCGGTTGGGGCATCTCTCCAGAGCCGCTCAAGGTCATAGAACGCGCGCCTCTCGGGCGTGAATATGTGCACCACGAGATCTACGTAATCAAGCAACACCCACTGGCGATGTTCTGCCCCTTCGATGTGCCAGGGAAGCTCATTGCACTCGTGTTTCAGCCGGGTCTGGACGGATTCTGTGATGGCTTTGACTTGAAGGTCGGATGTAGCTGAGCACAAGACAAAATAGTCCGCAAGACCACTGGTCGCCCGCATATCCATAGTGACCACGTCATGAGCTTTTTTTTCCTGTATTGCTACTATTGCTTCTCTTGCAAGAACTTTCGCAGGTACTGAACCTGTACGTTGCTTGTCAAGTTCTGGTGGAGGAATGAGCGATGATGGCTCAGTTACTGTCATGCAAATCTGGAATATCAGAGGAATTTGAAGTTTCGCTGAATGGAGGAATCATTCCATAATCTTTACCAATGATTATGGATACATCAAGATGAAACTCATCGCGCACATCCTTGCTAATACGATCATGCGGCAACCCGAGTGATGCCGCCACCTGCTGAGCAATAGCCAAATTATCAATCCGATCGACAATGATCGTCTCCTCAACGTCAAATGATCTGTGATTGCCCACACCTACAACGTCGTACCCTTTCGACCTCAAGTATACCCGCATTCGTTCAGCAACACCATTAACACCTACGCCATTACGGACCTCTACCTGATACATATCTGTAGTGCCCGGGTAATCAAAGGATTCGCCGGAAGAGGCTACCTGAACGGGGAAAAGGACTGCCTCCCTCAGGAACGGGACGTTCGTAAATGTGGACACGATTCCAATAACAATTACCAATCCAACAAGGGCGGCAATTATATCAATACAAAAAGCTTTTAGGCGACTCATCCGCACCCAGCTCACGAGACACTAAAACCAGGGATTCCTTCGAAACAGTCCAGTATGCCGGCGACCATATCCATACGGTCCATAGCCCATCATGTTTTGGTATGCGTACGGATCCTGTCTGAATTGAAAGTGAACCTGAACTTTTTCGGATGGCTTCCAGCCAATTTCGGCATTACGCAGAAAAACCTGGGGGCGCTGCCGCCCGAAGCCATATTCCTGGGCCATTTGGTTCTGAGGGGAGTATGCAACGGCAACATCCATCCGTGCGGCTAGTTTGGGGCTAAATTGCCATGCCATCGTATTTGTGTACATGCCCATTGAGTATCCATCGCCGCCAAAGGACCCGGCCGTCATTTCAAAGCTGTGTCTCATTTGAAAAACACTCGGGTTGAATATCTTGCTCAGGAATGCACCAGCTCGGTTGGACACGTCGTACACACGGGTCTGAGGGAATGCCTCAGGAACAGCTTCCCTGAACTGGGACTGAGCAGGTGATGCCAAAAAGGCCAGAGCAGCGATGAGTAACAAGTTTCTGCGCATTACACAGTCTATCTTCGGTTAAGAGAGTTTAAGGCGTGTCTTGTAATCAATACCTTGGGATCACAGTTTTGTTGCACGGCTTACATGCTTAATTTATTAACTGTACCTGAATAATACACTATGGAACCTATACCATCTCAAGCTGTCTCCAAAGAAGATTTGGCCCCGCTCCGGGCACAAATTGATAAGCTTGACCAAGTATTGGTGAAAATTTTCAACGAACGCTCTCATGTGGCGAATAAAATCGGACACGTCAAACAGCAACTCGGACTCCCTGTTTATGATCCTGCCAGAGAAAAAGAGGTCCTGGAAAATGTCATTCGGGCCAACCCCGGACCACTCCCGTCTGATGCAATTCAAAGACTCTTTGAGCGTGTAATTGATGAGACGCGTTCACTGGAGCGTCAAAAATATCAGCGGAGAACAAAGCGGTAACTATGCTAAGGACCCGGGTTCTCGTGTACAGTATTGTGGTTATCCTCGGACTAGGCGCAGGAGGGAGTTGGCTTCTCTGGGCTCCGAACACTCCATCCTTTGACGGCGATCGAGCATTGCATATTCCAAGAGGAAGCATCTTGGTCAATGTCGTTGATTCGCTTGAAAGTCGGGAACTGATTAAGTACTCCTGGACCTTCCGTCTGGTAGCCCATGCAACTGGCTGGAAGGATCAAATAAAGGCTGGACACTATGTTTTTTCATCAGGAGAATCGAATCTCAATCTATTGCAAACCTTGCGAAAGGGACTGCAGACCCCTGTATCGCTGAGGATCCCCGCTGGATCTAGACGCGACAGGATTGCACGTTCGGCAGCTGCCAATATGGCGTTTGATGCAGAAGATTTTATGGCGGCTCTCGCTGATACTGCGCTGGCAACCTCACTTGGCACAGACACGCTGCACTTATTTAGTTACATGTTACCCGATACGTACAGCTTCTACTGGTTGACCGAAGCGACCGAGGTTGTTCGACGTATTAAACGGGAGTTTGATGAGTTTTATGAAAAAGAGGCGATAAGTACAATGAGCACACATGGACTGTCACGTGATGAAGTGGTAAGCCTGGCTGCAATTGTCGAATGGGAAACGAGAGTAAACGAAGAAAAATCTCGTGTGGCAGGTGTGTACTTGAATCGCTTGAGAAGGCACTGGCCCTTGCAAGCCGATCCAACAGTGCAATATGCACTGATTGAACTCGAGGGGGGCAGACGTCGTCTGTTTTATCGTGATTATAGAATTGATCACCCTTACAACACATACCTGTACCAGGGGCTTCCGCCAGGTCCTATCACCAATCCTTCGCGATCATCTCTGATAAAAACTGCGCAGGCGGAAGAACACGATTACATGTTTTTTGTGGCTAGCCCAGATGGTGGGCATTCGTTTAACGTAGACTTACGCAGCCATAACCGGGATGCTAATATATTGCGCCGCTATCTTGCACAGCGCCGACGTGAAAGGGCTAACGCAGAGGACTAATCCGACAGTTCATTTGTAGTAGAATCGTAAAGGTGAAGATGGGCGAAGGGGAACACCCAACTGTTTCGTATGTAAAGTATCGTCTCACTCAATTTATCATCAATCTAATGTCGTTGCTGAGATCTATGCGATCCAGTCTCTTTAAGGGAATGGGGATTATATACGGAGGCGGGACCGTGTACGTTGAGCAGATCATTAATCGTGACGATGGAGAAGCTTTGAGGCGTGATATGGAGGTAATCGGAAATGACATGTGGGTAGTTATAGGCCGAGAAAGCGACAAATTGGAACCCTCCGATCAGCAGAAATACCCGACAGTCAGTGAGTAAGCAACCTCCTGTGCGTGGAAAGCAAGCGGGTCCCGCAGTGCTTCAAGAACAGGCAAGCGTAACCGTTCAACAGATTCATCAGGGCCCCCTTCCGTCTCCCGATGATTTGGAGAGGTACGAAAAGGCCATGCCTGGTCTGGGGGATACCATCGTGTCAATGGCCGTCGGTGAGCAGAGGCACAGACATAAAATGGAGGCATCTGTAGTCAAATCATTCAGCATTGGGCCGTGGTTGGCTTTTATGCTGGGCGTGATAAGCATAGTAGCCGCACTGATCCTCTTGTTGAATGGGGTTGGTTGGCCTGTGCTTTTCTTAATTCCTACTGGACTCATCCCTTCCGCACTGTCTCTCTATCTCGGAAAAAAAGAGCCGACAACTTAAGCGTAGCTTAAACCAGAAGTTTCCGAATGCCCACAAAAGCCTGAACACCGCGTTTGCTTAAAACGGACCTTCTCTATCGTAGACACTTCTGATGCAGCGCCCTTGTTATCTTTGGAGACCGCACCACTACAATGTCGAAATTGGGCTGAGCTCTTTCAGCGCAGTCGTTGTCTTGCAAGTCCTGAGGCCATATTGAAACCGGATGCGCATGAACTGAGACGGTTCCGATCCGCCCATCGAAATTCGCATTCCCATCTTACAATACGTTGACCGAGACTAATGGACATAGCTGCCAGCATTAATGTCAATGGACGTGCCCGTCGCGTGATCTGCTAAACCACTTGCCAAAAGCACGACGATCGGAGCAATATCCTCCGATTCAGTCAAGCTATTAAGTGCAAGATCTTGCACAACAAAGGCCTCTCCGTACGAATCAATTGCATCTTGCGCCATGTCTGTACGAACAAAACCAGGGGCCACTACAAAGGCTGTAATTCCATCCTTGCCGTAAGCACGGGCAATACTGCGCGTCAGCGAAACAACCGCCCCTTTTGAAGCCGCATAGGTCATGTATTCCGCGGTATCTCCACGAAAAGCAGCCCGTGATGCGATATTGATAATGCGACCCTGTCCCCGGGTCTGGTAATGCTGGATTACAAGGCGACATAGAAGCTCTGGTGCACGTGCATTAACTGCCATGGTTTGCTCCCAAGCATGAAGCCAAGCGCTCGTCGGCGCCGCTGCATCAACAAGCTGCGCGATGCCCGCATTGTTGACCAGAACATCAATGCAGCCATATCGGGATATCACATTCGCCACGAGCATCTCACAGGCACGCACAGATGACAAGTCTGCCTGAAACACACACGCACGTTGACCCAGTTCTAGCGCAACAGCTTCAGCCTGCACGGTGTTTTCATTGCAGTGCACCGCTACGGTTGCCCCCGCTTCGGCAAGCCCTGTGGCAATTGCCTTTCCTATACCACGGCTCGCCCCCGTAACCAGTGCGACCTTATCTGTAAGATCAATTTTCATATGACTGACAAGAACAATCTAAGGTCAACCTGCGCGACAAGATGATCCAACAACGTACGTTTGCAGATCAATCAAATGGTCATACCGCTCCCGTAAAACACTGAAATTATATCCAACCTAGATCCATCTCTGAGCTATCCTGGAGTTTAACGGCTGAAGGGATTGTCACCCAAGCAAGCTGACTGGCTGGACACTCAAAACAAATACGATAACTGAACAAACAATTCACATCATTTTGTATATCCGCATCAAGGCGAGCCTAGGTGCTGCACAGACATGGTCATCCGATAACGTCTGCGTTACTATTCACCCGGTATCGCTGGATGCAAAAAAATACATTAAATAAAGCAGCTATACCGCAAATGTTGGTGTTTCGCTACAAATCCTGTAGTGAAAACACTGCATGTTCACGTATTGTCGTGAACATGCATATACTGCTACGACGAGCAGGCATCTTGTCTCCTTACCACTTACCAAAAAACGACTAGATCAGGCACGACGCTGCAGTCTGAATATATATTCCCGATACACAAGGAATTATTTTACACGCTCTTTGGTTCGACGCCAGACGGGTACGCTTGAGCAGGGTTCTCCAAACATGACCTTACGGGCCACCTTCTGTAACTCTGCCATTGCCTTGGTATAGGCGCTCTCAGGAACAACTCCCGATCCACAACCCTTGATCACAACAATCCTGTCTGAGAATCTGCTCCAATCTTCCTTCGCTAAGGCCAATACAAACAGCTCTCGTACGAGATCCGCTTTGCGCCCCATTGTAACAGTCCGTGCACGATCAAGGCGTGATGCAATCAACATATAGGCCCACATTGGCACCAGCGCCTCCGTACTGCAAAAGAGTGCAACATGAACTCCGTCGAATTCCTGCCAGTCATAAGCAGCTACCTGTGCCCGAAAAGGCTTTTCCCGCAAGAGTATACCGTGATCCAGAAAGGATGCCAAATCCAGTTCCTTGATTGAACGATTCTCCCAGAGCAATTCCAAGTCATAAACTTCAATACCGCTCTGGGCCACACGATTGACGATCTCCATATTCCTCAAGCAGCTTTTGCAGATAATTCACGCATTGCCTTGATTAAAATTTCAGATGCGTGTGCAACATCCTGTTTGGTCGTGTGACGCCCCAAGCTTATTCGCAACGTCCGACGAGCTATATCAGCCGGAATCCCCATTGCCGAAAGCACCCTACTGGGTTTACGGCTGCCGGATCCACAGGCACTGCCAGTGCCGACTGCCAATCCGCGAATAGACATAAGTAATCGTTCCACTTCCAGATGCGGGAACGAAATGCTGCTCGTCTGAGGGAGCCGGTCAGCCCCCGCGCCATTAACCCGAACCTCTATACCGCATTGCCTCAGGGCATTTTCCAGTTCATCGCGTAAAGCAGTTAGTCGATTGGCGTCTTTTTCGCATTCCAACCTGGCCAACCGGAACGCTTCTCCCATCCCGACGATCCCCGGAACGTTGTGTGTACCACTGCGGCGTCCTTTCTCTTGTCCTCCACCATCTATAAGTGGAGTACAGCGTACTCGACCACGCACAAACATTGCACCTATTCCTTTGGGGCCATATACCTTATGCCCGCTGCACACCAAAATATCCACCGGTTCAGTCGATACCGGTATTTTTCCCACCGCCTGCGTCGCATCAGTCATGAAGGGAATGCCGCGCGCACGTACTATTCCGGCAATTTCGGGTATCGGCTGTATTACGCCCGTCTCATTGTTGGCCCACATCACACTAACCAGTACCGTGTCATCCGTGAGACTGTCCTCCAGTCTGCCTAAATCCAGGATACCCTCTGAATCGACCGGCAAATAGGTTACCCTCCAACCGAGCTGTTCCAGATGTTGACAGGCCTTTGCTACTGCGCTGTGCTCACTTTCCACCGTAACAATATGATGCCCTCGGTGCGTGCACGCCTCGGCCAGTCCTTTCAGCGCAGCATTAATCCCTTCCGTTGCACCACTTGTGAAAGTGACCTCGCTCGGCCGGGCTGCCTGTATACATTTGGCAACCTCTATGCGCGCCTGTTCTATAGCTGCACTCGCAGCCCACCCGTACATATGTCCTTGGCTGGACGGATTACCGAAGTGCTCTGTAAAATAGGGGAGCATCTTCTCCACAACACGCGAATCAACAGGCGTCGTGGCATTGTAGTCCAAGTATATCGCTGCCGACATGATTTTTGAATCTTGTCAATGCAACCCCCGCAGAAAATGGCAGGTTCCAAAGGCAACCCTACAAACCTCCGCAACCCGCAAAGAGCATCATGGTAAAACGCTGTTCGCCGCGTTCGTCTAGGGGTCCAGGACGCCGGCCTCTCACGCCGGTAACACGGGTTCAAATCCCGTACGCGGTACCACACCTATTTGTTGTTTGGCAGCTCCTGCGGTGTCAACACGTTATCAATCAGGCCGTAGTCTTTGGCTTCCTCCGCACTCAACCAGTAGTCCCGATCCGCATCCTTTGCGATGGTCTCTGTGTCTTGTCCGGTATGCTGCGCCATGATTTCGTAGAGGCGCTGTTTCAGCCACAGAATTTCGCGGGCCTGGATTTCGATGTCAGACGCCTGTCCCTGTGCTCCTCCGAGCGGTTGGTGAAGCATGATGCGTGAATTGGGCAGCGCGGCTCGGTGCTCCTTCGTTCCGGCTGCCAAAAGCACCGAACCCAATGAGGCCGCTAATCCCACACAAATTGTTGCCACCGGACAGGATACATACTGGATCGTATCATAAACACCAAGTCCGCTATACACCATGCCGCCCGGCGAATTAATGTAGACGTTTATGTCGCGTTCTGGATTCTCGCTGGTCAAATAGAGTAGTTGAGCAACTGTCAAGTTTGCCACGATGTCGTTGATCGGGGTACCTATAATTATAATGCGCTCTTTCAGGAGCCGACTGAATATATCATAGGCCCGCTCGCCGCGGGAGGTTTGCTCAACTACCATGGGCACTAAATTGCTTATGGGTTGATCACCTAATCCTTTTCTGTATATACTCTCCGGCAAGTGAAGGCTCTTGGAGAATTTTACAAAGTCGTTAACCATTGGATATACCTTAATTTGTTGAAAGCCAATTCCCTTACAAATTCTTCGCTATGAGATACATCATTCCCTCCTCGGGGACAGGAATCTCACTAACCTCAAATTGCTTAAGTAAATGCGCGGTCAATGGATTACCACGCAATTGCTCTGATGCCGCTGTAATCCCACTATCGACTTCTGGTTTCGTCTCACCATCTGGAATTTCGACTACCTCTTCAGATGATTCCAAGTCTACTTGCCCTTCAATTGCTTCAAGTAAAATTAGCCATCGCAGATGTGCCATAGAATCTTTCAGATACTCCAAGGCATTAGGATCATCCGCCCACTTATCCAGCAAATTCCCCCTCATCTGCTCTACAAGAGATGTGGGTAAGTTAAAGGGATGCAATACTTGCATACGGTTCATAAACTGAAAGTCCAAGATATACCTAGTATGCCTCTCAAAGAGATTCGTTAGATATTCCTGCACCCATCCTTGCAATTCCTCAGCAGTATTTACTTCCTCCTCACTGACTATCATTGCCCATCCGTCATCAATCTCCGGCCATTCAAACCGAAGCGCTTCTAAAATTTCAGCCTCAAAGTATGATTCCTCCCTCATATGAACTGATGACGGGTCCTCAGCTTCCATGTCATCTAGGTTCACTATATCTCCAACTGCCCGTCCTGTAAAGGCCGTTCTGTATCCATCGCCAACCTCTGGATTCAAACCCTCAGCACCGCCAAAATCAAGAGTCTCCAATTTGCTTTCACTTCCGACCAGCACCAATCCTGTTGCGTTGTCGACCTCTGTAACCCGATATTCTATCTGGTCCAGCATGCCATCCATGCCCTCACCGATTTTCTCTCCCGCTTCAAGCGGCCTGTTCGGCAGATGCTCGGACATTCTTTTTCTTATAAAGAACTCAGTAACACGCTCCGTAATCTCACCGCCAACAGGAATTTCGAGTACTTGTCCGGTAATATCTTGAAGCTCCAGTTTCGGAACCACGTAAAATTCCACTTGGACCAATAAATCCTCATCCAACTCATAGTCCCGCCTGATTTCCCGCGGCGTTCCAAGGAGCTGATACTCATCACTGCCCCTGACCATATCCTCAAATACCTCCTTCGTAAGGTTGTCGACAACCTCGTTTTTCACATCTTCCCCCCTCATTTGACGAATCATTTTGATTGGCACACGACCAGGCCGGAACCCCCGCATGGTTGTCGCGGACCGCAGCTTTCGTAACGCTAGCCGTACATCCGTTTCCAGATCCGCCGCGGTAGCCTTAATTTCAAGGACACGGACCATATCGCCGGTCTCAAGCACATTAACTTCCATTGCAATAAAGAGTAATAATCGGTTCCGAAAACCCGAATCTATTGGAACGGTCCAGCCATGCCAATTGTCCCACCCCGCGTCAAATGCGGCGCAATTTCTGAGACGCCAGTCGGTCCTCTAACACTCACGTTCTCTTCGCTTGGTCTCATGCGTATCCAGTTTGGTGCCATTTCAGAGTGCGAGCCCGCCGGCGCTCCGTTTGATAGGGCTGCAAAGGAACTCTCCGCTTATTTCGCGGGCAAATTGGAGCGCTTTTCGGTGAAACTCGATCTGCGCGGAACGGCATTCCAGAAGCGGGTATGGACACTGCTGGATGCCATCCCTTATGGCGAAACCCGCTCTTATAGCGAACTGGCTCGCAGACTCGGAGATGCGCACCTTGCGCGCGCCGTGGGTACCGCTAACGGTTCCAACCCTGTTCCTATAATTCTTCCCTGCCATCGTGTGATAGGTTCAAATGGCCAACTAACAGGATACAGCGGTGGTCTGGAGCACAAGCAAACGCTCCTTCGACTGGAGGCCAAGTACACAGGCAAAGATATATTTCAGCCATTGCGAAGATAGCCCGCTATGACTCTGAGAGAAGGCTTCTTACCATACATAAGAATGCTCGCGCGATAGATCCGGGCACTGACCCATATTGATCCAATAAAGGACAGCACCAGTAATCCGTAGGACAACAAAAGCTGCCAGAATGGGACGTCCGAAACTGACATGCGGACGATCATAGGAACCGGCGAGGTAAGGGGAAATATTGATAGCCCCAGCGCGAGTCCGCTGTCTGGATTCATCATCACCGGGGACAGGAACACGATAGAAATGACCATGGGCATGAGTAGCGGTATCATCAAGCTCTGGGATTCCTGCGGGGAATCAACTAGTGTTCCTACCGTCGCAAACAACCCGCCATAAAGAAGGTAGCCCCCAATGAAGTAGAGAATGAACCATACGAAAAGGCCAACTGAAATATGCGGCATGGAAATATTGGCCGCAGCCAGTATTTCCTGATTGGTTGCCGCTGCTGGCAAGTCATACATAGCTGGGTCAATGAACATCCCAATAATCGGCCCGGCTAATATCATGGCTCCCAGAAACATCAACACCCAGACTGCCATCTGCACAAAGCCAATTAAACCGATCCCCAGTACCTTGCCCATGAGCAGGTCAAACGGACGAACAGATGACACAATAATTTCGACGACGCGCGTTGTTCTCTCCTCCATCGTACCGTATAAAATCAACGTTCCATAAATAAGCATGGTCATGTACATGACCATACCCAATACAAAACCAAGAATCACATACCCCTCTTGAGCCGGAGCCTCTGCTTCTTCACCTTCGCCGGTCAACCTAACCGTATCCAGCCTCACCACACGTTCAAATATGGACCGGACATCCGTAGATACATTACGGTCGGCCAGTAAATGGTCTTCCAACGCCTTCTCGATTATGCCTCCAAGCGCACCGCGCACACCAAGCCCTCTTCCCTCCTGCGAGTAAAGTACTGGCTGTCCGGTTCCAGAAATCACTTCTGATGGAATACGAACGTATGCATCAAAGAGTCCTTCCAGAACGCCCTCATGTGCTGAATTGAGGTCAGCCGTGACTAAGGAATGGTCACCTAAACCCTGGCTCAATATCCGGGCATTCAGCACACCGGTTTCATCTACAACGGCAATCCGAAACGAACTGTTTTCCCCGGAAGAATTATCCTCAAAGGAATCTTCCACCGCGGAAATTGAAATCATAATTATGACGGCAAAAAACCCGATCAACAATGCCGGTCCCAATAATGTGGTCAGGATAAAGGTCTTGGAGGTCACGCGTCGCATGAACTCATTCTGCATAACCACAAGGCTCTTTCTGCTCATCATTGCGATTCCACAGTCCGAATAAAAATCTCGTTCAAGGAAGGCTGAAGCAACTCGAAACGGTACAATTCAAGATCTGGGGTTTCCAGAAGACGTTCCAACAGGGATCTCGAATGACAATGCTCCGCCAGGCGCACAATACAACCGTCTTCATTGCGCTCCAAATACTGTAGGTCTCCTTTCCTCTCCATAGCATCTAGGAAAGGCGCTTCGCCATCGTATGAAAGTGCTAACCTGTCGCGCTTAATCCTTCGTTTAATATCACGGAGCGTTCCTTTTAAAACAAGTTTTCCGTTGGCTATCAGACAAATATCATCACACAGTTGCTCTACCTGCTCCATACGGTGACTTGCGAACAAAATGGTCCGACCATTGGCCTTCAGCTCTGCAACAATCTCACGCAGAAGCTCACTGTTGACAGGGTCTAACCCACTGAACGGTTCATCCAAAATGATCAGACGAGGGTTGGATAGTACTGCAGCAATGAACTGTACTTTTTGCTGCATCCCTTTAGACAGCTCCTGCGCCTTACGGGCACCCCATTCCTGCAAACCCAAGCGCTTAACCCAGTACGCTATTCTCGGCGCCGACTCACGCGCGCGTATGCCCTTGAGAGCGGCCAGGTATCGGAGTTGATCATTGATCCTGACTTTCTTGTAGAGCCCCCGTTCCTCCGGCAGATACCCCATCTGTTCTTGGCTCCATGGCCCTACTACACGTCCATCAAGCGTTACCCTGCCGTTATCCGGAGTGAGGATATTGGCAATCATTCGGATTGTCGTGGTTTTCCCCGCACCGTTAGGGCCCAGAAGACCAAGAATTCGTCCTGGCTCAGCCTCGAACGAAATACCCTGAGCGGCAGTGACCTTGCCGAAACGCTTTGTTACTCCTTGTAGGACCAATGAGCCCATCAACAACAGCTACCGTAACTGTCGGGCACGCCATAACTACGGACCAACAAGCCCCCGACTTGCAGACACAAAAACGTGCCGCTATTGAGTGGCATCCGATAGTGGAATCAAGTAGTGCTCGTGAATTACATCTTCGTGTACCCGGGCACTGCCAGTACCGCGAAAATCTACAGCAACAAGGCTATTGGTTACACGCTGCACTTCACCGATTCCGTACGAAGTTGGATATGGTCCATAATAGACAAGTTCTCCTTTTTTGAGGGAGGGTTTGGACCGGCTCTGCCAATGATAGGCTTGAACAATTGGCAACCGATCCAGTGGATACTCACAGTCTTTTTCAGTCTTCACCGAATCATAAAAATTTGCTAAACACGCGCGCTAACGCAACTCTTCCTTCAATGTTCAACAAAAATCGCCATTCTTGACCTCATGAAAAAATCCGCTAGATCCGAGCATTCTATCACGTCCGTGATGGCTGGCCGTACAACGCCCTCGCAGCACAAATCCCCAATAACTTTCGGTCCGCCGAATATAGCTGACGGAGGGCGTCTGTCGCTAATTTCCAATGACGCGGTCCGGATTTGCCCGTACAAAAGAAGCCCAATTGTTGTAGCGTGACTCCCCCGATTTTTTACCGGTCACCTCTCGCTCTTTATGACAAAACGCAACTGCCAGGGCATCCGAGGCATCGTGTGTTATCTCGTGATTCAACTCGCCAAACTCCAGCAAACTGCTGACCATATAGGTTACCTGCTGCTTGCTGGCATTACCATTCCCCGTAACAGATCGCTTAACCATTTTGGGCGTGTACTGTGTCACAGATACTCCCTGATTCAGGACCGCCAGCATTGCCGCGGCTTGGGCCCGGCCAAGCTTAAGCATGGCCTGCGGGTTCCTGCCGTAAACCGGCATTTCTATGCCACAGGTATTGGGCTTTAATTCTTTGACCAGCCGAGTTATTTCGTGATAAATCGCTTGAACACGTACAACATGATCACCGGTAAACGTAACTGCCCCAAATCCATGGACCCGATTGTTCTCATCAATAACGCCATAACCGGTCTGTAACGAACCGGGATCAATACCCAAAACTCTCATCACATCTCAAGGTTAGTGAACACTTCCTGCACATCTTGCAGATCTTCTAGTCTTGTCACCAGTGTCTCAGTCTGACGCACTTGGTCGGTTTCTTTTTTTACAGTCGTGATCGGAGCCCGAACAAGGCGAGCCTCTTCAATTCCGATTCCAGCATTAGCAATCTCGGTCTGAACTGTTTCAAAGGCTTCTACAGGTGTAATGACCACAAACATCTCCTCATCTTTTTCCATATCATCCGCACCACTATCCGCCACAAGTTCCAGGAGCTCCAGCTCATCTAAGTTCTCTGAGTTGACCTGGATCAACCCTTTGCGTTCAAAGAGATAAGCGACGCTGCCTGATTTAGCCAAGCGCCCCCCACTCTTAGCGAAAACGCTGCGCACATCGGCAACAGTGCGATTGGTATTGTCCGTCAGTGCATCAACCATGACCGCCACTCCTTGTGCACTGTACCCCTCGTACGTGCACTCCTTGTAATCCTGCCCTTCAATTTCTCCGGACCCGCGTTTGATCGCCCTTTCGATGTTTTCCTTGGGCATATTCTTGCCCTTGGCCTTCTGAATGGCAAGCGCAAGACGTGCATTCATATCCGGGTCCTTACCGCCCTCACGGGCAGCTATCATAATGTCACGCGTGATCACCGCCCAAGCCTTCGAACGACGGCTGTCGGTGACCGCCTTTTGTCGCTTAACCTTTGACCACTTGTTATGTCCGGCCATCTACTATCGTGATAGGTAGAGGTTACGCATTTCGTGCGGACGCTTGAAATGGCTATCCGTAAGCGCATCCACAAATACTATGGTCTCGCCTGTGGATTTCATTTCTGGACCAAGCTCTTTGCGCACTTCCGGGAATTTGGACCACGAAAAAACGGGTTCTTTGATTGCATATCCTTTCAAACTGGAATCCAGCCCACCCTTATCCCTGAAGTCTTTGAGTTTGGCTCCGAGAATAACCTTACTGGCAATCCGGGCCACCGGCAACCCCGTCGCCTTTGCGACGAAGGGAACTGTACGAGACGCACGGGGATTGGCTTCAATCACGTAAACCATATCTCCCTGCACAACCATTTGCACATTCATTAATCCCAGTACCTCCAACCGATTCGCGATAGCTATGGTGTATTTCTTAATGTCTTCAATGACCGATTCACTCAGGGAATACGGTGGCAGGACGGCTGTGGAATCACCGGAGTGCACACCTGCAGGTTCGATATGCTGCATAATCCCCGTAATCCATACATCACCATCAGCATCGCGCACAGCGTCTACATCAATCTCGATTCCATTGTTTAAGAATAGATCAAGAAGGATTTCGTTGTCGGGCAGCAGTGTGTAGATATCGGTTACGTAACGCTCAACCTCTTCTTTATTGATGGCAATTCTCATTCCCTGCCCCCCTAGAACATAACTGGGGCGCACAAGGATTGGATATCCAATCGATTCGGCTACGCGCACCGCCTCGTATACCGTCTGAGCCATGCCGTACGGAGGGAAGGGAATGTCCAGCTCTTTGAGAATCTCGGAAAACTTGCCCCGGTTTTCGGCCAAGTCCATAAGCTCATAAGATGTGCCAAATATTTTTATTCCCCGCTCAGATAACTTCCCTGCCAGCTTTAGTGCGGTCTGCCCACCGAGTTGAACAATGACGCCTTTGGGTTTCTCGTGTTCAATGATATCAAGCACACGCTCCCAGAATACAGGTTCAAAGTAAAGCTTATCCGCGATATCAAAATCCGTTGAGACCGTTTCGGGATTACAATTTATCATGATTGCCTCGTAGCCCATTTCCTGCACAGCCTGCACTCCGTGGACACAAGAGTAATCGAACTCAATCCCCTGGCCAATTCGATTGGGTCCGCTGCCAAGTATGATGACCTTCTCCCGGTCGGAGATCGGGCTCTCTGTTGCACTTTCGTAGGAGGAATAGAAATATGGTGTCGCCGCCGGAAACTCTCCAGCACATGTGTCAACCAAAAGGAATTGCGGACAAACATTTTGAGACAGACGATACTGACGCACCTCTTCTTCGCTCACTTCGTCCGCTACGAGCCACGCAATCTGGACATCCGAATAGCCGTGCTGTTTGAGGTTCAGCATTTGCTCTGGTGTGACATCCTGCAGACGTAATCTTTGGAGTGCTTTTTCCAGATCAATGAGCATTCTTATCCGCTGCAAGAACCAGGGATCAACGCGCGTGATGTCATATACTTCATCCATTGAAGCACCATGCATAAATGCATTCCTGATCTGGAGAGTCCGATCCCAGTATGACCTGCGCAGACGCTCACGCACGCTGGGGCGACTAGGGTTTTCCCGGTCTGCCCCCAGGCCTGCATAGCCAATTTCCAGGCTCTGCCATGCCTTCTGCAGACTTTCTGTAAAGGTTCTCCCAATAGACATTACTTCCCCGACTGCTTTCATCTGCGTGGTCAGCTCCTCATCCACTCCTTCGAATTTTTCGAAATTCCAACGGGGAATCTTGGTCACTACATAATCAATTGCCGGCTCAAAACAGGCACTCGTAGTTTCGGTTACATCGTTTTTTAGCTCATCCAGAGTATACCCAACAGCGAGCCTAGCCGCAACTTTCGCAATTGGATATCCAGTTGCTTTTGACGCCAGAGCGGATGAACGAGAGACCCGTGGGTTAATCTCGATGGCAATCATACGTCCGTCCACCGGGTTAATCCCAAACTGCACGTTACAACCGCCTGCAAAGGTTCCAATAGACCGCATCATGCGAATGGCTGTGTCCCGCATATGCTGGAACTGCTTATCCGTAAGCGTCTGGGAGGGTGCTACGGTCACCGAATCTCCCGTATGGACGCCCATGGGATCCACATTCTCAATTGTACAGATTATGATCACGTTATCATTACTGTCACGCAGCAATTCCAACTCAAATTCTTTCCATCCATACACACATTCTTCCACGAGGACTTCGTGGACCGGAGAGAGTTCAAGTCCCCGCATGACCTTCCTCTCCAATTCCCTGGGGCTCCATATAATTCCGCCACCTGCACCGCCCAATGTGAAAGATGGCCGAATAACCACCGGCAAACCGCCAAGTGATTGTATGACCTCCTTCGCTTCCAGCAAACTCCTGGCCACCTGGCTTCGCGCCTGATCTACACCAATCTCTTCCATCAGATCACGAAACTGCTGCCGATCCTCTGTGATGTGGATTGCATCGATGTCTACGCCAATCACCTTCACACCCTGCGCCTCCCAGTATCCCTGTCGTTGTAACTCGTCAGCCAGGTTCAGGCCCGTCTGTCCTCCCATAGTGGGCAGCACGGCATCGGGACGCTCCTTTTCAACAATTTTGCGGATAGACGGCGCGGTCAACTCCTCCAAATAAATTCGATCCGCCGTAATGGGATCGGTCATGATCGTTGCGGGGTTTGAATTGACCAGCACGACCTCGTATCCTTCTTTGCGAAGTGCCCTGCAGGCTTGTGTCCCTGAGTAATCAAACTCGCAAGCCTGACCAATAATAATAGGGCCCGACCCGATCAGTAAAATCTTGTGAATATCCGTGCGCCGTGGCATCAACCAAAATCTGATTTTGAACACATCTGCAAGTACTCCTCAAATAAATAGCGGCTGTCATGGGGCCCTGGAGATGCCTCTGGGTGATACTGAACACTGAATCCTTGAAAACCTTCAAAGCGCAGACCTTCTATTGTCTGGTCATTCAGGTTCATGTGGGAGATGTTCGCCAACTCGCTGGATACGGAATCTGGATCTACCGAGAATCCATGGTTCTGCGTGGTTACCTCTACCCTGCCAGTCTTCATGTTTTTTACAGGTTGGTTAGCACCTCGATGGCCTACATACATCTTGAATACATCAATTCCCTGTGCCAGAGCCATAAGCTGGTGCCCTAGACAAATTCCAAAGAGCGGTATGCCGGTCATCATTGCTTCCCGGACACAGGCGATTGCTTCCGGCATGACTCTTGGATCCCCCGGACCATTCGAAAAGAACAAACCATCGGGCGACCAAGCCAGCGCGTCCTTGAGCGATGTTTGTCCGGGGAAAACCCTAACACTGCATCCCAAGGCTGCAAACGTACGCAGAATATTGGTTTTAACCCCAAAATCATATACCGCAATGCGGGGCCCATCCGTATCCGAATAGGTATATGGTTCGCTGCAGGTTACCCGCGAGGCCAACTCCAGGCCATCCATGCTAGGCCACGCCTGTGCCTTTTCCACTAGCGAAGCATCATCCAGATCTGTAGACGAAATCACGGCGTTCATGACACCACTTTCCCGAATATGTAGAACCAGTTTGCGGGTATCTACACCTGTGATGCCAACCAAGCCGTGCTTGTCCATATAGTTGTGTAGGGACTCCTGTGCCAACAAATTGGAATATTCACGCGAAAAGGCCCGCACAACCAAGGCAGAAACCATCGGTTTAGCCGCTTCCGTATCGTCGTCGTGAGCACCATAATTGCCTATGTGGGGGTAGGTCATCATCATGATCTGCCCGTGATAGGATGGATCAGTAAGGATTTCCTGATACCCTGTCATGCTCGTATTAAAGCAGAGTTCGCCACCGCTTTCTCCACTGGCACCGATGGCTGTGCCCACCACTACTGTTCCGTCGGCTAGCGCCAACTTGGAGGATTGTGGTTCAAAACCCATTATATCTCAGTTTATGTACTCCTCAAAAAGATCCTATCGAAATTCAGAAAGGCCTCAAGCCGTATGTAATTGACAATAACGGGAAGATACGCACGATAGCGATATTCCAAGCTTTCCACTTGCACGATACCGAATCTTGAGCATCGAACTTTGCACAAGAAGGGGATAGTCAGCCGCCGTATGCAGAAAGTGTCGTCAGATTCTTGGCAAGCACAAGAAGATCCTGCCGCACCAGTACGGGTAGGTGATAGGCTGCCACTCGCCCCGCTGTTGAACGCCGGGGGCTTCCAGCGTGTCCATTGACGAGATCCAGTGGAGATCTGAAGCAATATTGGCACAAATGGCGGTGGGGTTTTGCCTGGGTCTTTTATGTGACCGTCTGTTTCCGCAGGTTTCGCTTTTGAGTTAAGCGCGCATTGTAATCATTTTCGTTGCGACCACGATTTTGACCGTCTGGAAGATTCTGCGAAATCTGAGCCTACTGTTGATGCAATCAATTGCGCGTATCAAAGGACAATGAAATCCTGATGCAGACCAACAGCTACTCCCCGCCGACCGACTGATCAAATTGTGAGTCCGTAGTAAATGGATTGAAGTGGTTACGCACAGAAGCATCTAGCTCAGATACCATACCTGAATGAGAACAGCAAGTATCATGTGGATATCTCGGATTGACCTCCGATTGACCCAACGGAGAAGGGCTCAATGAAACATCCTCTATGCAGAATACCGTACTAACAAAGACGAACGTGGGCTGCTAAGCCATCAAATCTTGATTTCGAGGGTATAATCCCCCAATCTGTACTACGTCTATACTTCTATAGACAAGAGTTGCGAGGTGCACAACAGACTTTCTGGATATGCGGCGCCACTTTGACGGTGATTCTTATTCGCTACGCCTGTTTGCCAGTATTATTGCGGCGCAGGTGCTGATCCTGCTTTGTATAAAGCTCTGGCCCATTGCATCTGAACCAAAACCGCTTGACATCCTCTACTCCCGCCCGGAAGTCATTCAGATGGAGGAGATTGTCTCCACTCGCCAAACACGGCGTGCTCCCCCGCCTCCTGCTCCCCTGCCTCCAGTAATTGCTCCAGACGACACTATCCTGGAAGAGGATATCCTGCTTGACCTAGATCCTCTCACGGTTACAGGTCCATCATTGGATGAAATGCCGACGGAACCCGAAGGAGCTCCGTCAACCGGAATTGCTGCAACCGAGGCACCAAAACCAATTCGCATAGCCGTACCTGAATATCCCAGAGCTGCTAATCGACGCAACATTAAGGCAGAAATTGTCCTTGACCTCGTGATAGACAAACGAGGACGCGTGCAGTCAGCACAAATTCTTGAGCGCTACCTACTGAACCATAGGGACAATACTCGGACGCTGGTTGATGCCCTCGGATATGGATTGGAAGAAGCCGCTATGAGTGCCGCCATGCGATACCTCTTCCGGCCGGCACGAAAAGATGGGGCTACTGTTGAGAGCACTCATGAAATAACTCTCACGCTCGGGGTCGGGGTTTAGTGCCTCCGGGCAGATCGTGCCAGCGAGCGTCCTCTATATCAAAATTTTCCTCCTCAAACTCGGAGGACGATGTGGCCCGAGGAGGCTTGCGAGTTGGCCTGTCTGCCTCCACTGCCTTGAACAGCCGCCAAACTGCCTTCACAAAAAAATACCCAATTGCCGCAAGCAGGATACCAGACAGGAGCTTCATTTAGATGATCGCTGATGTAAAACGCATCTGTGTGTCGTACCCTTTGTTATTCTCATCGGACCTTAACTCCGTGCAAGAATGTCTCCACTCGAGTCTGAACGCCCACGCTCGCAACTGTGTTCTGCCAGAAACGGTTTTGTCGGGCACATGGTGTCTGTTGTGAAGTTTTCGACATCGGAAACCGCACCGGACCGTGCCATGATCTGAAATACCCTATGCTGCAACTGCAAACACTGTTCCGCAAATACGCACGAGACATTTCCCATTCTGCCAAACGGGGCCGTGTGAGCATCATTCAATTCAGCTTTGAAGTGACCTTTTTACGTTCAGTCCGACCTCTCCTTCAATGAATTAGCCAACCAAACAAACCGGTTGACATAAGTAGACCGAACAACTAAAAAGCAGTGTGGCCGTCCTGGCGTGAACTATGCTTGAACTTGCAGGGGCCTATTCCTGCAACACCGGAGAAAATCGCAAAAGCAACTTCATCTACGCCGTCCAGCAAGTCCAGACAGGCAAATTTCAGGGATCGTAGCTACCCGATATTTTCTTTGTGCTGACTATCTGGCGCTTAGGTCTATAATCCTCACTTGAATAATGCCGGCTTGCTTGGGTTAAAGTACGTGATCCCGTAGTGATCAGTCTCTACAATGATGCGAGACAGTTCGTCCAAGTCCTCGGGCCGTCGCTCAAAATCCATCTGCTCAATATTAACGTTCAGCAGCGGGCTCTTTGTATATCGGAAAAAATAGTCCATGTACGCTTCCTGCAGACGCTTCAGTAAGTCCATGTCGATTCCGCGTTCATACGGAAGATCTCGCTCACGAATTCGTTCAAGAGAACGTTCAAGGCTGGATTGTATGTAAATGATCAGATCTGGCCTCGGTGTACTCGTCTCCATTTGCATGTACAACTTGTCGTACAAATACACCTCCTCGCCACTGAGGTACATATGGGCAAAAATCTGATCCTTGTCAAATGAGTAGTCGGTAACCACCCCCTTATGAAATAAATCCAGCGTACGAAGGGTCGACAGCTGTCGGTAGCGGCTGGTCAGGAACGCAATCTGTGTCTGAAAGGCCCACCGTGAGGGATTGCGATAGAATCGGGGAAGAAAAGGGTTTTCCTCAAAATCCTCCAGGACAAGTCGCAAATCAAAACGCTTGGCTAAGAGACTTGCGAGTTGCGACTTACCAACTCCAATCACGCCCTCTATTGCCACGTAACGAAGATTGTCTGGCAAGGTATCCGTACGGCCCTTATACGCTGATTTCATTTTCTGTCATCATAAGCAACCACGGCGTCCTGACTAAATCGGCTTTGTCTCTACAGTTGGCAAGTGCTGCAGATACAGTTGCATCTACTGGACTTGGAATATAAGCCTCAGGCGCCAGATCAAACCAGGGCTGTAGCACGAATCGCCGCTCTTGGAGCCTAGGATGCGGCAATATGAGTTGATCTGTGCTGCACGTTACGCCCCCGAATGTAAGAATATCAAGGTCAATTGTCCTAGGTGCATAGGGTACTCGGCGACAGCGAGCACCCTCCCGCTCAATATTCTGGCAGGCCTCCAGCAAATCCATTCCACTTTGATCTGTCCGTATTTCGACGACTGCATTCAGAAAATCAGGCGACATGTCATTGGGCGCAAGCGTGTGTGCAGATCCTTCGTACACAGGCGAGCATCGAACGAGAGCAGCTATACGCCGCAACCCGGCTACTGCCTGGCGTAAGCATGCGAGCCGGTCTCCCAGATTTGATCCCAAGCCGATGTAGGCAGTCTGCATCATAATTTAGTACCCCCGCCAGGACTCGAACCCGGATATACGGCTTAGGAGGCCGTCGCTCTATCCTGTTGAGCTACAGGGGCTGATTGCCACGCAACTGCGCAATGCGATCTGGTATTGATCCGCCAAAAATGGCGCTGCCAGCGACCACGACATCCGCACCACACTGGCGAGGTTCGTGTACGTTGTGCGGCTTGATCCCCCCGTCTACTTCCAGTAATGCCTTACTGGAAGCCCGGTTTAGCATCACCTTCAATTCCCTTATGCGTCCATTGGACTCAGGCAGATAAGACTGACCAGCAAACCCTGGATATACTGACATGATCATAGCTACATCTATCTCGGTCAGCCAAGGCTCCAGTTGATTGAGCGACGTATCTGGATTAAGGGTGAGTCCTGGCCTACAACCTAGAGAACGAATTTTATGAAGTGCAGCCCCCACATCCTTGCAGGCTTCCACGTGAACTGTGATTATGTCTGATCCTGCCTGTGCAAACTCTTCCAGATACCGCTCCGGCTCGGAGATCATTAAATGCGTATCCAGTGTTACGCCAGTCTCAATCTTAAGTGATTGAAGCGCACGGACAGCTAGTGGACCAAAGGTCAGATTTGGTACAAAATGCCCATCCATCACATCTATATGCAACCAGTCCGCCCCGGCAGCCACAGCTTCCGCTGCATGTGCCTCCAATCTGGCAAAATCAGCGGATAAAATGGATGCAGCAATCAGCATACTATACACCAGCAAAGAGCGCAACGATGAGCGCCATCACGAGCACATTCACAAGTGAAACCGGCAATAACACTTTCCAGCCAATCTGCATAAGCTGATTGTACTTAAAGCGAGGTAACGTCCAACGTACCCACAAGAACAAAAATACGAAGAAACCAACCTTTAGAAGCAAACTCCCGACCTGCATAAGTCCGAGCCAAACAGAACCCTCAAGCCCAGGAAAAGCTGCAAGTAGCTGCGGTTCAAACGGGATGAGGTAGCCACCAAAGAAAAAAGTTGCAATCACAAAGGAGGCTACGAACCAGTTAACGTACTCGGCCAGAAAAAACATGCCAAATTTCATACCGCTGTACTCGGTATGATATCCACCTACCAGCTCCTGCTCAGCTTCAGGTAGATCAAAGGGCGCACGGTTTGTCTCCGCAAAAGCCGTTATAATAAAAATAATCGCACCGATCGGGTTGCGAAAGACATTCCATCCCAGGATTGCTCCACCTGCAGCCTGATTCTCTACAATCTCTACAACACTTAGGGATCCAGCCGTGACCACCACACTTGCCACAGCCAAACCCATCGACAACTCATACGAAATCATCTGCGCACTCGAGCGCAAGCCACCCAAAAGCGAAAACTTGCTGTTACTACTCCAGCCCGCAAGCGTGACCCCGTACACCGATATACTCGTTAGCGCCAGGATGATAAGTGCGCTTACAGCACTGTCCACAATCACAACTCCGCGTGCGTACGGAATCAGTGCCGGAACCGTCATCGCTATAACGACCATGATGACCGGGGCTAGGGCATGCACAAACCTGCTTGCACCTTCGGGAACCGTGTCCTCCTTGAACACGAGCTTGAATACATCTGCAAACGGCTGAAAAAACCCTCCTGGGCCAACCCGATTAGGGCCTGGCCTGTTCTGAATAAAGGCAGATACTTTACGTTCAGCATACACTAGGCAGGATGCTGATATCAGCATAACATTAATAATACCGAAGGCCACTAAGGCCAATAAACCGGGCGATAGATTCATCACCTCTGACTGGCAACCTCTGTTTCAACGGGGGAAAGCGTCACACCACTCAGGCCCATTGCCTTGTAAGTTGCTCCGGTGAATGCCGGGATGGACGCACTGATGTGCTGCATGACTTTTTTGGGGCTTTGTGCGGCAATCTCTACACCCAGGATCCGCGCTACAAGGGGAATGATTTCCCAACTTGGCTTGCAGTCCACATAATGGGATTCATTGTGCCAGCGGTCAAAGGGTGTACCGTGCTGATCGGCGCGGCTCACCCCCATTTGCATCATGAGTGTACGATTGACACCTTTGATGGCCTTCGCAGGCACTACACGTTGTGCGCGCCCGGCTTCATTAACAAATGTACCGATCGTCTCCGCAACCGTTGCGGCCGGCAAGGCTACATTAGCTGAGGGCAGGGTTTGGTTGGTCGTATTGTAGTAGTGCAGTATCACCTGTACATTGTCCAATGCTTGCGCACTGCAAAGTCCTGCAGCAACAGGATCATCCTCTAACACATAGAGCCCCTGAACCTCCCCTGCCTCAAGGCGTGCACCCCACAACTTCAAATCAATGGGCTGTAGTCCTAACCGTGCACATCCCTGACTGTTGGGGGCCCTGTCATCTGTTCGCAACCATCCATCCCCATGGCCCGGCTCAACGTGAGGGATATACCCGGCAACCTGTCCACCAACAGCTTCCGCAAGCTGCATCAACATCCAGTTATCTTCAACCGTTGCACGCGCCGAAGCCAGGAACAGTGTCTCCTTACCTGTATTCTTCAGGATTTCTGCGGTCTCTTGGACTGCCTCATCCCAGGAACACGCCCCCGACTTGTTCAAAGCAGCAGGTCCACAGGGGCGGTTCTCATTAAACCACCTATAGGTCAGGCGATCTTCGTCTGGAAGCCAGAACTCATTAACATCCGGGTTCGGACGCGGAGTCATTCGCATCACCAGATTGTCACGCACCCACAAATAACAATTCGATCCCTTGGCGTTCGTCGTGGTAATGGACGGCGCACTGGCCATTTCCCAGATCCGTGCCTGGAACCGAAAATCTGCCGATGTAAGTGCACCGACTGGGCACAGGTCAATCACGTTCATAGAGTAGGGTTCATCAAACGAAACGCCCGGCGGTGTAATCGGATAATTCTTGACACCGCGTTCAATGATTGTAAGCTGCCCACTCCGGGAAATCTCATCTGTAAAGCGGACGCATCGCGTACAATTGATACATCGCTCAGCATCCAGAACAACATTCGGCCCCAGCTTGACTTTCTTGGGCTTATGAACTTTGCGGAATTCGAAGCGCGATCCCTCCGGTCCATACTTATAGGCCTGTATCTGCAGGGGGCAATGCCCCGCCTGATCACATATGGGGCAGTCTAACGGGTGGTTAATGAGCAGAAACTCCATTGTGTCGCGCTGAGCTCTCTCCACCTTTTCACTGGAGCGTGCAGTATGAACAACCTGCCCATCTGATATCACGTGACTGCAACTGGTCTGCAGTTTGGGGAAATACCGTACGACCTTCTCCCCATTTTCGTCCAGTTGAAACTCACCCGTCTCCCGATCACGCACTGGTGCTCCCACATCCACAAGACATTGCCGGCAATTTGCCGGTACAGACATGGATGGATGGTAACAGAAATGGGGTAGTTCTATGCCTTGATCCAGACAAAACTGTAGCAAACCCGGCCGCCCCTCGAACGCGTACTCCTCTCCGTCTATAATGACCTTTGGCATAGGTAACCTAAATGGATTCTTCTGGAGATATGCGGACGCCAGTAGCGACCATGGAAAGCATTGGGACGGCACCCGGAGCATCCTCTTGGTAATGTGCTTCGTCCTCCGCTTCAGGAATCGTTAGGCTGCCAACAGCTACGGCATACCGCCCACTGATATCGGTTGGGACTGTATATGCGTACTCGCCGGCTTCTGTTTGTTCAACGTGTACACGTAAGCCATCGCCCGTATCCAGGCCTCGCAACATTAGCCAGCAACCATCCATCTGACAAACTTCATGCACCGTACCGGCCACGGCAACCTCGTTGTCCGCATAATGCCGAGGTTCTGCGAGTACAGCTTCTACTGGAATTACATCCACTGCTTCATGGTGTGCACCGTAGATTTCATCGCTGGCCAACTCCGATCCGCCACAGGCGGCCAACAACAGGCAAATACCGATCAGTGTGTATTTCATGTGGTTAGGTGTTTTTATTTTCAAGTATTCACTGCCCATGCAGACGGGCGACATCGACGCTCAAAATCTCCCCGGAAACGCTTAATTGTATTGCGTACGGGCCATGCGGCCGCGTCCGCCAATGCACAAACAGTTCGCCCCTCCATTTGATCACAGAGGTCAAGAAGCAAGTCCAGATCCCGCAGATTCCCTTCTCCGTCATCAATCCTGGTGATCAAATTTTCCATCCATCCTGTACCCTCTCTGCACGGTGTACACTGCCCACAACTCTCGTGGTGATAGAACCGGGCAACGCGGCGCAAAAAGGCAACCATATCGGTGTCTTCATCCAAAAACAGCATGCCAGCAGTGCCCATCATTGAGCCTGCTTCCTGAAGGCTTTCTACATCCATCGTCACCCCGTCAATCATATCCGCCCTTAAAACCGGCACCGAAGCCCCTCCTGGTACAAGCGCCTTAAGCTTTTTGTTGTCTCGCATACCGCCGGCAATCTCGAGTAAATCCGTGATGAGCATCCCCGTGGGATACTCATAAACGCCTGGCCGATTCACATGGCCGGAAATACCGTAGAGTACAGGGCCGGGGTGCTTTTTCGCACCCACTCCTGCAAACCAATCCCCCCCACGGTCAATAATGATGGGAGCACAGGCCAGCGTTTCTACATTATTTATGGTAGTTGGGTACCCCCAGATACCGGATTGTGCGGGAAAAGGAGGCTTAATTCGAGGATAAGCGCGTTTGCCCTCGAGAGATTCCATCAGACTCGTCTCCTCACCACATATATAGGCACCTGCCCCCTTGTGCATGATGATATCCATACTGTAATCCGTCCCCAGTATGTTGCTGCCTGCCAGGTTTGCATCATAGACCTTTGACAACTCATTCTGGAGAAGCGTAATCCAACTGGAAAATTCACCCCGAACATACAGGTAGCATGCTTTGAGCGACATTGCATAGCCCGCAATCAGGATACCCTCAAACAAGAGATGAGGGTTATACTCCATGAGCTGCCTGTCCTTGAACGTTCCGGGCTCACTTTCATCCGCGTTGCAGCACAGGTAGCGCGGCACATCCGGTTTGACCGGCGGCATGAAGCTCCATTTAAGGCCGGTAGGGAACCCCGCTCCACCCCTGCCGCGAAGGCCACTGCGTTTGACCTCCGCCGTAACCTCGTCAGGTTTCCAGTCGTTCAGAACTGAACGCAGGGCCTCATAGCCGCCCTGTGCCCGATATACATCCAGGTGATGTAAATCTTTAACCGGCGGCAGAAGTACCCGTTTATATGATTGCCAGTCGCCCGCTTTTGTCATAGCCTTGTCGCATAGCCGGCATAACTCATCTGACGACCTGAAACCAAAATTGAAAGCATAGGTCCTAAACCCTAGACAAAATTACTGTGTTCGCTTCGTCTGCGGAGGAACCACATAATGTTCGACCGCTTCCGCATCTGTCCGTCTATTTCCACCCATTTCATCTTCATCCTGTGGCAACGTGACCGATACAAATGGCAGTGGCTTTCCTGCTTCCATAGCAGCCAGTAATGCATCGATCTTTTCCGGTGTCAGATTATACGCGTATGGGCCATTGGAAACCTGCATCATGGGCGCAGAACCGCATGCGCCCAAACACTCAGCTTCCTGCAATGTGTAACGGCCGCAAGGAGTCGTATGCCCTCGCTTAACACCAAGTTTCTCTTCCAGATAAGCCAGGGTGTCGTAGCCTCCACAGAATTGACAAGAAAAACAGGTGCATACATCCAGGACGAAAGTGCCTTTCTTTTCTTTAAAGAACTGCGTATAGAACGTTGCCACACCGTAAACCTGCGCATAAGGCAGCGAGAGTTCGGTGGCAACTAGCCGCATCACCTCAGGAGGCAGAAACCCGAATTTTTCCTGCGCAAGCCAGAGTACCCACATAACTGCGCCATCCGGGGTTGGGTATTGAGCCACGTAGTCGACGATCTTTGCCTTTTCTTCGGGAGTGAAAACCAATTCTTCCTCCGAAAAATGTGCTTCTGGATTGGAATCTGGCAGCGCCACTACGGGGTTGCGAATAAAATCTGCCATCTACTTATCCGCCTCACCCATTACCGGGTCAATAGAACCGATCAGTACTACAATATCCGCCACCGGATGACCTTCCATCATGGATTCCAAGCCCTGGAGGTTCGTGAAGGATGGTGCGTTAATACGCGCACGCCACGGACATCCGGTTCCATCGCTTTCAAGGTAGAACCCTAGCTCCCCTTTGGGAGATTCTATAGCGTGATACGCAACAGCTCCTTTGGGCGGAGCCACCCCCGTTTCCGTGTACATGAAGTCGTGTATCATACCCTCCATTGAATAATATACTTCGTTCTTGGACGGATAGGCTTTTTTTGCATCATCTGCCCGGATCGGCCCTGCGGGCAAACGATCTAGACATTGATGAATAATCTTGATGCTTTCTAGCATCTCCTCAACACGAATGTGATATCTCGCTAGACAATCCCCCTCCTCCCGGAGTGGAATAATGAAATCCACCTCGTCGTACTTCAGGTAGGGTTCAAAAGTGCGGATATCATAGGGAACACCACTGCCGCGGAGATTGGGACCCGTCAGTCCGAGTGCAATCGCTTCATCTGCACTGACCGTGCCAACATCCCTGTTGCGGTCAATCCAGATGCGATTACGGTTGAGAAGCTTTTGCCAGCCTCTAACAATCTCCTCGTAACGGGTCGCAAAGTCCCTGATCATGTCAATCGCCTTGGAACTCAGATCCGTCGCCAATCCACCAATGCGACTGTGTGAAACCGTAAAGCGCGCCCCTGAAACCTCGTCAAAGATGTTATAGAGATCTTCTCTACCCTGAAAAGTCCACAGAAAAACACTCACCGCCCCTGCATCCATCAGCCCGACTCCAAGCCACAGTAAATGAGAAGAAATGCGAGCCAATTCACACATTATCATGCGGATCCACTGTGCTCGCTCAGGAATCTCAATGTTCGCGAGTTTCTCCACGGCCATACACCACGCCACATTATTTGCGTAGGGTGCCAGGTAATCCATGCGGTCGGTATAGGGCATGAACTCCTGATACGTCTTGCTTTCGGCGAGCTTTTCGATACCTCGATGCAAGTATCCAATGTCAAGTACACACTTCTCTATCCGCTCGCCATCAAGCTTAACCATGCACCTGAGCACACCATGTGTAGCAGGGTGCTGCGGCCCGATGTTCAGTGTCATTTCGTGCTCGAGCGCATCCTTCACACGCGAAACTTCAATGCCACGCCTTGTACTTAACCAGGCGTCCTTGCTCTCAAGTCGTTTGAGTATTGTCTCGTTATGCCTGGGCCAGAACGAGAATATATTCTCCTGATCGCGATATGACGTTTTAACAGGCATCAATCTTCGCCGTTTTCTGCAGGCTCTTCATAGCTCTTGGCCGGACTGCCGCTGTGGGCAGCTGCAAAAGGATCCATCGTTAGCTCCCCCTCGGGCGTCCGTGGCGGAAGCGGAAGAGATCCTGGAATACCCAGGAGCGGAAATTCCTTGCGCTGGGGATGATATGCAAAATCCTCCGGCATATACATACGTCGAAGGTCTGGATGGCCCTCAAAACGAATGCCCAGCATATCAAAGCACTCACGTTCATTCCAGTCCGCCGCCTTGAACAGACCGGTTATTGAGGGCAAAACCGCATCATCTTCCTCTACACGCACTTTTATCCGAAGGCGTTTACCTGTTTTAAGGTTTACGAAACAATAATAAACCTCGTAACGGGGTGCGTCCTCCTGAAAACGATCCACGCCGGCAAGATCCACGAGGTAGGTAAATCCCAACTCTTCTTTCAGTGCCGCGCATACCTGAAAAAAAACCTCACTTGCAATAAATACGGTATGCTCACCCGCATAAAAAACTACCTCTGTTACTGCTCCCGGAAACTGCTCCTGGATAGCCTTTACTGTGTCCGAAACCTCAGTGGACGCCTTCGCATGCACATTCTCCTCGTCTGGGCGCGCCTCATCTACTGGCGTAAAATGGAAGTTGAGTGATTCAGACATCAACTAATCTCTACGCACCTACCTCTGTTTGCCGACCGTCACTCGTGAGGATCCCAAGGCTGATTGGTTCAGCAGTTGATTTTTTTGGGCCGCTTGCATAATCCTTTGCGACGGAATACTCATTCCGAACTTTCTCCTGAACATCCATTAGCGCATGAATAACGGCCTCAGGTCGGGGCGGACAGCCCGGGATATAAACATCAACCGGCATAAAATTATCTATTCCCTGAACAACACCATAGCACCGATGCATGCCTCCACTTGATGCACACGCTCCCATGGCTATACACCACTTCGGATCGGCCATTTGATCCCAGACGCGTCGTATCGCGTGTGCCATTTTGTAACTGCACCATCCTGCCACGATCATCAGGTCGGCCTGACGAGGAGAGAATCGCATGGCCTCACTGCCGAACCTGCCGACATCGTACTTCGGACCGCCGAAGGCCATCATCTCAATGGCACAGCAGGCCAAGCCCATGGGCATTGGCATCAGGGAGTTCGAACGCGCCCAGTTGACAACAGAGTCAACCGTGGTTGTTAAGTATCCAGTAGCGGAATCCATAGAGAAAAAACCAGCGTCGTTTTTTATGAGAAGTGATGCGGTCTGTTTCGTTAATCGAATTCCAGTCCGCCCTTTTTGATATCGTATAAAAGCCCTACCGCAAGGACCAAAATAAAAATGCTTACGACCGCCAACACCCCCATACCAATTCCAGCCTCCAGAAAATGCCTATGGCTGACTGCCCAAGGGTAGAGGAATACAACCTCTACGTCAAAAACAATAAAAACCATCGCAACCAGATAGAACTTGACGGAGAACCGCTGATGAGCGGTTCCGATTGGATCCATGCCGCTTTCATAGGCACCTACCTTGACTCGGTTGGGTCGCCTTGGGCCAAGCAGTCGCTGAGCTAACAGCAACGTCAAGGCCAAACCTGTTGCCAGGCCCAGCATAATCAATAGCGCGATAAATTCAGCACTCATGGCATAAACGCCTGGTAATCTCCTTCTGGATCAGGAAATGTAACTCCAGCAGTAATATACGGACCGGTGCTCGACTACAAAGCATGAACAACCTGTAAAGTTAGCAACCGGTTGCAACTCAAATTCGGTCCGTACTCATGCTGAACGACTAGGCTCGGACAGCTGTAGCTTGTACTTAATTGAACCCAAATTTGTGCGAATGTGCCCGTATACACATTCAGGAATAGTTCCGCACCCTTGGAGTCGCGAGTATTCTTGTTTTTCCTCCGTCTGTTTCTCGTTCATTCTGCCTTTGGTCCGTTTCTACTCCCTGCTCATTAAACCGGACGTGAGGCTTTCCCGTGCCCAGCTTTCTGTTGAACTCCTGGCTTCGCCCGTGGAAGGGTTTTTGTCGTGGGGGAAGGCTCGCAATCCGTACACCTCCCATAGTCTTGCATCCGAGAATTGCACGTACAATACGGTCTTTACCTCGTGTTTCCGATAGGTCTCTATAACCGTGAAGAGATTGATTCGCTCGTGGACTTGAAAAGAGTCTGTTGAAATTTCGAGTGATGTGCGTTCCTATCTTTCCAGGCCGCGCAATCAAGTATCCAAGTGCGGTTATGTCTGTAGAGCCTCTTGACCTCTCTCCCGTCAGTTTCCGAGGTAACCAGACCGGACCGCGGATATTAACCCGGTCCTTCCCCTGATGCACATACCGCTCAACCTATAGCCGTTATTCTTTGATCGCCCACCCTGTAGCTGCAAATAGAACACGACTGCCCAGCCGCTGCGTACCGGGCAAAAGTCGCCAGTATCGCCTTGTGTAGCATGGATGCCTGAATGGTTGCGAAATACTCGCAACTCACACTACCTCCAATCAGTAGTATAAGTCAGACGCATACTCGCCAAGCGTCCAAGCTTGGGGGCTCCGACAAACTCTCGGTGATCGCTGTCAGTCGCATTATTTATTCCAAGGTCGGCACGCAGCGCATGGTTGATCTCATAACCGACGCCCATGTCTATCACGAAATAAGAATCCACGTCACCATTGTACGGCCCGGAAATCATTCGGAAACCCTTTACATATCTACCGGACGCATGCACACTGAATCCACTCCGATGCTGGTACTGTCCGCCCAGTTTTAGCTTAAGAGGCGAAGCGTTCAGGGCCAGTACCTTGTCCTCAGACTCCTCATTCAGTTCCGTGTGATCAAAAAAGTCATCGCTCACCCACGACAAATTCCCAAATAATGTGAGTGCGCGTGAGGCGATCACCTGAACAGAAGCGTCTACACCGTAATATCCAACATCTCCGAAATTGGGGTATGCCAACATGATCTCAGGGATCTGCCCAATCCCTGGGTTGTTCTCGTTGGGCTGGACGATTGCAATGGGGGTACTCGCAGTAGGTAAAGAACTGCCAGCCAAGTCAACCAGAAGTTGAGCCGCCTGCTCTGTTGTCAAGTTGAAAAGCCCGAGTACAAGTGCCAGCGCGTCGTTGTTTGCAAGCCCGGTGGAAATATCGCGAACAAGGTCCTGGGCCAAAGTCGGCACCAATACAAGTGGGGTACGCACTTGAAGCGCACCTATAAAATTCTTCTTTTTTGCGTAATAAGCATCTACTGAGAATAGAACGTTCTCATTCAGAATGCCCTTGTATCCTACTTCAAACGTTTGAGAAATAGTCTGCTTGAGAGGGGCTACATCCTCCAGATCAGTTATTCCTACATCTATACTAAGTGTGCTAAGGTTGAGCGCCCCCAAAACTCCAGGACTGAAACCCTGCACAACGGTCCTGTCTGGACCTAGCCCCGCTTTGAGTGATGCAATCAACTGTAGGGGTACATTCAGTCCGGCTGCAGCCAAAAGATCGGCAAGTTGTTGATCTGGGATTTCCACAAGGGACCCATACATGAGCGCATAAACGTCTCCCGTGCCTATGCCCACGGGAACCGGAGCTCCCTCAAACCCAGGCAACAGACTGGATGCAACAAGATCCGTTGGAGCTCCAATTGCCAGAAATTGAGGATTTCGTTGATAAGTGAATCCAGTGGCAGCGCCTCGACCACGTACATTGATTCCCCCAAGCGAAGCTGCCACCAAATCTAACCAGTTACTTGTGGCTGTGGGAGAGGAAAAGCTGCGGTTATAGGTTACCCGGAAACTTGAAGCTGGATTGGGCTTGACTACTAGCCCAACACGAGGGGACGCCTGGATTTTGTCCACAACATTATTATAATCTCCGCGCAGTGCGAGTGTTAACTCAACCCGGTCGCTGAAACTAGTGGTTGATTGGCCATAAACTCCGTATTCGTCTATGTTATCATTGTCTTCATTGCGTCCCAGGACCGTGCCTTTTGTATCCGGGCGAGTGAGTTCCATATCAGCGCCCAAGATCAATGCCTGCCTGGAGCCAAACTGCAGATCGTACTGCGCTTGTCCTACGTACTCACGGGAATGCTCAATAACCGGATCGCCACCATATATATAGGAGTCTCTCGAATCGTTTGCATTCACGAAAAACTGTGCAAAAAATGAACCACTGGACAACCTAGCCTGGCTGAATGAATAACGATAATCTTTACCTTGGATAGTGCCAACACCACTAAGGACTGTCCCGTTCATCGCGGCAGTTCCCGCGTTCAGCGAAAGCCTAGTTCTGGATCCTAAGCGAAACTCCACATTTCCCGACACAGTGAATTTGCTGTAATCTGTGTCCCGAATACCATCCACGAAAATCTGCACAGCATCTTCCGGGTCTGGGCACTGATCAAATGCACGGTTCTGCAAAAGACCCGAGTCACAGGATTCGAGGGCAAAGTCATTTCCCGTCGCATATGATCCAGTTACCTTGACACCTACACGACTACCTATCACAGTTGCCGCGCGCCCCTGCACATTCAGGCTCGAGCGCTCACCACCACTGACGGCGATTGTGGCCCCGGGATGAGCAAATGGATCCTTGGTTATATAATGAATCACGCCGGAATCAACCCCCGCACCATAAAGTGCAGATCCGGGACCACGTACAATCTCCACACGATCAAGGTCTACCATTAAGTTGGGCATTAGACTGTGAAGATTCACACCCACCGATGCCGAACCTGCAT
The DNA here is from genome assembly GCA_964503085.1 of uncultured Rhodothermaceae bacterium. GTDB lineage: Bacteria > Bacteroidota > Rhodothermia > Rhodothermales > Bin80 > Bin80. The sequence continues at coordinate 99,048 of CAZCYQ010000001.1, read as the reverse complement.
CACGATAGTCGGTCAGAACATACGTGGCCCCTGAAAAGACATTATTGAAGCCTCTGAGCACCACTTCGTGTCGATCTATCCCGGTCTGCGCAATGTCCAACCCAACAACATTACGTAGTGTGGCAACGGTCGTGGGAGTGACCACACCTCTAAGATCCTGAGCCAAGATCACATCAGTAGATGAAGGCGAATCCAACACTTTCTCCTGCCTCCTACTTGCAGTAACCTGCAGTTGGTCCAAATCAATGCCAGATACCAACTCCACATTCAAAAGATATTCCTCCCCCTCGGAAATCTCTATCTCGGTTTCAACCGACCTGTATCCTGTATAGGACACTCGAATCGTGTTAGTGCCCGCAGGCAGACCACTGATTGTATATGCCCCAGATTCGTCGGTAGCCGTCCCCTGCATAGATTCAACATGAATCACATTCGCCCCTACCAACGGCATACCATCTTCTGAATCCGAGACCGTTCCAGAAACGGAAGCATCCTGAGAAAATGCCCAGCCAGGCAATGCTAAAGCAAACACCAGCACAATAATGCTGGGGAAAAAACTTCGGATAGTCATGTCTTCGTGGTTAAGTGATTCGTCCTGAACGTTGCCCTGCAACTGTCAATTTACACAATCTCCGTGTTGGTGTTTGCTTGCAAAATCAAATGAACACATACTAACGGCTGAGTGCAGCAGCGACAAAAAATGCGTTAAATCGCTGCTTAGTTGCTCCAATCAGTAGTGTAGGTGACCCGGGCATTGGCAATTCGTCCAAGCCTGGGAGCACCTACAAATTCGCGATGGTCGCTGTCAAACAGGTTGCTGATTCCCAAGTCTGCCCGGATCCCGGTTTGGCTAATAGCATAGCCTACTCCAACATCTATAATGGTGTAGCTCTGTACGTCACCTACATATTGCCCCGAAATCATCGGAAACCCTTTGGTGAATCGTCCAGATGCATTAAGCGAGAACCCACCTCTGTGTCGATACTGCCCACCCAATTTGACCTTAAACCCTGGTGCATTAAGCGCCAATGCCAGATCCTCAGATTCTTCACCAACTTCGGTGTGATCAAAGTAATCGTCGCTAACCCAGGATGCATTCCCAAAAAGAGTAAGAGCATCAGAGGCAATCACCTGCGTTGAGACATCCATACCAAAGTACTGAATGTTACCAAAGTTGGGGTAAGTGAGCATGAGTTCTGGGAAATGTCCCTCGCCTCTATTATTCTCGTTGGCTTGCACAATTGCGACAGGTGTTTCGCCGTCGGGCAGATCGCTGCCGGCTATGCCGACCAGCATTTCCGCAGCCAATTGAGGAGTCAAACCAAACAACCCGAGTGCGGCCGCTATCTGATCGTTAGCCGTGAGTCCAGCCGCGATGTCCCTGATCAGATCCTGCTGCAGATTGGGAACGAGTACAAATGGTGTCCGGACCTGGAGTGCACCGGTAAAATTTTTCCGCTTTGCAAAATAGCCATCAACCGCGAGCAGTACCTTATCGCGGATGACTCCCTTATACCCTACCTCCCAGGACTGGGAAACCGTAGGCTTGATAGGTGCTATATCCTGGAGATTATCTACCTCAGGCCCGGTCTTGAGTGTAAGTGTGCTTAAGTTCAGGATACCCAACACACCGGGACTGAATCCCTGAATGGGGGTTACTGCCGGATTAAGTCCTTCCCTCAGAAGAGGGATTAGTTGGGCGGGAATACTGAGTCCTGCTTCGGCGAGCAGATCTACAAGTTCCGAATCTGGAATCGCAGCCAGCCCTTCGTACATCAGGCCATACATCACCCCGGTGTCAATGCCAACGGGAACAGGGGCACCCTCCATGCCGGGGAGCATGCTGGACGCCACAAGTGCAGACGGGGCCCCCAACCCCAGGTAGTCAGGATTCCTGGTGAACGTGAATCCGTCAGCTCCACCACGTGCCCGTATCTTGAGTGGCCCGAGTGAAGCCGCCACCAAATCCAGAAAATATCCAGTTGCATCCGGTGAAGAAAAACTGCGGTTATATGTCGCGCGAAAACTTGAAGCTGAGGACGGCTTTAATACAACCGCCAATCGCGGAGACACCTGAATCTTCTCTACTGCACTGTTGTAGTCTCCTCGAAGTGCCAGAATCAGATCCAGTTTATCAGAAAATTTTGTGCTTGACTGCAAATAAGCACCATACTCATCAATATTGTCATTGTATTCATTGCGTCCGAGCACGGTCTCCCTAGTATCAGGGCGATCGAACGTGACATCAACTCCTCCGATCAACTGCTGGCGGGAGGTTATTTCCTTTGCGTACTGGGCCTGAATCGTGTATTCATCCGAGTACTCTACGACCGGATCACCACCATACACATAAGAACTGCCCGAATCATTTGAATTGAGGTAGGCCTGCAGAAAAAAGGAACCACTGGAGAGCCGAATCTGCCCATAACTGTAGACGAAGTCCTTACCCTGGACCGTGCCAACGGCGGAAAGCAATGTTCCATCAAGACCACTGAAGCCCCCATTAATGGATAGGATTGTCTTAGTGCCGATACGCCAATCCACGTTACCGGACAGCAACAGTTTCTTGTATCTGGTCTCGCGTGCGCCATCCACAAACAGCTGAATCGCATCCTCTGGATCCGCACATTCGCTGAATCTCTCAGCCTCGATAAGTGCAGAGTCACAGCTTCTGAGCGCAAAATCCTCAGCCGTTGCATAGCTACCGAGCAACTTCACGCCAAGATTTTTACCGAAGACAGTTGCGACACGCCCCTGAAGATTTAGCATAGATCTCTGTCCTCCGGTCACAGACACTGTAACCCCCGGATATCTAAAAGCATCTTTGGAGATGTAGTGAATCACACCTGAGTCTACACCGGGACCATATAGCGCAGATCCTGGCCCGCGCACAACCTCTATCCGCTCGGTATCAATCGCTAGAGCAGGCATAATACTATGCAGATTTACACCTATCGAAGGGGCACCCGCGTCCCGATAATCGGTAAGCACATGTGTAGACCTCGAAAACAGATTATTAAAACCCCGCAAAGCAACCTCATGACGATCTATTCCGGTTTGCACCATATCCACTCCCGTGATGTTACGCAATGCCCTGACTGTGGAAGGTGCGACTTCAAACTGTATATCACGTATGGTTACGATGTCAATTGATGCAGGCGCATCCAGCGCCATTTCCTGGTGCCGCCCAGCGGTCACCTGAATGGGGTTCAAATCAGTGCCTGGAACCATATTAACATTCCACACATACCGTTCGCCCTCTATCAATTCTATCACGGACTCTTGAGCAGCATAGCCTATAAAACTGACTCGCAGGAGGTGCGCCCCGGGGATAAGGTTTAAAATCTCAAACTCCCCTTCAACATCGGTTGCACTCCCCATGCCCGTTCCAACCACCAATACGTTGGCACCAACCAATGGCTGCCCGGTTTCGGCATCAACTACCTTCCCGATGATTGCACCTGTCTGTGCAAAAACTGAAACTGCAAAACAACATAACCCGAGGCCGACAATCAAACCGCGAATGATCTTGCAACCTGCCATGATAATGTCGACTTAACCAGACTAGGCCAATGTACAAAAAAATGAAATTTGTACCTTGAATAACTGTTGCATGCTTTCCACACCTCCATTTTCCGAATCACCCAGTGGGCAATAACTCGAACGCCCAATTCACTCAGTTGTCCCAATCCCGTAGACCCGCAAGCTTTCGGCCATAAGCCCTGCATTTGAATTTGCGCTACATCTCACGATGACCTGCCTCAGATGTAACCACGCCCACGATTATGACGCCAAATTCGGCGACTAGGTAGTTGCGATAGATCCGATTTGCCTCAGCATCACCTCAAAGGCATTTCTTTGGATCTGTAGTGGATTTGTTGGTATGAACGGAGGATTCCACTGGCGACCATGCTCCACATCACTACACCCAATCCGTACATATCTGGCCGTTGGGCAATTCCCCATTCCTGCTCCATTGTCGCATAAAGCAAGTGTGCAGGGAGGCAATTGATCTGGTACGCTTGCTGATCTCTCGGTTAGCTACACCAAAATCAACTAGTGTGATCCCGAATCCCCGCACGCGCTAGGAGCAGTTCCATATGCTTCGTATGGTACGCCGCATCAAAAAGATTCTCCATTTCCTCCGGGGTGATATGCGCCATTATCGCATCTGATGACATCACTAATGACTGGAAGCTCTGGCCGTTTTGCCAGCTCTGCATCGCTAAAGGCTGCACCAGATCGTAAGCTGCCTCACGTGTCAATCCGCAGTCAATCAACCTAAGCATCAGCCGTTGGCTATTGTACAGACCATGCGTAGCATCTAAATTTGTCCGCATTCGTTCGGCATTCACAACCAGGTTTCGTAAGATCCGTGTTAACCGCAATAGCGCGTAGTGCAAGACCGTCGTTGCATCGGGCAGGATGACACGCTCGACACTGGAATGTGATATATCCCGCTCATGCCATAGTGCTACATTTTCCATGGCCGCGACCATATAGCCACGCAGTAGCCGCGCGCAGCCGGTGATATTCTCACTACCTATGGGATTTCGTTTATGAGGCATGGCACTGGAGCCTTTCTGGCCCTTGCCAAAAGCCTCCTCAACTTCGCGGACTTCGCTGCGCTGCAGGTGGCGTATCTCTACGGCCATCTTCTCGAGGCTGGCTCCGATGAGTGCCAGCGTACTAACATAATGGGCATGACGATCCCGCTGGATGACCTGCGTGGCAATTGGCTCCGGCTCAAGCCCGAGAATCTCACAGGTTATTCGCTCGACTTCCGGCGGAGTATGCGCAAAAGTCCCGACCGCACCAGACAACTTTCCAGTTCGCACATCTTCAACCGAAGCATTGAATCGTTCCAGGTTGCGCGTCATTTCCGCATAATAGAGCGCGAGTTTCAGTCCGAACGTGGTCGGTTCCGCGTGCACACCATGCGTCCTACCCATCATAATCGTATATCGATGTTCTAGCGCCCGGTCATGCAAGACCTCCAGCAACGCCCTGATAGCTTCCTCTATAAGTCTGTTGGCTTCCAGAAGACGTACTGACCAGGCCGTATCCACTACATCCGACGAGGTCAGACCATAATGCACCCATTTCTTTTCCGGCCCAAGTCCTTCGCTGACTGCACGTGTAAAAGCGACTACATCATGTCGAGTGGATTGCTCAATTTCATGAATACGATGCAAGTCAAAAGATGCATCGTTGCGAAGTTTTTCGACATCCTCTTCGGGGATAACCCCGACTCTGGACCAGGCCTCACAGGCTGCCAACTCCACCTCGAGCCATACCTCAAACTGGCGCTGTTCACTCCAGAGCGTGCGCATAGCTGGATGAGTGTACCGGTTAATCATACTGACTTCATGAATGTGAAAATAAAAGGAGTGGCACGCGACCCAAACAAATACTTAAAGCGAGTCGCGTTTATCTCGGAGGCATTTATACAATAGCTTTCGAGCCCGAAAAATGTGCGCCTTCACCGTGCCAAGCGGGAGATCCAATTCTTCGGCAATCTCTATATAGGATTTTTCCTCCTGGTGCCGCATTACAATCACACGGTTATACTTGGGCGGAAGCGAATCAATGGCGTCCTGGATGATATTGGCGCGCTGCCTGTCTTCAATCTTGCGATCTGGACGGAAAGTGGTATCAGAAACTTCCTGACGAACCTCACCGTCCTTGGTTGACGTCGGCTTATCCAGTGAAGTCGTAACCAATCTTCGCTTGCGCTTGTAATCAATCGCGTGGTTTGATGCGATCTTGTACAGCCATGTCGAAAATGCATAATTGGCTGAATAGGTGTGGAGAGCCTTGAATGCCTTGATGAAAGCCTCGTGTACGAGATCCTCCATCCCCTCAACATTTCCGATGGTGCGCCTGATATGCAGATGTAGCCCCTTTTGATATTTTTGCACAAGATCCAAATACGCGCGTTGATCCCCTTCTAGCGCACGAGTGACCAGCATGTGATCCTGCTGACTGGATACTGACCTTCGGGACACCTTCTGATCTTCAGGCATACAGTCCACCGTTCATCCACTCACATGCAGTTCAGTTTTTTATTTTTCTGGCGAAACAGGTAGTTGCCGAGACTCTTTGTATGTGCTGAGAACAATACTGGTTGTCGTGCCCGTCACACCCGGCCAGGCTTGAATGCCCGCAAGCAAACGCTCCAGTTCAGTTGTGTTTTGTGTCCTGACCTTTAGAATATGCGAACCCTCTCCCGTGATTGAATGGGCCTCCAGTATCTCGTCACAACCACATATATGTCCTATCAGAGACTGATAGCTCTCCGAAGTATCCACAGACACACGAATAAAGGCTGTAATATCAAACCCCAGGACCTTGGCGTCCACGGTTGCATGATAGCCGGTTAGAAACCCATTTTCCCGCAGCTTACGCATACGGTCACTAACGCTGGCCGCACTTAGTCCAACGCGCGCTGCGATGTCAATGCGCTTCATCCTTCCTGCAGACTGCAGAAGGTTCAGTATCCGGGCGTCAATTTCGTCTAGTTTCCTGCTCACCGATCAATTGTGCACCATGGCAATTATTCTTAGCGGACCACCACTTCCTCCATATATCTTCATGGGTAAAGCCACGATCGTAAAACCGTTGACTGGTAGCGCTTCCATATTTGCTACGTTTTCAAACACCGGAATATTATCTGCAAAAAGCTCCTGATGGCTAACATAGTCGTTCGATTGACCATAGTCAATACTGGCAGTATCAATCCCAACTGCACTAATGCTACGCGCATCGCGCAACCATTCTGCGGCCTCCGGTGCAAGCCCGGGAAAATGTAACTGACTTACCCCTTCTGCACCCCGTAAATCAGTACCCAAGTACTGATTCCGATCCGGCCAATACCGACCAAACCCCGTCCGTAACAATACGATGGCACCCTCAGGTATTTGTCCGTTTACTGCCTCCCATTCCTCAAAATCAGACACGCTTATCTGATAATCTCGATCATCTGTCACTTTTTCGCTCACATCCACAACAATACCGTGTCCAATAAGCCGGTCCAGCGGAATTTCATGGTTCGCCCACTGGCCTTCGGCGAAGTGAATGGGAGCGTCCAAATGCGTGCCGCCATGTTCAGCGGATTCGAACGAGTTTGACTCATAATAGTATCCCGCTTCCTGCCATCCCTTGGCGTCCTCGTGTAGTTGGAACCCTTCCGCGGTAGGCCAATAGATGGTTGTTGTATCAAAGCTGTGTGTCAGGTCAACCAGCGTATCCTGGGTGCCCGGTGGCACGGTTTCCTGACAGGACACTATCAGGAACATGCTCATGAATCCAAATATTGCAACGGTTCTCATATTTTTATGGAACAAGCGTCGACAACTGCAATAACTTAGCAACTAGATTCAGCTTGTTTTGCTCCATTCCGGGCCCATAGCTCAGTCGGTTAGAGCAGCGGACTCATAATCCGTCGGTCGGGGGTTCAAGTCCCTCTGGGCCCACAATTTACGATAAACCGAGTAGTTGCCCTCCCTGGTACACTAGCAGTGAAGCCAGATAGGCTAGCGCCGTCATGTAGAGCCACATAACTATTGGCCAGCGCCAGGTGTTCGTTTCCCGGCGCGCGATCGCCAGTGTACTCATGCACTGAAGCGCAAATACGAAGAATACCAGTAGACTCATCGCAACCAGCGGTGTAAAGACAGGCCGACCGTCCGGGTATCGGTCCGCTTTCAGGGCATCACGCAATGCTACCCCGCCCTCAGCATCTCCAACGCTGTAAATGATACCCAGCGTAGAAATAATGACCTCGCGCGCAGCAAAAGCACTCACGAGACCAGCGCTGATCTTCCAGTCAAAGCCCAGTGGCTGCATCACAGGCTCAAGTATGCGCCCGAGATAACCTATGGCACTTCCCCTGATTTGGGTAGACTGCCGAACAATGTTTGCACTGTCAAGTGCGGCAGCATATTTGGCATCCGCCCTTGCGGTCAAGTCTAGTGCATGTGCCAGCGTAGAATCTGTAAGTGCCACTGAGTCAGCTGCAACTGCCAAATCCGTAACCGGAGTCAGCGCCTGTGCAGCAGCATATTCTCTATTCCGTTCCTGTATCGCCTGTTCCTCAATCTGAGTTGCCTCAGGGCTTGTTTCCGTACGCGGAAAGCTTGCCAGGAACCATAGAACAATACTGCAGCCCAGAATAATTTTTCCCGCTCGAACAGCAAATACTCTGGAACGCTGATACATGCGCCAGAATAATTGCCGCAATCGTGGGCGCCTGTACGGTGGCAACTCCATCACAAAGTAACTTTCCGGTCCTTTGAACACCACACGCTTTAGGATAGCAGCCGCCACAAAAGCCATGATGGTCCCCATCATGTACATGGAAAACATTGCTAACCCCTGGTAGCCGAATACGCCCAAAAGCTTACCTGTGGGCAAGAAGGCAGCGATGAAAAGCGTATAGACTGGAAGGCGTGCTGAGCAGCTCATAAGCGGTGCCACCATTATTGTGATCAGGCGATCACGCTCGCTGTCTAAAGTTCTGGCAGCCATTATGCCCGGAATAGCGCAGGCATAGGAGCTCAGAAGAGGGAGCACAGATCCTCCGCTAAGCCCCACACGCTTCATCAGACGATCCATAATAAAAGCACTCCGTGCCATATACCCACTGTCCTCCATTATGCCCAAAAAGAAAAACAGCAACAGTATCTGTGGCAGGAACACAACAACATTCCCGACACCGGTGATAATGCCATCTGTGAGAAGATCTGTGACCCAACCTGCTGGCAACACGGAACGAGCGCCTCCGGCCAATGCTGCGACTCCTGCCTCAATCAAATCCATAGCCGGGATGGCCCAGGAAAAAACCGCTTCAAAAACGCACACCAGTATCAACAAAAAGCAGAGTGGTCCTGCGACTCGGTGGGTGAACACTGCATCAATCCTGTCGCTGAGCGTGGCCGGTCCCCTGAAACGGTGCGAGACCCTTTGAGCAATTGGTCCGATCCATGCGTATCGACCGCTTACTTCCGCATGCCTCCATGCAACCCCCCGCTTCGCAAACTCCTCCTGCAGAGCTACTATACAGTTCACAAATTCTGGGGCTTCCAACCGCCAGGCATCCAACGTTTCCTCTTCCGCCAGCGCACGCAAAACCTCCATTCTCAAATGCATTGGTTTTACGTGTGGCGCCTCTTCGGCCAATTGCTTGATTAAGGCCGGGATCTTGGCATCTACGGCGTCCATAAGCTGCCATCGGTACACCTGTGCGGGCTCGGGCGGATTAAGAATGCTTTTTTTTAACTCATCAATCCCCTCACCCCGCGAGGCTGTAATGGGGACGACAGGCACTCCCAGATCCTTTTCCAGTGCAGATGCATCCACCGCTAGCCCATTTTCCTCCGCTACATCCATCATATTCAACGCAACGATCACGGGCAGACTCAGATCAATCACCTGAGTCACCACGTACAGGTTGCGCTCAAGATTGCCCGCGTCCAGCACGCATACCACGACATCAGGCTCCTCCTCCAAGCGCCCAACAAGGACTTCGTAGGCAATACGCTCGTCCACAGATCGTGGAGTAAGGCTGTATGTGCCTGGCAAATCAATGACCTCGACATGCGGGGCACCTGCCAGTTTACCTGCCTTACGCTCGACAGTGACTCCCGGAAAATTTGCAACACGTTGCCGCAGCCCGGTCAACTGATTAAACAGCGTGGTCTTGCCCACATTGGGGTTGCCACACAGAGCGACACGCATAGGCGATTGAGAAGTCACGTCAGATCCTGTAGCTTACCCTTCATGCCTAGATATGCGAATAAGGGCGGCTTCGGATTTTCGGATAGAGAGATGATAATCACGGACCCTGAGGTCTATTGGATCGCCGAAGGGTGCCAGACGCACCACCTGAACCTGCGAACCGGGAACCATGCCCATCTCCATCAGGCGATTTATAGCTGCACTGGGTTCAAACCCTAGAATCGTACCCGACTCACCAGGGCGCAAATCCCGTAGCGTCATGCTTCCATGGGCGTTGCATAGATTTCGGCGGCTACATCACGCCGCAACCCAATCCGACAGCCGGCCAGACGTACGATAAGCTTATCTGAATTCTGAATCACCTCTACTTGAGCCCCTTCCCGCAAACCCATATCCCGTAACCGCTCCTCTGCACAACCATGCACGGAACAGATCTTAAGCGGACATCCGTCACAAAAAGCCGTCAATGGGGCTGGTGGCATAATTCGGAATCAGTGCAGACCCTGTGAATATACTTATTTAGACTGAATATAAATAAGGTCAGTGCATTTGGTTCCATAGAGATGCCGAAACTAATGCGAAGAAATCAAGAATTTGTGTTCCAGAGCGCATGTCTGAGCTTCGCGGTTCTTTTGAGCGAGTCCAGTACGTGGTTATTGGAGCCCTCTTTAATGCGGCAACCCTAGCCACTATCCATAATGATTCCGTAGGACCAAAACATATCCGGAGAAGTTCACGGCCCGGCTGTCGACTGAGATTGGCAATTCGTCATGAGCGGTTATAGAGCCTAACGGTTACGAAAACCAAGATCAACCGACCTGTACCCGCGGATATTTCATGCTGCGGACATATCGAGACATCCCATCATAAGGTGTAAAATGCATTACGTAGTATAGCTCGCATTGACACGGACGCATACGTAGTGCCTCGGAGGCTGGAATAAGGGGAGGTTGTTACGCGGTGAAACCCCCGGTGGCCCGCAAGATCTTGTGAGATTAGAGCCGCATACATACATCAAGTTCCAAACGTAAATATAAATGGCTAACCAAGATATAGATTGCACAGAGACAATCACACACCTCTCTGATCTACTTCAGTCCGTTGATCGCCCGGGAGATTACTGCGTAGGCGGCAAGCTGTATGTTCCAATGCCTCGCATCACGCTTGACCGAGTGGGAACGCTCTCATTTCCAGTGCCTCAGGTACAAATTGACGCACTGATTGATGTTGCCGAACGCGCACCCTACGGGAAAGGGACCAGGACCCTATTGGACACAACCGTACGCGACTGCTGGCAAATTGATGCCGATCAGGTCCGCGTGACCGGCAGCGCATGGACGGATACATTCAAGCAAATCTTAGGCCTCGTAAGTGATGGCCTTGGCTTTGCTCAAGATCAGATCGACGCGAAATTGTATAAGCTTCTCATCTATAACGAGGGTGGCTTCTTTGCTGCCCATCGGGACACAGAAAAAGCTGCGGGAATGGTTGCCACTCTGTCCCTGTCGCTTCCGACCCCAGGAGAAGGCGGCGAACTCGCTATAAGCCATGGAGGCCGGGAAACCGTCTTCAACATGAATACCGAAGAGCCCTCCGAGATTGCGTACGCAGCATTTTACGCAGACTGCCTTCACGAAGCACGGCCAGTGACCAAGGGGCATCGCATATCTCTTGTTTTCAATCTGTTCATACGCTCTGGCAAAAAATGGACCGGAGCACCTGACTATACTGAGTTGACCGATCAGGTCCAGGAGTTTTTGGTGGATTGGACGAACAGAAATAAGGCAAACAAGATCGTCTGGTTACTGGATCATTCGTACACCGAGGACGGTCTCTCCTTTGAGACGTTAAAAGGTACTGATGCAGCGGTAGCTCGGGTTTTAGGGGAGGCAGCCGAAAATGCGAAATGTGACATGCACGCCGCTGTGCTGTACATTCAAGAGACGGGCGATCCTGAGATAGATTATGATTCCGGCTGGGGAGATGAACCTATAACTGGTTCGACAATTGCGGAGTTGCATGAGCGTGTGGAACACCTAGAGAATTGGGTCGCCCGTGATGGCAGCCATCCACCCTTCGGTGAGCTTTCAGTAGCCGAAGACGAACTCATTCCTCCGGATGCACTTGAATATCTTGACCCTGACGAGGAGGAGTTTGAAGACTATATGGGCAATTACGGCCCGACTTTGGACCTAATCTACCGCATTGCGGTCCTTGTTGTTTGGCCCAAAGCAAAGACACTGGATATCGTGGCAAGTGGTGGCATCAACAATGCAGTGTCCTGGGTCGCAACACAGTGTGATAAGGTAAGCGACGGAGAAATGCGGCGCTTACTGTCCGAACTGGCCGACCGATGGCCAACGCGCAAAAGAGAATATCACGATTATAATTTGTCTGAAATGCTCCGGCTGCTGGGCGTAACAGGAAATGCCGACATAGCAACGGACTTTCTTGATCGGATCGTGGTACACCACTACGACGGCAGTGAGAATACGTCTCTCACCGACCTGCTGCCTTTAGTCGGCCCCGAGACTGCCAAGAATTTTCTGTCAAGCCTGATCAAGAAAGGCATGCCCGAGCGCCCAAAGGAGGTTCTCTCCTTACTGACGCTGATCACAGACAATCTGATCCAGACCGAGTTGGTGTGGCGTGATGTGTTGCGAGAAACAGTGCAATCCGCCGTGTTAAATCTCCGTGCTGTGCTGGAGTATAGCTCCAAATTGTTCAGTCATGAGGACTACCGCCGACTGTTAGGTGGAAGAATCGCATATGGCGATGCTGAATTCGTGGAGCAAGAACTTATGGATTCTGCGGGCGTCCGCAGCCTTTTCGCACTCGCCTGGCGCTTGGAACTGGAGCAGGAATCCGTTCAGGCTGCAACCACCATTGCCGACTTCCCGAGAATCGTCACGCCAGACCGGATGTTGCCCCAAGCTTTAGCAGGTTTACACAAAATTGAACATGCTAACCGTACGGATGCATACAGATTACTCTGGAGACAGTCAACCGACTTCCTGCTCCAGCGCAGCAGTACGCCTCCTGACGAACCCACCAACTGGATCATCAATACTGAGATACCTGAAACTGACGAGCTCGCTTCTGAGCTCAAGGCATTCTGTTTGAATCCTGATTTGCGCGTCAAGCGATTCAAGGTAGCCAAGGATTTTCGCAAGCATATCCATAGAATGATAGAAGAGCTACGTCTGGATATAGACCATGAAACCGAGCGCAAGGGTAGCCCCTATACGCTGGTCTGCGTCAAGAACCGCGCCAGTTACAAGCGAAGGCTCGACGAGTATGCCGAAGATGTGCGCTACATTGGTCGACTGTTAACTCTGGTACCACAGGGGGAGACGGAAGAAGCAGAGCGGTTACAGCGTCTTGAGGCAGCCAAAGCGGCATTTCGGAGCAGACAACCCGGTTAAGAGCAACCCCATCGCTCAGAGAGACATGGAAAGGCCTGACGGTCTGTGAGCTATATGGACGCCTCCTTCGATCTGTTTGCCACGGTACAATCGATATTTTAAAGATGCGTTCAGTAATGGAGCACCAATATTCCGTCGAATCCTCCAATAGGAAGATATTTGTATGCAGTGTCTGTCAGAAATATCCGTTTCCGTTGAAATGTGAGCTACAGGTCGGTGCCCGGCGGGTCCTGCAAGTTCGGGGCTTTTTTCTGGAGGCATAAGGACATGGAAGATCCAAATTAGTCATCTTCGCCGCATCAAATGCAACGATCGATTACGTGAACCAACCCGGAACCGCGTCTATGGTATCGTGGTGCAGGGCTCAGTTGCCTTCACCGATATGCATTCTTCCTCCCGGACTAATTTCAGGGAACTTCCACGTACTGAATTCGCACCATTTAAGTGACTGATTCATGGCGGAAGCACTTCTCTCTGAACCAGATCAAAAGGAAGCATTGTCTAAAGTGTTATGTGATGGCACTTGCGGCACAGGCTGGCTATCTGACCTCGGTACCCGAGCCCGACCGAGATAGTATTGACCTTCAGATCCGGGCAGGTGGAACTTATCGTCCTGCACTTGATCTACAATTGAAAGCGACTACACAACTCCATGAAAATCAAGAAAATTCTCTTTCCTTTCGGTTGTCGATAAAGAACTACCGTGATCTCCGATGTGAAACTCAGACACCCCGGCTACTCGTGGTTCTGAGGCTACCAAAGGACAAGAGACAGTGGGTGTCGGTCAGTGACCAAGAGCTTGTCCTCCGCCGCCGCGCCTATTGGCTCAGTCTGCAGCAGGGCCACGAGGAGATCATTAGTCAAGAAACAGTTACAATCTACATCCCTACACAAAACGTACTGGATGTTGAAACTCTGCAGGATCTCATGAATAAATCTAGAACGGGGGCAATCTAATGAGAAGTGGGGTTCTCACACGCGACGCGTTGCTGGCAGTATCGCCCACAGCCCTTTCTATTTTTGCGCGCGCAGCTGGCTGGAAACGGCATGATACCTACCGAGCACACTCTAACATATACATTGGTGAAGACAAACCGATAATCATTGTCCCTCGGACGGATCATTTGGGAGATTATGCAAGTGTAGTCGCTGATTTGATCAAAACATTCGCGGACGTTGGGCATCAAGACGAAACCGATGTATATCATTCGCTCGTGGCGACGGACCGCGATGTCGTCCGCCTGCGCGTTGGAGAGAGCGAGGAGAGTAGTGTTAAACTGAACGAAGGAGTAAGCCTAATTCAAGGAGTACGGGATATGCTCTTAGCAACTGCATGCTCACTTGATGAATCTTGGACGGTATACCGAACTGGCGCGAACCGTAAAGCAAAAGATCTGGTATCCAAGATTCGTTTGGGGCAGACTGACCGAGGGAGCATTGTGGTGACTCTTTTAATGCCAACAATACCGCCTCCGATTCCATCACTGTTTCCAGATGAATCGGATCAGGATATGCCCGTTGAACGACAACTGACAGCCCGCCTCATCGAGGCTTTAACTGCTGTGCGCGTAGGAGCCGAACGAACGGCCTCGGGAGAGGAAGACGCCTTTAGTGATGCACCGAACAGCGGCGTGAGCGCGAATCTTTGTGAAGCTTTGGTCGAGATCATCGACTCTTTTCCAACCCTAGATGTGAATGTGTCCTGGGCTCGAATTCGACCGAATATGGCGTCAAGTCAAACCGTGCGTTTCGGCACTAATGATGCGCCCATATTACGGCAAGTGGCCCACGCGTTCCGAGAGCGCGCTCCGAGGCCCGACGTTTACCTGCACGGATATGTCCGACTACTGAACCGTGGAAACGACGAAGAGGGTGGAAGAATCCGCCTAAACACTTACTTCGGTGGAAAGCAGCTTTCAGTTACAGCATCTTTGGAGCGCCAGGATTACGAACGAGCGATCCAGGCGCACATGGACAAAGTATTGGTCACGCTTTCTGGCGACCTTGAACGCATGGGACAGCGATGGAGGTTGTTGAACCCGCGCTTAAAACATATACTTTGGCAAGAAGAGTCTGACCATAATGACTGATCACTTCCTGAAATCTTAAGCTGAAAATCATTTGTCACACTATTGAACCCGCCGTTTCTTCATTGCAGCAAGTTTGAGAGCTAATCCCTGGATCGGGTTTAATGCGCATCATGAAAAGGATGATCTGGTCTCCGGCAGGAAAGTAATTTGAGTCAACCATCATAGATTGCCAGCGTAAGCGGTGTACGCCGTATTTTTACGGGTTTCAATCATTCGACTTACATGCGCTTGTCAAAATTCTTTGGTCAGACTCTGCGTGAAGCACCTTCAGAGTCTGATTCCGCATCCAGCCAAATGCTGGTACGTGCTGGATATGTACGACAATTGGCCGCTGGCCTCTATTCCTATCTGCCGCTGGCCCATCGGTCCTTACGCAAAATTGAGCAGATCCTGCGTGAAGAAATGGACGCGATCAAAGGACAGGAAATGTGCATGCCCGTAGTGCATCCAGCCGAAATCTGGCAGGAGTCGGGCCGCTGGTATGAGATTGGAGACGAGATGGGGCGGTTTCAGGATCGTAAGGGACGGGAGCTGGTCCTGGCCATGACACATGAAGAGGTCGTGACAACCCTTTGTAAATCAGAGATCCGCTCCTACCGGCAGCTCCCGCAAATGGTCTATCATATGCAAACCAAGTTCCGGGATGAACCCCGAGCCAGGGGAGGTCTTATTCGCGTGCGAGAGTTTGTCATGAAGGACTCCTACACGCTGGACAAAGATTTTGATGGACTCCAGTCTCAATACGAAGCCCACTACGATGCCTACCACCGCATCGGTGCAAGGCTTGGCCTGAATCTAGTCGCGGTACAGAGTGATCCTGGAATGATGGGGGGAAAGGTCGCCCACGAATTCATGTACATCACTCCGATTGGCGAAGACTCTCTGGCTATTTGTGAGGAAACCGGTTACGCGTCCAACTTGGATGTTGCAAGCTTTCGAAAGATTCCAGAGCCTTCCGACCCACCTCAGCCACTGACCCGCGTCCATACGCCTGGACAAGCCACGATTGCCAAAGTGGCCGAATTCTGTGGAGTCACCACACGCCAGACTGGAAAGATGGTCTTCTATATGGGGGATTTTGGAGCAGAGAATCCGCCTAAGCTAATTGCCGCCTGTGTTCGGGGAGATATGGAAATTAACGAGTTACAGCTGCGGTACGCCGTCAATGCACAGGCCCTGCGCCCTGCGGAGGCCGAGGAAATTGCAGCCGCAGGATGCATACCTGGCTACGCCTCACTGCGAGATATTGATCACACCAAAGCGGTCACCGTTGTAGATGACCTCATCCCTGAATCAGGGAACCTGGTAGTCGGGGCCAATGAGCACGACTGGCATTTCACTGGAGCGAACTATGGCCGGGATTTTATCGCCAATATTGTCGCCCCAATTGCACTTGCCTATGATGGTGCACCAGATCCGATTGATGGTAAACTTATGCGTGTAGTTCGTGGCGTAGAGGTTGGCAATATCTTCCAATTGGGAACCCGGTACAGTGCGAGCATGGGGGCTACTTATACTGACGAGAGCGGTGCGGAGCACCCCATCGTCATGGGATCCTACGGCATTGGAGTCGGACGTGCACTAGCCTGCGTTGCTGAGGAATACAGCGATGACCATGGTATGGATCTGCCTATTTCGGTTGCTCCTTATCATGTATTTCTGGTATCTCTGGGACGCTCTGGAGAAGTAAAGGAGAAAGCCGAAGCGCTTTACTCCGCGTTGCTCGCAGCCGGCGTGGAGGTGATTTACGATGATCGAGACGTGAGTCCCGGCGTTAAATTCGCAGATGCTGACTTGCTCGGCATGCCACTCAGGTGTACTGTTAGCTCCCGCTCACTGAACCGTGGGGGAGTAGAGTATGGCCGGAGGCGAAGCAAGGATCTTGCGATCATTCCTCTTCAAGATGCAGTGGAGAAGATTCAGGAGGAAATCACAAAATGTTTCGATAAACTACACCAGCTGCTAGAGCATCTTCCGACCTGGGAATCCCAGTCCAAGTAATTTGTCACTCGACCGGACGCTCAAAATTGAGCACATCTGGGCAAACCATGACGACCGCTTCACTCACGGGTCAATATCACTTGACGGAAGTGAAATCGGACTTTCGGTAAAAGCAACTCCCTACCTCTAATCGGCTCTCAGGCAACCGATGTGTGACCACGGTTATCCGTAAGTGGTTTCTAACTCATGAACTTGCAACGACAAAGAGAATTGTCAAATCAAGTCCATAAGGAGAGTTTTTCCTCCGTTCATGTTCGGGCTCTGCAGACCGATATTGTCCTTGTCTCCCTGAAATTCAATGACATTGGAGTCTTTGATTCACCGTCAGTGCCTCATCTTGATGAGGCCTCCAAAAGTTGTTCCCGATCTGAATCTCTTGATTTAACTAAAACCTGGATGAATTGACCTGAAGCATGCGGTGTTGGGAAGAGAACGACACCATGCTTTCTTCCACTATTCTACAGTTCATCCAATGAATTCGTTGACAATCTGCCGTAGCTATTTTGACAATCTGCCACAATTATTTTGACAATCTGCCGAAGATTGTTACTTGGTTGCAATAAGCCTTCGCCACGCATACAGGGCCTTTTACGAGAATAAAACCAGCACTCAGCACTGAATTTCTGTTGTGAACCTATTATCCACGGGCTAGTTAATTGACAATCTGCCGAATTTATTTTGACAATTTGCCAATAACATTATCAAGAGTATCAATACAAAGAAATAATTCAGCTACTGCCGAATGATTTGCTAAACATCTACTACAAATGACTAAACAACAAATCATCCCCCGACAGTCAGAACAGCTTCTTGCTGAGTTAATTCCGCACTCGCCAGTTGTATTAATTCATGGCCCTCGACAATCTGGCAAGACAACCTTGGCAAAACTGATTGGTGACCGACTTGGATATTCCTATTACACATTCGACAACTTGAAAACCCTGGCAGCAGTGCAGAGTGACCCGACGAGGTTTATTTACGCGCTCCCAGACCGCGTCATACTTGACGAAATACAACTTGCCCCGGAACTGTTTCGACTGCTCAAATTGTCTGTGGATCGTCACCGAATAAATGGTCAATTTATCCTGACTGGCTCAACCAATGTCCTTTTTCTCCCAGAATTGACGGATGCGCTCACTGGTCGCATGCTCATCGTTCGCCTGCATCCGCTGTCTCAAGTGGAAATTGAACAGACCAAGTCCATCCCTTTTCTCGAGCGACTGTTTACGGGAGATTTCCAAATGAGCCAATCCGAATCTCTGGGAAGCAATCTAGCAGAACGAATTGTGGCTGGTGGTTATCCCCCCGCGCTGGCCATCCCCGTAGATAGAATACGCTCTTCTTGGTACAATAGCTACGTCGTCAGCTTAGTTCAGAATGATATTTCTGGGCAGGTAAAGGTTCATTCTCCTGAATCGCTCCCCAGTTTACTCACTGCGGTAGCCAGCTTATCTGCACAACTATTCAACGTGTCCTCCATCGCAGCAAAATTGCAAATGAATCGCAACACGATTCGGCATTACTTGTCACTACTAGAGCGCCATTTCCTGATAAAGAGGCTTCCACCCTGGTACAGTAACCGGATGAAAAGGATGATCAAGACTCCCAAGATTCATATCGGCGACACTGGTCTTGCTTGTTCACTATTGAATATTGATGCAAATGATTTACAAATGGACCGTAACCTTCTGGGCCAACTCGTAGAGTCGTTTGTCTTTCAAGAATTGCGAAGACAAGCCAGCTCATCAGGTAAGCCTTACAAGTTCTACCATTTTAGAGACCGCTACGGGGTTGAAGCAGACATGATCATTGAACTGGGGGGCTCCAAACTAGCCGGTGTTGAAATAAAGGCGGGAGCTTCGATCATTAGTTCCGATTTCAAAGCACTACGCAAGATCAAGGCAGCTCATGAAGATAGATTCACTTTTGGTGCACTGCTATACGACGGAGAACTTTGTGCAAGTTTTGGGGATGGGATGTTTGCCGTTCCCATCCGCATGCTTTGGGAAACCGACTCAAAACCGTAAAGCAGCCACAATTAAAAGAATTCCTATCCACGCGCAGCACTTACATCAACCTTGGAGATAGGTAAAGCTTAAGCTACAGGAAGCACTATCGGGAAAGGACGTGTCATTCTAGTGGAGGTTCATCAAGTTCAGGGGTTCAAGGCTTTGGGTTGCCGACCTAAACCCCAATGCAGAAGATACATTTCCGTAAGGGATCCACTTAGCGCAAGAATCCATCATTGATTCTTGCGCATGTTGGAAGTTCATGGGGGTGCTGGGGAATATTGGTGAGGATACGATTTACGCTTCTGCACAAGCGTTCCGGTGGCTATCTGGCCGTCAATCCTGTTGGCCATTGGAACTTTTACGAATCCAACTTGCTTTTAGTATATGCCCAGCGTAGCCACAGCAAGCCTATATTCACAGGTGGGTACGAAAACCACATCGCCGGGTCTCGGGGATATATCCATGACAGTTGCATACCTGCCCCTGAAGAAGTCAAGCTAGTTGTCTGTCAGATTTTCTTCTTGCGGAACTCGACGAATAGGAGGGATACTTCTGACCCGAGCCGCACTTCCGATGTTACGGAACGAACTACCGTCAAAGGCTCCCCACCATAATTAGCCCCACACTATGCCCGCCACACAAGATCACACCATCACCTACGTTGCTAATCGCCCCAATGGAAATCACCGGTAAATGACCTGTAGTGAATTGGTCGTTAACGATAACATCCGCGAATGCTTGGGATTGCGTATACCTACCAGCCGAATGAGCGAGACTTCATGGGGTCTAATCGGATGTCGGCGCATCAGGTCCTGTTAAAGCCGCAAGGCAAATGCTACTTCCTGAGATCAGATCGACAGTCACCGTCCTCCAGCCGGCAGCCTCTGGACTACCACACTGGGCACATCAAACTCGTCGCACTCAACGAAGGCCGCCAACCCGTTCGGACCAAAGGCGTCCGGCATTGTCGTAGCACCAGCGAGGTACGTACCCGTGTACTCGCCATCAGAACTTAGGAGATCAATTGGCCCGTCCTCAAGAAGTCTTTCACCTTGACGCATCACCCAGATCCGGCCCTCCCAGGTGGTCTGCAATCTCGAGAGGACAGGTATCTCGGGATAGAAGGGTTGAACCTTGCCGGATTCCTCCGCTGATTCCAAGAAGGCCTGTACTAATCCCGGATCACGACCTACGCCGTCACCTCGAACAGAAGTTGATCTGCTTTTCCCTCCTCCCTTGCACTTTCTACCCGTCGCTTTTTGTTCTTCCTTCACCCGCTTGTACTCCCTTTCGATCCGCGCCGTCACTGGTGTAGGCTGAACGGGACGCGTAATCGTTTGAACGATCCCGCTTCCGTCCGCCGCGACGATCTTGAGGACATAGGCCGAGGAATCGGAGTACACGATTCCGCCGTCCGGGAGCAGTGCCATCAACAGTTGCGGTTCAAAGGTGCGGGGACGGGCGACACCTAAGGCTACTTGCTGGCCGCTGGGAGTATCGCCGCGCGGCGGCTGCCAGGCTTTGACCACGGTTACGACACGTGCTTCTTCGCCATCAAGGTCATGACGGGCGATGATGCGAACGGGGGTCCGGTCACTACCAAAGTCGCTGACGCTCATTTCATCGGCGGTTGTATAGACAGCCCCTCCACGAGGATCTGCCTGTATTGGCGTTGAGACCGTAACCGTTATCGTCACGCCACCGACAGTACTCTCTGTGGTTCCTGCCGTGCTGCGGACCATTCGCACAAATCGACCGGATGCGTCGAAAACCTGATAGGCCAAGTGCTCTTTGTCCCGTACAATCGTAGTTCCGTCGCGCGTAACCGCATATCCATCGGGGTGTTGGAATTCGCCCGGTCCCTCACCGCTGGCCCCAAACTCGCGCACGAATCCTCCAGAAGGATCGAACACCAAGACGCGCAGGCTCGGAAAGAGGCGGCTTCCGCCATCATCAAACACATAGAGATTGCCGCGCTCATCAAACGCCACATGTTCTACTTTTGCGAACATTTCCCAAGGTTCCCCCTCCGCGACGCCGACCCGGTACACCTCCTCAAACCCAGGTTCAATGTGGATATCCTGGCTTGGAAGTTCAATGACTTCTTGAGCTTGGAGAGCCGGTGAACCAAGGCACAGCATGATCCCAGCGGTCAGCCATAGAGTACTTGGAGTCGTCAGGTTGGGAAGGAAATGTCATATGTATTTCAGCATCAGAGCGATGTTCGCGCGAGAATCCTGAATTTATAAATACCGGGAGTTTTTTGCAAAGCCACATTTCATGAGGTTGTACACAGTGTAGTTCAACCTTATGATTTTGGCTAATGAACCTGGCTTCCGTGAGACTAACGCCCCTAAGTGTATGTTCAGACGAGATCGCCCTTTACATCCTACACCAAACGGGAAGTTCATTCCTAGTATTTTCGAACAATCTCCCGAGAAAACCAGGAATGCCCTAGGTGGTCGCGCTATTTTATCGTGGTACTCATGCAAGCATATTCACGTCACCCATGAATGGAACTCTCCAAAGTCTAGATGTGGGCCATCCCCGTTCATAAACTCATTCACTGTGGAGATATTGCGGTAAACACGCAGAGTTGGCAATTGTAACCAATGAACCACCCCACATTCTCGACGGATAATACAGCCCTTAGCTAGGAAGTTCCGTTAGAACGGAACCTGTATCCTCGAGAAATATCACACTGGAATCCACGAATCTCAAATCCAATCCCTTTCGTGGGGGTTCAGGCGAGGTCTCTTTTCATGTTTGGGGAACGATCTTTCTGAATTGAATCCAGAAATGAATCCAGCGTCATTCCGCCCAGGTCTTCGCCAGAGCGTGCACGTACCGAGACCATCTTCCTCTCCACTTCACGAGCTCCAATAACAACCATATAGGGCACCTTCAAAAGCTCCGCCTCCCGGATCTTATAACCGATCTTCTCACTGCGCACATCCAGTGACGTACGCAGCCCCTCTTGCCGAAGCCTGGCATTTACCTTTCCGGCGTAATCCGCGAATCGCTCAGAAATTGACATTACCCGCACCTGCTCCGGTGCCAGCCATAAAGGAAACACCCCCGCGCAATGCTCAATCAAGACTCCTATAAACCGCTCTAGTGAACCGAACGGCGCACGATGAATCATAGCTGGGCGATGACGTTCGTCATCTGCCCCTGTATACCAGAGGTCGAACCGCTCGGGTAAGTTATAATCCAGTTGGACCGTGCCTAATTGCCATTGCCGCCCGAGCGCATCCCGAACCATAAAATCAATCTTTGGCCCATAAAAGGCCGCCTCCCCGAGCTCTTCGTGGACATCCAGGTTCATCTCATGTACAACCTTTCGCATCGAATCCTCGGCGGCGTCCCAGGCCTCTACCGTACCTGTGTACTTTTCGTGGTTACGGGGATCACGGAGGGATAACTGGGCACTGTAATCCTCGAATCCCAATGCACCCAACACCTGAAGCGCAAGATCCACACAATCCCGGACTTCCTCTTCAACTTGATCGTGCCGACAGAAAATATGCCCATCGTCTACAGTAAAGCCCCGTACGCGTGTCAAACCGCCAAGCTCACCTGTTTGCTCATACCGGTAAACCTGTCCAAATTCCGCCAGCCTTACAGGCAATTCCCGATAGCTTCGCCGCTTATGTGCATAAATAAGAATATGATGCGGACAGTTCATGGGTTTGAGCAGGTAACCGTCCGTGCCATGTGAGCTCATAGGCGGAAACTGACTTTCACTGTAATAAGGGTAGTGCCCACTGGTTCGGTAAAGATCAAGGTGCCCTATATGCGGTGTGCTCACAGGTTCGTATCCACGTCGAAGTTGCTCCTCGCGTAAAAAACTCACCAAAGTTTCCCGAAGCGTCGCCCCTGCCGGAAGCCAGAGCGGCAGTCCCGGCCCGACCTCCTCACTGAACATGAACAACTTCAATTTCTTTCCTAGGACCCGATGGTCTCTGGCACGAGCCTGCTCCAGACGATCCAGGTACTCCTGCAACTGCGTGCGATTCTTCCATGCCGTGCCATAGATGCGAATTAATTGTGCTTTCTCTGCGTCTCCCCGCCAATAAGCCCCCGCAATGCTCAACAGTTTGATCCCATTGGGTTTGAGGTATCCGGTGTGGGGAACATGCGGCCCCCGGCAAAGATCAACAAAGGGCCCCTGCTGATAGACTGTCAAGGGGGTATCTGCGTCCTGGGCAGCCAACTCTTCAATCAGTTCAATCTTGTACGGATTGTCTGCAAAAAGCTCACGGGCTTCGTCGAGTGCTACTTCACGGATCTCAAAACGATGCCGTTCTTTAATAATCGCCCGCATTCGATCCTCAATCCAGGACAGATCCTCTTCGTGCGGAGGAGACGACATCTCAAAGTCATAATAGAAACGGTCCTCAATCGGCGGTCCGATGGTAGGCTTCGCTTCTGGAAACCGCTCCAGTACGGCCTGCGCCATAATATGCGCAGCCGAATGACGTATTTTGTAGAGTTTGGGATCGTAGTCCTCCGGTATGTACGTTTCGGCACGCCGTAATAGCTCCTCAACCATGCTTAAACAAGAATTATTGTTGGGCAGCAGGGAAACACGCGTTTATGTGCAAGGTGTTCCATAAGCATGACTGCCAGCGATATCCAGGAACTGTTAGCGAGCATGGGAAACCCCGTGAAAGCGGCACATGCTCAACGCTTCTTCAAAACCGGCCCCGGAGAATACGGTGAGGGAGATATCTTTCGCGGAATTCGTGTGCCGGAACTGCGAAGGATCGCTCAGAACTGGAAGAAGGTTTCGCTTGATGAAATGCTCGTGTTGTTGCGGTCTGATTATCATGAGGACCGATTCGTAGCCCTGTGCCTTCTCGTTCACGCTTTCAAGCGCGGTAATCAGTATAGAGTGTACAACGCATACCTGGAGCACACCTGCTTTGTTAACAACTGGGATCTGGTTGACACAAGTGCACACAAGATCCTGGGACCCTATCTCTTCAAGCGCCCGCGAACACCGTTATATACCCTCGCTCGAAGTGACAACCTGTGGGAGCGCCGTATCGCAATTGTCTCTACATACTACTTCATCAAACGAGACCAATACAGCGACACACTAGCGCTTTCAGATATATTGGCACACGATCAGGAAGATCTGATCCACAAGGCCTGCGGCTGGATGCTTCGCGAGGTTGGTAAACGCGACGAGTCTGTGCTTGCCGGATTCCTGGATGACCCGACCGTAGTTTTACCCCGCACTGCTTTACGCTACGCCATTGAGCGTTTTGACGAACCTGTGAGGAGAGCCTATCTGGCCAAACGTGCTGATAACCTTGCTGAACACCACGTTACTCACTGGCGGGCTTATCGATACGTAATGGACGCGGCAAATAGACTAAAAGGAGAAGTGGTTGAAACCAAAGCTTTGCGATCGAAGAAACTCGGAAAAGGCTTCGGAGCAACAGTTTTCCTCAAACTCGAAAATGACCAGCATACTGGATCCTTCAAATACCGGGGAGCCCTGAACAAGCTCATGTCGCTGAATGAACCACTTCACCCCCCGGTTGCCGCGTCTACAGGAAATCACGGCCTGGCGGTATCACGTGTTCTGAAGGATTTTGGCGGCAAGGGAACGATCTATCTGCCCGTCACGACAGAAGAGCATAAGAGTGAAGCGCTCCGCGAGGGCGTTGCGGATCTCGTTTTCGGTGGAGATGACGGGATTGACGCAGAAAGAGAAGCTCGACGTGTAGCAGAGCAGGAAAGGCGAGTGTTTATCTCCCCCTACAACGATTGGCAGATCATAGCAGGTCAGGGGACTGTTGGGGTTGAACTATTGCGTCAGGCAGGATCCCTAGATTATGTCTTCGTTGCTGTGGGAGGCGGCGGCCTTATAAGCGGTTTGGCTCTTGTACTGAAAACCCATCTTCCAGCTATCAAGATTATCGGATGCTCACCCGCAAGGTCGAACGTAATGCAGGCATCAGTAGAAGCGGGACGCATCGTTGAGCAACTTTCACAACCCACTCTCTCCGATGGCACTGCCGGCCAAATTGAACCTGATTCCATTACCCTCCCGCTGTGCACGGATTTGGTGGACGAATGGGTGACGGCTACGGAAGAGGAGATTGCCGACGCCATGCACCGCGTCTACCACGAGCACGGTATAAAAATTGAGGGCGCCGCGGGAGTAGCAGTTGCCTGTTTTCTAGGATACAAGGAAAACTTGACCAAAAAGCGGCTTGCAGTGATCATCTGTGGTGGCAATATATCCGACGAGAAATTCCAGACTGTACTTGATCAGACCTGATTGACCTGTGGACACCTCCAGTGGGAAAAACAGTTCATTGCTTGAAAGCTTCCGGCAACATCTGGAAAACCAACGGAATATTGCCAGACTCACAGAGATGGTCGCCTCTCCCATCAAACAAGAGGCATCTGGAAAAAAGTTCAAAATTTGAACCAAAATCCGATACTGCGGCTATCACTACCCTTCAACATCACTGAGACCATTTCTCCAACAAACGCTGACATGCGAATCAGACTACACCTCATTCTCCTAATCGCTCTCATCACGGGTATTGTTCATGGTCAAGAACTGAGCCCTGAACAACGCCTGGATGAGCTGGGCATTCAGCTGCCCGATCCACCTGCCCCCGTGGCCAACTATGTGCGGGCAGTGCAAACCGGCAATCTTGTCTTTCTTGCTGGACATGGACCGTACTTGCCTAATGGCCAATACATCACGGGTAAACTGGGACGGGACCTTACACTTGAAGAAGGGTACGCAGCTGCCAGGCAAACAGGGATCGCTCTCCTAGCCTCACTGAAACAGGAGATCGGTGACTTGAGTCGGGTCTCACGTATTGTCATGGTGAATGGCATGGTCAATGCAACACCGGACTACACCGAGCACCCGAACGTCATCAACGGCTGTTCAGATTTGCTCGTAGAAGTGTTCGGTCCCGAGATCGGGAAGCATGCCCGGGCAGCCGTCGGGATGAATTCCCTCCCGATTGGAATCGCCGTGGAAATAGAAATGATCGTAGAGGTGCGGGAATAGATCCGACTATAGCGCTGCTGTGCGCATAGTGCGCTCAAGGGCCGCAGCGGCATTGATCACGCGGCCTACCGCTGGGGTATCAGGTACCTCTGTACCTGTTTCATGCAGAATCGAGTACGCCTCATCCGCCGTAAGCTCTGGGTTCATGGATCTCATAACCCCCAGTACTCCCGTTACAACAGGCGTGGCCATAGATGTGCCACTCATGGGTTTGTATGTTCCTTCAGGGAAGGAAGAGAGCAAGTCAACCCCCGGCGCTGCAATCGGACGGGAAAGACTGCCAACCGTATTCGAAAAACCGGCCTTGGCAAGATCCCTGTCAACCGCCGCGACAGCAATCACACCACCAATATTGGATGGGAAATGATCAATCGCATCCTCGTCGGCATTACCCGCTGAAGCGGCCACGATAACCCCACGGTTGATTGCGTACTCCACAGCGTTCGTCAGCACCCGAGGCGGTACATCAGACTTACTGCCTAACGACATAGAAATCACATCCGCCTGGGCTCTTGTAGCATCAATGATTGCCTGCGCTATCTGCTCCAGCGAGCCTCGACCTGCATCTCCAAGGGCCTGGAATCCCAATAACTCGATAAACCGCCCCTCCCAGTTTAATGATGCAATACCAAGGCCATTGTTGGTTGTCGCACCGGCAATTCCGGCGCAGTGCGTTCCATGTCCATGTTCATCCCCTGTAACCCCCACAGCATAGACTGCCTGCAAGTCTTCATGATTAGACTCAACCCCGGTATCCAGTATGGCAACGCGAGCCTTGCGTACGGGGCTTGTATCCTTAAGCACTGCATGCGCTTCGTGCGCCTGAATAGCATCCAGTGCCCACTGCTGGGCTAGGTGTGGATCATTACCCAGAACTGTGCTTCCCGACTGGTACTCAATCCTGTCGGATGGCGGAAGAGATAGGCCGATCTCCACATTGAGTTCTACATGATCAATATTCTCTGTGTCCGCTCTGAGAGCCGATATCATGGCTTCCGTACGGCGTGAAGACACACTGACCAGATAAACCTGAGCAAGATCTACATCCTCGGCAAGCGTAAGCTCAGGAAACGCACGCTCCCAGGATTCTGCAAAACGGTCCAGGATATCCTCTACTTCAAGGATTGAATCATCGGGTCCTAACTCAACCAGTACAGATTGCTCCGTTCGATGCCACATTGATTGCCAAAGATGTTTGGCCCCAAACAGTAACCCTGACAATACCAGGGAGGCTACTCCCAGGATAACAAAAGGACGCGCGTTTTCTGCCAATTTTCTGAACCCCATGTACGCCGCGGCCAGAAGCAGGCTGATACCGCCATCCCTGAGCAACTCAATGATCACCTGAATGAATCCGTCTCCTGACCAGAGCCGCGCAATCACTGCACCAATACCTAGGGAAAAACCTGCCAGGATAACCCAGGAGCCGTTGCCCCTGTGCCCGATACCGATAGCTATGAGAAGCAATGCGGTGGCCGTGATGACGGTGATGATATCCATATCAAAATTGAGAAATCCTCCTCAATTGACCTACGATTAGATGTCCGCCTGGTTGCATTGAGCATTATATTTGTGTCAGTTCACACTCTTCCAAGCATGTCATACATTCTTGCCCTTGATCAGGGAACTACGAGTTCGCGCGCCATTATTTTCGACGCAGAGGGTTCTATTGTAGGGATGGCACAACAGGAATTCCCTCAGATTTATCCTCAGCCCGGATGGGTCGAGCACGATCCAATCGCTATCTGGAACTCCCAACTGTCGGTTGCCCGCGAGGTCTTGCAGAACTGCGGACTGCTCTGTCAGGATATAAAGGCAATCGGAATCACCAACCAGCGTGAAACTACCATTGCGTGGAATCGGGATACCGGTCATCCCATTCACAACGCTATTGTCTGGCAGGATCGCCGCACCGCCGGCCAATGCGACCAATTACGCGCTGATGGACAGGCAGATTTATTTCAGTCACGCACCGGACTAGTACTGGATCCGTACTTCTCCGGTACAAAAATCAATTGGATCCTAGACCATGTTCCGGGTGCACGGGATCTGGCGGCAGCAGACCGCCTGTGCATCGGCACAGTGGATACATGGCTGATCTGGAAGCTGACGAACAGCAGACAATACTGCACTGATGTCTCGAACGCAAGCCGTACGCTGCTTTATAACATGCACACAAATGACTGGGACGACGAGCTTTGTACACTGCTTAATGTGCCGCCGGAAATTCTGCCGGATGTCGTTCCATCAAGCGGCGTGATTGGAGAAACAACCCTCCTGGGTACCCCGGTCCCTATCGCGGGAGTTGCCGGTGATCAACAGGCGGCCCTGTTCGGACAGGTATGCACAAAGCCTGGTATGGTAAAAAATACCTATGGTACGGGCTGCTTTCTACTGATGAATACAGGGACAAATGCCATCCCTTCCACAAACAGACTTCTCACTACCATCGCGTGGAAGCTGAACAATGAAACGCAGTACGCGCTTGAGGGCAGCGTCTTTGTTGGCGGTGCAGTCGTTCAATGGCTGCGAGACCAACTTGGACTTATTGCCTCATCGTCCGAAGTGGAGGAACTCGCATCACAAGTGCCGGATAATGGGGGAGTAACCATAGTGCCGGCCTTTACGGGACTGGGAGCACCACACTGGGATCCGTATGCCAGGGGCACAATTGTAGGACTGACACGCGGCAGCAACGCAGCGCATATTGCCCGGGCGGCACTCGAAAGTATCGCATACCAGAGCGCAGATGTAATCAGAGCCATGGAAGCAGACGCCGGTGTGGAGCTCAAGGAAGTGCGCGTAGATGGCGGCGCAACGGCAAATGACCTGCTCATGCAGTTTCAGGCAGATATTCTGGGAGTTCCTGTGGTCCGACCGGTCGTGCGCGAAACGACCGCGCTGGGGGCTGCTTACCTTGCAGGAATCGCAGTGGAACAGTGGGCCGGTTTTGATGATCTTAGCCAGTTGTGGCAAAAAGAGCAAACCTTTGAACCACAAAAATCACGCTCAGACGCATCTGTACTGATGGATTCCTGGGCTGCTGCTGTTGAACGCTCCAAAGGCTGGGACCGCTAACAATAACTTTTCAAATTAGCCTATATATGCCATGACTCCATTTCTGGGTGAATTTATCGGTACCGCAATACTGCTCCTTCTTGGAGACGCGGTCGTCGCAAACGTCGTGCTCAAGGATACCAAGGGGAGCGGCGCCGGCTGGGTTGCCATCAACTTTGGCTGGGGCACTGCCGTTTTCATAGCCGTTTTTATCGTGGCTGAGTACAGCGGTGCGCATATCAACCCGGCGGTTACGCTGGGACTCGCACTTGCAGGAAGCTTTGAATGGGCATCGGTCCCCCTGTATCTTGCAGCACAATTTCTTGGAGGAGCGTTAGGGGCATTCCTGGTCTGGCTGCATTACCGCGATCACTTTGAATCAACCGACGATGCAGATGCAAAATTAGCTGTGTTCTGCACTGCACCCGCCATCCGCAACAACCTTTCAAACCTTCTGAGTGAAATCATTGCGACCTTTGTTCTGGTGTTCGCTGTGCTATACATGGTGAAACCGGATGTCGGGCTTGGCGCCTTGGATGCACTTCCCGTTGGTGCTGTGGTACTGGCGATCGGATTGACTTTAGGAGGTACGACGGGATACGCCATCAATCCTGCCCGGGACCTCAGTCCGCGCATTATTCACGCGCTAGTCCCGATCAGAGGCAAACGCGACAGCGACTGGGGCTACGCCTGGATTCCCGTTTTGGGTCCAATCATAGGTGGCCTGCTTGCCGGAGGTGCCTTCGTACTGATTGGAAGCTAACCGGCTACGACGGAACTGGGGATGAGCAGGACTGCGAGGCAAATGCCGACCATCCACCAGATACCCGCCGACTGGACGTTCAAGGGACCACCAGTGCTCAGTGGTTATTTTGAGGAATAACTACTCTTGTCCAAAAAATTTGGTCGTTAAGGGGGACGCAGCCCGCCTCATCTGCAATCGGATAATCTTTATCGAACAAGCGTGACCGCACGCGTGATTTGCTGATTATCCTTGCGAAGAACGAGCCAGTAAAGTCCGCTCGCCAGCGCATACTCATTTGCCGTTACGGTCAATGCATGCTGACCAGGCTGCTTGTACTCGCCCTCAATCAGCGTAACGCTACTACGCCCGATCACGTCAACCAATTGCAAAGTGACAGTTCCAGGCTCCTCTAGCGTGTACTCAATCTGTGCCTGCTGCCTGATTACAGTAGGATATATCACCATACTTAAGCCCGGCTGGGCCAACTCCGAATCCAGACCTGTCTGTATGGGAGATATTACAATGTTACTCGGACCACTCTCAATAGAATTGGAGTTCACAGACTGCACGAAATACCAATGCCTTCCGGTATCCGCACTTGGACTGTCTGTTACAGTGGTTTTTCCGGTAATTGTAATCAAATTGCGCGCGTCCTGGGCAGCTGTCGTTGCATCCGGCTCTAGTTCGCTTCGTACGCGATATACAGCATAGCGTGCAGGAGCTTCGCCAGGAGGATCCCAAGTCAACCGAACTGTTCCGCCATCCTGCAACGCAACCAGGTTAAGGGGAGCTGCCGGTGCGATCTGATCCTTCCAATCCATGGATGGCGTGAGCGCAGGATATTGATAAAGCCCATCACGCATGATCCGTGCAAAATTTCCCCCGCGACCGGGAAGCAGATGGCGTGCCCGAAAGAATATACTCCCATGAATCCCAAAATAATCCCGGTTGAAAGCGACCTGATCGGGGATTTCCATCGGACTGATCGGCGAAGATGCTTCGGTTCGATAAAGTGCGTGGCCCGGGTATAAATGCCGGTCATCTATTTGGTCCGCCCACCAGGGTGCCAGTTTTTCATAGGCCTGGGCTCCTCCAAAGGGCCAATACAATTGTGGTGCGAGGTAATCGATGGTTTTTTGTCTGATCCAGGCCGTGGCATCCGCGTAGATTGCGCTGTATGCATCGAGCCCGCGAATTCCTGTCGGCACGTTATTCTTCCAGATGCCAAACGGACTTATCCCAAACTTGATCGCCGGATCAAATGAGCGCAAACTGTCGGCAACCTGTGCAATCAGAAGGTTAACATTATCCCGACGCCAATCAAACAGACTCATGAACCCCCGGCTTTCAGTCTGGAATGTCTGACTGTCCTGCGTAGTTATTTGATTGGGGGGATACGGATAGAAGTAATCGTCAAAATGGACCCCGTCAATATTGTAGCGACGCGCCACATCCATGATGACGGATACAACATAATTGCGCACTTCCTCTTTTCCTGGATCCAGCAGCGTCAGCGGTCCGGCATGGTAGGTCCACTCTGGATGTGTTACCGTAACATGGTTATCTGCCGGTGTAAATGATGAACCGTTGTCGGCCCGATAGGGATTAAACCATGCGTGAAGTTCCATGCCTCGACTATGAGACTCTTCAATGACAAAGGCTAGGGGATCATAACCGGGATCCCTTCCCTGCCTGCCCGTTAGGTAGTGGGACCATGGCTCATAGTTAGATTCGTACATGGCGTCCCCGATCGAACGAACCTGAAAAATTACCGCATTGATCCCTGCACTCTGGAGATGGTCCAGAAGCTGCCGCAAATCCCCCTTCTGCTGAGACTCACCTGCTCCCTGCCGTGGCCAATCCAACCCATAAACCGTTGCGATCCAGGCAGCCCGGAATTCATGCTTGGGAGGCGCAGCGATTTGGGCCTGTGTGCCCGGCAACATCACAACGAGCATCGCTGCTAGGAGACATAACTGAATCCAAGATCTCATCACAATACCCTAAAAATGTTTAGCGAGAGCATTGAATTCAAAGCAGTGAACTACCATTCAATTAGTCAATTTGGGAACCCATAAAGATAAGCCCGGGCAGTATCTCTAGAAAGATAAAGATGAGCGGATAGCCAAAGTAGTGCGCTTTCCTATAACTCTCCGTTGTCACGCAAATGTAATCATGGCAATTATCGCTGCAGCTTCACGCACGTGACCGAACCCATGCTACGGTGAGAGATCAGGTTCTGATCTTCAATGGCATCATTGCAATGCTATTTGACACATACGCCGCCAACATCCTTTGGAGAAAGCAACCTCAGTCGGGAATCCGGAGTGTCTTGGCAAGATTGGAATCAGCCTTCTCCCAATTTTTTTTCAGTCTGGTAGTTGCCTCCTTGCGTGCATTCTGGTCCCCCTTCATTTTTGCGGCAGCAACCATACCAATGAAGGACAGTGACCGCCCCGGCGCTCTTGCCAAAGAAGTTTCGAATGCTTTCAAGGCCTCCGCCCCGTTGCCGGCCTTCAGGTAATACTCGCCAAGGCGTTCGTGCGTCGGCTTTGCAGGTTTGGGAGGACCATACTCCATCGGTCTGCCCGACTCCATTTCCGCTGCCGTCTTGAGTAAATCAATTGCACCGTCCAGATGACCTTCCAATTCTAGAAGCTCCGCTTTCAGTTGATGCTGAAGCAACTCCCCTACCTCTGCGCCCTCCAAATGCATCAGGTCATAAACTGCTCTACTCGCCGCCTCCTCATCACCACTTGCCAATGCCGCACTGCCTCTGATAAAGAGGAGGTCCGCGATACTGTTGGGGCTCAGTCCTTTAGTATCTACTTCAATTTTTGCGTAGTCCGAGTCCCACTGCTGCGTTTCTACCAAGTAAGTAGTCGCCATGGAAACCAAATGCCTTCGTGCCAGCGTACTACCACTTTCCTCGACGTCACTAATCATGTCTTTAAGCAACTCCTCGGCTTCTGCATGGCGACCCTGTTGTAAATAAGCGTAAGCAAGCCAATGTCTGGCGTGAAAAGAACGCGCATTCACATCCAATCCCCTTCGTCGCATGCGTGCATCACTTGCGGCAAATGACTCCTCATTGGCCGATGCAACCTCAGGCCACATTCCCAATGCAGTGAAGATATGCGACGGCATATGAAGGGCATGGGCCGCATCGGGTGCAATGGTTGCATAGGTGCGTGCCGCACGCAGCCCGAGTGGGGCATGAATCGGGTCGTCATACGAGTGAATCAGGTAATGTGCGGCACCCGGATGCCGCGGGTTTTTAGCGAATACTTCTTCAGCGATCGCGGCCGCACGCATGTACAATACAAAATCACGACCGTGGTGCGCCAGACCTAGGATTGAGAGCGCATGGAACGCAGCTGCGTCCAAGTCATCCGGGTATCTGGCAGAAAGAGCTGCCATCTGCTCTTCAAATGCAAAATCCCGCGTTCTCTTGTCTCCCTCACTGAAATACAACGCCTCTACTGCACGCAGATAATCCTTCTCCCGCGTCGTGGGTGCCTTTGCCAGACGCCCCTGCAGGTCTGGAGCCAGCTCCCGCAGCACGTCCCGGGCTTTTTCTGTACTCTGCTGCATCCAGATCGGGTGATTATAGGCCATGGCCTCTCCCCAATAAGCCATCGCGAAATCAGGATCCATTTTGCGTGCCTCCGAGAAAGCCTCGCGGGCATCTTCATATTCAAAACTATGCAGCAAGAGGATTCCACGGGAGAACATATCCTGTGCCTCTTCAGCACCGGAATTCTCAAACGCCGTGCTTCCTAGTCCGGTTACCTGTGCCTTCGCAGGTAGCACAACAAGACACAACAGTGACAACAATGTGATCGAATGGCGAAAAAGCATGCTTCAAAATGGGTTTTCAGTCAAGTAAACCTCTCAATGTACTGTTTACCACTTCAATTGGCAAATCCTGATCCGTCCACTGCCTGTACGCAGCAGCGGCCTGCTCCACCAGCATGGTTAGTCCCCCAATCACGGTGGCTCCACGAGATTCGGCATCCTCAAGTAATCGGGTCCGGCTCGGCCGATAAACCAGATCATAAACCACTTGACCCGGAGAGAGAGCTTCCCGCTGTTCCCAAGGTGTTTCCCTAGTGTTCGGATGCATCCCTACCGGTGTCGAATTAACGATTAGCTGACTATTGCGAACGTGCATGGCCGCAGACGCAAAATCTGTCACATTCAACTCACCGTCACCGCTAAATTTTGCCAAGTCGTTCACCAATTTTTCTGCCTGCTCAACCCTACGTGCTACGACAGTCAGCGGGCACGGGCGATAATGTTTAAGTAAACCATAAGCCACAGCTCGTGCTGCGCCACCCGCACCAAGCAATACCATCGGCTTGCCCTTAATCTCCATCCCCCGCAGTGGAGACAGAAAACCTTCAACGTCGGTGTTGTCACCGTAAAGCTGGCCCCCCTTGCAGACGATTGTATTAACTGCACCTACAGCCTTGGCCGCGCTGGTGAGACTGTCCATGTATGGCAATACGGCCTCCTTGTGGGGAAGCGTCACATTCGCTCCGGCAAAACCTAGTGCAGACAGTCCCTCCAAGGCCTGCGACAATCTATTCGGCAGGACATCTGCCGCAAGATAGACAAAGTTCAATCCTTGGTGTCTCAGCGCGGTATTATGGATGATGGGCGAAAATGAGTGCCTCACGGGATGACCGAGGATGGCTATCATCCTAGTTCTCGCATCGGGAAAGATCATTTTATTGGTTTGGGGCGAAAGATCTATTCATTGTCTTAAATTTACGCTCCTAGTAAGTTACTTCACCAAAAAAGAGATAATCCGTGGACTGGATTACGAGCCCCGAAGCCCTCATAGCCCTCGCAACACTTACACTATTGGAGGTGGTTTTGGGCATTGATAACGTCGTTTTTATTTCCATCCTTTCGTCCAAGCTGCCCGAGGACCAGCAACCGCGTGCCCGTTTTCTGGGATTGGCGCTCGCGATGTTTGGCCGCATTGTACTGTTGTTGTCACTGAATTGGATCATGCGCCTTGAGGCCACGCTGTTTGAGGTACTTGGTCAGGATATCTCTGGACGGGACCTGATCCTCGTCGGCGGCGGGCTTTTCCTGCTGGCCAAGGCCACGCATGAAATTCACGACAAACTTGAGGTACCTGAATCTTCGCATAAGAAGGCGGTCGTAGCTTCTTTTTCCCATGTGATTATCCAGATCCTGCTCCTGGATATTGTCTTTTCTCTGGACTCTGTGATCACGGCAGTGGGCATGGCCGATCGGGTGGAGATTATGATTATAGCCATTGTTATCGCAATCATCGTAATGATGGTTTCGGCCGGTTCAATCTCAAGGTTTATTGAGAAAAACCCGACCATCAAGATTCTTGCGCTGTCGTTCTTGCTATTGATCGGCATGGCGTTGATCGCCGAAGGCTTTGAACTGCATATCCCTAAGGGATATCTCTACTTCGCAATAGCCTTCTCACTCCTGGTGGAGCTACTGAATCTTCGCATGCGGCGCAATAAAGTCCCCGTTCAGTTGCAAAGCTCTCGACGCCCCGCAGACTGATCCACATGCTATCAAAATAGCTCTAGCCTTGACGCTAGGAAGTTGCGCTCCCTTGAATTAGACAACGAAGATCGGTACCGCAAGGCCGGATACAGGACAATCTTGCCAGAGTTTCTGAATCTTACCATCGGATCACACGAGTCGCGCTGGATTTCCTCTTTGTCAGACCGATTGTGCTACACACTAACCCGGCTGGCGCCATCGCCTCTAACACTAGTCTAATCAGGTTGTACTGGCGTGGCACCGCCTGCGCGTAGTGCGTCTATTCGCAAGCGCATTTCCTCATTGTACCTTTCCGCACCCGGAAATCCAGACGTAGCGTACTGAATGCGCCCTTCGGGCCCTAAAATGAAGTGGGCCGGAATACCGTTCACATTAAAATCCGTGGCACTACCTTCATCAAATAATACCGTAAAGCGATAGTTATTCTCTGTAAGGAATTCGCGCGTCAAACTATGGTCATTGTCTGTGGTGATTGCGAGAAATACCACATCGTCGGCTGACGCATATGAATCTACCATGGAGCTGTAGTGCGGAAACTCCTGGCGACATGGCCCACACCATGTGGCCCAGTAATTGAGTACAACAACCTTACCCTGCAGCTCCGAGAGACTCCATTGATTGCCTTCGGTGTCAGTAAGATTGAAATCTGGGGCCACTTCGTCAAGCCGGTTGTCTATCAAGCGCCGGCGGGCGGCATCAGCCACCTCAATGCGGACGCTGTCTATCTCGGCGTCAAGCCTTCCTTCATCGCGATTCAATGCCAACGCGATCTCCTCGACGAGTTCACGAATTCTGTCAGCGTTATTTCGAAGTCGCTCGTCTTGGGCATTGTGACCTAAGGCGGCCACTAGTATTTCGTATGCCTCCTCATTGGATCCTTGCTCCGCGAGCAATTCGCCCAGTGCAGCAAGGAGGTCGGAGCGGGGGGCATTCGCAGCGAGCTGGCGAAAAATCTCCACCGCTTCCGCGCGACGGTCCAGTTTGACCAGCACCAAGCCGCGAAGGCGTTGCATATTAGCAATCCAGTTCTCGCGAGCACGATTTACTCCGTCCAAAGACACGCCCGGATAAATCAGGCCCGCACGATTCTCCTCAAGCCCCGCAATTGCTTCATTGGCAGCGGCCAGAGCCACCTCGTGTCTCACGTTAAAGTCAATCAGGAATTGAATAATCCGACGATAGGCCCTGGCGCCGTCCCAAGTATCCAGCCGTACAAGGTCGTGTCCCACACTGACAACCCGGTCAAGTAAACCCTCATCAACCTGCCCGCTCTCCTCATTCTGCCGACTTGCTTCGTCTTCAAGAATGGATTGCTCCAAAGACAAGGCAAACCTAAATGCCGATTTATCACCGGTTTCCCAAGTTGGCAGGAATCGCTGTTTCCATCGCTCAATAATCTCGAGCTGCTGTTCAAACGAGCTATCCCTTGATGCCCAATGATCCGTGTAATGCACATCGACATAAATCATCTGCCCGTTCATTTCGCGCCCCTCAGGTGTCTCATCCAGACGAAATAGCCACTTGCGCTGCTCATCATCGTTACCCAACAATTTGTATCCGAACGCCAAAAAGTACTGGCGACCGAGTTGGGTTTCCATATCAGCCTCAACCACCGCATCCTCAGCTGCGGCAGCAACTTCAAGCTCATGCCTCAGTTCATCTTCTATCGTCTCGACGGCATTTGCATCTCCCGAAGAACGCGCAGCCCGTAAGCGCGTCCCAATGTGATGAATTCGAAAGACTTGGGAACGGCTGATTCTGTAAGCCGACGCCCCCTCAGATCTCGTAGCCAGTTCATCTAGGATCCGCAGCCATCTCTCCGATTGACTCAATTCGTCGACAGCGTCCTCAACGGACTCATAAGCCTCAACCCGATCAGGGAACGATCGTATGGTTTCCTGGCCGAGCTCAATAGTGCGGTCAAGCCAGTCCCGTCGACCTCTCAATTTCCCACCCCAGACAAGCGTATACAAATATCCTTCGTACACACGTGGGTTATCGGGGGCGAGCGATAAAGCCACTTCATATGCAGCAATTGCATCCTCGTACTGGTTGAGTTCCATCAGTACACGCGCATGACCGTAGGCCGCTTCGGCATTATCGGGATCCTGAACAAACGCCTCTTCAAATCCGTTGCGCGCGGCCAAGAAGTCGAAGTTTTCATAGTCTTGGCGTGCGATCTGCAACTGTTCTTCAACACTCGGACCCGATTCCGAGCATGACATGATCGAAACCGTCACAAGAGCTAAAAAGAGCTTCAATGCGCGTGATTCACTTGCGCTTGGGCACTGCAGAAAAGTCATCACCCTGATGGTCTACATATGATTGGTTGCATGCAATACCTAAGCCGCAATCTGCATGTTCCCACGGGGGAACATTGTCTGCCAGGAAGTAGATCTTTCTGGTCAGTATTAATATCCAGACAAGCATTGTATGAAGCGGAGATATCAAGGTCGTCCTGCCAAGCGAGCCCGCGCTTGGAGTAGTGGGAGAGAACATTATTTCAAACTCACAAAGAGACCAATTGCCTTAATTAATTTGTGGTATGAGGCACTCATTGTCAGATCCTGTGATTGTGGATCTAACAATTACGCGCCCGTTTCTTGACTTTGTGCCAGCCAAACCCCGCTTAGTTATTCTCCGCAGATAACGCTACATTAGTGGCTCCAGACCAACTTACCGCAGGCCCATGAAAGCAAAGCGTTGTACGCCACTTCTAGTGGCGGCACTGTTCGTAGCCGGGTGCGAAGCGATCACCGACGAGCCGGAGCCGGACTTCACGGCAGAACTCCAAGAGCTCGTTGCTGACAAGTTGCCCTCAAACGGCTCGCTGTGGTTGGCAAGAAGCCCTGAGGCCCTTGAGGCGATGGGACTTGAGGTTGAGGCCACGACGCAAAGCGGCGTGCGCTACGCCAGTTTGACCGCGTTCGAATCCGGCGCAACGTTCTTCGGGATCGGCTTCTGGGGCAGCGAAATGGCCGAAGCAGCGGCGGAAGTACATTGCTCTGAAAACGTGAACGTGTCCACCGGGTGGATAAAATTTGGCCGGTGCACCAAAAAAGCCTTGGAACATTGCGGAGGCGTTTGGGGGCGAATGAACGGAGACAGGTTCGAGGTGACCGGCTACAACGCCTCGTACAACGACGATAACACAACTCGTCTTACGCCCTGCACTATACCCGACCCCCACGAGGGCTAGCGCACGGGGTTGCTATAGAAACGGCAGCACGAGAGCCGCCGCCTTCCTTCGGATCGACGTGTCATTTTCCTGCATCGCTTCCATGTGGGCAGTAGCAATATCAGTGTTGTAGCACACGCCTTGTGAATGAAGGCTCTGTCCATAGCGGGCGCTTGGTCTATTCCTTTAAGCTTCGTTGTCCAAATCATTGGCAATCGGGTCTGAGCCCGCTTGCACTAGGATGCGATTGCAGCTGTTACCCTTGGGATATAACTCCCATTAATTTCGCCAACGCTCGCATTCTCGTTCGCCTATCAAGGTGGCAGCAGTACTATAACCTTATCCCCCAATTGTGGGACCAGACCATTTTCTTCTGCATGGACCAGAAGACTGGATCCCCGAACAATGAAGAGTAAAACCAAGTTGTTTTGATACTTTGCCTGCAACTCTTCATAAGCCTCCGCCGCCGTAATATCAATGGATTGTACCGCTCCCCCGGATTCGTACCGGCGTTCCAAATCTTGTGCGGTGTGCACAGCCCCGAACAACGGACGCCCCCGCAGATATGTCGGTACGCGAAGCTGGGAGGTTTCAGTACGAACAGTGGGAGCAGCGGGCTGATATACCTCCCCACCCTCAAAAACCTCCTTGAAACGAAGTGCGGCGAGCGAATTCGTTTCATCGTTGGAGGTCGCGGCTATAAATCGTTTGATTCCACTCAAGTCCAATTCATCAAAAACTTGTTCTCCCAGAGCATCTGCCGCAACTGCGGGTAATCCCCGCTCGCGCGCCCGCTCAATATTATTCTCGTTAACATCAAGCAGAAGTACAGCCATTCCCTGCTCCTGAATGGCCTTGGCAATGCTTTGCACCCACATACTGGCCCCCAAAAACAGGATCCCCTGTGGGTTCGAGTCCGCCATCTTGAGCACGCGCGCCAGTGGCTGTAGCGTCAATCCATAAACCGTGACTGTACCGATTATGACCATATAAACAATCGGTACCAACGGTCCCGCTAGATCCGTACCGTAAACTTCTGCGACACGAACAGAGAACAGCGATGCTACTGCAGCAGCCACGATACCACGCGGTGCCAACCACGCAATGAAACCCTTTTCCTTCCAGTTAAGTCCGGTATTAAAGCTCGAGAATACGACTGCAATTGGCCGGATGAACAAGATCAGAATGCCTAGAAATATGAAAGCACGCGCATCAAAATAATCCAGTGCTTCCAAATCAAGACGCGCCGAAAGGAGAATGAAAAGACAGCCTATCAGAAGTACCTGCAAATCCTCTTTGAACTTGGTTATGCTGCGAACCGTAACGTACTGTTGGTTCGCAAGAAATACTCCCATCATAGTCACAGAAAACAGCCCTGATTCCTCGTGCAATTCATTCGACAGGGCGAACACAAGTATGACGACAGTCAGTGCAAGCGAACTCTGCAAGTAATCAGGTACCAGGTGACGCCGTAACAGAAAGACCATGAGCATAGCTCCCAGGACACTGATTCCTACACTAATAGCTCCCGTGGCCAACAACGCCTCCAGCGATGGAAGAATCGTGGCAACCATGCCGCCACCGCCCTCACCCGGACCATGCTCATGCATGACAATCACAGCTTCAAGCACCAGGACTGCGAAGATCGCACCCACTGGATCAATTGTGATTCCTTCCCATTTTGCAATCGCATTGACGCGCCCGCTTGGTCGAACATGTCTGAGAAGGGGCAATACTACAGTCGGGCCGGTCACCGTCAGAATGGCCCCTAACACAGCAGCAATTTCCCAGGGCATACCCAGTACAAAGTGCGCAGCTACGGCAGCAAGCATCCCGGTTATCATTACACCAATGGTTACCAGGTTCAGTACTACACGACCTACGCCCCTTAACTCAGACAACTTGAGATTCAAGCCTCCTTCAAACAGTATGATGCCGA
This sequence comes from uncultured Rhodothermaceae bacterium, assembly GCA_964503085.1. Lineage (GTDB taxonomy): Bacteria > Bacteroidota > Rhodothermia > Rhodothermales > Bin80 > Bin80. Next base: position 58,250 of record CAZCYQ010000001.1, on the reverse strand, counting down.
TAGCCAGGGAAACAAAAGCAAACAGCCAGTCGCCTTGCAAATGTTCAGGCGGGAGTATTCTGGTTACCGGTCCCGCTACAAACCCGAGAATCAGCAGAAGCAGGATTGACGGGACCCGGATACGCCATGCAAGCCACTGGGCGCCAATTGCCAATCCAATGACCAAGACGATATGAATTAATATTTGCCCACTCACGAATTCAGATTGTATGGCTTAAAGCGAACAGTGAACACCTGCCATCAAACGGGGGCTTTTACGCCCCCCGTCCGAGAAAGTAAGGTGTTTGTAACTCATTATTGGGCACCTGCCGAATTGCGGGGAAGGCATCATTCCACAAATCCGCACGTGGTCTCCTAATACAACAGAGGAGAATTATAACCAAATAGCACTCCAATTGCTGTGTAACGGCGCAATAAAGGAAACCAAATCATTGACTGCACTTTGGCAATGGATGTGCGGTCAACTGTATGACGGTTACTCACAGATTAAATCCCTGGTAAGGAATGATCTGTGCCTGATTGTCGCTGCGTAAATTGAGCTAAAGACTATCATATACGAAGGTTAAATGCGTAAATTAACGGAAATTGAAAGCGCTTCCACAACCGTCACCCAACCTTAATCATGCAACATATTTCCTTCTTTGACGAGGTCAATAAAATGTTTGACCGTGCAGCGGTACACACTGGTCATGCTCCCGGATTGCTCGCACAGATCAGGTCCTGCAACAGCGTCTACCATGTAAGTTTCCCGCTAGTGCGAGACAACGGGGAAATTGATGTGATACACGCATACCGCGCTGAGCACAGTCACCATATGCAGCCCACAAAAGGAGGAATCCGTTATGCTCCTAACGTGAATGCAGATGAAGTCATGGCACTGGCTTCCCTCATGTCCTATAAATGTGCCATTGTGGATGTCCCTTATGGCGGTGCCAAAGGCGGAATACGCATTGACCGCAGGCAGTATTCCCAGCCTGAACTGGAACGTATCACACGACGATACACTTTTGAGTTGGCCAAGAAAAATTTTATCGGACCCGGTGTAGATGTGCCCGCTCCAGATTATGGCACTTCCGCCACCGAAATGAGCTGGATTTTTGACACCTATCAAACACTAACAGATAATCCGCTTGATGCGCTGGCCGCTGTCACGGGGAAGCCCGTCGGCATGGGGGGAGTTCGCGGACGCGTTGAGGCCACGGGGCGGGGGGTCTTCTTTGGTATTCGGGAGGCTTGCTCTATTGAAGAAGATATGCGCGCACTGGGATTGGATCCCGGTGTGGAAGGTAAAAGTGTGATCGTACAGGGACTTGGAAATGTCGGCTACCACGCCGCTCATTTCCTGGAAAAAGCCGGTGCAAAAATTGTAGGTGTCGGCGAATATGATGGCGCACTCTACAATCCAGACGGATTGTGTCTGGAAGATGTTGTATCGCACCGCAAAGAAACCGGAGCAACGCTCAACTTCCCAGGAGCACAGAACATTGAGAATTCCAAGCTAATACTGGAAATGGACTGCGACATTCTTATCCCCGCAGCCCTGGAAGCTCAGGTGAGAAGTGACAACGCTGATCGAATCAAGGCGAAAATCATCGCTGAAGCGGCGAACGGTCCGCTGACCTTCAATGCCGATCAGATACTTGCGGAACGTGGCGTCGTAATCATCCCCGATGTCTACCTGAATGCAGGAGGAGTCACGGTTTCCTATTTCGAATGGCTCCGAAACCTTTCCCATGTACGGCACGGTCGTATGAGCCGGCGGCGCGAAGCGCACAATGCATTAAAAATCCTTGAAACCGTGCAGGACTTGGTTGATAAGCGCCTGAGTACAGCGACTGCCAAGGGGCTTGAAACAACGCTCGCTTTCGGCGCAAGTGAGGCTGACCTGGTTGATTCGGGTCTGGAGGATACGATGGTTACTGCATACCATGAAATCCACGCCAAAGCGCGAAGCCATAACCTTGACCTGCGCACAGGCGCATTTATGAGTGCAATTGACAAGATTGCCCAGGGCTATCTTCGTATGGGCATCTTTCCTTAGACCCTGTCTGGCCGGGCAGCCGTCTTTCTGTATGGTTCGTAAAATTCTTGCAGCGCTGCGATATCGCCTTCCATGTCGCCCGTGGGTGTAAATGGGACTCCAAACCCCACTTTGCGACCGGGGTAATCAAAATAGGCCGGTACAATTACGACCTTTGCGCCTACTGCAATGTGGTAGAACCCCGTTTTCCATTTTTCCACGCGGCTGCGTGTGCCTTCGGGGGTGATTGCGAAAACAAGCTGCTCGCTCGTCTCGAAAAGCTCTATGGCCCCCTGCACCATGCCATAATGATTACGCCGGTCAACCGGCTTTCCTCCGAGTAAGCGAAGCAGAGGACCAAATGGCCATCGAAAGATCGTATGTTTTGCTATCCAGTTCCCCCGCAGGTCCAAGGCAAACATGATGGCCATCGCCAGGAAAAAATCCCAGTTTGATGTGTGATATGCAGCGATAATTACAAATTTTTTCAGGTTCGGCAACGTTCCCTCAACACGCCAACCTAAAATCTTCAATAGCCACCTGGCAAATCGTGTAAACCCTGGGCGAGATTTACGTGCCACATCAGGACCAAGGTCTGGGAAGGACATACTATGAAGGAGCGATTACACGTGCTCTGACCACCCCATCAATGGCTGCCAACTGATTGGACACAGAGCAACTGATTGGACTACCAATATCAATCACGTTGTAGGCTAGAGCGCCACGTCCCTTGTTTACGAGATTATCAATGTTAAGTCCAGCGCCTGCAAGCACGGTTGCAAGTTGGCTAATCATCCGGGGTTCATTTCGATTTACTATCTGAATTCTGTACCCGTCTGGACGGGGAGGAAGTGTGACTTCGGGAAAGTTGACTGAATTCTTGACAGTCCCGTGCTCAAGGTAGTTGCGAATCTGCTCTGCTGCCATAACTGCACAGTTATCCTCGGCTTCTGATGTTGATGCACCCAAATGTGGCACTGGAATCACTTTGGGATGCTGCACTAACCGCGCATCCACAAAATCTGTAACGTAGCATGCACAGGTGCCTTCATCCAAAGCCCGAAGGAGTGCTTCTTCGTTGACCAGTGGTCCACGCGCAAAATTTAATAGGCGCGCCCCCGTCTTCATACGCGCAAAGTGAGATGCGTTAATCAAGTCACGCGTCTGATCGTTGAGTGGTACATGAAGCGTGATGTAGTCTGCGCTCTGAACGATCTCATCCAGACCCGTTGCCCGTGTTACTTCCCTACTCAGCCCCCATGCATTGGACACCGAAATAAACGGATCGTAACCCAGCGTCCTCATCCCGAGCGCGTTGGCTGCGTTTGCTACAGCGACCCCAATGGCACCAAGGCCAATGACCCCCAGTGTCTTGCCCATGATTTCAGGGCCCTTGAAGTTTTTCTTTCCCTTTTCCACTGCAGCTGCGACATCTCCGTCTTTCAGGGACCTAGCCCAGTTGATACCGTCCACAATCCGCCGGGAGGCCAACAGCATGCCACATATAACTAGCTCCTTAACACTGTTCGCGTTGGCACCCGGCGTGTTAAAAACGACTATGCCCTGATTGGAGCATGTTTCAATGGGAATATTGTTAACCCCTGCGCCACATCGGGCAATGGCAAGGACAGAGTTCGGGAAAGTGACGCCATGAAGGCTGCGGCTTCTCAACAGGAATGCATCCGGCTCCTTTACGTTTTCACTGACTATATATTCAGATGAGGGAAACCGATCTAATCCCTGAGAAGAAATCGTATCGAAGGTCCTGACTTTGAACATCAATTAGTAATATGTGGACTTTATCAGAAGTTATCAGTGCTGCGTGAAAGCGTATGATACGTAATCGGTGCTGCCATTACATTGGAGCTAACGCTCTGAACTAAATCTATGAACGGACAAAAACCCAACCGCAAAACTATCTGGTCGTGGGCGCTTTACGACTTTGCTAACTCATCGTTCACCACATTGACGGTAACGTTCATTTATGCAACCTATTTCACGCTTGGGATTGCCGAAAACGAAACCGAAGGTACCCGTCAGTGGTCTACGGCGATCGCCATCACCGCCTTGGTTGTCGCGGTGCTGTCACCATACCTTGGTGCACTTGCGGATCGCGGCGGATTGCGAAAACGGTTCCTCGCAACTTCAACGATCATCTGCGTTGCGGGCAGCGTATTGCTCTTTTTTCCGCAAGAAGGACAGGTTGGATTTGCACTCGCGGTGTTTGTGATCACGAATATTGCTTTCGAGATGGGCAACGTTTTCTACAATGCCTATCTGCCGGACATTGCTCCTGCTGAACAAATTGGACGAATATCGGGATATGGCTGGGGACTGGGATACATTGGGGGCTTGCTGTGTCTGGTGGCGGCGCTCTTTGGATTTGTTCAGACTGACACACCGATTTTGGGGTTCGGAACGGATAATGGGGAAAATATTCGGGCAACCAGTCTTCTGGTGGCCGCTTGGTTTGCACTTTTCTCGCTCCCGATCTTTTTCTGGGTGAAAAACAAAAACCCTCAGCCTCTCCCAAAGGCGAAGACACTGATCAGGCAGGCCAATCAGCAATTAGTATCTACCTTTCTGGAAATTTCCCATCGCTATCGCCAGGTCCTGCGTTTTCTCGTGGCTCGCCTGGTATACAATGACGGGCTGATCACTGTCTTTGCCTTTGGAGGAATCTATGCCAGTACTACATTCGGGTTCACCACAGAAAAGGTAATCGTATTCGGCATCGCGCTCAATATAGCCGCCGGGCTAGGTGCGCTTGCGTTCGGATACATCGACGATAAACTTGGCGGGCGTACGACGATCATACTCTCGCTGGTGGGATTGATCGGCTTTGCCCTTATTGCGGTCCTTGCACGCATGGAGATATGGTTTTGGGTAGCAGGCCTTGGCGCGGGGCTTCTCGCTGGCCCTAATCAATCTGCGAGCCGTTCACTGCTGGGCCGATTCACACCAGAAGGTAAACGGAACGAGTTCTATGGCTTCTTTGCTCTTTCCGGGAAATTCACCGCCTTCCTTGGACCGTTACTCTTAGGGCTGGTAGTTCAGGCCACGAGCAGTCAGCGCTTGGGGATGGCTACCGTGATCTTTTTCTTTGCCGCAGGACTGATTCTGCTGCTGCGTGTTAACGAAAAAGACGGAATACACAATGTTCGTGCACTTGAGGAATAGCTGTCGTCCAATGACCAGATTGCTAGCCATGAGTACCGTGATTCAATCTACCTGCATTCGGCCTAATCCGAGTTCAGGGATACAGTCTGGTTCTGCCTTGACACTTGTCCATAGCCGTAACCGGACAGCACTTACCGATTGTTAATACGAGCGGCATCCAGATCATTAACACGATCAATTTGAGTTACATTCCACTCGTCTGTACTGCATGGCGTATCGAACCATGCATTCAGGATCTCCTCCAGTACGGCAGCACTAGTGGCACGCTGGCTGAGTGCCAGTGCATTTGCATGATTCCATATCCTGGCTCCCTTGGCTGTTTCAGCATCCAGACACAGCGCCGCCCGAATGCCTGGCATTTTATTGGCCACGATCGTACAACCCGTTCCGGTCCAACACATTACAATGGCCTCTGCAGCCTTACCCTCGAGTACCTGATCAATCGCTTGCTGGGTTACCAAAGGCCAATCGTGGGCTTCTTCACCCGCATGCGGACCAAAATAGATCGGTTCGTATCCGCGCTTACGGAGCAATGCAAGTAGCACGTCAACCAGATGACCATACTCATCACAGCTCACGGCAATCTTTTTTAACATGACACTAATCCTCTGATGGTTATATCCGAAAATCTTCCCCGCGCCCGTGATATTGCTGCAAAACTCGAATCATGGGCTAAGCTGTCCTTTGCTGAATCGTATGACAATGTAGGGCTTCATGTTGGTTCCGCCAACCGAGTAGTAAGCCGCGCGCTCGTTGCACTAGATCTCACCCCGGATGTCGTAGAAGAAGCCGTTCAAATGGAAGCGTCTATGATTCTGACGCATCATCCATTGCTTTTTCGGGTACCTCCGCGCATCTTGGACAGTGACTTCATTGGTCAACTCATCCTCAGACTGGCACGCGAAAACATTACGCTTTACAGCATCCACACCAACCTTGACGCGGCCCATGAGGGAGTATCCATTGCATTAGCCGACATCCTCGGATTAGGCGACATATCATTTCTACAGCCAGATGCAGATAATACCTCCGGTATGGGGGCCATTGGCCAACTATCACAGCCACAAACCCTTGAAGCATTTATGGAGCATCTTCGCATCAAACTGACCATCCCAGTACTACGCTACGCAGGTAGTACCGAAGCGCAGATAAGTACGGTGGCAGTATGCGGAGGTTCGGGTGGCAGCCTGATCGAAGCAGCCTTGGAGGCTGGCGCCGATGTTTACGTAACGGGCGACATCAGCTATCACCGGTTCTTTGAGGTTCTTGGCCCTGATGGTCATTGCCACATGGCACTTGTTGATGCCGGACATTATGAAACAGAACAACATACGGAGACACTGCTCTGCACATGGTTGACCAATCAATTTCCTTCCGTTGATTTTTGTCGTACCGAAGTCCGCACCAGTCCAATACAATATTACATCCCATGAACCTGAGTCCATATAGATTCGTTGAAGCGCGCTACCTTTTATACTTGACCTGATGAGTACTACAGAAACGACGATTGGCCACCAGCTGCGCGCGCTCGTCCGGTTGCAGCATATCGATACGCTCATTGATCAAGTGGTGAAAGAGCGAGGAGATTTGCCCGAAGAGATCATGGATCTTGAAGATGAGTCTGCAGGACTGACAACCCGGATGGGCAAGATCACGCAGGAGCAGCAGGATGTTGAAGTATCGCGTCGTCGCAGCGAGTTCGATATCGAAGATGCGGAAGGCCTCATAAATAAATATGAAGAGCAGCAACTTCAGGTTCGCAACAATCGTGAGTACGACGCGCTCACCAAGGAAATAGAGGCCCAGCGCGAGCGCATAGCCGAGGCAGAAAAACTCATTGAGAGCACGGCAGGCACCCTCGAATCGAACAATACACTAATTGAGGATGCGCAGCAGCGCCTCGCCGAACTGGCCGACCTCCTTGAGAAAAAACGTGAACAGTTGAACGAGGTGTTGACAACCACCGAACAGAGAAAAAATGAGCTGGAAGGATTGCGTAAGGAAGCAGAATCTCAGGTAGATAACCGCTACCTGAGGGCGTATATGAGATTACGAAAACGATACCGGGATGGTCGTGCGGTCGTTATGTTGCAGCGCGGTGCTGCTGGCGGCTTTGCAGTTCCGCCACAACGACAAGTCGAGATTCGTCAACGTAACCGGATCATCCCGTGCGAGCAAACTGGTCGCATCATCGTGGACAGTGAATTCTATGAGCAGGTGACCAGTGATTTAAGCTGAGTATCTTAACCAGGAACGTGTCGGCCGGATCATCGCTCTGCCGTTAGGCAGGGAGGAAAGTCCGAACTCCACAGGGCAGCGTACTTCCTAACGGGAAGGCACCGCGCAAGCGGTGACGGCAAGTGCAACAGAAAGTATACCAGCCGATGAGCCGTAATGGCTACAGGTGATGGGTGAAATGGTGTGGGTAAGAGCCCACCAGCTTCAGGGGTGACCCTGGCGGCTAGGTAAACCCTACGTGGAGCAAGGCCAAACAGCATCGCACGCACTAGGCGATAAGGTGACCCGCCAAACCAGCGATGCGGGTAGGCCGCTTGAGGCCAGTGGTGACACTGGTCCTAGATAGATGATGATCTCCCTCGGTCTGCCGTACTGCGGCTGCGGCACCGGGGCAGACAGAATTCGGCTTACAGGCCGGCATGTGCCGCCAGGGCGGCCTTCTTTGTAAGAGGGTCGCCCTGCTACTCTCCGTCCTCTACGGGCGGAGGAGGCAAAGCGTCCTCCAACGGCGGCGGTGGCAACTCTTCAGGTGCCGGCAGCGTTTGCTGATTCGTCTGTTGTGACTGCTGGAGAACGCTCTCCTGAGTACCACCGTCATCAATGACGAAATTGGTAAGGATGCAAAGCACAATAAACACCGTGGCCATGATCCACGTACCCTTCTCAAGCACATCGGGCGCCTGCCGAGCCCCCAGGATCTGGGTTGTTGCTCCTCCAGAGGCGATACCTGCCAAACCGCCTCCCTTTCCCGCCTGAAGCAGAATCAGGCCGGTCATAACTATCCCTATGAGCGCGATGACGACAATCAGAAACGTGAACATGTGAGGGGAAAACTGATTTGGTCCGGTGCTACTGCCGAATATACATTCCGTTCCGCATCAACCTGCAAGCATCACTGCGGCCGCGCTGCAAATAGCTGCGGTTTCGGCACGAAGATGACGCGGGCCTAGCCGAACCAGGGTCGCGCCACGCGCTTGCGCCAGAATACGTTCATTTTCAGTAAAGCCTCCTTCGGGTCCGATCAATATCGTAACCGGACCCTGACTCCGGTCAACAACAGTCAGTAAGGGCGTTGGTGCATTGGGATCAGCAAGAAGTGAATCCGGCCCCAGAATCGAATCCAGAGATATTGGAGATTGCAGCTCGGGGAGTCTGCTTCGCCTGCACTGTTTCAGGGCTGCAATCATGACCTGCCTAGCACGGTCTTTTCGCCAGGCTCTAGACTCAGTTCGCTCGGTGATCAAAGGTAGAACGGTGGTTACCCCTAACTCAACTGATTTCTCCAGGAATATCCTGTACCGGCTTCGCTGCTTAAGCAAAGCGAGTCCAATTGTCAGCTTCCGGGTTGGCTCACACGGATTCTCTTGTACGGCAATAACCCGCCCACGCACTCCTCGCCGGTCAGACTGGTCAATTTGTACCTGGACACATACCCCCTGACCATCCACCACGGAAACAACAGCACCCGAACGCAATCTCAGCACTTTGAATGCGTGATTCGCTTCATCTGGAGGAAACTCTACATGTCCGTCCGACAGAAAATATTCGGGTGGAACAAAGAAAAAACGATCCATTGTCTTAAAGCCCAAGCGATAACCCAATGTGGGCCCGTACGGCAGATATATCCTCAGTATTTGAAGCGAACGTAAGATTTATGATCCCAGCCGCAGTGCTAATCTGGAAACCAACACCAAATCCGGGATACCACCCATTAATGGACTGCGATGTCTTATGATCATCCAGATACCCAAGATCAAAAAATCCGAAACCATAATTCACACGATCGATCAGATATCGAAATTCTGTCAGTAGCCGTGCAACCAGCGACGCACGAAAACGCTGTTCGTCATAACCACGCAGACTCTGCGCCCCGCCCACCCTGAACAGGTCACTTTCGTCAAGTTGCCGACTACGCACCAACATTATTTCCCCGCCTGTAACCAAAAGACTGCGCCTGCGCAGAGGTATGTACACACGCCCCTGAACCCTGAGACGCCCTTGATGCAGACTATTCTGTTCATGTACGGGCTCTGCTATTTCGACGATGCTCTCCACGTTTTTCTTTCCGCTTTCCGCAAGCATTCTCAGCAGATAGCCTCGTGTGGGGCTCAGCGCATGATCGACCTGCCTGATGTGGATCCCACCACCTATGAAAAGCGCGTCGGCTATCGGGATTCGCTGCCTGCCCGCCACCACCTCTGTACCCGCGAGACCCGGCCGTGTGATTTCCCGGGCTACGCTTGTAAAGATCTGTATTGAGGAATCTATCCAGTAACCTAACTGCAGTCCGTAATCGCGTTTACCATAGGTGGAGTCCTGCTGCAATCCTTCAAAGGAGACAGCCAAGCTCAGGGGAAGCCCCAGCACCAGGGGAGCTTCAGCATTTACCAGAACATGCCCTAATTGGCCGGGGGCCCGGTTCAATGTCAGCTCCAGCGTGCGCCCCCTGCCGAACAAGTTTCTGAGTGCCAGGCTTCCGCTGCCCACCAGCGCCCCCTTGCCACCTTCTGCCCGCTCATACCCCAATGCCAAATCAAATGCCCCGGGGGGACTTTCCGTGACTGGTACATAAATTGCAACACTGCTGTCTGCTGCCTGATAGAGCACAGGCATATCCACATAGCTGAACACACCTGTTGCCTCCAGCTTACGTTGGATATCCGCCGGATCAAAACCCCTCAAAATGCTTCCTGCGGTCAACCCGGATACATGGCGTACATACACCGGGCCTGTTCGCTTGGCTCCTTGTAATACAATACGGTCAAGTCGCGCAGGCACGCCCTCCTGCACACGCATAACTACATCATATCGTGCACTGTCAAGGGGAATCAGCGCCTCGATAACAACTTCGGCTAGTAAATAGCCCTCCTCTGAGTACGCATCCAGTATTGCTTCCGCTGACTGTGTCAGGATATCCGACGTAATCCAGTCATCCTGTTTCAGGGGAGAATGTATCGTTTTTGAATCAATGCTCTCTATCCCCAGAAAACTGATTGCGCCCACACGCGCACGCTCTCCTAGGGATACAAAAAATATTCGTGATTCTGTGTCTTGGGAATCAATGGCGGCATGCAGGTAACCTTCCCGATGTAGCATACGGATAGCCTGCTGCTCTGGGGTTAGCCTACTTTCAGCTATCCTATCCGGCGACCACGGCCAGATCTCACCATCAGCTATGAGCTGCCATTGGGCGCTGGCGGGCAATACCGTCACAAACACCAACATGCACAGACTAAAACTTCGCAAGTATGCCCTCATGAAGTCAACCGAACAGGTAATCCGCGAATGAAGTAATATCGGTGGAACATGCTCATGATCCTTTTGGATACCCAAATACCCACAACTGTAACGAAAGAACTCCAGAATAAACTATTGGAGTGGTACGATGTCCATCATCGGAACCTGCCCTGGCGTGATCAAACAGATCTGTACGCGATTTGGCTCTCGGAAGTCATGCTTCAGCAAACCCGGGTTGATCAGGTTCGGACATACTACGAGCGGTTTCTGACGGCTTTTCCAACACTCGAGACACTGGCCGAAGCAGACCTGGATGACGTATTGCGTATTTGGGAGGGACTCGGATACTACGCACGGGCGCGCAATTTGCACGCTGCAGCCCGGAAAGTCGTCGCCTCAGGTCACCTCCCGTCAAACTGCAGCGAGCTGCGCTCGCTTCCCGGAATTGGTCCGTATACGAGTCGGGCGATTGCGTCCATTGCTTTCGGAGAACCTGTAGCTGCGGTTGACGGAAATGTTCGCCGTGTACTTTCCCGCCTGTTTGCACATCCCGGAAGCCCAGCTAAATCCGTCCAGCAACTCGCTGACACGCTACTTTGCAGGCTTCGACCCGGGGATTACAATCAGGCAATGATGGAGCTTGGTTCACAGGTGTGTACACCCAAGGCTCCCCGATGCGATGTTTGCCCGCTTCAAAACCATTGCCTCTCGTGGTCAAAGGGTACCCCCGAAATGTATCCGGCTCCAAAGAAGAAGCATCCCATTCCACACCATGATGTAGCTGCCGGAATACTCCGTAATTCTACTGGGCAAATACTCATTCAGCAACGTGCTCCAGAAGGGCTTCTTGGCGGCCTATGGGAGCTGCCGGGTGGCAAAGCGAAACAAGGTGAATCGGGACCGGAAACCTGCGCACGTGAACTGCATGAGGAGCTCGGCGTTGAGGTGATCGTGGGGGATATGGTTGGTGAGGTTAAACATGCGTATACTCACTTCCGTATTACACTGCGAGTGTTTGAATGCACGATTGCCCATGGGAAACCGGTCTCAACTGGAGGTTTGACAACTGCTTGGGTCAAACCTGATGCATTGCACAGGTTTGCATTCCCAAAAGCTAATCGACGCATCCTGAATCTTCTCACAGCTCCAGCAACTGAAACAAGATGAACGAAACACTTCTCTACATCATTCTTGGTGTACTGTATCTCGTTTTTACGCTACTGGGTAGAGCTGCCAAAAAGAAGCAACAAGAGCAGAAAAAACGTGAGCCTTGGTCACTTGAAGATGTGTTGGGAGACTTTCCGGGTTCACCAAACGAGCAGCCTCAGTCCAGTGCACCACCCCCAACCCCACAGCCGGAGCCCATTCCCGCACCCTTTAATTGGTCTGATGAATTCCGTCCCCACGGAAGCATAGAGTCCGAAAACAGACCATTCACTGTATCCCAACCTACAGGAATTACCCCGACCAAGCAAGCACAACCGGCCCACACTGAACCCGTATATCAGCCTACACTAAAGAGGCGTACTTCAGCTACGCCAGCGGCGCGTGCCATTACGCGACAACTCAAAGATTCATCGTCGGCGCAGACAGCAATTGTGCTTAGCGAGATACTCGGTCGACCTAAGGGAATCCGCAGACCCTACGGAAGGCATCTGCCGTGAGAACATCAAGCAAGTGATACGATTGTTCGGGCCCTCCGTGTGCATTTACAGCTGAGCAAGGAGTTCAAGCAACAAAACTGGCCTGAAGCGTGCCCTTGAACGAAAAGACTAAACTTCCTCCCTAGTGTGGTGCTCAATGCGATTGAATATTTTAGTTGACAGCTTTTGAGCCTCGGAAATTTGACTAGGTGACATCATCTCTCTGAGCTCATCTTTAAGCTCTATATAATCTGAGTCTCCATCTATAACTGCAAGATTAATCCACGCATAAGCCTTTATATAATTCTGCGGCACCCCCTTACCGTTCTTATACATTAAGCTTAGGAGGTATTGAGCATTGGCGCTTCCTTGTTCCGCGGAGAGGCGATACCATTTCATAGCCTCGCCGGGATCCTCTGGTACACTATTTCCGTTCTCGTACATCAAACCTAAGCACCATTGGGCAAGGGCATCCCCTTGCTCTGCGGCTAGGCGATACCACCTTACAGCCTCACTGGGATCCTCTGGTACACCATTTCCGCTCTCGTACATCAATCCTAGGCTGCATCGGGCCCTGACATGCTCTTGTTCTGCGGCTAGGCGATACCATTTTGCAGCCTCTCTGGGGTCCTCTGGTACACCATTTCCGCTCTCGTACATCCAACCCAAGTACCATTGGGCATCAGTATGCCCTTGTTCTGCGGCCAGACGATACCATTTTGCAGCCTCGCTGGGATCCTCTGGTACACCCTCTCCGGTGTCGTACATCAAACCTAAGTGCCACTGAGCATAGGCATGCCCTTGTTCCGCGATCCGTGAGTACCATGCCGCAGCCTCGCGGGGGTCATCCGGGAGATCCTCACCGTCGTTGTACATCTGGCCTAGATCAAGTTGGGCGCCGTGATTCCCTTGTTCTGCAGCACTGCTAAGCCATCTCAAAGCCTCATTGGGGTCCTCTGGCACCCCATATCCGTGTTTGTATTTCCAACCTAGGTGCTGCTGGGCATAGGCATTCCCTTGTTCCGCGGCCAAGCGATACCATTTCAAAGCCTCGCTGGCGTCCTCTGGCACTCCCCTACCGTCCTCGTACATCTCCCCCAGTTGGTATTGGGCCTCGGCATGTCCTTGTTCCGCGGCGCGGCGATACCATTTTATAGCCTTATGGGGGTCCTCTGGCACCCCCCCACCGAGGGCATATTCCATGCCTAACATACATTGGGCCTCGGCATGCCCTTGTTTTGCGGCACGGCGATACCACTTCGCGGCCTCACTGGCGTCTTCTGGCACCCCCTCACCGACAGCATAATACAAGCCTAGGCTGTATTGGGCCTCGGCATGCCCTTGTTCTGCAGCCCGGCGAAACCGGCTCACGGCCTCGCTGGAGTCCTGTGGTACACCCTCACCGCGTAAGTACTTTAAGCCTAAGTTGTATTGGGTATCTGCATCTCCCATATTTCGTGACCCCAATAGACGATTTGCTAAATTATTGAATGGCATGTTTTGTGAGTCTGAGACCGACGGTGCTTTAAGAGCCCCCTACTGAGTCTCTTGTACACCTATTTGTTTCAACGGGCTCGGCTAGTCTGAAGATACTCATTGTCCCAGATCCCCAAGTTAGGTGAATGATTGGCTTAGGTTTGCCACTGGATAGGTATTATGACCGAGCTTCTCCCTTCGGGTTTCCTCAGGATACAATGATTCACCAAATAGTTTGGATTTTGGGATCTATTGACGGCGGTGCAGTCCGTCGAGAGGATCCGGAATCCTTCAATGATCTCCATGGGGAGTTTATTGATATTGGCGGGGGTGGTTTTAACAGATGGACCATTGATTCATTTGGACTCGCGAATGAGCCAGATGAGTTTGGAATTCCGGTTGGGTATAGTGGCGACATACGTGGGCAGGTACATTTTCAAATAAAAATCTCCAAAATGGCACCGATTGGGACACAAACCAACGAAAGCAGCCGTTGTATGCCCCTCGTCGCGGAGGATCACTGCGAATATACAGGGGCTGAAGCCTCGAAAACAAACGATTGGGAGGAAAATAGCGGCAGTTCAGATGTGAAGCTCTTGCAAAACCCCTTGAACGAGGTTACAACCGTCCCCGTGGGAATTTTAAGGGTGCCATTTCGGATGTTGGGGTAGTTTCGCAAGAACTTCGTCCTTGCAGTATCACTCTTGTGCGCCAGATACTGCCTCCTCGTCTATTCTCAATTGGTCTATGTATGGTTGAAGAACGTCCCTAAGGCGAGGCAAGTTTTTGGCCATCCACTGGCGAGTAACCTCCCATTCTGTCTCGATAGAAGTCAAGCTGAACGGATCATTACTTTCGAGTATAATGCGAAACCAATTGCCTTCCTCCGTCCACAAAACAGTTCCTCGCAACTCACTATCTATTTCCTCTTTGTGCTCCTGCAATTTTCTGAACCTTTCTTTGCTGCCGGGGGCCAGAAACACCTGAATCTTCCTGTCTTCAGCTCTGGTAGCATAGACGGCCTCTGGGAGCCCAGTCTGGAATGATCTCCACCGGCCGTTCCACCCTCCCTTCCCGACTTTATGGATATCGTCCTGGCGCAACCTTGCCACCAGAGACCGATAAAACTCTCCATAAAGAGTATTCGACGATTTCTTGCCAGACGGGTACGCCGTCGGTCGCGATTGGGGTGGTTCAACCACGGTCTGAAAATCAACAGCCAAGACTTCAGCAACGCGATAGACCTGTGCCTTAACAGCGTACACGTTGATGGTATCGGCTTCGTTCAACCATTTCAGGATGCTGAGATGATAGGAATTAAACTCTCCGGCTATCCACACTAGGATATTGGATTCCGCCTTGGCAGCATACCCCAGCAATCGGAGACAGTGTGAATCATCTGACTTCCCAAGTTGATTTTCAATGAGTACAATTTCCCCGGTATTCGCTTGCTTGGCGTAGATATCTACACGGCCAGCCCCCTGCAATGTTTTCTCCGTTTCCACCACTTCTAGTTCCATGTTCAATGCTATACTCAGCAAACCAATGTGTTCAACCAGCCATGGAGTAAAGTTGTAGGCCTCGTGACGCCAAACATCCCACAAGCTCTTCACGGGATCAAGCGGATGTATTTTCGGCATTTCATTTTCTGGCATCTTTGTGGGACTAGATTATTTTTGCACCTAGCAGCGTTTTCTGAAAGCTCCTGTTTGATTCTCAATATCTGCTGCGCCGAGAGCTCATCCGTCTGTTACTTCAATTTCGGCATATCGGCTCCGACCTTTTCGCGCCAGTTCTTGATGCTTCCATGCAGCAGTGCTGCCTTTTCTGATAGCTGATCCACCAGATTGGTGGACTCTCCGGGATCTTTGCGCAAGTCGTAAAGCTCTAGAACACCGTCCTCAAAGAATTCGATCAGCTTGTAATCTCCGCTGCGTACCGCCCCGGCCGGTGTTGTGCGCCATGGCCCAGGTATTCTTTTCGACGCCTCAAGGTATGCCGGAAAATGCCAGTAGAGATTCCGTACGGTAAGATCGCTACTCCCTGTAAGAACCGGAACGAGGCTTACTCCGTCTAAATCGTGCGCCGGGGGCCCGACACCGGCTATCTCCAGGAGAGTTGGGTAAAAATCAATCCCAATCACGGGAATATTGTCCACCCGACCAGATGTGATCCTTGCTGGCCACGTTACCGCCATCGGGACGCGAATACCCCCCTCATACAACATTCCCTTGTAGCCCCTGAGCGGCTGATTGGACGTAGCCTGCACAGCTCCACCATTATCAGAATAGAAAATAACCAACGTGTTGTCCGTCAACCCTAATGCCGCAATCCGCCCCAAGACGTTCCCCACACTACGATCAACGCTCTCGATCATTGCAGCATATGCAGGATTATTTTGCCCTCCATTAGGTGCCTTGCGTGCATACTTTGCTTCAAGATCTGCCTGTGCCTGTATTGGCGTGTGCACTGCATAGTGAGACAAATACAGGAAGAACGGTCCTTCTCTGTTCTCACCAATAAATGTGATAGCCTCGTCTGTGAGGCGATCCGTCAAGTATTCGCCGTCAGGGCCATCAACAAGTTTGGGATTATTGTAAGGCGGAAAGTAACCTCCGCGCGGTGACCCGCTTCTATATCCACCAACATTCACATCAAAACCCTGGTCTTCAGGATGAAACCCCGTGTCTCCCAGATGCCATTTTCCGAAGTGGCCGGTAGTATATCCCGCATCTCCGAGTGCCTCAGCCAGCGTAGTGTAATGCAGCGGCAGGTTTTCCCTGTTCGGAACAGGAATCATACGACGATCTTCCTCTTTACCCCGCCTGGAGGTTCCCACCGTGTAAATCTTATGCCGCGGTGTGTACTGTCCGGTCATCAATGAAGCCCTACTTGGGGCACAATTGGGGGCATTTGCGTAGGCTTGCGAGAAAATGATCCCCTGACTTGCAAGCCGATCTATGTTTGGAGTTTCGTAGTATGTACTGCCATTGAACCCAACATCCGCCCACCCTAGATCATCAATGTAAAAGAAGACGATATTGGGTTTCTCCGGCTCGCCCCGGTTCTCCTTGACCGGTTTTTCTCCTGCACTGCCGAAAAAACACAGACCAAGAAAAAGGGCGGTAAAGATTTGCATATTCAAGTACATCTAGAGGCAATAGAAATAAATTTGATACAAGGTCCTAACGCGCGCTGATACGTACCGTACCATCAGGTTGACGAGCCAACTGTCCCTCACTAACCAGAACAGCTATCTGATCAGAAACCAACCTTTTCATGCTGCGGCTAGTCCCCTTAAAACCAAACATACGGGCTACATCAACCCCGCATTCTTCATCATCAATCGCAATATTGCGCCTCACAGCACACAAGATTGCTTCTCTGTACTCTGGGGGTGGAATCAATTCCGGTTTTCTGGTCAGATGATTTTTCTGGTTACTGCGATCACGCACATGTACTGCAGCTCCGGGCTTCTTCAGAAAAAGTCCGTCCAGGCTACACCTCTCAACGGTTCCTCCGTTCACTGCATCCGCGACAGCCTCTTTAACAGCATCCCGGATTCGCTTCCCTGCACGTCCATACCCCCACATCTGTCTCAGCCTGTAAATGACAACCTCCTCGTGAACAGGACCCTCAACCTCAACAATCTGCTCAATCAATTCCGCAAGAATATACACTGGAGCTTCGTGAAGATCTATGTTCGTGTATACTGTCTGTTGTTCAAACTCTCTATAGATTACCCCCGCCGACTCCGTTTTCTGTTCAGGAGGCAACTCTCTCATCACTCGTGGGCGTCTCAGCGGCGGGCTTTCTTTGACTTCGCTCTTAACGCATGCCCGTCTAATAGCTTCTACCGCCCGAGCGGTTTCGGCCTCTGGATTGTTGAACCAGTCCGTACTCCATATGCGATGGAATGTCCAGCCCTTGGCTTCCAAAAGTGTCTGGCGCATCCGATCCCGTTCCCGCGCCCAAGCCGATGAATGGTAGCGTGCTCCATCACATTCAATAGCCATAACATAACCGCTCCCGCCTTCTGGATCCCTTACGGCAAGATCAATCCGAAATCCCGCCGACCCAACTTGATATTCAACCGTGTATCCATACTGGGCAATTGCGTGGCCAACGGCTTCCTCAAATGGACTGTCTGGCCCCTGTCCAGTGATTATTGGGATGTCCATTTCACCGGTTTCCGCGTACTTTAGGAAGGATCTGAGTAGACGCGGACCTTTATTGTGGGCCTTTTCGTGTTGAATATCCGTGTCGCGGATTGATGAGAATACTTTGCAACGCTTCTTTGCCCTTGTGAACAATACGTTAAGGCGACGCTCTCCGCCTTCGCGCGAAACCGGCCCAAAATTCTGGAAGAACCGCCCATCTTTCGTTTTTCCGTATCCGATTGAGATAAAGATCACATCGCGTTCGTCGCCCTGCACTGTTTCCAGGTTCTTGACGAAGAATGGTATTTCTTTGGACTCACTACAGAAGGCGTTGAGCTCTGGATGCTGGGCACGCATTCGTTCTGCTTCATTCTGGATTGTGGCTTGCTGTGACTGGCTCATCGCCACTACCCCGAGCGTTTCCTGTGGTCGCGTCCTCGCGTGATCAAGCACGGCAGCCATAACCGCCCTGGCCTCCTTGGGATTATTACTCCTGCCTCTTCCTCGACGATAGACGCCATCTACGAACTCAAATGTCAGGCCTGACTCCCCTTGGAGAATTGGGCTGGGCGGACAGACGAGCTTATTCTCATAGAATTCATGATTCGAAACCGCGATCAGCGATTCGTGTTGCGACCGGTAGTGCCACTTCAGCATATAGCTAGGCATTTCGCGCGCCTCACAAAGCGTGAGGATGCTTTCCATATCCTTTATCTGCCGTGCAATCACATCCTCCATATCTTCCGCTTCATCCTCCTCTTCAGTGCTGACCAGTTTATCGAAGAACGATGTTGGCGGCAATTGTTTTTGATCTCCAACCACAATTGCCCGCTTTGCACGCATCACTGAACCGATTGCATCCGCAGGGCGCACCTGACTCGCTTCGTCAATGAGCAGGAGATCAAACTCCAATCCCCCTGGGTCCAGGTATTGGGCGACCGATAAGGGACTCATCAGAAAAACCGGTTTGACTGCCTGTACAGCTTCGCCCGCCTTTGTCAGGAGCTTGCGCAATGGCATATGCCGGGTTTTTTTACGCGCTTCTCCATGAAGCAAACCCATTGATCCCCTGGTACCTCGCGGAATTGAGTTGTAGTGTACAGACATGACCTCATGAGAGCTGAGGTCCAGTAAGGCCTTGTCCAGTTCCCTGAATTCTTCAACACATCTGGATCGATCGCGCCCATCAATTTTGGCCAGTTCAGGGTTCGTCTGGATAAACTGGTTCCAGAGGGCCTCTGCACGAATATAGTCATAGGTATCACATGCATGTTCTGGCATCAATCTCCTGTCGGCCAATCTCGCACGAACGTCGCCCAGTCCCCTTTTGCTGACCTTCTCGGCCGCATCATACAGCTGTAGCCACGAATACTGACCTTCGGTATCGGCCTGCCAGTCTGATACACGATCTGCGACACTGGGAAACGGCACGCTGTCAATTGAATCAGCAGCAAATGCCAACTGAACCTCCAATCCGCATATTTCGGCCACCTCATCCCATCTTTTCCTGAACTCATGAGCACGGTTATCCAGTCCAACGGCAAGCTCATCCGGGTCCACCGCTGCCGGCCATTGAATAATTTGCCTTTTCAGTGCATCAGTCGAATCAAGTATCCTGACCTGATTGTCAATCCACTGTATAGACTCAAGTATCCCCACCAGATCCGTTTTCAAGCCCCGCCACAATATCCCTGGTACCCGCTCCCCCAATGCCCGCTGTTCTTCAATTTCTTTCACCCGTAACTGGTGGCCAATAAGTTCGTCCAGCAACCTCAGTCTTTCATCCCTGGACTTGGGCGGAGAAGATGATCTAACTGCACTCTCAAGTTTCTTGACCGCAGCACGATAGCCACGGTAGAGAAATCGTACAAGAGAATTTCCCCGCCGAGCAATCTCCACGTGGGTTGCATCCCAGTCCTCGCCAAAAGCATTCTCCCTCACAAATTCTCTCAATCGTTCCCGTATCTCCTGCTCTGTTTTGATTTCCTCAAGCAGCCTGCGTATCCCCATAACATGCTCCAGCACTACATCCACATGTACGAGACGATCTACATCTGTGGGCTTATTCGACATGGATCGCATCAGAATCAATACCCTGTCAACCTCCGCAAGCCCTCCCGGCTCATCAATACTGAGGGCCTCACAGGCTCTGTGTAGACAGGTCCTTAATTCATCAAGGGCCTCTTGCAACCCCGCAAGCCTGCCATGAAGCCGACTGCGATCCATCGGGGTCATATGTCGGTTTGCCCCCCTCCAGGTATGCGTACCTTCTGGTCCATACTCCTCCGTAAAATCAGCGAGTTTGTTTATCTCCTTTCGTGCTGTATCAGATTCTTCCAGTCCCCAACTCGCGGTTGCTTCTACATGATAATCCGGCCTCGGCAGCTTCTCTCCGGCCAGTTTAGCCAACCGGCCCATAACATTGAACGGCGTTTCACCGCTAACCTCGTCAACCGTATGGAGTTGGCCCGACAGCTCATTCAAACGATCTCTCACGTCCTGAAGGCGCTGGTACTCGGAGTCATCTCCCATGCGCGGAGCTCCCAGTTCCAAAGTTTTGCGGAGTTCTTCATATACCGCTTTCTTTCTGGCTTTGGTTGAGTGCATTTCCAGGCACAATGGACCCAGCCCACACGATTCCAGTCGACTGTGTACGACATCTAGAGCCGCCCGTTTTTCGGCCACAAACAAAACCTTCTGCCCATCACGAACTGCTACGGCGATGATATTGGCGATGGTCTGCGACTTTCCCGTTCCGGGTGGACCCTGTACAACCATGCTGTACTTATCGCGTGCCGCAGCTATCACCCGGGTCTGCGACGCATCTGCCTCCATAACATGCCCAAGATCTCTTGGATTGGCGTACCGTCTATCCAGATTCTCTTCGGGATCAAACGACGGAGGCTCACCGCGAGAACCCCCACACAACAACTGCATAATAAGGGCAGCAGGTTCTGCTTTATCCAGATCTCTCGACATAAGAAACTTGCCGGATGAATAGAATCCCAGCTGCATGGCATCCGCCCAAACCATCCAGCGCTCCTGTCCACCAATCGCCTCGCTCACCTTTCCAAAGTACTCGGACGGGATCCAATCCTCGCCTTCCGGCCATTCCGGTAGCTTGAGATCATAATCGCTTTTGAGAAGGGCATCAAACGAGTGGTTCGGTTCCAGATCCTGGTCCCGTATAAATAGCCTGAAATTGGCCCTCACCCCCTTGCGCCGGAGTTCAACAGGTAGTAGCACCAACGGCGCGAACCGCTCCACTTGAGAAGAAGCACTCTCAAACCAGCGAACAACGCCCAGCGCTAGGTAAAGTGGATTGGCCCCCTGTTCTTCTACCGCACTGTTTGAATCACGATAGAGCTGCAGTAACCGTTTATGCAACGCATCCTTTGTTAGGAATGTCTGCAGTTTGAGATCCATATGGCGCGCATCAGGAGGATCCGGGTCCGGTACAAAAATGCCCGACATTTCCTCTGAAACCTCATATCCGTCTTCCGCATACCCGAAGTGCATGTTCTTGCCTTGATGCACCAAGAGCTTGAAGATTTCATCGGAACGCTCGTCAACAATATCCAGGTGTTTTCCCCGCTTTTTTCCCAGTGGCGAGTTGATGAGGCGGTTCCGTTTGCTGATGTCAATGAGTTGCTCCTTGAGATACCCAATTGCCTGTTTCCATCCTTGCGGGACCTGACCGCGCTCTTCCTCATTTATCGCATTCTCCGGGATCATCCTGCAAGGCTATTCCATATTTATCCTTTTGATCACCTGATGGGGGGCTATTCAAAGCCTAGTCAACGTGCGAGCGTGAATCAATCATCCGAGCTGTCAGCGGGCTCCTCCATTAAATTTGCAGCCCTTCCCCGGCGCCCTGTGACCATTTTCTACATGAATTGACCGAGAGGGATATAATGAAAGTCTGTGTGCAGGCAATTCTTCCTCATGTGACCCGGAACAGTAGACCATCATTTCGGAAAGGAAATATTCAAGCACAGAACTGCCGACCGACACGCATCAACGAATGACACGCACTAAGCACGCCCGATGATTAAATCACAAGCTCAACCTCGGAAATGAATAGAATGCGAATGCTACGGACATATATGGCTAATCCACAAGCAACACAAAGACACACCCAGATTGATTCCTTGTTAACTCAAGAGCTCGGACTCTGGATCTGGGCCACGCTTGAATAAGGCAGCGCCGATCGCTCCCCCCACCAATCCCATTATCACCCCGCCTATCAGGGCAATAACTATCCCTCCCCAAGTCACCATCATCTCAGCAAAGGCCAGCCCTTGTTCAGCCCCCGGCGCATCAAATGCACCGCTATCCCGCAGCATCTGTATAGTTTCTTCAGGAGATGGAATTACATTGATCAGGACTAGTAACCATGCCAGAGCCACTGCAGCCGCTGCATAAACCAACCCGGCCAGCGCACCGATTCCAACACCTTGCTTGGGCTTGATCGTCAGTTCATGCTCTGAAGTGTAATGCCAAACTGCTATCACACCACTGGTAAGCATTACCATGCAGCCCACCAGACCGAATATCAAACCCAGGACTGGGTTTTGATTCATTGGATCGCTGGCACCGGAGAGCTGCTGTGCAACTGAAACAACGGTACCGATGACAGCAGCAATAAGTCCACCAATAAGGACGGATTGAGTTTTTGAAGGCATCAGGAGTTCTGTTTAATTATGGTTGTACCTCACGAACACCACCTGGATATCAAGTCCAGAGCATTACAGGCAATTGCAAGATAACAAACGCCGGGATATTGTTGATGGCTGGTTGCCACCCCGTTTATCTATTGGGACCGATTGCCAGAACTGAAGTCAATAGGGCAATTAAACGAAAACAGGCCGCCCCATCACTGAAACTACCAACCCGGTGAATGCGCTGGAACAGTACCGGCAACATGCACCTTAACCCACTGGATTAATCAAAGGCGCGCTGCAGGTCGGTACCATGCCATAGCTCTGGTAACTAGGATACCTGCAGCCACACCAAAAATCGCCCCTGTAATAAGCCTGCTTTCCGCAGTGTTTGCCCAAATGCCCACAATACCCAGTCCCCAATCCAACGCCAATGGTACAAGCGATGCAACGATAAGAAGGGAAGCGTGTCGGTTAACCCGCCCCCGAATAATCAAGGCCGCAATCGGTCCGATAGCTAAACCAACCAGTATGCCGTAGCAGCGGTGACACACGGCCAGTTGTACCCCATCGACATGAGGTGACCGTTCGGCTATCTGATGACAAAGCGGATCAAATCCTAACATTAACGCTATTCGCACCTGTTCACCAACCCACGGAGGCAAGCTGGCAAGTACCGCCAAGATCCCCATGAGCAAAATAGAGACACACCAACCAGTCCAGCTAATACGGGAGAGCATGCGTCATTTGAATATTATTAACCATATTTTGCGACCGATCTCTGAGCAGCCAACCTCCAGGATATGAGATTGATTGCCCGTACCTATCGCGACGACGCGTATACGACAACGCCTTGGGTGGAACCTTACATCCCTCCTCAAAGGTTCCCTGCGGTTAGGCAGGTATCTAGCTCCCCGAATTGCCATTTCTGCACAGCCATCTGACATGTTGGCACATCCTGGCTGCTATTTTTGGCACACCAAAGCGTGGCACATCATTTGCGGAATCCGCCAGTCGAATGCACTGCACGCCTTGCAGGAAACGGCAGGGTGTGTAATTCGCAGAAACAGATTCGCTGCATTTTTGTTAGCACCCACCGAAGGAGAGTGCTAACAACTGCGAAAACCTTTCAGGTCTAACCATCACATAACCTATTTGCAAATCATGAAAATCCAACCCCTAAGTGATCGCGTGGTCGTGCAGACGCAGGATGCCGAAGAGCAAACTGCAAGCGGCCTCTACATCCCGGATACGGCCAAAGAAAAACCCCAACGTGGAGTTGTTTTGGCTGTTGGCCCCGGTCGTGTCGAGAACGGCAACAAAATCGCCATGACGGTCAAGGCCGGCGATACCGTGCTGTACGGCAAGTACTCAGGAACCGAGGTCACAATCGACGACACCGAGTACATGATTATGCGTGAGAGTGATATTCTCGGCATCATTCAGTAACGAATTACATCAACCAAACCTAAACCCCAAACAAATATCATGGCAAAACAAATCGTTTTCGACGCAGACGCTCGCGGCGCTCTCAAGCGCGGTGTAGACCAACTTGCGAGCGCAGTCAAAGTGACGCTTGGCCCCAAGGGTCGTAACGTCATCATTGAGAAAAAATTCGGATCCCCAACCGTCACCAAAGATGGTGTAACAGTTGCCAAAGAAGTCGAGCTGGAGGATAAGCTTGAGAATGTAGGCGCTCAGATGGTCAAGGAGGTTGCCTCCAAAACCAGTGATGTGGCCGGCGACGGCACAACTACAGCAACTGTCCTCGCACAGGCAATAATGACAGCCGGCCTTAAAAACGTCACTGCCGGCGCCAACCCCATGGACCTCAAACGTGGCATCGACAAGGCCGTTGGCCGGATTGTATCACACCTCCGCACGCAAAGCCGCGATATAGAAGGTCGTAACGAAATTGCTCAGGTTGGTGCGATCAGCGCCAACAACGACGAAGCAATCGGCACACTGATTTCAGATGCCTTTGAGCGCGTCGGCAAAGATGGCGTCATCACTGTCGAGGAAGCCCGAGGAACAGAAACCACACTGGATGTCGTCGAAGGGATGCAGTTCGATCGCGGATACCTGTCACCTTACTTCGTGACAAATCCCGATGACATGGAAACTGTCCTTGAAGATGCTTACCTGCTCATCTTCGACAAAAAAATCTCCGCGATGAAGGATTTACTTCCGATTCTGGAGAAAATTGCGCAGACCAGTTCACCGCTTCTTGTGATCGCCGAAGATGTCGAGGGAGAGGCCCTGGCAACAATGGTGGTTAACAAACTGCGTGGCACGCTTCGTGTAGCCGCAGTAAAAGCCCCTGGCTTCGGAGACCGCAGGAAAGCAATGCTGGAAGATATCGCAATCCTTACGGGTGGTACGGTGATCAGTGAAGAAAAAGGGTACCGTCTGGAGAATGCTGTGCTGGACTATCTGGGTCAGGCCAAGCGCGTCGTGATCGACAAAGACACCACCGTCATTGTCGATGGTGCAGGAAAAACAGATCAGATCAAAGCCCGCACGAATCAGATCAGGCAGCAGATCGAGACCACCACGAGCGACTACGACCGCGAAAAACTGCAGGAACGTCTGGCAAAACTGAGCGGCGGAGTTGCGGTTCTCAAAATCGGCGCGGCAACCGAACCGGAAATGAAAGAGAAAAAAGCCCGCGTCGAGGATGCACTGCACGCAACGCGCGCAGCCATTGAGGAAGGCATCGTTCCAGGTGGCGGAGTTGCGCTTATCCGGTCTATCAGCGCGCTTGACGGAACCGATACCGACAACGAAGATCAGATGATCGGCGTCAATATTGTACGCCGCGCCCTTGAAGAACCTCTGCGCCAGATCGCTGCAAATGCTGGAGGTGAAGGTTCTATCGTTGCGCAGAAAGTCAAGGAGGGTGAGAATGATTTCGGGTATAATGCACGTACCGAAGAGTACGAAGCACTGGTGAGTGCCGGGGTCATTGATCCCACCAAGGTCGTGCGTGCTGCTCTTGAAAATGCTTCCTCCGTCAGTGGCTTGCTATTGACCACCGAAGCCGTGGTAGCCGATCGCCCTGAGCCAAAGGGTGCCGGTGGCGGCGGAGATCACCATGATCATGGTGGCGGTGGTATGGGTGGCATGGGCGGCGGAATGGGCTTCTAAGCCTTTCCCGGGGGGATCGTTTGAACGATCCCCCCGGCCCCCTTACTTGTCGGAGCGTATGTCGTCCATGTACTGGTGCGCGAGAAAATCAGCTTCACGCTCACTGGACGCTTCAGCATAAATACGTACGATCGGTTCGGTGTTTGACTTACGTACGTGCACCCAGCCCTCCGGTAAGTTGATCTTTACCCCATCTAAAGTGGAGAGCTCCTTGTCTCCATGCCTTGCAGCAAAGCGGGCGAGCACTTCGTCGGGGTGTGCGACCTGGACTTTGTTCTTGGAAATCACATACTGTGGTAACGAGCGCCTGTACTCCGAGAGCGGAATGCCGAGTTCAGTCAGGTGCTGAAGCACCATAGCCGCTCCGACGAGCGCATCCCGACCATAGTGAAGCTCGGGCAGTATCACGCCACCATTGCCTTCTCCGCCCAGGATAGCATCGTGTTGCTGCATCATCTTGACCACATTGATCTCTCCAACCGCGGACCTGTAAACCGGCATGCCGTACCGGGCAGCAACATCTTCAATCGCTCGGGAGGAAGAAAGATTGGTTACATACGGCCCGCTGCGTCTGCGCCATAAAAAATCGGCTGCTATGACTTGGGTCAGCTCTTCGCTCACATAGTCCCCGCGATCATCAATCAACGCCAATCGGTCGGCATCCGGATCAACGACCAGGCCCAGGTCGGCACCCATTTCGCGCACGTAGTCCATTGTACCGTACAGGTGCTGTGGCAGAGGCTCAGCAGGATGAGCAAACCGGCCCGTAACATCACCATTGGTCAACTTAATATTGCCGACTCCCAAACGCTCGAGCAGGCGCGGCAAAGCCAGCGCACCTACGGAATTGATGCCATCAACCACGACCGTATACCCCTTGGAGGCAATCGCATCCGGTTGACAGTAAGGTAGATCCAGAATCGCATCAACATGCCGGTCTATATACTCCCCGGCTCTTACGACACCGGGGACAACATCCTGATGCACTGGGGATTCTGGATGCCTTGCCATATCCATTACAGCGGCCCCCTCCTCCGGCGACAAAAATTCACTCTTATGATTCAGCAGCTTGAGTGCATTCCACTCTTCCGGGTTGTGTGAGGCACTCAGCACAATACCTCCTCTTGCTTTTTCGAACAGAACCGCCATGGCAACGGTCGGTGTCGGCGCAAGCCCTGCATCTATGACCTCAATTCCGAGGCTGCGCAGCGTGGATGCTACAATTTGCATGCACACGTCCCCGGAAACACGTGCATCCCGGCCCACGACAACGCGCCGGGGTAGGTCGTTGAGCTGATTCAGACAGAATTGACCGAAGGCCAAACTATAGCGTACGAGCACCAGTGCATCCAAACCAGCACCGTAAATTCCTCTGACCCCTGAAATTGATTCAATAAGCATTCGCATGAGTTTAACCGGACTAATTCAATGGAACAGAGTAGCTATTGATTGGGTTGCCCCGGGTTGCGATTTAATTGTGCATGAACTCACCGAAAATTACATCTAATCCCCGTTGGCGATACCACTTCGCAGCGGGAGGGTTGCTTCTATGTCTCCTCCTGGTTAGTTGGGGAGGCGTTGTTACGAGTATTGAAGCCGGCCTAGCTGTTCCAGATTGGCCCAGCTCATTCGGCTCGTACGATCCGATTGCAACGGGATACAGTGATCCAGAAAATCCAGATGCCCGTTGGTGGCAGGAAGGACCGGTACTAGCAGAACACGGACACCGGCTCCTGGGAGCTCTGGTTGGTCTATGGATAATGGGCCTTGCGTTATGGACTTGGCTGGCAGACTCGCGACGCTGGGTTCGTATACTGGCGGTATCAGCAACTGGTCTTGTGATCCTACAGGGGGTTCTGGGAGGACTTCGTGTAATCTGGGCATCCGTGGATCTGGCCGTTGTCCATGCTATGGGTGCGCAGCTTTTCTTCTGTGCTGCGGTGATCCTCACAGTTTCCTGTTCGCACACATGGCTGACGCACAATATAGAATGTTCGTCAGAGATGCGACAATTACGTATCTTGGCAGGTTCAACTGCGGTCGCGGTGTATATACAGATCCTGCTCGGTGCTTTACTTCGGCACCCCGGAGCAGGAGTGGATTTGACTTTTATTGTAGTCCATGCCGCAGGGAGCGTACTGGTACTGTCTCTCATTATCGTCACCTGTGGACGTATTCGGGAACGCTTTAGTGACAAGCCACTGCTGAACCGGGGAGCTTGGGTTATGTTAACGTGCTTGTTTTTGCAGCTGATTTTGGGGATGATTGCTCTTATTACGTTACTCTATGACGCAGGTCAGGGGCAACGAAGCCTCGCCCAAGTTGTATTTTCGTCCTCGCACCTGGTGGTTGGAACTATTCTCATGGGCAGTTGCGCATGTGTGCTGCTCGGAACTCTGCGACTGCGAAGTGGATAGCAACGTTTTCACATCTGAGGAAGCCGCAGAACTGCGTCTGCTACGACCCGGCACCAGCCCGGCTTCAGTCCTGCAGGACTATTGGGAACTGGTCAAGCCGGAGATTGGCTTTCTGGTTGTGCTTTCAGCCCTTGCGGGCTTCATGCTGGGAGCTGGCGAGAGCGTGAATCCATTATTGCTGGCACTTACCCTCGGAGGAACCGCGCTTGCAAGCGCGGGAGGAGGTGTGCTCAATCATTACATTGAGCGCAACGACGACGCACTCATGCGTCGTACTGCACAACGGCCGCTGCCGTCCGGGCGGATCGGAGCCGGTGCCGCACTGACCTTCGGACTGATCCTTATTGCCGGTGGACTGACACTACTTTGGTGGGTAAATCTCATCACGTTGCTTCTGGCGGCATTGACTATTGTACTATACCTGTTTGCCTACACGCCACTCAAGCGCCGCACCACCTACAACACGCTGATTGGAGCCATACCCGGGGCGCTTCCAGCATTAGGAGGTTACGTGGCAGCAACAGGAACGGTCGGGACCGGTGGCTGGGTTCTTTTCTCAATACTTGCCCTTTGGCAGATGCCCCACTTTCTGGCACTTGCCTGGATGTATCGCAAGGACTACGCACGTGGGGGTCACGCCATGTTTCCTGTCCGGAACCCCGACGGAAGAGCTACGGCCAAACGAACACTGGCGTACAGCACACTGCTGCTAGGCGTCAGCCTGTTACCCACAGTACTGGACTATACAGGGTGGCTTTACCTTGCGATCATAATCCCGACCGGTATCGGATTCATTTTGCCCGCAATCGGCTTTTACCGCAAACAAACGCCGCGGCTGGCAAGAAAAATTCTGCTGGCCAGTATCGCATACGTGCCGCTGCTCGTGACCGCAATTGCAGCTGATCTCTGGCTGCTGTAATTGAGGACATTGTCAGACCGTAACCATGCCGCAGGTCACCGGCTGACTCCATTCACGGGTCTCTTGGAGATGACCGTTCCAGCGCCCGTCGCCGCGCAATTGCGCCAACCTTCGCCTGTGCACTCCCCTCGATCTACGTGATGCCGTCCCAGATAAACAAAGCACCAGTATTGCTTCCCTCTTATTCTATCCGGCGCCAAACTTCTTCGAGACGGAAGCCACTCGGAAACTCACCCACATGGTACCATAGATCCCCCACAACACGGGCAGAGAAACGTAACTCTTCGCCGACCAGAACCTCGCTAGTATGATATTCCAGGTACTCCGTATAAAGCGTATCTCCGTCCAAAGTATATCTGCCGCCACCAGCCAAGACCTCCGCACCATTGGCCGACTGGTAACCCCAGGAGAAATGTGTGGAGTTCAAGATTTTTATTGAGGGAGGAACGTTCAGAGTTACGATCACTGTATCCGGGTAGACAGATCGCTGTGACACTATGCGCCAGCTTCCCTCCAAATGATTGGCCGGTGCCTGCGCAAAGGCAGCGGGGCCCGCCAGAATGGCGACCAAAAATAGAATGCTCAGTATGTGTTTCATTATTTCACCTTATAGTTAGTTGTCTACCAACATAGCACTCAATCCCACCATTGTCAAATTGTGGACCCGTACAATGCAAGATAACCTAATGGAATTAAATGCAATAGCGCAGGACATTGTTGAATTAAGGCATGCCATCAAGGAGATTTGTTATGAGGGGACTAGGTGAGGAAAAAGGAATTGTGTACTATAAGTGAAACGCGCCCCCGGGAACACTGTTGTTGGCTCAGTGGAGACTTTTCCAGCCCATGCCAAGCGACTCAAAAAAACTGACTCCGCAAAGTTGCGGAATAGGCAGCTTAGCGTGCAGTATGCTTCTGTGCGCTCTATTGTTTTTTATAACCTGTCCATCTACCGCATACGGTCAAGCCTCTGAATTAGAGGATTTTGAAACATACATAAGCCCAGCCTTCCACAAGACACACACCATATCCTTTTCAGGCAACGATACGCTGCTGATAGGCGAAGTATCAGCAATTGATATGGGTAGTGATGGACGATTAGTGATCATTGACGAAATAAGCTGGCAGGCCATACTATTTGAGGGCAATGGCACGTACGTAACACATTTGGATACCCGCCAATGCAACCCCGAGACTCGCTTTTTCCCTACCGGTGCAAAGATCAAACCTGATTCCCAGATACTGGTGCTCGGTTCCAGTCCATGGGGGTTCTTATTTGACGGAGACGGGCAATGTAAAAGCACTATGTCGATAGAGTTTACCGGCATCGATCATAACAGTTTGGTCCTAGAAAATTCTGACAAAATGATTGGCATCTACAGTATGGGAACCGGTCAAGTATTGCGTTTCATGGATGGGTTTGGCCGATCAATACGAGAAGTCAAGCTTGCTGAGAGCCCTGCTCCGGGCGTAGATTATAGATGGACGGGGGGAGGATTAGTCAAGACCACAAAGCATCTCTATTTTGCAACACCATCCTCAGCTCTTACACAATTGGACTTGGAAGGTCGCCTGGTTCGGGTACTTGAGTTCGAAAACCCCTGGTTCCGCCAGATCACGCAAGATATCCCCGATCCATTTGATCCTGATTTCCGCCGCTTGGATAGACATTTGAGGAGAGTGGTGCGGAATAGATCTATGGTAGATAATGTGTTATTGCTTGACGATGATTTGGTACTGATTCAGTATCATAACGGTGCTGACCGCGGAGCAGGCCTGCAAGTGTTTGATGACGCAGGTAGTTTAGTTACCGAACTGGTGAAAGGCGATGATTTTTTCATCTACGCCCGCGACGGCTTGGCGTACCGTGTTGTTCAGCCTGACATAGATGAATCAGGTAATCTGCCCAACCCAATCCTTGAGGTCTATGAGTACAGAGGAAGATGATCGACAAAAATCCTCTGCGAAGTGAGTTATTGCAAATAACCGTGGTGACTCTTTCCCTCTTGGCCATTGGAATGATTTCATGGGTGGGAAGAGTTCAAAAAATTCAGAATCTGCCGGTCGGAAGGCCCCCCAATAGACGCATCATAAGATCTATGGGTTTCGCTGGAAGATCATGGAAATAGCTGGCCAGCTTCGGAACCTAATGCTCTGATTGACCTTACCTGTACTTGGTATGGTTACACCCCATTCCCCTGCCGATCCAGAACCACAAATACACTTTTTAGACGTGAAGCATATCTCAACAGACCTAAAGGCCCTGTCTCCCACTGGACTAGAAGAATGGGTTCTGGAACTGGGCGAGCCAAAATGGCGTGCACGCCAGATTCTGCGCTGGATGTACGCAAGGAATGCTGTTGATTCTTTCGAGTCCATGCTGAATCTGCCCGTATCACTTAGGAATGGCCTTGCAAAGAATGCCCGCATGGAGCGCTTGAAGGTACAGGCACTATTCACGGCACGCGATCAAACGGTGAAAGCACTTATGCAATTACCCTCGGGGCGAAACGTTGAATCAGTCCTGATCCCACATTTTGATGATCACGGAGACCCAGCCCGACTGACGGTGTGTGTTTCTAGCCAGGTCGGCTGTGCCATGGGTTGTACGTTTTGCGCAACAGGAAAAATGGGATTCCACGAAAATCTGACCTGCGGGCAGATTGTAGACCAGATCACCTATATGCGCAAGATCGCCAACGAACGCTTCGACCGGGATATATCCAATGTAGTCTACATGGGAATGGGCGAACCGCTCCTCAACTACAAAGCACTTTTAGCCAGTCTGGCGATTCTGACCCACCCGGAAGCCTGCGGGCTCTCTCCCCGGAGAATTACGGTATCAACTGTCGGACTCGCGCGTCGCATACGCGATCTGGCAAACGATGCCCCCCGCGTGAATCTGGCCGTTTCACTGCATGCACCCACAGAATCCAAACGGGCAAGCATTATGCCTGTCAGCCGCAATGCCCTCACAGGTCTGAAAGCATTGAAACCCGCCATGCGATATCATACAGACACAACGGGGCGTCCAATAACATTTGAGTATTGCTTGTTCAGGGGATTTAATGACTCACTGGAAGACGCCGGTACTCTGGCCCAAATTTGCCACAGCGTGCGCGCAAAGGTTAACCTGATTATGTACAACAACGTGCCCGGAACTGAATTCGAACGCACAAGCGAAGAGCAGCTAGACGAATTTATGGCGCACCTGTCAAAACGTGGGGTAACTGTGACCGTGCGGCGGAGCCGCGGAGCAGACATTGCCGCCGCATGTGGACAACTCGCCAATCAGTCGCAGGCATAATTCGCGCTCGGAAACGTTCTGACATCTTCGCAGACCCTGCTAGCACATACCTGTCTACCGTATTCCCCGTTATCCAACCCGCGCACGGGTTTTGACTCTGGGCAACCTTCAGCGTATCGCCCACTTTAAAATCTCAGTACGTATCAACAGTTGGAGTTCCCAGGGCAACTTCACATCACTCCTCCTCTCTCCATATAAAGATGCCCGTGGTATCAATATACCCGGACCGTCCTTCCAGCGTTACCCAGGCAAGTCCACGATCAAACGAGGAAGCTCTCTCGTATCTCGGCGGGATAACCATTACTCCCTGAGGATCTATAAAGCCATAACCATCACTGGTCAAGACGAGCGCTCGCCCTCCTGAAAAATCGCCGGCTCCCAAGTAGCTGGGCGAGACTACAGCCTCACCGGTGCGATCAATAAAACCCCACAAGCCATCCTCGCTTACGCGCGCACGATTTTCTTTGAAAGGAAATACCTGCTCATAGTGAAGCGTCAGTACAAAAGTCCCGGTGGAATCGATGAATCCATGCTGCCTGCCTCTTCGGGCAAGCGCCAGCCCCTCGGTAGGATTGCGCGTTGCATTGAAGATCGGCTCAAATACCCAGGCGCCCGTCGTGGACTCCACAGAGATCAGCGAGGACGCGATTGCTGTGTCCATTCGCCGCTTCAACGAAGGGGCGCGTCACCTCTAGGGAAACCAAGCTCCTGGACTGCTGCAGCTCGACGCCGCAGCGGACCAGTTTCAGCTCGCGCTCAACACTAATCCCTTCGATACCGATGCCCTGTATTGGCTGAGCCGTGTGCACGAGCTGCAGTGCGAGGCGCTCTCGGATTCGTCCGCGGGCATGGAGCGAGTACAGAATCTTGAATCTTTGACTCGGCTCCATCCTGACTGCCACGACTATGCCGGTTTACTAGCAGCTGCGTATGAGGCTCTGGATGCGCACCAGGACTGGGTGAAAGCGGGGGCCTGGTGGCACTGGGCGTCCAGTCTCGTCCAGGATGAGTCGGCCTTGTCCCTGGATTCGAATGCGGTGCTTCACACGTCTAGCACGTTCATTTACCTGGCGAACTCCTCTCGCGCTTACATCAAAGCCGATGAAGCCGATCTGGCTCTGGCTTCGCTAGCGGAGGCGGCGCCCTTTGCGACAACCGAGGACCGGCGGGCGTATCTTGCGGCGGAGCAGAAATGGATTACCTGGGATGCGGTGCTGTCCATGCGAAAGCGTATTGACGTCCTCCTGAAGTTGTCTCGGGATGACCCTAGTAGGGCGGTGTCTGGACTGGAGGACTTATTGAATCAGGTCACGCGCCCGCTGGCGCGAATGGAGGTGAAGTATCAGTTGGCCCTTGCGACGTACAATGCCGGCAGGACGGCACCCGGGATCACCTATCTGCCGGAGGCCTGGGATGAGATCATGTCGTCAGAGAGCGAACTGCGAACGCGTGTGCAGGAAGACTATGGTGTAATGGCCTATTCCCTCGCCCTGGAGAAACGTGCGTCGGGGGAGTTGCGCGACGCATTGGCATATCTTCTGCAGAGTGAGGCCACCGGCTTCTCCAAGGCTCCGCTTGCGGCGCTGACGCGCTCATTGCTTCTACGGAACGATCCACAGGCTTCACTGGAAGCGGCCTTACGGGCGGAGGAGGGTTGGGAGGCGTTGGACCCCCAGGACCAGCGCACGTTGCTCGAACATTTGGTGACCCTGTATCGCCGGATGGATAAGCGTGACCAGGCCGCGAAATATGCACGGCGGTATCGGGAGCTGACAAACTGAGCGATGAGCAAAATCCATAAAGCCCAGGACATGCAGGGTAGGGCACCTGCCAAAGAGATGGAGGAGCCTACAGGACAGATTAATCGGGGCCTACAGCCCCAAATAATCGGAAGCAGCACGCAACGCCCCGGTCCCGGAGTTTAGCGCTGTTGCAAACGCCGACGTCGCAGTGGATCAGTACTATATTGATGTCCCACGCCGCTTCAGTGATGAGGAGTTGATCGATCTAGTCGACTATGATTGCCAGGATTACATAGGCAGCGAAGATGATTAGGCTCAAAAAAGAGGGCGGCCATCCCCTTACGGAGAGCCTACAGCCCCAAATAATCGAGCCACGGCTCGATATGCGCGCTCTAATGTTGCCTAGGCAGGCCCTGCCCTACCTTACCTGGCCCTGCGTTGCCAGGCCATGCCAAGTAATCCAAATCTACGAAAACCCAGCAAATAGGCGCCCCGTTTGCTGACGCTGGGGCGGTCTGTACGCAAGCATGACAAAATGCGTGAGGGTCTGGATCCCTCCTGTCCCTGGAACAGCGCGCTATCACCCGTCCCTATGTGGGTCTGGTGGGTTGCAGGGCACCGCCGTAACAGTGCCGTCGTCGTTGTATGTGACGTTCACGCCGTGAGCCTCGAGTTGGTTACCGTCGTCACTGTCGGTGTACATAACGGTATCGCAACGCTCGCTTACGCGTATCACGCACCTTACAAAGCTGCTAAGCCCAAACATGGTCGCCCCCTTGTTCATGGTGCAATCAGCGACGGCAAAAACGCCGTAGGAGTCCTGTCGGTCATGTTTCGCAGTGGTTCTGATCTGCATTTTCGTGAAGTCGTAGAGAAAGTCGCCAGCATGAGCGGCGCCCCAATGTAACCCATTTGAAAGTTGCCCTGAAGTGTCCCACTCAAACCGAGCGTGATAGTCAGGAACTGAAGTTATAAGGACGAGCCTGTGTTCCCCCCACTCGGCCCTTACAAGAGCCTCCACTTCGGTGGCCAGGTCCTGAGACATCTCCTCCTTTACGGAGGAATCGCAGGTGGCAAATAGCAAAAGGATCATCGGGGCTACGAGTATGCGAAGTATGCGTGTCATTTTGCTGGGTGTCTTAGTTGTCTTCGACCTTGCACGGCGTCAGCGTTATACTGCCGTCGTCGTGTGTTTCTAGTATATTATACCCCGTAGTGGTAATGGTTGTATCACCCTCCTCTACGGGGTGCTGGAGCCCCACATCGCAAACCTCCACCATGGCTTCAACACATCGGGCATATGCAGCTGCCTGTTTCCGGCCCGCGTCACTTGGCATAGAGCAAGTCACCTCGGCCCGGACGGCCTTGTGAGCAACCACCTTGAGCGACCGGCCAATGGTGGTGGACCAGTGCAACCCGCTTGGCAAAGTGTGGTAATCCCCGCTGAACACCGCCTTGTCTTTGGACAGCCACAGTGTCGGTTCTGAAAGCACCAAGTCAGCGAGCGTCGGTTCTGAGTCTCTGACTGAATCGCAGCCCCACGCAAGCAGTAAGACCAGCAATCCAAGGACAAGTTGTTTCATTTCTAGTGTAGTGTATCATTAATCCTTATGCAGTAACTTTTGATGGATTCCAGAATCTGGTCGGCAGATTTGGTCCAGATGAAGGGTTTAGGATCTTCGTTGTAGACTTCCAAATACTTTTTGATTGCCGTTTCCAGTTCTGTGGTACTCCGATGGGTTCCACGCCGTATCTGGTCTTGGGTAATCGCGGCAAACCAGCGTTCAATGAGGTTTAGCCAAGAGGAACTCGTTGGCGTAAAGTGGAGATGAAACCGTTCACGGGTAAGCAACCAGTTGTGGATCAGGGCTGTTTTGTGGGTACCGTAGTTATCCAAAACGATATGGATGTCCATATCTTTGGGGACGGATCGGTCAATCACGCGCAGGAATTTGAGAAATTCTTGCGAACGGTGTCGACGATAGCAACGTCCGATCACTTCCCCCGTGGCTACATTCAGTGCTGCAAATAATGAAGTGGTTCCACAGCGCTTGTAATCATGCGTACGTCGTTCTGGCAATCCCGGTCGAAGGGGTAAAATGGGTTCAGTGCGATCCAAGGCCTGAATTTGAGACTTTTCATCCACACACAGCACCACCGCGCGCTCGGGCGGGCTCATGTAGAGCCCTACAATATCGCGCACCTTCTCAATGAAATGCGGGTCTTTGGACAGTTTGAAGGTCTCAACACGATGGGGCTTGAGTCCAAACGCACGCCAGATTCGACTAATCGTGCTCGTGCTCATGCCACTTTCCTCTGACATCTTCCGAGTACTCCAGTGGGTCGCATTGCGCGGCATGGACTCCAGTGTCTTCGTAATCACCTCCTCAACAGCTGCATCCGATACCTTCCGCGGGGTGCCAGGGCGCGGGGCGTCAAGCAGTCCGTCACAACGCTGTTCCAAAAAACGCTTCCGCCACTTGCCCACAGTCGCCCGCGTAGTGCCCAGTTTCTCTGCGATTCTCTGATCACTTTGATCTTCGGCCGCGGCGAGAACGATCCGGGCCCGTAAAGCGAGTGATTGTTTTGTCTTCGGGCGTCGTACCCAACGCTCCAATTCAGCCCGTTCGGAATCGCTCAGTGTAGGAATTTCACGCGTATGATGATTTGGCATGGGGGCAGTTTTTTGGTCTGACCCCCAATATACGAAAACTTTTTACTGTATAAGAATTAATGATACACTACACTAGATAGATCTTCTGGTGAAGTAGTTAAAAGGTACTCTGCGCAGGGTGCGGGGTGCACCCTAAACGCCCCCATAGGCATTCAGGTATATAATACAACTTTTCCGGACAAAGTGTTCGGGCAGATACCTAACGCCGGCTTTCCCTGCCATACGCCTTCATGCCCCGCATCCCGCGTTACATAGCGGCCTCTAATTCTTCCTAGATTGCGTTTGAGCGTATCCAAGTACGCTCTAGCCGCCGAGAGACGTCCCCCCGCGATCAAGTGCTAAGAATTGTTTGACCAGCTTTGCGTATACCACCTCCGCTTCGACGCAGGCCCCGGAGAAGCGCGCCTCAGCTTTCTTGGTCCAATCATCCTTGATCGTAGGAGCCCACACTTTATAAAAGAATAATGAGTCGTCGATAAAATCACCTTCTGGCGTATCCGTTACAGGTAATGAAATTACCCAAATCCAAAAAGCTTTTTGCTGCTCGTCAGTCAGGATTATTGGATCCTGATCCATCGGTGTTGTGGCCATTATTAGTAACCCTGGCGGGCGGTAAGAATGAATTGGTGACAGGAGACCCCTGTCAGTTAGGCGCCCCCGGCTAAGCCCAAACATGAATTCCTGTCTGTGTGTTTGGTTTCGCTAATTCCAGTAAGCGAACGTAAAAATGCCGTATGTCATCAACAAGAATTGCACAAACGGCTGCCGCCTATGTCCCTCCTCCATCTTCAGAACAGCATAGCAGAAACGGGTAGCGAGCCGCTTCCCGATGAGGTCCGAAATGCTATTGGTCAATCGCTCGCTCCGTCAACGGCCCGGAATTATGACCGGGTCGCGCGGGACCTCCGTTGCTGGCTTGACGGCCGAGAGCTGACCGATGGCCTGCTGGCCACGTATCTGATGGAGCTTCACACCGTCGACAATCGTGCCTCCGTTGAGCGAAGCGGGCGAAAATGCCGTCCCTTGGCGCCTGCATGCGGGCAACTCGCCAATCAGTCGCGGGCATAACTCACGACCGGGAACGTTTTGACATCTTCGCAGACCCTGCCAGCGCAGACCCGGCCACAGTATTCCCCGTTATCCAGCCCGCGTGCAAATTTTGACACTGGGCAACCTTCAGCGTATCGCCCACTTTAAAATTTCGGTACGCATCAATAGTTGGAGTTCCCAGGGCAACTTCACATCACTCCTCCTCTCTCCATATAAAGATGCCCGTGG
The DNA here is from genome assembly GCA_964503085.1 of uncultured Rhodothermaceae bacterium. GTDB lineage: Bacteria > Bacteroidota > Rhodothermia > Rhodothermales > Bin80 > Bin80. The sequence continues at coordinate 20,151 of CAZCYQ010000001.1, read as the reverse complement.
TATCAATATACCCGGACCGTCCTTCCAGCGTTACCCAGGCAAGTCCACGATCAAACGAGGAAGCTCTCTCGTATCTCGGCGGGATAACCATTACTCCCTGAGGATCTATAAAGCCATAACCATCACTGGTCAAGACGAGCGCTCGCCCTCCTGAAAAATCGCCGGCTCCCAAGTAGCTGGGCGAGACTACAGCCTCACCGGTGCGATCAATAAAACCCCACAAGCCATCCTCGCTTACGCGCGCACGATTTTCTTTGAAAGGAAATACCTGCTCATAGTGAAGCGTCAGTACAAAAGTCCCGGTGGAATCGATGAATCCATGCTGCCTGCCTCTTCGGGCAAGCGCCAGCCCCTCGGTAGGATTGCGCATTGCATTGAAGATCGGCTCAACTACCCAAGTACCCGTCGTATCAATAAGACCCCATCGGGTATTGACCCTGACAACCAGAACCTTGCGAACAACTTCCACTGCGGCCAACCCATCCGAGAATGGCAGTGCTCGAACATACTCCTCAGGTAAGACCGTTTGGCCTGCCTTGTCGATGTAACCCCATTTGGGCTCAAGTCCTACCACTGTGCCGGGACGTTCACGCACTGAAGCCAGTCCCTCACTGAAATCCAGCGCCGCCGTAAAATACCTATCTGTAATCGGTGTGCCCGTCCTGTCAATAAAGCTCCAGTATTGACCGGACTGAACTCGTGCAACCCCATTCACAAATGGAAAAACAGAAGAATATTGCGGCTTAATACGCACCGAGTCCTGCGTATCAATGAATCCCCACGCGTAACCGAGTCGCACCGCAGCCAATCCCTCAGACGACATCTGTGCCCCATCATACTTGGGTTCAATGACACGCTCGCCGGCGGCATCAATGAAGCCAAACCGACCATTTTCTATGATCGGGTATATGGTTTCAGCATCCTGACCATAGACTATGTTGACTGCCGACAGAAGGCCCGTAAGCAGCACGCATACAATTAACTTATCCCGACGGTACCAGAGCAAATGCATTATCAATCAGTCGAACACTTCGAAAGTAAACCGCAACAGCCACTATCACCTCAGTGCCTGGCACCAGTTTTTTTACCGGCTGGAGTGTTTCACCGGTAACAACCTCTGCGTATTGCAGAATTGCAAGTGGTGCCTGGGCAATAATTGTTCTCATCTCCTCCACCACATTACTTGGGCGATCTTCTCCATTCTTGATCATTCCCGATGCCGCAGTTACCGCCTTCCAGAGCACGCTTGCCTGGCTACGCTCGTCAGAAGTGAGATACGCATTGCGGGATGAACGCGCAAGACCGGTGGATTCCCGGGCCGTAGGTGCACCTATAACCCTTATATCAATCAATAAATCCCGTGCTAGCTTCCGCAACAACATATACTGCTGTACATCCTTAAGTCCAAACACGCCGATATGTGGTTTGCACACCGCAAACAATTTCAGAACCACAGTCAAGACCCCCCTGAAATGCTCCGGCCGGTATTTGCCACAAAGGTGCTCCGACAGTTCGGGACAGATTACCCAAACACTCTGCGCTTCCACGCCATCAGGGTACAGTTCCGAAGCTTCAGGAGCAAAAACAACATCAACTCCGCCGATCTCCTCCAACAACCTGCAGTCCGCCTCAAAATCCCGCGGATACACTGCAAAGTCTTCGTTGGGACCAAACTGTGTCGGGTTCACGAATATAGAAACGATCACATGGTCTGCTTCAGCTTTTGCGCGCTGCACGAGGGACAAGTGCCCTTCATGCAGATATCCCATCGTAGGAACCAACGCCAAGGTATGCCCGTCCGCACGCTTCTTATCGGCGTACTTACGCATCCCACTGACTGTCTTGATAATTTCCATCGACTACGCAAAATTAGCCGTAATTTACAGCACCTTAACAATACGGGGAAAAATTCGTTTAACTGAGACTCGTTCGCAATCATTTTAGCCACTCATGCGTGATTTCCGGATCGAAAAAGATTCATTAGGTGAGGTTCGTGTACCGGCGGATGCTGTTTACGGAGCTCAGACGCAACGTGCCGTAGACAATTTCCCAATCAGCGGGCAGCGTATGCCCCGTGCATTCATTCGTGCGCTTGGTCATATCAAACGTGCAGCTGCAATGGCAAATGCGGACACCGGTATGCTGGATCAGTCCGTGGCAGATGCAATCATAAATGCCGCAGAGGCTGTAATAGCCGGTGATCTGGATGATCAATTTCCAATTGATGTCTATCAGACTGGTAGCGGCACCTCAAGCAATATGAATGCAAATGAGGTGATCGCGCGACTGGCCACCGGAATGCTGGAAGATCAGAGCGTACACCCCAATGATCAGGTTAATCTCTGTCAGTCCTCAAACGACGTGATCCCGACCTCCATGCAGATAGCTGCTGCGTGTATGATTGAGGATCAGCTCTTACCAGCTCTGCTTCGACTGGAGCTTGCACTACAAGAAAAAAGCCGCGCCTTTGACGATATCGTGAAAAGTGCACGCACCCATCTCATGGACGCGACCCCAATCACGATGGGACAGGAGTTCGGCGGCTATGCCATGCAGATCACGCGAGGGATCAGTCGTATCAGAGTTGGTCAGGCGGAACTGGGCGAGGTTCCTCTGGGAGGAACTGCAACGGGCTCAGGCATCAACCGACATCTCGAATTCCCACAACGAACACTGGCCTACATCAGCAAACACACCGGAGTGACCTTCCGCGAAGCCGAGAATCACTTTGAAGCACAATCGGCACGGGATGCCGTTGTCTCAGCATCAGGCGCACTCAATACTGTGGCCGTCTCTCTGATGAAGATTGCAAACGACATCCGAATACTCTCAAGCGGCCCTACCAGCGGGATTGCAGAAATCACACTCAAACCTCTGCAACCCGGTTCCTCAATAATGCCCGGAAAGGTTAACCCCGTTCTTTGTGAAGCTATGATGATGGTTTGTGCCCGGGTTATGGGAAACCATACAACACTCACCGTCTGCGGGCAACACGGAAACCTGGAGCTCAATGTGATGATGCCGGTTATGGCGGTAACGCTTTTGGAAAGCATTGAGCTGCTTGCGGGTGCAAGCAACGCTTTTGTTGATAAGTGTCTCGCCGGGCTAGAGGCTAACCGCGCACGATGCCAGGAGTTGCTGGAACTAAATCCTTCACTTGCAACTGCACTCAACAGTGCCATCGGTTATGACATGTCCGCCAAGGTTGCCAAGGAAGCTGCTGCCTCCGGGCGCACCGTACGAGAGGTCGTGCTCGAGATGAATCTACTTGACGAAAAGGCACTTGATGAACTACTTGACGTGCGCAATATGACACAACCAGGAATTCCTGGCAGTCTATAATACTATCGGATAGCTTTGGCGCGTTGTTTGCACCAGCTATTACACATCATAAAACCCTGCATTCATGAGTAGACCACAGATTTTTTCAACACTCGCTCTCTTTGGAGTCGTCTTTGTTGCAGGTGTACTGTTTGCCACCATGGGTGCCAATCTGTTTGATCAGGGGCATCGTATAGGCACAGATACGCAGGCCAGTAACTCGAAAGTCTTGCGTGCCCCTTCACCGGCTGCACGCATGGAGTGGGAGGAAGCTTTCATTAACGTGGCTGACGCCGTCAACCCTGCTGTAGTTCAAGTCCGGTCGGCAGAGCGAATCGAGCTAAGTGATACCCCCGATGGATGGGAAAGAACGCCATTGGAACGATTTTTCGCAAATCCCCAGCCAAACGACTTCCCACAAGTTCGCCAAGGCTTGGGCTCCGGTGTCCTGATTCGCTCTGATGGCTACATTGTTACCAATAATCACGTTATTGAGGGCGCAGACAAATTGCAGGTGCTGCTGCATGACGGCCGTACCTTCACCGCCACAGTCATAGGCCGAGATGAAAACTCAGATCTGGCTGTGATTAGAATTAACGAAACGGACCTGCCCACAGTGACACTGGCGCCACCAAGTGATGTGCAGGTCGGACAGTGGGTAATGGCCTTCGGATCACCGCTGGATGCGGCACTGGACAATACCGTCACTGCGGGCATCGTGAGTGCAATTGGTCGTACCAGTGTACGATTGTCTCAGATCAACCTGTACTCTGACTTCATCCAAACCGACGCCGCCATCAATAGAGGTAATTCAGGTGGACCGCTAGTAAATATGAACGGTCAACTGATTGGCATAAACTCAGCTATTCTCTCTCACACAGGCACCAACGCCGGGATTGGATTCGCAATCCCGGTCTCCATCGTTGATAATGTCGCAATGCAACTCATCGATAAAGGTCGTGTCGATCGAGGATTCCTGGGAATAAGTTTCGATCGGGTTTCACGATCTCTGGCTAATGCATTGGACGCCCCTCCCGGCTCTGCACAGGTTAGACAGGTGATCGACAACAGTGCCGCCGATAAGGCCGGTGTCAGTACGGGAGATATCATTGCTGGAATAGACGGTGTGGAATTAGAGGATTACTTGCTTCTGCGCACAATAATCGGCAACAAAGCCCCTGGAGATCAGGTCCTCCTTGATATTATTCGAGAAAATAACCGCATACAAATCGAAGTGTTGCTGGGTGAATTGCCTGACCAAGGTCCGCAGAACAGGAATTCCAATGACCAGAAAGACGAAGAGCAGGACAACCTTGATGAACTCGGGCTACAGCTGCGTAACTTGGACCTCGAATTACTGCAGGAACGTTTCAACTTCTCCGAGGAGATCGAAGGAGTTTGGGTCGAGGCTATTGACGAAAGTAGCGCAGCATATGACGAAGCAGACCTGAGGATTGATGATATCATCGTTGAAATAAACCGCGAACCGGTTGATGATCGTGGTGATTTCAGGCGCATTTACAGGGACATTGCTCCGGGAGATGTCTTTCTGGTCAAGATTTTGCGCTATCAACGCACAAGTCCGACAACCGGCGAATTTCTCCCACTTATGACTGCTCTTACCAAACCTGAGTGAGTTGCAACGTTGGAGGGGGCGTATATGCGGCCCCCTCCAACGTATTCGTATCATATTCTATGGCCCAGGACGTTGTGCACATCGAACTGAGCGGTGGACGGTCCTATGCCATCCACTTTGCTCCATTTCGGGCAGTCCCTCAACTGCTTGCTGCTGCCGGGCTACGCAAAGGTTCCTGCCTCATTGTAACCGATACCAATGTGGCAGATCTCTATCTGGAAACACTCAAGGGATACCTTTCGAAGGCCGGATGGAGTCCTCTTCCGGGACTCATTTTACCTGCAGGTGAAAGATCCAAGGCACCTGAAATGCTACAACAGATCTATGATCATGCCTTGGAGGCAGGTATTGATCGACTGACCCCTGTCCTTGCGCTGGGAGGAGGCGTCATCGGTGATCTGGCCGGCTTTGCAGCGGCAACCCTGCTTCGTGGCCTGCCACTCGTGCACCTGCCAACTTCGCTAATCGCCCAAGTTGATAGCTCCATCGGAGGAAAGACGGGCATCAATCACACCGTGGGCAAGAACCTGGTCGGTGCCTTTTATCAGCCGAAACTGGTTTGTGCCGACCTGGATGCGCTACAGAGCCTCCCCGAACTTGAGTGGACCAGCGGACTCGCCGAGGTAGTCAAGCACGGTCTGATTGCAGACGCAGATTTCGCCCACGATCTGTCCGCCAACTGGGACCGGATCCTTCGCCGGGATCACGATACGGTTCGACGTATGGTCATGCAGGCTGCAGCCATAAAGGCCAAGGTCGTCAGCGAAGATGAACGTGAAACATCCCTGCGAGCGATCCTGAACTTCGGACATACCTTTGGCCACGCTATTGAACGTATTGCAGGATACGGCCAATTCACGCATGGAGAAGCCGTAGCAGTAGGAATGCGCGCTGCGCTAAAAGTCTCCGTCCTCCTCAACCCAAATCTGCCATACACCACCATAGACTCCCTCCTGAAACGACTCCCTGTGAGGAACTCAATCAAGGATCTTGATCCAAAAACACTCACCCAAACGATGTACTTTGACAAGAAGGTGCAGGCGGGGCGTTTGCGTTTGGTGCTGTTGCGTAGAATCGGCAGCGCATATGTTACGGACAAGGTCTCCGAGGAGGAGATATCAGCGGGCTGGGACCGTGCCCGGAACGCCTAGACGTTATATTGTGGCGTACTGCGTGTTCATTCGCGGAGTTTTATGTTCCAATTTTTCACTCGATCGCCTAAAGATGCGAAGAATTTCGTTGCTGATATTGCTATTTCTTTGGGGCGCAGTAGCCAGTGCGCAACAACCCAATATTGTCCTCATTGTAGCTGACGACCTCGGGTACGGAGACCTCTCAAGCTATGGGGCAGAAGATCTACACTCACCCGCCCTTGACAGCCTTGCCGCCTCTGGCATTCGATTCACACAGTTCTACGCTAACTCGCCCGTCTGCTCGCCGACAAGAGCCTCCTTGCTGTCCGGTCGCTATCCTCCTTTGGCAGGCGTTCCCGGTGTCATCCGCACACATGCCTCCAACAACTGGGGGAATCTCGCGCAGAATATCGAACTACTGCCAGAAAAACTTCGGAGTCGTGGATATCATACTGCAATGGTGGGCAAATGGCATCTGGGCCTCAATGCACCTCAACGGCCGATGGATCGAGGATTTGACTATTTTGAGGGCTTCCTGGGTGATATGATGGACGATTACTACAACCATCGGCGTCACGGGATTAATTACATGCGCCGGGGTGAGGAGGTCATCCATCCTGAAGGGCATGCCACAGATCTGTTCACAGATTGGGCGGTGAACTATTTAAAAGGTCGGACCGTCTCTACAGCACCATTCTTCCTCTATCTGGCTTACAACGCCCCCCATACCCCCATTCAACCACCTGAGGAATGGGTTACCAAAGTGCAGCAGCGGGAAGGTAATATCGACGAAGCGCGAGCTAAACTCGTAGCGCTGATTGAACATATGGATCACGGAATCGGCAAGGTAATGAATGCCCTAAAAGAGAATGGATTCCATGATAACACGCTTGTGATTTTTGTCAGTGATAACGGCGGACAACTCAATGTCGGCGCGCGTAATGGTCCATTGCGCGACGGAAAGGGAACCGTATATGAAGGCGGCATACGAGTGCCTGCAATTGCCTCCTGGCCGGGAAATATTGCACCTGGCACTTCCAGCGATGCCGTCCTGACCACAATGGATATTTACCCGACGCTTCTTGAGGCAGCCCGAGCGAGGATCACGCAGATTATTGACGGTACCAGCTTTCTCGACTCGGTTCTGGGGGGCCCGGATCCTGACCCCAACCGTCTCCTGTTTTTCTCCAGACGAGAGGGAGGCCTACGCTTTGGCGGAAAAACGATTGAAGCGGTCCGGCAGGGGCCCTGGAAACTGCTTCAGAACAGCCCTTACGCTCCATTAGAGCTATACAATCTCGAGCAGGACCCGCTTGAGACAACAGACCTGTCCTCAGCTGAACCTGACGTTTTTCGAAGGCTTGCCGCTGCACTGCGACAACATGTACAGGACGCCGGCAGCGTGCCCTGGCAGTAGTCCGAGACTTAGAGCTTCCAGGGACCTCGCATACTCCTGGTTACGAGCGCATTTGCTTCTTGGTCTCCTGTGTATTTCTCCTTCTTCGGATTGAATTCCAGAGTCCGCTCCAGACGCATACAAATCTCACTCGTCAGGCAGGCTACCAGCGAGCTGTGGCCGATCTCAACATCACAGATTGGCCTGCTACGTGTTTTTACACAGTTGAGAAAGTCTCGGCGATGATCATCACTGCGATACAGATGTGTATCGCTGGGTTTCATAGCAACTGAGAGCAGGGCCTCGTCGGAAGCCCAAATATCACCACGGCTGACACCAACCCAACCCTCCGTACCAATAAACTGGATCATCCCTTCATGCGGTCCCTTCTTCTTTATTATCGGAGGGTTGTCGGCATACATCAAAGTAACCTCGTCCTCTTCTGCGTCGGAGGCATGTACAATTTGAGTTGGGGCGGAGCCATCGAGTCCCAATCCCCAGAGAGCAATGTCAAAGTTGTGCGCTCCCCAGTCCGCTACATGCCCTGCCGAATACGGTATCCACGCCCGCCAAGCTCCCTCCTCAGTATTGTATCCCCCACTCACACGCTTGCTGTGATAAGGCGCCGACGGAGCATTACCCAGCCATAACTCATAAAGGAACCCATCCGGGATAGGCTCCTCCCCGTGTGGGAACGAACGGGAAATACCACCCACTTGGGCATAGACCTTCTGAATCTCACCAACGTAACCGTTGCGGGCCAACTCACATGCATGCCTGAACTGTCCACCTGAACGTTGCTGACTTCCATTCTGAAATACGCGATTGTATTTCCGTACAGCATTAACCATTGCCCTGCCCTCGCTGATAGTTCGCGCCAGGGGCTTCTCACTATACATATCCTTACCGGCTTTGGCAGCCGCCACCGCCATATACGCGTGCCAATGATCCGGCAGTGCCAGGCACACGGCATCAATATCGTCTCGCTCTAGGACCTGCCAGAAAAATGTGTAACCGTCACAGCCCGTATAGCTGCTCGTACCGCTATTTTCTGCGTACGTAGAATCAACGAACTGACGTGATGGCTCCCGTCCTTTTAGTCCACGCCCCGCATAATTATCTCCGGATTTGTTCACATCACACACGGCCAATACCTGCACATCCGGTTTTTCAATAAACCCCCGCAGATTATTCATTCCCATACTCCCCATGCCGATGAACCCCATAGTGACCCTGTCGCTGGGAGCGGGTCGATTATCCCGCCCAAGTGCAGATGCGGGTACAATGATGGGGAGTGCAGCAGCAGCGCTCAAACCCTTTAGAAAACTGCGTCGGCTAACGGACATGGAATTTATTGCTTTATTGGTCCCCGAATATAACAAACCACTCGTTATCCTGCTCTTCACTGCTAACATTCCAGGAGTTTTACCGTAGTGTCGTATAGGGGTGTTTGGTGTCCAACTCTCCAAAACATGGTTTTTAGTGACATTCAACGTAGACTCCTCACCTCGGAAAAACTCTCGAAGTTCAGAGCAGACATACATGCGAAAGCTGAAGTACGATGAACAACATCCGATACAGTAAAACACTTCACACTGCGGTGCCATGTCTGCGGGTTTAAGATATGTCTGCCGGGCTAATATGGTCGTGGTGATTTTAGTCAGTCTTGCGTTATTGGCTTCCTGTGGTCGCGATGGTCGGCTTCATCCTACAGAGGAGAATATTCCCCAGATTACCAATGAGCGGCATGCTCTAAGGGAGGATACAACGATGGGGACTCTGCAATTGGTAAACGAAGCTGATTTCTTGCAAACGAAAGTGTATAGCATTGGGGTTCTAGAAGGAGACTACCATGAAATGATTGGCTCCATTAATTCTATGGCAGTCACTGACGGCACGCTTTTATACTTGGATGGCGAATATGGAGAGGTGCGAGTCTACGATCACCACGGTTCGCTGAAGCAGATCGTCGGCTCACCTGGTGTTGGGCCGGGCGAATTTACTAATGTTAAAGGGATGGCAGCAACGGGGGATGCTGGTCAAATTTTTGTGGCGGATCAGAGTGGATACAGAATCCAAGTTTTTCACAAGAATGCAGAAGATTTGTACGAGTTGGAACACGCGTTTTTTACTTCCGGCTATGGGGCTTCAGATATTTGTTTGATGGGAGGATATGTTTACCTTACTGGATACTCAAAGGAGCTGGATCAGGTTATCCATAAGCTGACCTATGCCGGTGAATACGTCACATCTTTTGGGCAACCTTACCTTGCGGACCATCCGTTTACTCGACAAATCTTGTCAGATCATGGCAGCTTAGCATGCAATGAAAAAAACCGAATCGTTGCTTACGCAAATGTGCCTGTTCCTGTACTCAAAGGATATGATGAATTAGGATCACTCTTATGGAGCGTTACATTTCCAGACCAAAATCCAATGTATATGATAGAGACGACGCGCCCCTCAATATTATATCCAGAGCAACAAGCTGGTGAAAGTTCGTTTCTGATGATAGCGACAGACGCGTTTTCTGATGCTTTTGTGGTTAGCTATAATACTGCTGCTCGCCCCGGCGATGATGGCCCAGGCCCGGCGGACGAGATGACTCGCCACTATTTCAGTGTGCCAGTAGTGTCTGGGGAGGGAGCGTATTTAGGGCCACATTATCTGGGGGACACTACCCAGTGGCGACGCGTTCCTCACATAATGGCTTGGGACAAAGATTATGTGTATGCCATGGGCTTTTCCTTTCCAAAGATTGATATTCTTGACCGGAGCCGAATTTTCAGATGATCAAGATAATTGAGACAAAAAACAGGATTTGTCTCCTAATTGTAGTCCTTCTGACACCCTTTGGTGCTTTTATGTCGTGAATAGTTGGAGACGTTTCAGTATTTTCAAACCGGAATCATTTGACAGAATACACATCTTCTCGTGTCTCCGTGTAAAGACAAGGAAATCATGATGGTATTGACCAAGTAGCTTTATTTCCTTTTATACCACTCTAGAGAATTCGTCAATCGCTATCGAGAATGGCAATGCAGGTGCGTGTGCGTCAAACTCTTTCGCAGATGGCTATCAAATATGGCTAAGCAAAACGGCTCGATGAGTGCTGAGAAACCAGTTGCGCTGGACTCTGGGAGAAGTGGTAGAGATCACTACGCAGCTGTCTACTCAGATGCCTTAGAACGGCAAGCGGAGTGGCTACGTAGAAGTGCCGGGCAAAAAGCAGACTCGGTAGAACAACTTCTCCGTGGAAATAGGATAAAGCCAGAGTCTGTTTTGGAATTTGGTTGTGGTACTGGCGCCGTCATAGGTGAGTTGCAACAGAGAGGAATAGCCCAGCACTACTATGGCATTGATTATTCATCAACGGCAATTGCCCATCTGGAAACCGCATTCCCAAATATCCAGTGCACGGTAGCTGACGTGATGGAAACCACTAACGTGTTCGACAGGGACTCATTCGATGTTGTTATCTGTAGTCACGTTATTGAGCATCTTGAGGACCCTGTGTCGTTTTTGCAAGCTATAGGCCGACAGTTCCAATTTGATTATCTGGTCGCGGAAGTACCCCTGGAAGATCTGTTTTTTGGACGAGTTAAAGCTCTCCTGAAAGATCGCAGCAAAAATCCGGCAGGGCATGTGCAGTTTTTTACGCGCCGTAGCTTTCTTTCGCTTATCATGGCTATGCCGTACACAGTCGTTGATGAGCGAGTCTATGCGCCATCCCTCGACAAGAAAACGCTGCAGTTTGCTTATGGCGAACAGGGCCTGTTGCGCTACTTCGGCAAAGTACTTACAGAGCATTACTTGCCAATAAGTACATCTCGCATGTGGACGAGGTTGTATCATGCCCACCATGCGGTGCTTTGCCAAAAGCAGGGAGGAAAGACAGCGCCCTGCATGGTGTGATTGATGTAGTCGTAAACTCGGTCACCTACACGTTTTTTGTGTGGAACGGCAAGTTATAGACTCAACATTTCTTCCAAACGAATCAGTGGTCCACTTGGTCGGCACATGTGCATTGTGGGCAATCTCGGCAACCTAATTATCATATCAACCGGTTACCAAGACCGCAAAGAAGGGAGTGCAAAACTACACCGCAGGGTTGGTTTGAATTCGCCCTGGATATGTGACTGATGTGGTAGTCCGTGAACACTTGAAGCAAGAAGTCCATCTGACAAAAAACCCCTGTGGAAAACCCTAATGGAAGGTCTTGGACTGCCGCAAGGATAGAAAATTTATCCGAGAGACTATTGGGCATCGTGACTGACTCAAAACATCCCAAAAACCCGCGCGCCAAACGTCTGAGTTATTGGACAAGCCCGTAACGAACTCAACGAGCGTCAGTATGGCGCCTGACAAGCGACGCTGCAAATCATGCACCAACCTAAGCCAAAGATGGCACCAACCAACAAAAATGATTAGCTTGTTACAGTTTAGTTATTGTTCCTAACATTATGCCCAACCCTTGGACTGGAATTGGAAACCCATACACACGCGCAGAAGTGCTTGAGCGCCTTCATGCTACACTGGACCGTGGCGAACCGATTATTGCGGCTGGCGCCGGTACAGGAATCAGTGCCAAGTTCATTGAACAGGGCGGCGCAGACCTTCTGATCATATACAACTCCGGGCGATTCCGTATGTCTGGGCATGGTTCGACTGCGGGACTTATGGCGTATGGGGATGCGAACGCTGTTGCTATGGAGATTGGTGAATTTGAGGTGCTCCCGGTCGTCAAAGAGATCCCTGTTATCTGTGGGGTTCATGCTTCGGATCCGCGGCGACGCATTTGGCATCACCTGCTCAAGGTGAGGGATATGGGATTCAGTGGCATTAACAACTTCCCCACCCATGCAATTGTGGATGGTCTCTTCCGTCAGGTACTTGAAGAGACAGGTATGAGCGTGCAGCACGAAATCGATATGGTTGCTCTCGCGCAGAAACAAGGGATTGATCTATTCTCAATCGTGTACGTGGCGACTCCAGAGGAATCCCGCAGGATGGCCGAGGCTGGAGCGGATGCAATCATTGCCCATGTGGGATGTACGATTGGCGGATCTATTGGCGTTACAGGCGCAACCTGCACCTTGGAGGAAGCTGCGACACGTACTCAAGGAATTATTGAGGCTGCCCGCAGCGTCCGCAAGGATATAATTTTCTTAAGTCACGGAGGTCCGATCTGCTCACCCTCAGATGCAGCGTACATCAATGAACACACTGACACCGTCGGGTTTGTTGGTGCTAGCAGCCTTGAACGAATGGGCGTTGAACAATCCCTCATTAACCTTACAAAGGAATTCAAACAGATTCCTTGTCCAGCGGCCCGTAAGCACTGATGTCCAGACAATTCTTTCTGAATAAGGAGACTCAATGGATAGAATCGGTTGATCAAGGTATCAATACCTGGATCAATTACCCGAATTCTGTTACTCCGGGGCTCTTTGCCGCAAAGGCCGAGATTGCACGCGGAAAAGGGCACAACTTTCATCGCCATCCTGGACGCGAGGAACTTATCTTTGTGATGCAGGGCACCATTGAGCAATGGATCGGCGAATCCTGCAAAATCCTATCTCCTGGAGATGCCGTTGTTATCCCTGCCGGATTGGCTCACGCCTCTTTTAACGCGGGAGAGGACTCAGCAGTGCTTTTTGTAGCATTAACACCGGCCCAACTTGACGCCCCGCTCGCCGAGGATTTATCCAATCTAGAACCATGGAACAAGCTTCGTACCCGCAACACCTAACTCAGATGAAAATCTATTTACCCGCCGTCCTTGCCGTAATGCTGCTGACGGGCTGCTCAGGAAAAGCAGCACTGCATTACTCGCCTGCAAGCAACGACGTACTTATCCATGAGCTACAGGCGCCGCTTACCCCCGAAGAGACCTTGACACGACTTGAGGTTCCAGAGGGATTCAATGTTCATGTGTTTGCACATGAACCGGATATCGTTAATCCTATTGCACTCACATGGGATGAGCGCGGACGCTTATGGGTCGTTGAGTCGACGAACTATCCACACGATCATGTTGGTGAGGAGTCCGGGACTGACCGTATCACGATTTGCGAAGATACAGACGGTGATTACCGCGCAGACAGCTTCATACGATTTGCGGAAAACCTGCCTCTGACCACCAGCATCACCTTGGTAAAGGGAGGAGCCATCGTCGGACAGGCACCGGATCTGGTCTTTTTGGAGGATACGGACGGTGATGACCGTGCGGACGAAAAGCATGTGATCGTGGACGATGCCTTTGGTACATTCGATACCCATGCTGTGATGAGCAACACGAAGTTGGGGCTGGACAATTATCTCTGGGGAGCCGTCGGGTACAGCGGGCTCTTTGAACCCGGCCGTGCCCCCGATCAGGAGGCAATCATTTTGCGTCGGGGAGTATTTCGGGTACGGAAAGATGGGACAGACCTGGAGCCCATTGCCGAATTCAACAACAATACATGGGGACTGGGCATAGGAGAAGACAATACCATCTATGGATCCACCGCCAATAATAACCATGCCATTATAGTGGGAATTCCCTTGAGACACCAGGCAGGCATGAATGTAGCGAATGTTCAAAGCCACTATCTGGTGGTGCACTCGTCTGAGCGTCAACTGCAGCAGGTAGACTTCCGGGACGGCTACACTGCGGCCGCAGGAGCGTTTCCATACAATGGTAGACGGTTCCCGTCCAAATACTGGGGGGCTCTCATGGTGACCGAGCCTACGGCTCATGTCGTACATGCGGCGCAGTTAGAACCTGATGGAAGTATTGAAAAGGAATCCGATGGAGAGATCCTTAACCTGTTGGCCAGTAGTGACGAATGGGTTGCCCCGGTTTTCGCCGATATAGGCCCCGATGAGAATCTATGGGTTGCCGACTGGTACAATCCCGTGATTCAGCATAACCCGGATCGGCGGGGAATGGTTAATCAGATATGGAATGATAACGCCGGTCCCGGCAACGCACACCTAAATCCATTGCGTGACCGCGAACACGGCCGTGTGTACGTGGTCACTTATGGCGAGCCCCCGCCACGGAAAAGCCTTTCCTATGAGGACACTGAAGGTCTCCTAGAAGCCCTTCAGAGCACCAACCAGTTCTGGCGCCTTACGGCACAGAGAATGCTGATTGAGAATAATGCACAGGAATTGGAAGGGGAGCTTACGCAATTGGTGCTTCAGCAGGATTTAGATGAAACAGGTTTTGATCCGGGCGCTGTGCATGCCCTTTGGACACTTCATGGACTGGGGGCGGACGAGGCACTAGCGGTGGCTTCTGCTACGGCGCTAGTACACCCATCGCCCGCTGTACGTAAAGCTGGCATACAGACGCTTCCCCTGACAGGGGATAGTGCCAAGCTTCTGGCTAAGCACAGTGTGTTCGGTGATGAGGATCTTAGTGTTCGTCTGACTGCTCTTCTGAAGGCAAAGGATATGGGACCCCAGATAGCTCCGCTGATCCTGACAGCGGCTCAAGAAGCACTGCAAGGTGCAGATGAATGGATTCTTGCCGCCTATGACGCGATCACTCCGATTGGAATCGTACAGGAAGAACCCGTACCGGAAGCGGTAGCGGAACCCCAGGTGCTGCCCCCCGCCCGCATCGAACTGACGGCCCCCGATGGTGCGATCATGCAATTCGGCGAAAAGACACTGAAAGCTTTTGCCGGTCAGGAAATCACGATTGATTTTGTGAACCTACATCCTGATCTCCATAATGCTGTCTTTCTGAAAATGGGAACTGATGTAGAGGCGTTTGGAAAAGATCTGGATGCGTACATGACTACCCCTACGAGTGCAGACACGGAGTACATTCCGCCTGCCCGGTCACAGGATGTCCTCGGCTCAACCGGAGTACTGTCCCAGAGCGAGTCAACAAGCGTTACTCTTGGCCCATTAACGGAAGGAACCTATCCTTTCCTGTGCTCGGTACCCGGACACTGGGCAATCATGCAAGGCACCCTGGAAATTACCACAGCACCTGACTTGCCCCGCAATGATGCAGGTTGGACATGGGAAGGTTCCAACCCTGAGGCTGATCCGATTGTATATCTGGCAGGCAGCGTAAGTCGTGGCCCCCAATCTCATCATCATGCACGTGTTTTTGGGTTCGCGGATGGGCAATTGCTGTTTGGAGTAGGAGATCGGACCTTCATTTATACTGAAACGCCTGAGGATGCCTTCGTGGAACTGCTACGTAATGCATCATTGCTCGCTCTTGCGAACAATAAGGCCATCGGAAACGAAGACAGCCGCCAAGCAATTATGCAACATGTGGAGGCTGGACGCCCGGTTATGATTACACATCCAGCCTCTTGGTATAACTGGGAGAATTGGCCAGAGTACAACGAGCGGCTTGTTGGTGGCGGGTCCCGCAGTCATGAACCGATCCAGGCTTTCACTGTGGAAGTTCTGCAGCCAAATCATCCAC
This sequence comes from uncultured Rhodothermaceae bacterium, assembly GCA_964503085.1. Taxonomy (GTDB): domain Bacteria; phylum Bacteroidota; class Rhodothermia; order Rhodothermales; family Bin80; genus Bin80. The sequence continues at coordinate 4,225 of CAZCYQ010000001.1, read as the reverse complement.
TCATGGAGGGTGTTCCGGCCAGCTTTGAAATCACGGATGAACTTTACCGGGCCGAGATTCTGCCAGATGCCCGGGCTATTGTTCTTGCTATTGGACGGTCACACGAAACTGGGGCAATTTACCCCGTCATTTGGGTTCGTCGGGTTGGTGACGCCACGATCGTCGTTAACACACTCGGACATGATGATCGGGCGCACGATCTGGCAGCCTACAAGCGCATTATTGCAAATACGGGCCGGTGGCTGCTTCCAGATTAACCGACAAGAGCTTCAAGGCCTTTGACCAGGCGATCTAGCGCCTCGCTCAATGTAGATACCTGTAGTGCACCATAGGCGACACGCAGGTAAGTACCACCTGTCGTCATGCCGAATGCATCCCCCGGTATGACTGCGACACCGTGCTCCTGTATCAGGCGCGTTGTCACAGTCTTGGCATCAAGCGCTGTCTCTACTGACAACAGAAAATAAAAAGCACCCTTTGAAGGAGAAACGATAACCGGGGCTTTCACTGCGCTCAGACGCTCCAGCACCATGGTGCGAACCTTGGCCATTGAGTCTACATACTGCCTGCAGTAGCCTGCGCCCTCCTTAAGTGCTGCCAGTGCCATTGACTGACTTATTATCGCCGGACAGATCTGATTCGTATCCTGAATTTTGTGAATGTCTGCCAGCACCTGTGGCGGGACCGCCATATACCCCAAACGCCAACCCGCCATTCCGTATGCCTTGCTCATAGAAAAAAGCGAGATCGTATGCGCATGCGCTCCGGAAGCCCTCCCCGGAGAGTAATGCTCCGCACCGTCGAAAGTAAAATATTCATACGCTTCGTCCGACATGTGATATATCCCGTGCCCGGCACACAGATCATTGATGGCCCGCAACGTGTCTGGAGCATATACAATGCCCGTCGGATTATTAGGGGAGATCGTAACGATTGCGCGGGTTCGAGGAGTGATTGCACGCTCAATAGTCTCCACATCCGGTATCAACGAATCACCGAACGATACGAGTACAGGCTTACAGCCGGCAATGTACGTGGCCATTTCATGGTTGAAGTAGTATGGCACGAGCAATATGACCTCATCCCCAGGACTTGTAATCGCAAGCAATGAAGCAAAGAAGGCCATGTTACTGCCGGCAGTAACCACAACCTCATACCCGGGATCCAGATGGTTTTCTGCATTCAGTTTTGCGGCGAATGCACTTCGCAGACTGGGTCTTCCGATCACATAACCGTAACGATGCGTATTTGGAACTATGACCGCCTGCTGTGCAGCATTGAGTGCCCCGGCGGGTGGACCATAATGTACGACGCCCTGTCCCAGGGAAATCGTTCCTGGATTGTCCCGCATGAGATCCGCAACAAAACCCATGACCGGCATTTGCACTGACCGCATGCGATCAGATCTCGAAGGTACAGCTACAGTTTCTTCCGATTTTTTCATTTGCCAACAGGTTTGGAAATACTTCCCTGAATACTCTTGTTCGGCGATCGCATAGTTATCAAAATGATACGTTGTAAATCAAAGCGAATTTCAAACCACACTTTTTACATGATGATTCAAACATGCAAGCGTGCGTAGGTCGGACGTATTCAATACTGAGGTTGCGACTGTGCAGCCGGAGATTAGCCTCGGGATCCTGCATGGTCAGCTGCATGAAGTTTCGCGTTGTGTACACGTATTGTGAGCCAAAAAACGACTCTTCTTTCGGGGATGTAGTATACCAGGTGCTGGTAGTGATCCCCGTCCTGTGGACAAGGTGACTACCAGCCTTAAAGCCATACATAATCGATTCTGTCGCGAATATTGTGGAGAACCACAGGCACATTTTACAATGCGAAAACGATGAAACTCCTTAATACGATCATTTATCGCTCTGTTTTGTGCAGCTATGCTGATGTTTTTCGGCAGTAATGCAGACTCATACAGTGCTGTGGCCGATATAAAATGCAACCAAACATGTAGCTTTGTGTATGGCACAGGCGGTTTTGATATATGTGACGCGTTCGTCAGATGTTGCCAGGTTGAGGATCTTCCCTGTACTACAGATGAAACATGGGAGGTAAAATGTTACGGCAACATCGATTCGTGATGAGAGTAACTATTAATCTCGTAAACGTCGGGGGCTTTTTGCATCATTGATATTCGTATTACTCGTTAGTCTATCGGGTGGGACGTCCAACAATGCTGGACCTAGTATCGTCCCTCAATGTGGCGACCCACAAGCATGTGATGCGGTGGGATGTTACGGCCCGGGATTTATGATGAGTGCGTCTATGCCATGTGAATGGTGTGAGGGCTCAACTTGCGGCCAAGCGACCAAGATGTGTTTTAAGTGGGGATTGCCTAAATGAACGGTAGGTACATTGTCCTGATCTACTTTTTTGTTTTGTCCTGCAGTAGTGGCGAAGGCGAGGCTACCCTCGGAAAGTTTCTGTTTTTAGAAAAAGCTGAGGAGCAACAAACAAGTGAACGGGTTTGGGAGCCTGTTTCTGTGAGTAGGATGTTTGAGTTTCCTGTGGAGGAAGAGATTCTGCTGTACGACCCCCAGCGGATCATACCGGACACCAATGGAGATATGTATGTTGTCGACTACGGGGTGTATCAGATTTTGCGGTTTGATTCTACAGGCAATTATATCATGTCCTATGGAAGTGGTACTGGTTATGCCCCCGGCGAGTTTTTAAGCATAACTAGTGTTGAATTAGCATATGATTCGCTCATTTATGTAACAGATTCCAACAACGCGAGGATTTCTTCTTTCTCAAAGGCGACAGGGAGTTTAATCGATTCAAGAGTATTTGGCAGGCAGGGGCCTCCTTACCGGCACGCCATAACAGATACAGGCATAGAGTACTTTTTCCGAACGTTTAGTAAACTATCCTTTGAATCTAATTACAGGGATAGATCGGTTGAATTTGGAGAATTAGTGGAAGGTGACCGTTATGCTTCTCATCTGGTGGCAGCCGGGGTGATAGAAACGTATAAAGACTGGATGATCTATGTTCCTTCTCGCTTTCCTGTAATCATGGTTTATGATGTGAATGGTAGTCTCGTTCGGGCAAAGAAGACAATGACCCTTGACGGGTTTGAAGAGCCCCAGCTTATACGATATGTGACGAATGGAATTGAGAGCTATAGGATTGAAGGCGATCGTGTGAATAGTATCAGAGTAAGTGTCGTGGGAGACGAATTGTTGCTTCAGTCCAAAAGCGAATCAGGAGCAGAAGATCGAATTGTTGATGTATATGAAGCTGGGTCGCTTGAGTACAAGTATTCATTTAGATTGGATCACTACTACCCGGTATCTATAACAAATGATCGAATATATCAGCGAACCCGCGATGGCACTGTGATTGTCCATTCAATAAACAGACCATCGTAAGTCAGGGATAAGGTGGGGGTATGGGTCTTTTACGAAAGGATCTTTTATACCTAGCCCCACTACTGCACCCGCGCGAAACATACTTCTGGATTTTGGTCCAGACGAAACGCCGTTTCACGATGGATCTTAGAGAAGTTACAATGAAGTATCTAGAATGGACAATGTATGCACTGGTAGTGGTAGCATTACTGTTTTTTCTTCAAGTGACTTTTTTTGCTAAGTTAACTGATGACCACGGCATTTTGGAAACTCTTCCGGCTATGTTAGAATATTTTCATGAGGACCAAGATAGATTAGTGTTGATTGTATTAACTCCTACCTGCCCATATTGTCTGCAGGGGATGATTCGGGAGAAAGTTCAGACATGGGCTTGATCTGGCAGTCCACTCCTTAGTTGCAAGTTGACAAGAAAGAAACCACTCACGGATAGTCGTGAGGTTGAAGGACCGATGCCTGAGAACCGATTAGAAGTACAGAATCGTTCTTACTGAAAACCCGGTTTCACTTCCATCAAGTGATATGGGAACCGTAGCTTCTTCCTTCGAAAAGGCTCCCCATTCTTCTTCTCCGTACTGTGTGTGATGCACTCCGCCACGGATCCCTAACCTATCTCCGATCATCTTTTCAAGCCCCCCGCGTACAGTCAATGTGAAGAATGATTCGTCGTGGGAATCCATGCCTGAATCAAATTCCCCTGGCCCGCAAAGCTCACGCGGATTACAGCACCCGTAATAGTTGACAGTTAAATCCGTATTCAGGCGGCCAACTCTGCCGTGAATATATATAGTGTTTGCCCGAAAATACCTATTCTCGTCAAATTGAGGGCGTCCTGTCCACGA